>NZ_JBLIKC010000051.1:0-5103 GCF_047636175.1 Zhongshania sp. | reverse complement strand
ATTTTTATACTAGAAGATGGCGAGAATGGCCGCTTACTTAAATTGAGCGCACAACCATAAACCAGTTTAGCTTAAACCTGCCGACAACAGGCTTAATGTCGATTCGGTGCCGGCGCACCTAGGCTTGGGCTTGCTCTTGGCTAATTTGGCGCAGTGCATTTGCAAACACGTCTGCTGGCTGCCCACCGCTGATGAGGTGTTTGTTATTGACGATCACCGCCGGCACCGACGAAATTCCCATGGTTTGGTAATGCTGCTGCTCTTTGCGAACATCTTCCGCATAGGTGTCCGCGCTCAGAATAGCTGCCGCGATGTCAGTATCTAGACCAACTTTGCTCACCGTATTTAAGAGCTGATGATGATCGCTAGGATTGCCAGATTCTTTGAAATATAAATCAAACAGCGCCAATTTAAGCTCGGTTTGTTTATTCTCTTGTTTCGCCCAATGCAGCAGTCTATGCGCATCGAAGGTATTGTAGATTCTGCCGCCGCCACGATGACCAAATTCATAGCCCACATCCAAACCACGCTGCTTTATGGCCGCCCTATTTTGCTCTATTTGCGCGGTATCGATGCCATACTTTTGACCGAGGTGTTCATTAACTTCCTGGCCTTCAGCCGGCATACTCGGATTGAGTTCAAAGGGATGCCAGGTGATGTCTGCACTCACTTCTTTGCTTAATTGTGACAGCGCGAGTTGCAAGCTGTTGTAGCCGATAATGCACCAAGGGCACGAAACGTCTGACACGATATCAATTTGTAGCTTCACCATTCGATCTTCCCCTAAGACGCTGCACGATGTCGGCATAGTATCATTAAGTGCGAAGAGACGGATTGGAGATAAATCGACTTGTCAGTAATATTCGTACATTATTCGATTATCATTAATATTAACAATACTATTAATATACCTTAGGCGCTTTGGCGCCGTCTTCAAACTGATACCTAATATGAAAGTTCTACTCATTATTACCGCACTACTCTTCCTTGTAGCCTGCTCAACATTGGCTTTTAACAAGTCTGCCGGTTTCCAAAAAACAAAGAATGTAGTCTATAAAAAGATCGACGGAGCATCCTTAGCTGGGGATCTCTATATCCCCAACACTGACGGTCTAAAGCCGGCCGTTGTGGTCGTTCACGGCGGTGGCTGGACTAACCGCAGCGGAACCATGGACGGCGTCAGCACAAAACTAGCTAAGGCGGGTTTTGTAGTATTCAATATTACCTACCGGCTGGCGCCACAGAACCGCTATCCTGCACCGGTCAACGACGTCTCAGACGCCATCACCTGGCTGTATGATCATGCAGATGACTATCAAGTAGACACCACTAATATCAACGGTTGGGGTTACTCTGCAGGCGCACATTTAATTTTGATGGCAGGTCTAGATAAACCGCAGTCACCCCATTTACGCGGCATCGTCGCGGGCGGCACACCAGCAGACCTCACCAAATGGCCGAACTCTCCAATGGTGCGTAAATTGATTGGTGAAGCCATGGTAAACGCTACAGAGGAATGGAAGAATGCCTCTCCGGTTAATCACGTCGCTAAAAATTCACCTGCGGTATTTTTATATCACGGCCAATGGGACAAGCTCGTCGAGCCCGAGCAAATGACGTTGATGAAAGAGGCATTGGACAAGCAAGATGTTAAGGTAGAAACCTACACTGTGCCGGTTCTGGGCCACCTTCTAACGTATGCACTGGCGGGTGGCGCCGAGAGTCGCGGCATTGGCTTTTTACGTGAGCAGAAAGTTGCTGAATAGCAGGAAGACAAGAAAAGATCTGAGCGTCGGCGTTGTTTCTTGACCCCTGCGCTCATTTATTCAAGCCTTACACCGCAGCTATTGCCTTTCTTAGCTCAATCACCATTTTATGACCGCTCTCTCCACGCATATGGTAAAGCGAAAGCTCGGTCAGCCCTGAAAATTTCGTTTAAAGCATTCCAGTTGTCTCCGTTTCAGGCAGACACCCCCATCTCCCATGTTGAAAACATCCCACTCGGTTATCTCTGTATAGTCGAGTAGCAGCAGTATTTGGTGGCGACCATCGCGGAGAATTTTGTGATGAATTTAATTGACCGAACTTCGCGATCCCGCTAAACACTGCAGAAAATAATGTTGGTTGAAATCCAGCAAGCCCGTCACTGCTTTAGCGACGTTATTCTGGCGCGCAGACACCACTATTTTTTCAATATCTTCTAGCTTAAAACTTTCAGAGGGCTGACTGGCGTAGATTAAACGGACCAAGAGCATGTTATGAGTCTCCGAAGCGCGACACTCATCATATAAACTTTGGCATCCTATTATATTAGCGGTATAAACCTATCTACCCTCGTTTATTACTTAACAATATTGCAGAGCGAGGCCTGCAATATTGCCGAGTTTTAAAGTCCCTTCGAGTACAAGACCACACCATTTAAAACGTGGCTATGACGGGCTATACGAAGGTCCACAGCCTATGCCTTAGCCGTGAGCTTCACCATCATTTTAGAATAGCCCTTTACGAAATTCGATTGCACATATTCTGGCTCAGCAAGCACTTCAATATTATCAAAGCGCTTGAGTAACTCTTCCCAGAGTATACGCAGCTGCATTTCTGCCAAACGGTTACCCATGCAGCGGTGAACACCAAAGCCGAAGGACAGATGATTACGGGCATTTTTGCGGTCGATAATGAAATCATCGGGCTGAGCTATAACCCGCTCATCACGATTACCCGACACATACCACATCACCACTTTGTCGCCTTTTCTGATGGTTTGGCCGTTCAGTTCAACGTCTTCCTTGGCAACACGGCGCATATAGGCAAGCGGGGTTTGCCAGCGAATAATTTCCGATACCATATTAGGGATCAGGCTCGGCTTGTTCTTGAGCTTTATAAATTCGTCGGGAAACTTACTGAAGGCAAATACACCACCGGTCATAGAGTTACGGGTGGTATCGTTACCGCCCACAATTAGTAACGCTAGGTTGCCGAGAAATTCCATAGGACGGTTGATCATGTCTTTGGTATCTTCATTGGCCAGCAACATGCTGATCAGATCAAAACCCATTTTTTCACCGGCGGCTTTTTTGGCCTCTTTTTCACGCCACAACGTCGAAAATGCTTTTGCGACCTCTGCCGCTGCCGCAAAGCCCTGATCGGTTGATGATTTACCACCGGTCAGCTCCAAGCCGCCACCAATAACATCGGACCAATCAGCCAGATCGCGGCGTCGTTCATAAGGAAAGTCGAACAAGGTGGCAAGCATTCTTGCGGTGAGTTCTATAGAGACTTTTTCTACCCAGTCGAAGGGTTCATCAATGGGGAGACTGTCTAAAACGTCTGCTGCTCGACTGCGAATCAGACCTTCCATCTCCTTGAGGTTTTGCGGTGCAACAACACCTTGAACGGCCTGCCGTTGGACATCGTGCTTAGGAGGGTCCATGGCAATAAAGGTGTCGGCATGGAGGCCTTCAGGGCGGTCGCCCAGCATGATAATAGGTTCGGCCGAGAACAACTCGTGGTGCTTGTCGACAAACATAATGTCTTCATAACGGGTAACCGACCAGAATGGCCCAAAGCGGCTACTTTTTTGATAGTGCACCGGGCGTTCGTCGCGCAGGCGCTTAAAATAAGATTCCCACCGGTTCTGCTTAAACAGGAATGGGTTGCTGACGTCGATATCTTTGAGTTCGAGGTCTGCCACGTTGGGAATATCCGTCTCAACAAAGGGTGGGAAGTCCTGAATCTTAAAAATCTTCTTCCTAGCCTTTTGATATAAATGAGCACCTTTAATTTGCACATGAATAGGCACCACAGCAGCGCTCTTTTCAATTATTGAAGTGCCTTTTTCAATGACGACTGATTTAATATTCATATGTTTTCCAACCCTGCAAAAGTTTTTATTATTGCTCTAGAGCGCATTTTTATGCCCAACTGTAGCAGACTCTACATTTGAAATTCAGGTAGACGAACAACCATGCCATCCATGGAGGCGGAGGTTGTTACTTGGCAAGACAAACGCGAGCTAGCAGATTTTTCAGGTGTCATATCCAACATCAGTATTTCTTCTTCACTAGCACTACCAAGCGCAGTCACCCATTCAGGATCAACGATGACATGGCAGGTGCCGCAGGCACATGAACCGCCACAGTCAGCATCGATACCGGGCACTAGATTATCCATCGCAGTTTGCATCAGGGACTTACCCTCTTCAATGTCAACCATATGCTGGGTGCCGTCATGTTCTACAAAAGTAATAATGCCCATAAAGTCCTCGACTAAATCGATAAATGAAACCGTTAGCAGCAAGTCATGCCTTGATGGTTCAGAGCTGTCTTGCTTTTTTATTTTAATTAATCTACTCACAAGTAGATTAATTGTCAAGCAGCTTGAATTCTGCGAAAATACCGCGATATAAACACAGACCGCCTACCCAATTAATCAGACGTCACGAGATCGCCATGGCACGCCCCAAAAGACAAAATAACTCACCGGAAACCCGCCAACGTATATTAGAGGCCGCCCGCATTGAGTTTGGCGCGCAGGGAATTGCCGCCCCGCTAGAGGCTATCGCGGCGCGATGCGATATTAAGCGGCCATCGTTGCTTCACCATTTTTCATCCAAGCAAGAGCTGATCGCCGCGGTCACTGACGACATCCTGCGACTCACCCGAGAGCGCCTGCTCGATACTATCTCAAATCAAAACGGTGATTACGCCACCACTATGCAGCAGATATTCGGTGTCTTACGACAACTTGAACAAGAAGAAAAAGGCATGGCAGGGGTTTTGGTTCATGCCATGTTGGCGGAAGACGCGGGTGGCCCAGTGACGGCAAGAATGGGGGAGCTCATTGATATCATTTATGCCTCTTCGGTAATGGCGGGCAGTCAAAAAACCCAGAACCCTGAAGAATTTCGAGCTGCGATAGCCCATTTGGTTATTGGTGAATTAACGCGCGAGGCACTGGGCACTCGCGCTAAGGCCCTTTGGGGTGGCGGTGATGGCTTAACCCCATTATTCACCAGCTACTTCCTCGACGACAACTCTCGCAAGACAGATTTATAAGCGGCGCGAATTACTCTTAAACTGATCCCACGCCGCGTTTTCTTTCGCA
>NZ_JBLIKC010000050.1:0-6825 GCF_047636175.1 Zhongshania sp. | reverse complement strand
GAATACGAGGGTCTTTGTCTGCTATACGCGCACCATGCGCTGACTCGTGAAAAACTCTACGCAATAAAAATTCTGGGATGGGCACGCTTGGCCAATGGCCAAAATGTTGCGGTGCTACCTTGGCTCAATCGCGTTCATCGCTGTATTGACCTCAAAGATCCCGAATCCGGATTAGCCCAGGGCTATTATGATCCCCGCAGTAGCCGACACTTTAACGACACACCGCCGCACCATATTGCCGCACTAGACGCCATGAGCCAGTACCCGCAAAGCGCTAGCGAAGCTATTGTTCAAGAAATACCGGACCTTATCGGCAGTCATGCCGCGCTGCTCAGCGATGACCAGCAATTCATACTAGAACCGGTGATTAGCTGGCGACTCCACAATGACGGCAAACTCCAGGCCATGATTGCTGATTTAAGTCTCGCGTCCCATTCGCCGATATTAGCCAACGACAAATGCCTATACGCCGCTCAACAACAAGCCAATTTCAGATACTTCTTTCAATACCATATTGCCAACCAAATTAAAGCGGGCGGCCACATTGCGACGCGAGCCCTAAGCCAGTTATTAACCTAGAAAGAAACACTTAACGCGGACGCGATTAGACCTTTTTGACGAAGTAGCGGTATTTCCCCGCACTGTCTTCCTGAGCCAATAATTCGTGGCCGAGAAAAGTGCAAAACTTGGGAATATCCCGCGTTGTTGCCGGATCAGTGGCAACAATCTCTAGGACATCGCCGGGGGAGATATCGCGTATTTTATTGTGCAACATCATGACCGGTTCCGGACAAAAAAGTCCGCAAGTATCTAGAGTGTGATCTGTCACTATTGCCAAACTAACTGCTCCAAATTCTAAGCATCTGCATTGCTGCGTAATATCTAAACTGCCGCACTAAAGCGACATTAGGCCTTTGCAATCACCGTCCAGCTTTCAGTCTCAGGAGTGAATACAATAGCGGCCTTATTACTTTCTAAGGCGCGCCGCAGCTGACTGATTTTTTCTTCTAGACTCACTTCGTTTTCACCGTAATCGGTTCCGTCACGAGTCACCATTTCTTCCAGCATGCCCTGAAGCGCGTCAGGGCTGAGTTTTTGCCAGGGAACTTCCACATACTCATTCATGAACGGGCTTTCCAAACTTAAATGTCATCCGGTCACTCTCCCCAATTGCCAAATATACTTCACGTTGCACATCACCTAAACGCAAGCTCGGCGGCAGGGTCCAAACCCCTTTGGGATGATGGTGGTTATCTTTGCTATTCGCGTTGATTTCACTGCTATCTAACAATAAAAATCCAGCAGATTCCGCCAGCGCAATGGTCTGCTGCTCTGACACATAACCGCTTTCAATCATCGTCTCTAATGACGCGTCAGCGTCAGCCCGATGCTCAACAACTCCCAAAATACCGCCGGGTTTTAAAGCCTTATAAGCCGCAGCAAAAACATCCTCAGCAACACCCGCTTTTAACCAATTATGGACATTGCGAAAGGTGAGCACTTTATCAGCTGTGGCCGCGGGCGCGATATCCGTATGCATTGGTGCTTGCATCGTGGTAATCGCCACATTGCCATAGACGTCCGGCCGTGCAGCAAGCTTTTCCTCGAAACGAGATCGAGCATTGACGTAATACTTAACACCACTGTCTTTGGCAAACTGAGCAGTATAGAGCTTGCCACAATCCTTCACGATGGGAGCAAGCACTTCCGTATACCAGCCGCCACCGCCGGGCCACAGTTCCACCACGGTATCGCAGGGTTGAACGCCAAAAAAAATCAGTGTCTGCAGCGGGTGACGATAGACATCGCGAGCGCGATTTTGCTCACTTCTATGATCTGCATCTAGCACTTCTGCCCACATCAAATCAGTCACCGCCGGCGCGGCGAAGGCGACCCCGCAAAATAATGACAAGGCCAAGACTGGCACAGCACGTAATTTCATTTTTATTCCCTCGGTGTTATTGCCAGTTATTACTTCGACTGCTCGGCCATAAATACCCGCACATGTTCGACCTTATCGGCCATAGTTTGTTTACGGTCAGACCTAGTACCAATTTTTAGCTGACTCGACAGTCGCGGCGCGCCCATTTCATGCAGGCGCACGTGGCAGCGCTTGACCGCCTCCATGACCGTCTCCCACTCGCCTTCTATATTGGTACCATAGGCATGCAGTTGATGTGACAAGCCCATATCGGCAATGATTATTTGACACTCCGCGATATATGGCGTCAAAGACACCTCTACATTTAAGGGTGTTATGCAAAAATCCACAATCACTTTCATGTCACACCTCCAAGGCTGTTCGCCCTATTACACTCGTAGTATGCTCAGTCTATAATCTAACGCTAGCAATATATAAAAGGATGCCGCCGTGAACAACTCTCTTGTCTTTACTTTCTTAGGACTAGACCGCCCTGGGCTAGTTGAACGGCTCGCTGACATTGTCGCCGACCACCAGGGGAACTGGCTAGAAAGTCGCATGACCCAACTCGCCGGCCAATTTGCAGGTATCGCACGTGTTACGGTTCCTGAAAGCGAAGTCGACGAACTTAGTAACGCCCTGTTAAGCCTTAACATTGAAGGCCTAACCATTAACATTCAGCCCGGCCAGCTTAAATCAGCTGAATCGACGCCGAAAATTTGCAAACTGCACATTCTTGGCAACGACCGTACAGGCATTGTTAGAGAAGTCAGTCGCGCCTTAAAACAACAGCAAATTAATGTTATAGAAATGAGTTCTAATATCACTAGCGCGCCCATGAGTGGCGATGCCCTATTTGAAGCTCATGTCGTTGCCGAGATACCTATGGGATGCAATATTGACGAACTTGAGGACAGCCTAGATACCATCGCAGAACAACTTAGCGTTGATATTATTTTAAGCTAGCGCAACGCTGTTTAGCCACGCAGCTTATTAACAGTAAACACCAGCGCTGCTGCTAGTAGCGCTATAAACCCGACGCCCAACACACAAAGTAACAAATACTCCGCAATGTCCTGCCACGGCACGTCGAAACTCCACACCGCTGACCACACCAATATCACTGTTGCCACCACTGCCAGCACCGGCGTTCGGTAGCGCTTATAAGCCTTTATATACTTATTTACCACGTAGACTTCACCGTTTTTTCTTGCGTTTAAAGTACCTAACCGGCTTCACCCTAAGGTGTTTTCCCGCACCCACTCGCAGCGTAGCTTACCGCCGCCCTGACCCGGGACGTGACATTCATCTTCTGCCTGCCAAATAAATGTGTGAGTTCCGTTATACGCTGTTTGCAAATGTACGGTTGCGGTAACCCAATACATTTTATGGAGCATTTTTTCAAACTGCTTTAGCCATTCATCCCATTCATGTTCAACAGCCTTATATGAGCTACCAAAGTGAATCACATCGGTTTGGCAATCGCCAAAATCAATAGCCGGACGAGGTGCAGAAAACATTTCTCGACACAGCAAAGGCCAGCCTTCAGATGCGGGTAGTGACGCAGTGACCAGCTGATTATTGTCGCGCCGGTCAGTTACATCTGCCTTGCTACGAGCAAACAACATATCTGTAATACAACCGTAAACTACCGATTCCTGCGCCATAGCTATGCCTAAATTATCAAGTCTGCGTGAGTCTACAAAAGCTATTGGCCCTCGGCCAGCTATTTCCAGCCACGGCCTAAGCCCTCGCCTCTTCGTTTGCTGGCAAATGCAGATGACGCCAGGCTATCGCAAATCCGATTGCTGCGGCAACCGCAGCCATGATGAAACAAAAGACGCTGCTAAAGTCCCAGGCCCAACCACTTAATACCGCACCAGCTGCGCCGCCTAAGCCGAAACTTACACCACTATACAAGGCCATGCCCTGCCCCTGATGCCCAGCGAACGACTGCCTGATTATCTCGATACCGGCAGCGTGATAGCTGCCAAAGCTAGCTGCATGTAAACATTGGGCAAAAAATAACACCGCTGGATATTCGACAAAATAGGCAATCAGCAACCAGCGCAAACACGACAGCGCTAAACTCCACAGCACAATACGCCTTAAGCTATACGCCGCTAAAACTCGGTGCATCCCCAGAAAAAGCAGCACTTCTGCGACCACACCTAGTGACCAAAAAACACCAATTGAGGCCTTGGAATAGGACTGCGCCTCAAGATAAATACTGAAAAATGTATAGTAAGGGCCGTGTGAAAGCTGCAAGAAGAAACTGACCGCAAAAAAAGCCAGTACCGCTGGATGACTCAGAATTTGCCCTAAGGGTTGGCGCTGATGGATATCGCTCTTGGCCACCGGTTTTTCAGAAACCAGCAAACTAGCTAACCAAATACTGGTGAGCAACACGGTAATAATATAGAGCAAATGAACTATTGGGTATCGGTCTAACCACCAACCAACAGCCAGAACCGCGGCGATAAAACCAACAGAGCCCCACACTCGAATTAGACTGTAACGTCCGTAACGCCCGACTAAATGCGATAGGGTGACTACGTCAAATTGGGCTAATACTGCATTCCAAAAAAAACTATAGGCGACCACAACAGCCGCCAACCACCAAAAATCCGACCGCAGATACACGCCACTGAAAGCCACTATGGCTAAAAAAGCACCGTAGCGGATTATGCGGCTGCGATAGCCGTAAGTATCCGCCAACCAACCCCAGAGATTTGGCGCAACCACCTTCGTGGCCATGACCAGCGCAGACAGGATGCCAATGTCTTCTGAACTGAAACCAAGGGACTTGAGGTATAAAGCCCAGTACGGAGCCCAAGTTCCCAATAATGCAAAATAGCAAAAATAGAAACCCGATAGGCGCCAATACGGCACTGAAGCTGCCATGACAGCTTACGAGGTGGCGGCAGGAATGACAGGCGTGGTCGAGTGCACATCAGTGTTTTGTGCGCGATTTCGCAGTAGATGATCCATTAGCACAATCGCGACCATCGCCTCAGCAATAGGGACCGCGCGAATGCCAACACAGGGGTCGTGACGACCCGTGGTAATGACCTCAACTGCCTTGCCGTCCATGTCGACCGATTTTCCTGGCAGCACGATGCTCGATGTCGGTTTTAAAGCTAAGTGAGCAATCAAGTCTTGTCCGCTGGATATGCCACCGAGAACACCACCAGCATTATTAGAGGTGAAACCCTCGGGGGTCATTTCATCACGATGGATACTTCCAAGCGCGTCTACGCAATCAAAACCGGCACCAATTTCCACCCCTTTTACCGCGTTTATGCCCATTAAGGCATGGGCAATATCCGCATCTAAGCGATCGAAGACCGGTTCGCCTAAACCCACCGGCATACCGGTGGCCACAACCGTCAATTTCGCCCCTACAGAATCACCGGATTTACGCAATTTCTTCATGTATTCTTCCATCTCAGAAACTTTACTGGCATCTGGACAGAAAAAGGGATTGGTTTCCACCACACTCCAATCAACATCGTTTATCCCGATCGGGCCGAGCTGGGAAAGATAGCCACGCACCTCGATACCGCAGCACACCTGCAAATATTTTTTAGCTACCGCGCCGGCCGCTACCCGCATCGCAGTTTCACGCGCGGAAGAGCGACCACCGCCGCGATAATCGCGGGTGCCATATTTTTGCTGGTACGTGTAATCGGCGTGCATCGGACGAAAACGGTCTTTGATTTTGCCGTAATCTTTGGAGCGCTGATCGGTATTTTCTATTAATAGACCAATAGACGTGCCGGTAGTTTTCCCTTCGAACACACCCGACAGTATTTTTACCACATCCGCTTCGCGGCGTTGAGTTGTGTAGCGCGACGTGCCGGGTTTGCGGCGGTCCAAGTCCAGCTGCAAGTCCTGTTCAGAAATTTCTATACCCGGCGGACAGCCATCAATAATGGCGCCCAAGGCGAGGCCATGGCTCTCACCGAAAGTGGTGACTGTAAATAGTTTACCTATGCTGTTACCTGACATGAAATTTCCTGACGCTACTTTAAATGACACTAAACTAATGAAATATTATACGGCAAACCACAGAAACAGTCAGAAACTCACGCGAAACTGTCAGCATATTCAAGCAATTGTTCACGAGTCATAACAAAAATTCCATGCCCGCCGCACTCAAACTCAAGCCACATAAATGGCACTACTGGGAATGCCGCGTCTAATGCTGTGCAGCTATTACCGACTTCAACGACCAAGACGCCCCCCGTGGTCAGGTGATCTGCGGCGTGACGCAGAATTTGCCGCGTGATATCCAAACCATCAGGACCAGACGCCAAACCTAGGGCGGGCTCGCGATGATATTCAGCGGGCATAGCTGCTAAATCTGCGGAATCGACATACGGTGGATTACTCACAATAAGATCGTAACGCTCACCCGCCAAACATTCAAAGACATCAGACTGCACCGCCCGCACTCGCCCAAATAGGTTATGGCGAGCAATATTTATGTCGGCAACATTAATGGCATCCAGTGAAATATCTGTAAGATCGACACTGGCATCTTCAAACTGATAGGCGCAGGCAATGCCGATACAACCGCTTCCCGAACAGAGGTCAAGAATACGTTGAGGGTAAATACCCGACAACCACGGCTCGAAATCCTGCGCGATTAGCTCGGCTATTGGCGAGCGTGGCACCAGCACTCGCTCGTCCACATAAAAAGATAGCCCCGCAAACCAAGCTTCTCGACTCAGATACGCTGCAGGAACACGCTGATCAATGCGGCGCTGAAGCAGCGTCAAGATCGCTTCGCGCTCAGCCATCGTTAAACGCGCGTCTAATAAGTCGGGTGAAAAATCAAAAGATAAACTTAAAACATGCGAAACCAAAATCCGCGCTTCGTCGTACGCATTGTCAGTGCC
>NZ_JBLIKC010000049.1:0-7682 GCF_047636175.1 Zhongshania sp. | reverse complement strand
TGAACACCTTCCCCGACTTATTCCTCAGCGCCTACCAGAATATTATTAAAGACAAATTGGGAATCGCTACGTTTACCGAGCAAGATGACGATTTGTATCAAAACCTGCTCAAACTAATGGAACAACAAAAAACGGACTTCACCCTGTGCTTCCGTCGCCTTGCCGAGCTGGCCGATGAGGCTGCCTGCATTAACAGTAGTGTCCGAGAACTTTTTGACTTCAACGACAACTTCACTCTCTGGCTACAACAGTGGCGCCAGCGTCTTAATAGCGACTCGCAATCGCCCGCTCAACGCCAAGCGCAAATGTTTAAAGCGAATCCGGTTTTCATCCCTCGCAACCACTTGGTCCAAGAAGCCATTGCTGCCGCTGAAAGCAACGGTGACTTTAGCTTTTTTAACCAGCTGGTAGACGTGCTCGAAAACCCCCATACTTTCAACCCAGAAAATCAGCGCTACGCCATGCCGGCCAAACCAAACGAAAGGGTATTAAATACCTTTTGCGGGACCTAATAAGGCTTCGCACTTACAGCAGAATATCAGCAACCAACACCAGGGAAACAAAATGAGAATTTGCGGCGTGGAACTCACCGGCAGCGATGCCGTTGTCTGCTTACTTAATTTAGAAAACCAACAATTTAATATACCGGACTGTCGGGCGCGTAAATTGAGCATACCCAAAGAACACAATCAATATGACATAAAGCAATTTCAAGCCGCTTTCGTGCAACTTATGAAAGACTATAAAGTCGACAAAGTCGCGATCAAGGGTCGTTTGCCAAAAGGTAAATTTGCGGGTGGCGCAGTCAGCTTCAAGCTGGAAGCATGCATTCAGCTAATCGCAGACCTCGATGTCATCGTAATCACCTCGTCGCAAGCCAAAGCCGTTTTGGGGGAAAATCCTCTGCAAATTCCGTTTGCCGATACCGAACTAAAAGGCTTTCAAGAAGCCGCCTTTGTCACCGCCTATATCGCCCACCAAGCCATTGTATAAATAGTCGCGGCTCAGGCCGCGCGCTCCTGAGACTCCGGTATAACAACATCAAAACGTACCGGTAGTTTTTGTAAAGTATGAGCGAACATCGAAGCGACAAACGGCGCATCGCCACTTATTGTCATATTTTTGGTGCGTAATAAAAACTCTCGCAGCACAATCCGAATCTCGCTACGCGCCAGTTCTCGGCCTATACAAGCGTGAATGCCGTGACCAAAGGTAAGGTGTCGTTTACCATTGGCGCGGTTTAAATCAACCTTGTCAGGATTTTCGAACACCGATTCGTCGCGGTTAGCAGCCGCCCACATTAGAAATATACGACTGCCCGCTGGCAACTCAACACCGTGTAATACCGTGTTAGTTTTAGTCCAGCGAAAATGTCCTTGAAACGCGGCTTCAAGCCTGAAAACCTCCTCAATGAAGTTATCTAACTTGCTTATATCTGCCCTTATTTCCGCTTCAACCTCAGGGTTTTCAATGAGCAGCTTTAGAGCATTACCCATACTAGTGGCCGAGGAGTCACTGCCCGCAACGAGCATCTGAAAGACACTACTCACCGCCTGCTGATCTGTCATTGGATTACTGGGATCTAACACCGCCTTAACAAAGACGCCGCAAAGATCGTCGCGCGGGTGTTTCTTAGCAATCGCCAACTGCTGCCAACAGTAGCGAATAAACACCAGAATCTCGGCACGGCTTTTGGCAACGTCCACCGAGCTGGCAACCCCGCTTTGGGTAGAAATTGTGTGCATACACCAGTATTTAATTTTGTCATAGTCTTCGGCGGGAAATCCCAGGAGCTTGATGATAATCTGCATTGGCAGCCGCCACCCGACTTGCTGCATAAACTCCACTTCACCGCTGTCTACAAACTTATCCATCAGCAGGCGACACTGGGATTCGATCTCAGACTCAAGACTTTTAACGAAGCGCGAGTTCAAGCCTTTATGCCCCACCTTGCGATCATTGCTGTGCTGCGGCTGATCAGCCACGGCCAATACATCACAGGGCGTTAAACCCAAGGCGGCTAGACGATCGTGTTTTCGACCCTCTTCGATTACACTCTGATGTGGCTTCAAGCCAACAATGGCACCCTGATGAGTAGACGAAAATAGCTCGTTATTACGGCAAACAAAGGCAATATCATCGTAACGGGATAAACAGTAAATACCATTTTGCAAGCGATAAACTGGATACTGCTCGCGCAACATAGCGTAAAAACGATAGGGGTTTTGGAAACACGCATTCTCAAGCGGTCTAAAATCTTCTGGGGTTTGCGGATGTTCTGGAATAGGCTTGGCAAGCGACGCGCCAGCGCTAATCTGACCAGTACTACGGCGACGTTTTTTACGCCAATACATAAAGCGCAGTAGTCCTTCAATGGCGTAAGAAAGTAATAGCCGGCGGCTGTGGTAGAGAAAATCTGGCATATGAATATGCTCTAAATTATTGATGCGATAATCCTAGCACGCTGGGGCTTACATCGTAAATTCAAGCCAGCCAAACCATAGTAAAATGATGTTCACTTTCACTATGACTCGGAATCAGCCGGCAAAGTTGACTCGCTTCAATATATTACCGGCGCTGGAATTAAACTATAGTTCTTCGATATTATCGAGACACCACTGGGCGCGCTCCAGTGTCGCCTGCCGAGTTTCTTCGGGCATTTTATCCCAGTTTTTATAAATCATACTTTGGCGCGGGTTCTTGCTAAACCTTTGGCGGTGAGAAAGCATAAAGTGCCAATATAAGCTGTTAAGCGGACAAGCGGTATCACCAACTTTATCTTGTACACGATAGTGGCAGTCGCCGCAGTAATCACTCATTTTACGGATGTAATTACCGCCTGCTGCGTAGGCTTTAGTCCCCACCAAGCCGCCATCCGCATATTGACTCATGCCCCGAGTGTTTGGCATCTCCACCCATTCCAGCGCATCCACATATATACCTAAATACCACCCGTCCACTTCCTTGGGATCGATGCCGGTGAGGAGACAAAAATTACCGGTCACCATCAGGCGCTGAATATGATGAGCGTATGCATAATCCAGCGACTGCCCAATGGCCTGCGACAGACAGCGCATCTTAGTTTCGCCCGTCCAGAAATAATCAGGTAGTGGTCGCTCGGCACCTAAGCTATTCAACTCCGCATAGCCCGGCATATTGGCCCAGTACACACCCCGAACAAATTCTCGCCAACCCAGAATCTGCCGGATAAAGCCTTCTACCTGAGCCAGATCAATCGCCCCCTCACTGGCCTCAAAAGCCTGTAGCGCAGCATCGATCACCTCACGTGGGTGAAGAATTTTCGCATTGATAGCGAAGGATAGGCGCGAATGATACAGGCTCCAGCGCTGGCTTCCCTCCGCGGTCATGGCATCCTGAAATCGACCAAAATGGGGTAGTAAATAGCCACAAAAATACTCCAGCATTTGCAGCGCCTGCGGTCTACTGACGGGCCAGATAAGCTGCACGTCCGCGCGACCAAAATAGCGAACGCCGCGGCGATCAAGACGCTGCAATATCTCGGTAACGTCGTTGGCGAAGACCAATGGCTCGGGCAACTTAGCGATATCGCTGGGCGTGAGACGCTTACGGTTTTCACTATCAAAATTCCAACGGCCACCAGACGGGACGTCTCCGTCCATCAAAATGTGATGCCGCTGACGCATTAGACGATAGAAATTCTCCAACCTGCGATGTTTGCCCGCAGTGAACTGGCGGGATATTTCTTCAAAGGGCAGTAAAAAATGCTCACTGTCACATTCCTCAACGGTCACATTTGATGGCGCCAAGGCCTGCAACTGCATTAGCAGGCGATACTCGTCTGCACGCTGATACTCAAATACCTTGGCCTTGCAGCTCTTTAATGTAGATTCGATCAGTGCAGGTAAATCACTATAGGCTGCGCTTTCATCTAAGGTAAGGTAATGAACGCGATGTCCGGCTTGTTGCAGAGTCTCGGCAAAAGCCGCTATACCGGCAAAATAAGCGCAGATTTTCTGTACGTGGTGAAGGCAGTAATCGGTCTCTTGGCGTAATTCCGAGATCAGGTAGAGCACCTCATCATCCACCTGTTTAAACCAGCTATGACTGGCATTTAGTTGATCACCGAGGATCAGCCTGACGGTATTAGCAGAATTCAACACTCACCCCCATCTCTAATTTTAGCCGCGCTACTGCGGGGTCTAACGTGAATTGCCAAGATGCGCGCGGCCTCTTTTTTAACCGCGTCGCTACCACGCCAAGACCACAGGCGATCGCGGGCAGCACTAGCCGCCTGCTGCAAATCAACAATAGGTAAGGGGTAGTCCTGGCCGGGAGAGAAGTCCAACATAAGCGCCTCCAGTGGTGGAATAATCCAAGGCTCATGGATGACTTCAGTGGGTAGGTCTGCCAACTCTGGCAGCCAACAACGAATAAATTTACCATCGGGGTCCTGCTCTTTAGATTGCTTAAGCGGGTTGTAAATACGAATCGTATTAGTGCCAGTAACCCCGGCTTGCATCTGAATCTGCGGGTAGTGAATACCGGGGTCAAAGTCTAGAAACAGCCGCGCCAAGTGAGTGGTAGCGTGCTGCCAATGAAGATTCAGGTGATGACAGAGAAAACTCACCAGCATCGCCCGCATCCTAAAATTGATATAGCCAGTACTCTGCAAACAGCGCATACAGGCATCGACAAGGGGGTATCCGGTGCGTCCTTGCTGCCACGCACTCAGGTGCTCCGCCGCTAGCGTATCGTCGCGGTATGGCAGGTCTTCATAGGCACGATTTACCGGTCTGAACTGCATGTCATGCTCGCTTTCGAACTTCTGGATAAAGTGGCAGTGCCAGTGTAATCGCGATGACAAGGCTGTTAACGAACGCTGCCAACCCGGCGTATGTCGATGACCTAACAACTGCTGATACATGTCCCGTATGCTTATATTTCCCCAAGCCAGATACGGCGACATTCGAGAGCACGCTTCGCGACTCGTCGAGGGGCTCGATAGTCGTCGGTAATAGTCGCGGCCACGACCGGCCAAAAAACTGTCCAGCGTTTGCTTAGCGTTTTCTTGACCGCCGCGCTGAAATAATTCTCCATCTTCTAACCAATCCTTTGGCGGCTCAAAATCTGTCACTGAGTAGTCGCTAATGAAATGGGCGACTTCTAGGCCTACCTGAGCCAAGGGGGCGAACATCTGCTGCTGCCAGTGCCGGTCCCAATGCTGCCGATGGCGGGCGCCGCGTTGCACTGCTCCACTGGGCAACTCCCGCCACTTAATACCCTGCTGCCGACACCAAGTCGCGACCGCGCGATCCCTGGCAAAGGTCAACTCCAGACCGATTTCCTGGTGACTGTAGAGACTGTGAATCCCGCGTTCGCGATGGATGTTCTGGAGTATTTCTAGCGCATCGCCACTAAATATAAATAGCTTAGCGCCAAAGGGTTGTAAGGCGGTATTAAGCTCTTGCAAAGATTGCCAGACAAAGCGCCAGTGACGGCGATCATAGTGAGGGTCTAGTAACACCATGGGCTCAAAAATATAGCATAACATCAGCGGCTGCCCGCTTGCACACGCCGCCGCGAGTGCGTCGTGATCGCGCAAACGCAGATCACGCTTAAACCACAGCAGAGCGACCCCGTCACTCATTGCGATTCAGGCTCCCCACCGCAGGGCCAACCAACCATGTCTTGGCTATCTTTCGCCGCTACTGACTCAAGGCCTCCCCAGCGCTCAATAAATTCGCCGCCAGGGTCAAACTGGCGGGTTTGTTTTTCTAGATCAAAATGACGGTGTCCACGGGGATCGGCGCCCACCCCCGCCAAGTACTGCCAATTGCCCCAATTGCTGGCCATATCATAATCGATTAACTGTTGTTCAAAATATGCCGCGCCGTATCGCCAATCAAGCTGGAGCTCATGAACATAGCAACTGGCCACAATCTGGCGTCCACGGTTACTCATATAGCCAGTCTCATTAAGCTGGTGCATACAGGCGTTAACCAGTGGCCAAGGTGTTTTACCCAGGCTCCAGGCGCGAAATCGCTCGGGATAAAAACTGGTCAGCGGCTTGCGTTGTTTAATGCCTTGAAAGCGAAATAAATCATTACCATGCCGGTGGGCATACCACTGAAAATATTCCCGCCACAGTAATTCCACATAAATCCATTCGGTCGAGTCATTGGCGCCACAGCGCTTCTCAAAGTCACGCAACTGGGCAGTAATTTCACGGCCAGACACACAGCCTAAGGCAAGCCACGGCGAGAATTTAGTGGAGTGATGCCAGCGATTCAGATCATTGCGCAGCAGCTTGTAGTTACTCGGCCAATGGCTACCGAAGTAAGATCTAGCGTGCTCAAGCCCGGCAGCCTCGCCGCCATTAAAACTAAATTCCTGATAACTATTTGCCACTTGGCAATGGGTGTGTGGCGGTAAATCAGCAGGGGGCGGCGGCAATTCAGAGATTGCCGGCAAGGGGCCGGGAACCCGCAGTTCGGCGACTGCCTTGCGAAATTGCGAAAATGTCGGTGGCAGTGCAGATGGCGCGAAAGGCAGTGCATCCAAAGCGAACAAAGTATGACTATCCATTTCCTGAAACTGCGTGCTCGGAAAGTAGCCTTTTAACGTTTGCCACTGACTGCGCTCATAACTTCCGGGGTGGCGACTGCGATAAACCTCGTCTACCGGATAGTTAGCCAGAAGATCACCGATGCCTTTGATAGGCGAGCTGTAGCAGATCAGTAGACGCTGCCCAAGCTTGTTAAGCGCACAGTCCAGCTGGGCTAGACTGTCTTCTAAAAACCGCTGCCGCTGACTAGATATGGGCGCATCACCCAAAATATGTGGCGAGCTTCGCAGCAGCGCCGGATCGACACAGGCCACGCACAACAGCTGGTCAACACGACCTGCTAGCGCCCGCAGTGGCGCAAGATCATGCAGGCGAAGATCGTTGACGAACCAGTACAGTCCCAGTTTTTTCATGTCGCTCATTAGTCCTATTTTATACTGGATTTAAATACGGATGCCCGCGGCACCTTGCTCATCTCGAGATCGTTTAGAACTTTATAGGCGGCAGGACAAGGTTTGGATTTTTAGCACCGCAGATTAATTCCTTGCCTACCCTGCTCCGCATTTATCACCACAGCTTAAATCACAACAATCACCCCAACTTTTTACACGGTATGGAGTCCATCGGGGGCGATCCATATCTCCTTATGCCTGTCTATATCTAAAGAGGCGAGCAGTGATAGAGTAGCTATCTCAAAGAGGAATTCTATATAATATTTTCTCTTCCTCGAGTTTAGCCGGAAAAGTCTTATGCTGTTTGATGAACAAGAGAAAAAACTCCTGACCCTCACAAGGGATGATCCCAATCACCTGCTAGCCTCCTATTCCAAACACGCCTTTGTACTGGATGATTTCGAGTGGCCGTCGGTAGAACACTACTATCAGGCGATGAAATTTGACGAGGCCGAGTATCGTGAAAAAATTCGTCAAGCATCTCACCCAGCTGAGGCTTCAAAGTTAGGTAAAAGTAGAGGCCATCAAAAACGTAAGGGCTGGAAGAAAGTCAGTGTGACATATATGACGCGAGGCACTTACATCAAATGTCGTACCCATCCAGAGGTCGCTCAAATGTTATTGAACTCAGACCAAATGGAAATTAAGGACATCAGCCAATATAACTACTTCTGGGGCAGCGG
>NZ_JBLIKC010000048.1:0-8401 GCF_047636175.1 Zhongshania sp. | reverse complement strand
CGTGGTCGGGCTTTTTATTTAATGGCGGTGAGAGAGGGATTCGAACCCTCGAATGGTTTAACCCATTACACGCTTTCCAGGCGTGCTCCTTAAGCCACTCGGACACCTCACCAAATCTTGTATCGCCGACTTTACTGCGCTCACGCCGTTAGTCTTTGAATTTCTCCCCTCGGAGATCAGGGCTATTAACCGTCGCCACAATATACTGGCGCTTTTTATTCTAGAAACGCTGTTCCGATAAAGCGGTGTAAACCAGCTCTCGAAACCCCCATGATATTTGCCGCCGGGGAATACTATACGCCTCATTTTGAGGGCGGGTACTCTAACCAATATCGATGGTAATGGCAATTGGCAAATAAATTATCGTCGTCATCAGTCATATTATGGTGCAGCCATTTTGGCTAGCACCTTGTTGGTGCGCCAAGTCTCCTAGAAGTAGGGCTAAGCGCTCGAACAATGCTCTAGTGTTAGCTGGAATACTTATTGCTTAGGGTGCTGAGGAGTCATACCTTGCTTATTTTGCTTTTGGGAACTCTTTGCTATGTAGAAAGATACCCATCTTAGAGGGGGTTTTATGGTGTATTCGCCCGAAATGGTGACGTTGCTGCAGCAACTGCGTCACCGTGTCTTTGCAGAGTTCGGAACGCGGATACGTTTGGCAGATCCAGAACTGCTATCGGTATTGGGTGAGCTGGGTAAACGCAGTCGTGATCCATTTACCCAAAAAACCGTGGTCGAAATTATGGCGCTTGCAGAAATTCCGTTTCACTTAGAATCCGCCGGAAAATCAGCAGATAATAAGAAGACCGAAGACCGTCTGCCAACTCAGGTTACTTATAGAGGGATCAAGATATCCCGTGATGAGAACGTGCCTTCGACTAAGAGTCAATCCTCTACAAGCCCTCAGGTAACTCGGCAGATGTATCGTGGTCAAGTGGTCAATAAATAGCCGCATCCAATGTTGGATTCTCGATCTGGTCATCGTGGCCATCATAATGACTGCGTCGTCATTCTTAGTTTTAATACCGTTTTCTCTTTGGCCACAGGCAGCCTAATTAGCGCTGTTGCAGAGTAATTTACCGTGGCGCTGTTAACTTAGCGCCTTACTGCTTATCATTAACGTCTTACCGTAAGAATTTCCCCACGTTATGACGATAAAATGCTCGATAGTGCCGGTGACAGCCTACCAACAGAACTGCTCAGTGATGGTCTGTGAACAAACCGGAAAAGCGGCGGTTTTTGATCCCGGTGGCGATATAGAGAATATCGAGGCGGCAATTGCCGAGTTGGGCGGTAGCCTGGAGGTGATTTATTTAACCCACGGACATATGGATCACTGCGCTGCGGCTGACGTAATGCGCAAGAAGTACGGCGTTAAAATTATTGGGCCACAGAAAGAGGATGCTTTCTGGATCGATAAATTGCCCGAGTGGTGCAAAATGACGGGTTTCCCCCACGCCGAGCCATTTACACCAGACCAGTGGTTGGAAGACGAAGATAGCGTTAGTTTTGGCGCTCAGACCTTGGCGGTTAAGTTTTGTCCCGGCCATACCCCCGGTCATGTCGTGTTTTTTCACGAGTCGGCGCGTCTTGCGATTGTGGGTGACGTTTTATTCCAAGGGTCTATCGGACGTACCGATTTCCCCAAAGGCGATTTTGATACGCTGGTAAACTCCATTCAAAGCAAATTGTGGCCGCTTGGGGATGACGTTACGTTTATCCCTGGTCACGGCCCAACATCAACCTTTGGTCACGAGCGGGAAACCAACCCCTTCGTTGCCGATACTCGCTTTGGATGAGTGCTAAATATGAGTAATGAATTAACGCATTTTGACACCAAGGGTAATGCCCAAATGGTCGACGTGACCGATAAAGCACTTACCCAGCGCGAAGCAAGGGCCAGTGGTTCGATAATAATGTCTGCGGAGACTCTTGCCTTGATTGCCGCCGGGGGTCACAAAAAAGGCGATGTCTTAGCGGTAGCGAGAATTGCTGGTATTCAGGGTGCCAAGCGGTGTTCGGATCTTATTCCCTTGTGTCATCCTCTAATGTTGTCATCGGTTAAAGTCGATTTCTCTTTAGACCACGTTAATAACGCAGTACATATTGAGGCAAGCTGTAAATTGGCGGGGCAGACCGGGGTTGAAATGGAGGCCTTAACGGCGGTTTCCGTGGCCGCCTTAACGATATACGATATGTGCAAGGCAGTGGATAAGGGCATGATCTTGTCAGACATTAAACTGCTGGCGAAGTCTGGTGGCCGCTCTGGTGACTGGCATGCCGGTGAGGCGCAAACATGATCACGGTGTTATTTTTTGCTAAATATCGTGAGCAGCTTGGCCTAGGCCGCATGTCGCTAGAATTAACGTCAGCAACCACTGTGAGCGAATTAAAAAAACGCCTGGTAGAGCAGGGCGGCGATGACTGGGCCGCTGTATTGTTTGCTGACAATACCTTGTGCGCAGTAAATCAAACCATTGCTGCCCCAGCTGACGCTATTTCTGATGGCGATGAGGTGGCGTTTTATCCACCCGTGACGGGAGGCTGATATGCTTCATCGCGTTGAAGTTCAGGAAGCTGATTTTGATGTCGGTACTGAGTGCAGAGCCCTGGCGGCCAGCACTCGTTGCGGCGCGGTGGCGCAATTTGTGGGCGTTATGCGCGACTATAACGAGGGTGATAATGTTTTAGCGATGGAGCTAGAACACTACCCTGGGATGACCGAACGCAGTATAGACGCCATTATTGATAGGGCGGAGCAGCGTTGGCCGCTCTTATCGGCAACAGTGATACATCGGGTTGGCCAATTAGAGCCAGGCGCGCAAATAGTGTTCATTGGTGTGGCCGCCATGCATCGTCAGGCTGCGTTTGCGGCCTGCGAATTTATTATGGACTATTTGAAGTCTGAGGCGCCGTTCTGGAAAAAGGAACGCAAAGTGGATGGCAGCGAGCGCTGGGTAGATGCTCGCGCCACTGACGCTAAGGCCCTAGAACGCTGGGCCGAGTAGTCCAATCGGAGTAGCCTATCGGACTGACCTTGTTAGCAGGCGGTGTGTATAATTCCGGCCAGCTATATAATTACGTTTATGCTTACAAGTATAAGCAAGCAACTACAATAATTGGTATACAACAGGAAATGTTATGAGTCTTGATCCCCGTGAACTTCGCAACGCACTCGGTCAGTTTACCACCGGTATTTGTGTTATCACTGCCAACCCAGATGGGTATAAGCCCTTTGGTATGACGGTTAATTCTTTTGCCTCGGTGTCACTGGATCCCGCGCTGGTGCTGTGGAGTCTGCGCAACGACTCAGAATGCCTTGATGCCTTTAACAAATCTAAAACCTTTACTGTTAACGTACTGGCTAGTGATCAAGTTGATATGTCTAATCTTTATTCAAAGAAGAGCGAGCACGATTTACTTGAAGATCATTATCGAATTGGCAAGAGCGGCGCGCCGGTATTACACGGCGCCCTGTCTAGTTTTGAATGTGAAACTTGGGCGAATTATGAGGGCGGCGATCATGTAATAGTGGTCGGTAAAGTCATTGAAATGGAAAATAAGCCCGGTGCCAAACCCTTGGTGTTTCATGCCGGTCAATATAGAGAATTATGCTAAATTAGCGGGAGTGAGGAGGGCAATGAAATACTGTAGTGATTGTGGCACGGAAGTGGTTAAACAAATTCCTGTGAATGATGATCGCCTTCGTTTTGTCTGCCCGCAATGCGAAATTATCCACTATCAAAACCCCAAAGTCGTGGTTGGCTGCCTGCCCATTGCTGGCAAACAGGTCTTACTGTGCCGCCGCGCGATAGAGCCCCGCCTTGGGTTTTGGACAATTCCAGCCGGTTTCATGGAAAACGGTGAAACCATGCTAGACGGCGCCTTGCGGGAAACTCGCGAAGAAGCGGCCGCCAAGGTAAAGGGTGAAACACTGTATCGCCTTTTTGATATTCCGCATATTAATCAGGTTTATGTGTTTTATCTGGGCGAGCTCGATGGCGGGTTTGGTATAGGTCCAGAGAGCTTGGAATCTAAGCTATTTTCAGAGGACGAAATCCCCTGGTCTGAGCTCGCTTTCCCCATTGTGACGGATGTGCTTACTGAGTATTTCGAGGATCGTAAGATCGGCGAATTTCCTATCAGGGTCAGCACCCCCAGTCCGCTATGGGCTAAGCACGTTGGTTGGAAGTCACCCGCTGATCGTGAAATATAGTAAAACTCCATCACGCAGCTATTAACCCTGATTTTAAGTATGCCCTTTCGGTGTAGCGAGCTATATTTATCAAAAGCTTGGAAGCGGACTAAGGTCCTGAAGCCCTTGGTCTTTGTCTAACGACGGCGAATTAACTAAGGTGGTTAAATGGAATACGTTTATCGCACCGTTTCTGTGTTTACTAAAACCGCTTATAGCGGCGTACAAGTTTCAGTTTTTCCTCAGGCCGACGGTTTTTAGACTTTTCGCCGGTGCTGCTCATGGCCCAAGAGTTGAACCATCCTGAAACCGTATTTATCTTTGCCGGCAGCAGTGAGATTGCAGCGGAGCTGCGGGTATTCTCGCCGGCAGGTGAGCGCTCAGTTGGCAGCCGCAGCGTCGCCGCGGCGCGACCCCTGCTTGTTACTGAAGTCTTAGCGGCCGGATAACGCGATCGCTTGGTGTACTTTTCCCAAGGGGAAAATATATTCGACGTGGTGCTGTCGCAAAAAGTGGCGGTTACTTACTCAGTTGTCGATGTCAGTGACGCCGCAGATTGATCGCTATGTGCCAGATAATAATGAACTGCAACAGGCCTTGGGTTTGGGGCCGGATGATACAGAAACTCGTAAAGTTAAAACGCTGTTTGTGAATTGTGAATCCCCTATTTAATCGCGCCTCTGCATTCTATGGAGGCCGTGTATCACGAGCGTTTCAACTTAGAGGCATAGTCGCATAATAGCGCTTCTTCAGTCGCAGTTAATAAAGTGCAGGTTTATTGTAGTGAAATAGAGTCACTGCAAACCGATTTTCATTTGCGAATTCTTTGAAAGCATATCGCTCATCAGCGATAGCCCACCTGTGGGCGCCGCAACACCTGCTTTTGTCGCAAGCTTGTGCGAGACCCGTGGTCTTGCAGACGGCACCCATACCTTTTTTTTGTTGGAACGCGGGCGCAAAGCGCTATGGCAGAGTATTTTGCAGGTCGAATTCGTCAAAAAAGCCACAGCGACGTTGACCGTGAGAGTGGGCGGCGACGCGGCTTCTGTTGCGCAAGGCTCTATTCTTGCCCCCGCTGCAACGCCATTAAAGGCCGCATAATTACTTGCGTACATCTAGTTGATAACTCGTTTCCTTGCCTACTCGCGCCCTAAACGAGTCCTTTGCTTTGTCTCATTTGGACCAAGGATTTCTGTATACTATGCTGGTTCTTAATTAATCATACGGCGTCTCGCTGCTTGACCCATCTCCAAGTATTATAACAAGGCTTATGACGTGGTCACAGATTTAGATACTTCACTTTTATTATTGCTTGCTGGTGTCGCCTTGCTAGGTTTGTGCCTCGGCGTCGGGCTCGCGGTACTATTATTGGGGCGTAGCAAACGATTACACATTCAGATGTTAGAGGAGCGAGCTAGCACATTACAATTAGCTTTTGATGAACAGCGCGCAGCCAGCCTCGAGTTAGGGAAACAGCTTGAAGAAACTAGGAATCTAGCGGTATCGCATGAGCGAGAAGTTGCCGTCCTCAATGCGCGGTTGCTGATGCAGGGCCAAGCGCTTAGCAGCGCACAGGCCACACTGAGCACGACAGAAGAAAAAAATAGCACGCTGAATGATGCGCTGGCGAGAAAGGAAAGCGCCTTTAGCCATTTACAAACTGCCACCACAGAACAGATCGCTCTGCTTAGTGATGCCAAGAAACAGTTAACGGATCAATTTGAACAGCTCGCCAATCGTATATTCGAAGAAAAAAGTCAGCGGTTTCAAGTACACAGTCGGGACGCTTTGGAGGTGCAATTAAAACCCTTTAGAGAACAGCTTACAGAATTTCGTGGCCGCGTAGATCATATTTACGACAATGAAAATCGTGAGCGTGGCGAGCTGAAAGAACAACTTAAAAATCTTCAAGAAATGAACCGCAATATTAGTAAAGAAGCGCAAAACCTGACCCGTGCGTTAAAGGGCGACAACAAAGCGCAGGGCAACTGGGGAGAGGTGATTTTAGAGCGCGTACTGGAGGAGTCTGGACTGCGCAAAGGTCACGAGTATGAAACTCAGGTGAGTTTTACCGACGACAGCGGCCGACGAAGACAGCCTGATGTCATTGTTCATTTACCCGACGACAAAGATATTATTATCGACGCCAAGGTGTCCTTGGTCGCTTATGAGCGCTATTGCAGCAGCGACGACGAGACCGAACGTCAAACACTGCTGCGTGAACATGCGCAATCGGTTAAAGCCCATATTAACGGCTTAAGCACCAAGGGCTATGAGCATATAGAAGGCCTGCGGACACTCGATTTTGTATTCATTTTTATTCCAGTGGAAGCGGCCTTTATGGCAGCTTTTGAGCATGATCCGGAATTGTTCCGCGATGCGTATGAGAAAAATATTATTGTTGTGGGGCCAACTACCTTGCTGGCAACGCTGCGGACGGTGCAAAGTATTTGGCGTTACGAGCGGCAGAATCAAAATGCCGAAGAAATCGCAAGACAGGCGGGTGCGCTTCACGACCAGTTTGCCCTTGTTGTGCAGTCTTTAGAAGATGTTGGCAAACACCTTGATCGCGGCCGTGATGCTTACGATAAAACCCTTAATCGAATGACCTTGGGTAAAGGTAACTTAGTGTCTCGAGTCAGTCGCTTAGAAGCTCTGGGAGCCAAGGTCAAAAAGACCTTGCCAACATCGCTTACAGATCGCGCCGAGATAGACGGTAGAGATTTTGACGATAAATAATTTTTAAATAGGAGCTTGTTACGTGACATTACCTAAAGTTGGAAATTTAGCACCTGCGTTTTCACTCAGTGATCAGGACGGTAATACCGTCAGCCTTAAAGATTTCAAAGGCAAAAAAGCGGTGGTTCTATATTTTTACCCTCGTGCATCGACACCTGGATGTACCCTGCAAGCCTGTGGCCTGCGAGATGTGCATGCAGAACTAGATCAACTGGGCTACCAATCATTGGGAATAAGCTTTGACCCGGTGGCTAAGATTAAGAAATTCCACGATAAATACGAACTTAATTTTCCCTTACTCTCAGACGAAGATCACGCCACTATCGATAAATATGGCTGCTGGCAGCTCAAAAAGTTTATGGGTAAGGAAAATATGGGCACCGTCAGAACAACGTTTATCATTGGCAAAGACGGGCACTTACTCAAAATTATGGACGCATTTAAAACCAAAACACACCACGAAACCTTGCTTGAAGTGTTGGCTGAACTAACTTAAAAGCACCTTAATAGTCGATACTTTCGGCTTGCCATTCTAGGAAGCGTAGGGCGTGTTAACCCTAGCTTCCTGCTTCACTGGTCTTACTAACTTCCTGAGCTCTGAATTGAGTGTAGGTCACTAAATCCTTTGTGATCATGTCTAAGCATAATTTAAGCACCACCGCGTCATCTAAAAACCCTGCGATAGGAATAAAGTCTGGCATCGCATCGAATGGCAGCAAGATGTAAAGCAGGGCTGTCACTATAGACCCCAGGGACCACCAAGGGATTTCTCGGTAGTCACCTTTCACATAATCTTGAAGTAGACTGAAAAGCGTTTTAACTTGGTCGATATAGGGCGAGAGTGAAACGCTGTGCAATACCTTGTTAAGAATGCGCTGCCTATTGCTCAAAGCTAAATTAATTTGAGATTCCGTTGCGTCGGCGGCGCCATTATCAAGCACCTTTTGGGCGCGTTTCGTGGAGAAAATTTGCATGGGTATGTCCAGAATCGTCAGTGTTATCTTGATTCTACGTGCTAGGCAGTAGCGGGTAAACGCCGGCAGTTAAGCCGGCGATTTAAGCTACGGTAGCGCGACGACCGGCTTAGCTAACAAATTGTCGTACCAGCTCAGATTTAAGAATTTTACCTGCGGCATTGCGTGGCATTTCCTGGCTACTGATCCAAATCTGACTGGGGTGTTTAAAGCTGGCTAGTTTGTCAGTGAGGTAGTCGATTATATCGGCGGGCTTGATCGCGACATTCTCTCTTGGACGAATAACTGCGCCGGGTGTTTCGCCCAGTCTGTCATCCGGGATGGCTATAATGACAGCTTCGGCAATGCCCGGGTGAAGGCTAAGGCAAGCTTCTATTTCTGCTGGATAAATGTTTTCGCCGCCGCGAATAATAAGGTCTTTAGCGCGACCCACTAGAAATACAAAATTCTCCGCATCCAGGTAGCCAATGTCTCCGGTTGCCATCCAGTGGCC
>NZ_JBLIKC010000047.1:0-10417 GCF_047636175.1 Zhongshania sp. | reverse complement strand
TGGATCACGATGATAGGTGGATTCTGCCCACCAGGGTGAGCATAGCGAAGCTTAATGCGGCGACCATTAATCATTGGCGGATTGTGGTCGTGCACTGCACCTTCCAAAATAGTCGTTAGCATTCGGGTCTGTAACTGCCGAGTAGCCGACTCATAGGCTTTTTCCACCGACTCATAAAGATGACCGACGCCAGTGCCATGCAGGGCAGAAATAAAGTGAATTTCGGCAAAGTCGATAAACTGTAAACGCCTATCCAACTCTTTCTTAATATGGTCCTTTTGCTCGGTAGTGAGGCCGTCCCACTTATTGATAGCCACCACAACTGCGCGACCGGAATCCACTACCTGTCCCAATAAGTGCAAATCTTGATCAACAATACTCTCGCGACCATCCATCACTAGAATCACAACATGGGCGTCGTCGATCGCTTTTAACGTTTTTACAATCGAGAATTTTTCAACTGCTTCTGAAATATGCTTACGCTTACGAATACCCGCCGTATCGATCAGGGTATAGCCTTCTCCGTCGCGTTCGTAATTGATATACACGCTGTCACGGGTGGTGCCGGGCTCGTCGAATACCACCACACGGTCTTCACCGAGCATGCGGTTTACAAGCGTCGATTTGCCCACATTGGGACGCCCTACTACCGCGATTTTTTTCCCGGTAGCAAGGGAAGCCTGCTTGTCTTCAGCCTCTTGCGGAAAGTGCGCTAGGACATCGTCCATCAGTATCCGCACACCTTTACCTTGGGTGGCGGTTAGGGGGTAAATTTTTGCAGCGCCAGTCTTATAAAATTCGGCCTTCGCTACTTCGGCGTCGGTCCCATCCACTTTATTAGCGACAAAAAACACCGGCTTAGAGCAGCTGCGAAGATGTTTTATTAAACCTTCGTCTGCAGGCATTAAACCCGCCCGCGCATCCAACATCAGCAATACTGCATCGGCCTCATCAATAGCCTGCATCGACTGCTGCGCCATGGGGCCATCGATACCCACTTCGTCGCCATTAACACCGCCAGTATCTATAACGATATAGCGACGATTGCTGTGAGTCGCCTCGCCATACTTACGATCGCGAGTTAAGCCTGGAAAATTAGCCACCAAGGCATCGCGACTTTTAGTTAGCCGATTGAACAGAGTTGACTTACCGACATTAGGTCGGCCTACCAAGGCAATAACAGGAACCATAATTCTATTTAACTCTGATCAGCACTCGGGCCGAATGACAAAATTTTTTACTTAACGATCTTGCAGTTTATAGGCAAGCAATTCGCCGCTATTTCCGTACACATATAACAAATTGCCATCGCTTAGCATCGGCGCACGCAAGCCATCGCGATCAGCTCTTGTACGAGCGATCAGGCGACCGTCTTCCCGCGCTAGCATATGCAAATAACCTTCATAATCACCAACGCCAATCGCACCATCAAATACCACCGGTTCAGTTAATTCACGACGCGCCAATACCGTTTGCGTCCAAAGTGCGCCCTGACCATTGTCATCAATCGCATTGACACTGCCATCAGAAGTCACCACAAACACTTTACCCAAATTTTCAGCAGCGCCTACGTAACTAGACATGTCCTTAACCCACAACGGGCGACCGCTGCGAATATCAATGGCCATGACCTGGCCTTGATAACCAGTGGCGACAACTGTATTCCTATCGTCCATAACCAGTAAGCGGCCGTCGACATCGACTAAACGCTCGATTTCGGTACTACCCTGGGGAGCGGAAATACGTTGTTCCCAAAGCTCAGAACCGTTATCGATATCAAAGGCGAGCACTCTGCCGTTGGCAAAACCTACCATGGCAATATCACCCACCACTTTGGGGGTACTGGTACCACGCAAAGTTAAGCGGGGAACTTGTGAGGAATAGCTCCACAACAACTTACCATCTTCAAAATTAAATCCCTGTACGTCGCCGCTATAGGTTTGCACGACGACTACAGAGCCATTGCTCTGTGGCGCGGAAAGCACTTCACTGCTCATAGGAGCACGCCATACGATATCACCAGAGATCCGGTCAATCGCGACAACTTCACCGTCTGAGGTGCCAACAAATAACAGCGTGCCAGATACACCTACGCCACCCGATATCCGCAAATCGTAAGACTTCTTCCAAATTTCCTTACCGCTGGCTTTTTTTAGTGCCGCAACCTTGCCGTTCGATGACGCAATGAATATCTCATCGCCATCGATGGCCGGCGTAATACGGTGATAAGCCTCTGCTTGGCCATCACCCAATGAGTAAGACCAAACTTCCTTAAGTTTTTTCTCTGCCTTGAAGTCGGTCAATTTAGCCGGCTCCCGACTAGTCGGGTCTGAGGCGCACGCCACCATCATCGCGCTTGCTAGCAATATACTAACCGCAGAAATAAACCGCATTACTTCGCCCCTTCTACAGCGACTTCGGCCGCAGATAAGTCATTAATTTTCAGTTCTAGCATCGCGTTATTTACCGGTGCTTCTTGCTGACGAGCCAAGGATCTAGCGCGCTGATACGCCGCTAATGCCGCCGCATTATCTTGCTGAGAAAATGCCACATCGCCCTCTAACTCAGCGGCCTCAGCTGCGTAACCAGTAGCGGCGAGCGTGCTTAAGTACGCCAAGGCTTTGTCGTACTCTTTCTGCGCATAAAAAACTTGTGCTAAGCGTATTTCAGCCTGTGCTTTGATTTGCGCGCTTGGGCGCTGGGCCAAAACCCACTCAAGCTCAGTGACTGCTGTTTCATAATCGCTGCTTTTTACTGCGTATTTAGCTTTAAATAGCGCGGCGAACTGGCCATAGCTCAAGCCCGAAAACTGATCTGTCAGGGTGTTCGCCAAATGTTGCGCAGTAGCTAAACTACTGCCATCTCGCTGCACTGCAGCGTCTGCAATCAGCAAATCATCAAACATTGCCGATGCTTCTCCAGCCTGTGTTTGCTGGTGGCCCTGCCAACCCTTCCAGCCAAATACAATGGCCAGTGCAAGGGCAATACCAAAAACGGTAGATTTACCATTTTCCCGCCACCATCTTTTAATGGCTTCGACTTGTTCTTCTTCTGTACGATACGTTTCCACTAAACTTCCTCTTCGACTTGTCTAGTCGCCTTTAAAAATAATTTTTAGAAATAGTATTTACCAGTTCGGCCAGCGCGACCAACTGTTGCTCACCCTGTCCAGCTCGCAACGGTTTGACTGCGGCTTGGCCACCCTGTAACTCATCTTCGCCGAGCACCACAGCAACTGAGGCACCCGATTTATCCGCTTTTTTAAACTGACTTTTAAAACTGCCACCGCCGCAATTTATTAACACCTTTACCGATGGCATGGCATCGCGTAACTGCTCTGCAATTTTTAGTGCCTCTATATCCGCTTTTTCACCAACCGACACAATAAAAATATCAGCCTGCGCCTGCTCGTCCGGCATCACTTCCAGCGTTTCCAACATCAACACTAGCCGCTCAATACCCATTGCGAACCCGACCGCGGGCGTGGCCTTACCGCCTAATTGCTCAACTAAACCATCGTAGCGGCCACCAGCACAGACAGTGCCCTGCGCTCCCAGCTTATCGGTAGTCCATTCAAACACGGTTAACCCGTAATAATCTAAACCACGCACCAACTGCGGATTTAGTCTATAGCTAACGCCCGCAGCATCTAAGCGTGCACACAAGCCCACAAAGTGACTGCGTGAAACGTCGTCAAGGTAGTCACTTAGTACCGGCGCAGCTACCAGCAGTTCCCGAGTTTTAGGATCTTTACTATCTAGGACCCGCAGCGGATTAGACTCTAATCGACGCTTGCTGTCGTCGTCTAACTCGTCTTTAAAACCGGTCAAATAATCAACCAAGGCTTGGCGATAATTTGCCCGAGACTCGGCATTGCCAATACTATTTAATTCCAGGGTAAGAGCCTCACTTATACCGAGGTCTCGCCACAATCGCGCCGTTAATAAGATTAATTCGGCGTCAATATCTGGTCCGGCCATACCAAAAGTTTCAACACCAATTTGATGAAACTGGCGCAGGCGGCCCTTTTGCGGACGCTCGTGACGAAACATAGGCCCGGTATACCAAAGCCGCTGGATCTGATTATAAAGTAGGCCGTTTTGATCGCAGGCTCGCACACAGCTCGCCGTCCCCTCAGGGCGCAATGTTAAGCTGTCGCCGTTACGATCCTCAAAGGTATACATTTCCTTTTCGACAATATCGGTTACTTCACCAATAGAGCGTTTAAAAAGCTCGGTATGCTCGACTATCGGAAAGCGAATTTCTCTATAGCCATAGCGACTAAGTACACCGCGCACGCAGGCTTCCAAATACTGCCACTGCGGCGTTTCGGAAGGCAGAATATCGTTCATGCCGCGAATTGATTGAATACGTGCCAAAAATAATTCCTATTGACCAAACACAGTGTATGAGCCGCTTCTTATAAACTGGTTATGCTCAGCTACGTGCAATAAGGTCTTTGTCCTGTTCTTGTTTAAGAGCGATCTTTTCACGAATCAATTTTTCTAGATGATCGATTAATACATCGTTCTTCACTTTGTGATTTGGCTTGCCATCCACATACACTAAATTGTTTGGGGTACCGCCGGTTAGCCCGATCTCAGCCTCTTTCGCCTCACCCGGACCATTAACAATACAACCGATAACCGCAACGTCCAATGGCGTAGTGACGTCGTCTAAACGCAGCTCCAGCTCGTTCATGGTGCTGATAACGTCGAAGTTCTGCCGAGAGCAACTTGGGCAGGCAATAAAATTAATTCCCTTACTGCGCAGTTTGAGACTCTTCAATATCTCGTAGCCAACTTTTACTTCTTCAACTGGGTCCGCCGCCAAGGAAACCCGAATAGTATCGCCAATCCCGTCCATTAATAGCATGCCCAAACCCACCGCCGACTTAACGGTACCACCGCGCAAGCCACCGGCCTCGGTGATACCTAGGTGCAAAGGTTGGTCTATTTGGGTCGCCAGTTGGCGGTAAGCTGCCACTGCCATAAAAACGTCAGAAGCTTTGACACTAACCTTAAAATTCTGGAAATCTAATTTATCGAGAATATCTATGTGACGCATGGCCGACTCAACCAAAGCCTCGGGGGTTGGCTCGCCGTATTTACGCTGTAATTCTTTTTCCAAGGAGCCAGCATTCACACCGATTCGAATTGGGATATTGTGGAATTTTGCTGCATCAATAACTGCGCGAACGCGATCTTCTCTGCCAATATTACCTGGGTTAATGCGTAGGCAATCCACGCCATATTCCAATACTTTCAAAGCGATTTTGTGGTCAAAATGAATATCCGCTACCAGCGGCACTGACACTTGCTCGCGAATCTTTCGAAACGCCTCCGCAGCTTCCATGCTAGGCACAGACACCCGAACAATATCCGCGCACGCGGCCTCTAAACGCCGAATCTGGGCGACCGTGGCGGCCACATCGCAGGTTTCGGTATTGGTCATGCTTTGCACGGATATCGGCGCATCACCACCCACAGCAACCTTGCCGATATAAATCTGCCGCGAAACCCGACGTTTTATCGGAGATGCCATTTTCATAATTCACCTACTTGTAGCCGCACTACGTTACTATTTGCTAATTCTTTAAGCTCTACCAGACTACCGTTGTAATACATGGCAACCACCGGCCAGTATGCAGTGCTAACGGTCACCGGGCCTGGCACCTTAAAATGAAGCGTTTCACCTTTTTGCTGGACGCCGCTTACCCTGACATTATTGTGGGCGTCACGCATTTCCAACCAGACATCTTCGCTGATCATAAACTTTAGTTCGACGGGTTTACTGTTAAGCTCCGACGGCTCGTCTGTACGAGTCTTCACAAGATCGCCAGACAGTAGCGTTTCTCCCAGCGAAGGAGCCATCTTCAACATGGGTAAGGACGGCAACTGTTGCTCTATGACAATAATGGGGGGCACTTTAGATTCACTACCGTCAAATACCCAACAGGCAAGTGCCCAAACAAAGAAGGCGGCGAACAAGGCCAATATCAAACCGGCATGACCCGGCGCTTGCACCTTGCCCTGAACCTGAATGTGACGCTGCTGACTAGTTTGCTCTTCGCGACGGCAGATTCGATCGCAATCACTCAATAAAGGCGCTTCATCCAGCCCCATATATCGCGCATAACTTTTAATATAACCCCGCGCGAACAGCGGTGAGTTAAACCGTGAATAATCGTTCTGCTCTATAGCCTCAACATAGCTGTTCAACAAATTCAGCGCTTCAGCCGTTTCCAACACAGACTTACCCGCGCTGATACGCGCATCATGCAATACTGATCCCGGCGGTCCGGGATAAAGCTGCTTGGTTAACGACATATTAATTCCTAAGGGCTCCCCTGCTGAGAGTTTTGCATATACGCTTTATAAAGTAGGTACTCTTCCGATTTTGGATACAAATTTTTCAGTGCTAAGGCAAAGCTGGCATGCACATTTTTGTCATCAAACTTGTCAGCTAAACGAATACCCAACCATAAAGCAGCGGCATTTTGTGCCGGATTTTTACTCAGGTAGGCATCGTAAAATCGCTGTGAATCCGCAAAGCGATCCATACGAAAATACACTTCGGCCAAGGACATGAGCACCGCGGCGTCATCGCCCTGCATTAAGAATGCACGTTTAAATGCGCCTTCTGCTTTTGTTAACTGGTTTAATTGGATATAGCAGCGGCCAAGATTTACGAATGCCTCGACTCGACGCTCATATAATAATTCTTGAACAACAACTTCAAGCTGACTTGCTGCCTCTGCATACCGCCCCCTCGCATAAAGGAAAGCGGCGTAATTATTCCGTACCCGAGACGCCTTGGGCGCCAAGCTGATTGAACGCAAATAATACTGCTCAGCCAATTCAAGCTCACCCGTGTTCTGAAAAACTAAGGCCAAAGCTTCTAATGTTTCAGGATTGTTTTTATCCGCTGCTTCAACATATTGCAGGTGACGTTTTGCCTGACCCCAATCACCCTGAGCGATATAGCTACGGGCTAATTGCAGAGAGGTCTCAAAGGCCTTTTTATCATCTGTTTTCGACGCAAAACCGCCACTTTGCGTTGTGACGCATGCAGACAAGACCAACGCTGATACGAGCATTACCAGAATAGAAGGTAATACTCTGATGCCTTTTATTCTTAACGACGACATGCAGTATGCTCCCGAAAATTCATACCAAGCGAATAGCTTGTTCTAACTCCGCCCGCTGGCGATGTCGCTCACTGCGCTTAGTGCGATCTTGTACTTGTCCTGCCAGCTGACCACACGCAGCATCAATATCATCGCCGCGGGGTGTTCTCACGGTAGTGACATAGCCAGCTTCGGTTAAGACCAACCAAAACCGATTTATCGCGTTTTTACTTGGACGCACGTAATTTGACAGCGAAAAAGGATTGAATGGAATCAAATTAATTTTACAGGGTAAATCACGAAGTACTTCGGCCAATTCCTTTGCGTGCTCAAGACCATCGTTTACACCAGCTATCAATGTGTATTCGATAGTCACTACCCGATGAGTATCTTCTTGCTTATCCAAATACCGCTGACAGGCCGCCAATAATTCAGCGATTGGGTACTTTTTATTAATTGGCACTAATTCGCTTCGCAAAGCATCGTTGGGTGCATGCAATGAAATTGCCAGTGACACGGTAGAAACATCACCCAGCTTATCCAACATAGGGACGACACCCGATGTGCTCAAGGTAACTCGACGTTTCGACAGACCGTAGCCAAAGTCGTCCAGCATCAAGCTCATAGCTTCTACCACACTATCAAAATTAAGCAGCGGCTCGCCCATACCCATCATCACGACATTGGTGACGATGCGCTTACTACCAGCCTCAAAACCGCCGTAGGATTTAATGGCCAACCAAACCTGACCGATGATTTCAGACGCTGTTAAATCGCGCATAAATCCTTGTTTACCAGTGGCGCAAAAACTGCAATCTAAGCTGCAGCCCACCTGAGACGACACGCACAACGTGCCGCGCTGGCCATCGGGAATAAGCACCGTTTCAACCAAATTATTACCGCCAACCTCTACCGCCCATTTGCGGGTTCCGTCGATGGAATCGAGTTGCTTGACCACGTTGGGAGGACGAACTTCGGCAAGCTCCTGAAGCTTGGCGCGCAAGGGCTTGCCGAGATTTGTCATCTCGTCAAAATTATCGATCCCCGAGTGATGTATCCACTTGAGGATCTGCTGGGCACGAAAAGGCTTTTCACCAATAGAAGTGAGATACACTTCCATATTTTTACGCGACATGCCGAGCAAATTCACTTTCATCTGCTGTACTACCGCTGCTGGTGTTTCCATTTTCATGCCCCGCAATGAGTAGAAATGTGTTTAAACGCGCTCACACAACTCACTGGTAGAGAAGAAGAACGCAATTTCGCGCGCCGCTGACTCTTCCGAATCCGAACCATGTACGGCGTTAGCATCGATAGATTCAGCAAAATCCGCACGAATAGTGCCTGCAGCGGCATCTTTCGGGTTAGTTGCACCCATCAGCTCACGATTCTGTAAAACCGCACCTTCACCTTCCAAGACTTGCACTGTCACAGGACCAGAGGTCATAAAATCAACAAGAGCGGGGAAAAACGGACGACCTTTATGCTCAGCATAAAAACCTTCAGCCTGTTCACGGCTCAAGCGCAGCATTTTAGCCGCCACAATGCGCAAACCGGCTTTTTCAAAGCGGCTGTAGATTTCGCCAATCACATTTTTGCTAACAGCATCTGGCTTAGCAATGGAAAGAGTGCGTTGAACGCCCATCGGTCTTTCTCCAAAAAAATAAAAAATCTGGGCAATAATTTTGCCCGCTACGAAAAATCGTCGAATTATACGCGCATTACCAGCAAATAGGTACGAGAGACAATGGATGACAATCAGTTCTGACCAGTGTTTCGCATAAGCATCCAGAAAACGTAAAGAAGGCACCTAGAAATGCCCATCCTTAGCGCGACCACCAGCTAACCCTGCCAGACGCTACAAACACCCAAATCAACCCTGCTCTGCTATCCATGCCGCCTGAATACCCTCGAGAATCTTCTCGCCGCAGCGCTTTGGATCATCATCAAAGTCGGTTAAATTCATCACCTTATCTCGCAAATCAACAAAGTTGATATGAACCGGGTCGGTTTCGGGGAATTTTTCGGCAAGCTCAATACCAATATCCAATACATCGATCCATTTCAAGCTCATTTTCGGCACACCTTCTTTAAAAGTCTATTGGGGTTTAATGGCTCTCAGAGACCATATTAATAGTATAGCGCGGCACCTCGACGACCAAATCCGCGTCGCCTACCACTGCCTGGCAACTCAAACGGGAATCGGGCTCTAAACCCCAAGCCTTATCAAGCATATCTTCTTCCAGTTCATCGGCCTCAGCCAAAGACGGAAAGCCTTCGCGAACGATAATATGGCAGGTAGTACAAGCGCAGGATTTTTCACAGGCATGTTCAATATCAATACCATTAGCGAGCATGACGTCGCACACCGTCTCCCCTGACGCCGCTTCCAACACTTCACCGTCTGGGCAAAGCGCTTCATGAGGTAATACTACAATACGTGGCATTCCGGCTTCCTTAAATTTCGTCGACTCGCCGACCGGCGAGTGCGTGGTTAATACTGGCGTCCATACGACGCTCGGCAAAGACTTCGCTGCCCTTACCGACAATGTCTATATGTTTGGCAATGCTAGCAACCGAGCCATTTTCGCGCTCTTGGTGTAAAACTTCCATCTTAGCGAGTAAGCCTTGCTGCTCGCTCTCGCTGAGCATAGCCTCACCATCTTTAAGCAGCGCCGCAGACAGCGCCTGCAACAAAGCCTCCGCTTCTACCTGCTGCTCCCGCAAGGCTCTCGCCTCCTTGTCTCCAACCGCTGAGGCCCAAGATTGCTTAAGCATATCGGCTATATCGGTATCACTTAAACCATAGGCTGGCTTCACTTCAATACGACTTTCAGACCCCGTACTCTCCTCACGCGCGCTCACCCGCAAGAGGCCATCAGCATCAACCTGAAACGTCACTTTAATACGCGCTGCGCCAGCCACCATCGGAGGAATTCCCTGCAACTCAAAGCGCGCTAAAGAACGGCAATCCTCAACCAATTCACGTTCACCCTGCAACGCATGTATGACCATGCCAGTTTGACCGTCTTTAAAGGTAGTAAATTCCTGCGCCATCGCCACTGGTATGGTGGTATTACGGTGGATGATTTTCTCTGTTAGGCCGCCCATGGTTTCAATTCCCAAAGACAGGGGAATAACATCAAGCAGCAGCATTTCATCGCCGCTGCGGTTGCCCACCAATTGATCAGCCTGCAAAGCCGCGCCCAGGGCAACCACCTTATCAGGGTCTAAATCTACCAAAGGCTCACGCCCAAACCACTGAGTCACACGCTCACGAACACGGGG
>NZ_JBLIKC010000046.1:0-11066 GCF_047636175.1 Zhongshania sp. | reverse complement strand
TCGGCGCTGGCTTTGGCATATTGAAGCCACTGGCGGTCGGCGCTAATCTCATACAGATCGATAAAGGCAGCGAGTGCACTGATATTATCAGCTAAAAATAACTTAGCGTCGTGACGGCTATTACTGTCGCTACTACCGTGATTAAAACCGCCTGCGCTGCGTTGGCGATTGGCTAGCAACCAATCGCCAATTGATATTGCCTGTGCTTTTATTTCGGTATCACCCGTCGCGCTGTAAAGTCTGGTGAGCGCCGAAATCAAAGCCGCGTTTTCCTTGGTGTAGCGGTGGGTATCAACACGAGGAATACCTAGCGCAATACGTTGCTTGTCTTTTAAGGCGAAATACTTGGCGCTCTTTTGTCCTTGAATAAGATCGGCATCTTGGCTGGTATAAAAGCCACCGTCAGGCGCTTTTAAGAAACGATTAAGATAAGCGACAGTGCGCTCGGCGGCGGTTTTATACGCCGGGTTTTTAGTCGCCGCATAGGCCTGTGCATAAAGTCGAATAGAGCGCGTCTGAGTGCGCATAATTTTTTCAAAGTGGGGGTGATCCCAGTCCCCATGGGTTGAGTACTGGTAGAAACCACTCCATTCGGGGTCTTCTAATTTGAGGGCTGCTGTTAAGGTCTTATTGGCGCGGGCTAATTCGCTGTCATCGCCATTCATACCCTCTAGCAAGGCGTATTCAACGGAATCGGGATCGATGAACTTCATCGCAATGGCAAGGCTACCGTATTTGGCATCGTAGCTGCGTTGATGCATTGCGATTAAATTAGCTTTGTCCGCAGGTATTAATGCACTGCGCTGAGTGGTAACGGTAATAAAGCCGCCAGTATTTTCTGGACTGGGATCGCGAACAATCGCATTGAGTAAGGCCGTCATTGAGTCAGGTGGAATATAGCCAGCACGTTTAACAATTTCTACGCCATCGCTATTATAAAAAATAGTTGCAGGCCAACCCCAGGCCCGATAGCGCGCGGCGATCCCTGGATGAGCGTCGTGATCTACTTTAATGGCGATAAAATCTTTGCCAACTGCGGCCCCGACCTGGGGATCGCTATAGGTCTTTTGGTCCATTACATGGCACCAATGACACCATACGGCTTCAACATTGAGTATGATGTGCTTGCCGGACGCTTTAGCTTCACTAAAAACTTGAGGGCTCCATTCCCGCCATTTGATAGCGCTATTTTCTGCGGCAGAAGCGGGGAGGATTAAATTAGAGAGTAGAATAAATAACAGGCTTACTTGCTGAATCATGTATAGCTCCAATGTTCTTAGGGGCCTGTACGAGGTCCAGCGGTTAGCCGATTTGATCTAATCGCGGTATAGAAAGGTCTGCAACTCGTCTCGCTGCGCCATGCCGTCGCGGTAGCCAAGGTCGATGAGCTTTCCGCAGTATTCCGGCGTGAACAAAAGGTAGCTAGCGATACTGACACCACCGCCACTATTTCCTGTACTACCGGTGCGGCGCAGAAAAATTCTCAGTGAGCGGGGCAGTTCGTTTACGTGATCATCGGCAATACGATCTATGTCCTCGCTGGGGCTAACAACTAGGCAGTCTATGGGAAGCAGCTCCTTACCCATCATGCCCCGATCTTCATCGGGGATCATGCGAACCAATTCATTAATACGCTCGAGGCGCTCAATATCAGTTTCGATACTGTCAATAAATGCGCTGTTAAGCAGGTGACCAATGATTTGGCCAAACCCAGGTGACTGTGCAGCTTTAGGTATTTTCGGATATTGACGTTTATGACCATTGGCGGGAATAACCAGCACTCTATTTGCGCCGAGATGAATCACCGGGCTGATGGGGGCTAATTGCCGTAAAGCACCGTCGCCATAGTAGTCTCGGCCCAGCTTAGCCGGTGGAAAAATTGTCGGAATAGCCGTTGATGCCATCAAATGTTGGAGTTGTATCGGTGTGGCCATACCTTGCCGGCGCCAGCGCTGCCAGCCGGCGTACTGGGGCCCGCCCTGAAAAAATGTTTCAGAAACCCCCTGAGTGTAATTCATAGCTGTGAGACAAAGGGCATCCAAGTCGCCGTTCAAAATATTTACACCGATATTTTCGAAGCTAACATATTGGCGAAGTATTTCTCGCAGCGGGCTATTGTCTAACAGCGCCACTGGCCTGTCACCGGGGGATCCCGAGTTGAATAGTGAATAAGTGAGTCGCAGGGCATTGCGCAATACGCCGAAAAAGTCGGCACGATAAATTTTGTCGGTGCTGAGATCCCGCCAGAGCATCTCCAGTTTTTCTACGGTGCCAACAAAATGATGTGCACCAGCGGCCAGTGATACCGCATTTATGCAGCCGGCGGAGGTGCCGCCAAGAATAGGAAAGGGGTTGCCAGGGCGTTTACCGTGAATTTCTGCCAGGGCTTTAAGCACCCCGACTTGATAGGCGGCCCGAGCGCCGCCACCGGGCAAGACCATAGCTGTATTAGCGCGGTAGCTGTTTTTCGGTGCTTGGTCTTGGTCTTGGTCTTGGTCTTGGCCTTCAGCGGCGGTGGTGGTATTCATTAGCGTTTATGTCCGCGCAGTCCAGTATCCACTAGCACTCGGGTGGCAATTTCCTCTACTGATGCATGGGTGATATCGAGATAGGGAAGACCAAATCGTTTAAACATGGCTTCTGCTTGGCGCAACTCGTCTTCACATTGGCGCAACGACGCATAGCGAGTGTCTGGCCTGCGCTCGCTGCGTATAGCCGATAAACGCTCAGCATCGATCGTCAAACCAAACAAGCGACTGCGATGATCTAGCAAGGCTTTTGGCAGGCGATCACTTTCCATGTCTTCGTCGGTAATCGGGTAGTTGGCAACAAATATCCCCGATTGCATCGCCAAATACAGGCAGGTTGGGGTTTTACCGCTGCGAGAAACCCCAATTAAAATGACTTCGGCTTGGTCGTAGCGGTTTAACCTGGCGCCATCGTCGTTGTCTAGGGCGTAATTCACCGCATCAATACGCTGCTTATAAAGCATATCTTTGTCGGCATTCTGAACGCGGCCAACCGTGCGCGAGGGTTTTTCACCTAGGGCTATCTCAATTTGACTAACAAATGTGCCAAGAACATCTACAATAAAGCCGCGGCTGGTGGCAATAATCGCGCGCAGGTCTTCGTCGACAAGGGTATCAAACACAATCGGTTGGTTGCCGCATTCATCTGCAGCCCGATTAATTTTCTCTACCGCCGAGTTCGCTTTTTGGGCATTGTCGACGTAAGGCACGATAATGTGCTCAAATTTTTGGTTGTCAAATTGCGCTAAAACACTGCTGCCCAAGGTCTCGGCAGTGATACCGGTACTGTCTGATATAAAAAAAGCCGGACGAATCATGTAGTTTTTTTACCTAATGCACTGAGTTTTTCGACGGGAATTTCCAAATTACTTACTTTAGTATAACCCGTGTTAATTTCTTGCACCCTTATAACCGTAATACGGTCACTTTGTAAATTGGGAGATAGCACGTGTCTGAATACGTAATCTGGTTCAACGACCTTGGAATGAATGATGTTGATCGCGTTGGCGGCAAGAACGCATCCCTAGGTGAAATGATTAGCCAGCTCTCACAAGTCGGTGTATCGGTGCCCGGTGGTTTTGCGACCACTGCCGACGCCTTCCGCGATTTCTTGCAGCAAAGTGGTTTGAACGATCGAATTATTGCCGCGCTAGACGGCTTTGATATTGAGGATGTAAAGAATCTTGCTGTTGTGGGTAAGAAGATTCGTCAGTGGATTGTTGAAACACCGTTCCCTGAAGCACTAAACGCGGCTGTCGTTGAAGCCTATGCCAAGCTGGTTGATGGCAACGATGCCATGTCTTTCGCGGTGCGTTCATCGGCAACCGCAGAAGATTTACCGGACGCCTCTTTTGCCGGCCAGCAAGAAACCTTCTTAAATATTCGCGGCCTCGACAATATTATGATCGCGATCAAGGAAGTGTTTGCCTCCTTATACAATGACCGCGCGATTGCCTATCGTGTTCATCAAGGCTTTGAGCACGCCGATGTTGCACTGTCGGCGGGTATTCAGCGCATGGTGCGTTCAGACACCGGCGCCGCTGGCGTTATGTTTTCTATGGACACTGAGTCAGGTTTCGACGGCGTGGTGTTTATTACTGCGTCCTATGGCCTGGGTGAAACCGTTGTGCAGGGTGCAGTAAACCCCGATGAGTTTTATGTTCACAAAGCGACACTTGAGAAAGACCGTCCTGCGGTGCTGCGCCGAAACCTCGGTAGCAAAATGGTTAAAATGATTTACGGCAGCGATGCTAGCGCCGGTAAATCTGTTGAGACCGTGGATGTTAGTGAAGACCAGCGCAATCAATTTTGCTTGACCGACGAAGAAGTACTCGACCTTGCCAAGCAAGCGATGACCATTGAAAAGCATTACGGTCGGCCAATGGATGTCGAGTGGGCCAAAGATGGCGATGACGGCAAACTCTATATCGTCCAAGCCCGCCCAGAGACCGTTAAAAGTCGTGAATCCGCTACTTTGATGGAACGCTACCTCTTAAAAGAAAAAGGCGCGGTATTATGTGAAGGTCGCTCTATTGGTCAGCGTATTGGTGCTGGACCGGTGCGGTTGATTGCCAATATCAGCGAAATGGATCAAGTTCAGCAGGGCGATGTGCTGGTTACCGATATGACCGATCCAGACTGGGAGCCGGTAATGAAGCGCGCCTCAGCCATTGTTACTAACCGTGGCGGGCGCACATGTCATGCAGCGATCATTGCTCGTGAGATGGGCATTCCTGCGGTCGTGGGCTGCGGTGACGCCACCGAGCTGCTAAAAGATGGAACGCCCGTCACGGTGTCTTGCGCAGAAGGAGACACCGGCATGGTATACGACGGTATTCTCGATTTCGATATTAACCGCAATAAACTAGAGGCCATGCCAGAATTGCCGTTCAAGGTAATGATGAACGTTGGCAATCCTGACCGTGCCTTTGACTTCCAAGGCTACCCCAATGCTGGAGTGGGCTTGGCGCGCTTGGAATTCATTATCAACCGCATGATTGGCGTGCACCCTAAAGCGCTGATGAATTACGACGATATTCCCCGCGATGTGCAAGCGGCAGTGAAGCGCCGTATTGCTGGCTACTCTAGCCCGGTAGAGTTTTACGTAGAAAAACTGGTTGAAGGTATATCCACGATTGCCAGCGCGTTTTATCCCAAACCCGTTATTGTGCGGATGTCCGATTTTAAATCCAATGAATACGCTCACTTAATCGGTGGCAGCTTGTACGAGCCATCTGAAGAAAATCCCATGCTCGGCTTCCGGGGTGCGTCGCGCTATATTTCTGATTCATTTCGGGAGTGTTTCGAACTGGAATGCCGTGCGCTTAAGAAAGTTCGCAACGATATGGATCTCACTAACGTTGAGATTATGGTGCCTTTCGTGCGGACCGTTGGTGAAGCTAAGCAAGTTATCGAGTTGCTGGAAGCCAATGGTTTGAAACGCGGTGAGAATGGCTTGCGGGTCGTGATGATGTGCGAACTACCAGCTAACGCCTTACTCGCAGAGCAATTTCTGCAGTATTTCGATGGTTTCTCAATTGGCTCAAACGACTTAACTCAGCTTACTTTAGGTCTAGATCGCGATTCAGGATTAATTGCTCACCTCTTCGATGAGCGCAATGACGCGGTAAAAGCATTGCTGAAAATGGCGATAGATGCCTGTAAAAAGCACGGTAAATACATCGGGATATGCGGTCAGGGTCCATCTGATCACCCAGATTTTGCCCAGTGGCTGATGGAGCAGGGCATAGACAGCGTGTCCCTGAACCCGGACTCTGTTTTGGAGACTTGGCTGTTCCTGGCAAAGAAGTTAAAAGCCTGAGTTGAATCACGCTTAGGCAAATATTTTTCCGCATTAAAGCGGGAATAGTAAAAAGGCCGCGAAAGCGGCCTTTTTTATTGGCAAATTACTCGGCAGGGTCTGCTGGTAATAAGGCTTTTAACTGTTTCTCTAGTTGCCTGATGCGGTTCGACATATCATCGAGCTGGGTATATCGCACCGAGTTGCGACGCCATTTCTTCACTTCTTGCATCGGCGTTGCCGAGGCGAAAACGCCCGCTTCGCTATTGCCCTTGGTCACAATAGTGCCGCCGTGGAAGTGGCTATTGTCGGCAATATCAATATGTCCATTAATGGCCACGGCGCCGGCAACGGTGCAGTTTTCGCCAATATTGGCACTGCCGGCAATGCCAACACAACCGGCAATGGCTGAGCGTTTACCGATTTTGACGTTGTGCGCAACGTGCACCAGATTGTCCATAATCACACCATCGTGAATGATGGTGTTGCCTAGGGCACCTCGGTCTATCGAGCAGTTAGAGCCGATTTCGACATCGTCGCCAATAATAACACCACCCAACTGGTGGATTTTCTGCCAGCCATCGCGACTTGGCGCAAAGCCGAAACCGTCAGAGCCGATAACCGTGCCGCTGTGAATGATGCAGTTCTTGCCAACGCTTACCGCGTGGTAAATAACCACGTTTGGATGGATTAAGGTGTTGTCAGCAACGCTAGCCCGGTCACCGATGGATACACCTGGATAAAGCCTAACACCAGCTCCAATAAGAGCAAATTCGCCAACAACGCAGTTGGCGGCAATGGATGCAGTGGAATCGATCTTGGCAGTCGCCGCAATCACCGCGGAGGGGTGAATACCAGTCGCCACCACTGACAGCGATTCGAACAGTGCCGAAACCTTGGCGTAGGCGAGATAAGCATTGTTAACGATCAGCTTATTACCGTCATATTTATCTGCGAACTCAGCGCTAAGAATAACGGCGCCGGTCGAAGATTCGGGCAGATACTGCAAGTACGATTCTTGATTAATAAACGACAGCTCAGAAGCCACGGCAGTCTGTAAATCTGCAATTCCAGAAATCATATAATTTGCATCGCCAACTACCTCTCCATCGAGATAATTAGCTAACTCAGACAAGCTTCTTTCAATAATACCCATGCGGCGTGCTCCGTCGATACTTAACTTATTGATTTACTATGAATTGAACTGCAGACATAAACCGCAGTAGATACTGCGTGCAATTAGGGCATCCACATTTTGAGTAGATACGCTTAGCGGTATTTTCTGCATCTCTGGGAATATTTTACCCGTCGTTTGGACAATACATGGAGTTATTTTAGTGAAAATTTGGGGTTTAATTCGAGATATACCGTCTTCAGCTAAGCTATAAGAAGTCGATCTCTTGTGATTTATTTTAGCCATACGGGGAAGTTCAGTGTGCTTTTTACAACTTGCTATAGACCATATAGATCGCGCGAGCTAAACCTCAACTATCGCTAAGCAGGCCTACAATTCACGAAAAAACACTATTCGGCAAAGATTAATCAGTATTGAAATGCAGGAGATCGTTTAAATGAGCCCAGTAAATCACCGCTTATCAGACGCGGTTGTAAACACGGCAACCACCGCCGCACCTATTAGCATGCCAATAAGGCCATTAAAGATATTTTGGCTAAGACCATTTGCAAAGGCGTTACTGAAAACATCTAGATGGGAGAGGGCGACGCCAAACGCAATGTAGTGATCTACGCCGTGCGTTAATATGCCACCGCCTACTAAAAACATCGCCAAGGTACCAACAACCGTTAAGGTTTTCATCAAAACCGGCGCCAACCATAGTAAAAATCCACCTAGGGATTTTACCGCCGCGGTGGCCGATTTAAGAAAATACAAGCCAAGATCATCTATCTTAACTATCATGGCGACCAAGCCGTAGACTGCAAATGTTACCCCTAGCGCAACAATAGACAGCACCACTGCCTGCTTGGCGAACGGTGCCTGCTGCACAGTGCTCAGTGCGATGACAATGATTTCTAAACTCAAAATGAAGTCAGTACGAATAGCACCTTTAACTCGTTCTTTTTCTAATGAGAGTAAATCGACATTGCTATCTTCGAGCAGCGCGCGGGTCTGGGAATGATCCTTTGTATTGCGATGGGCAATGGCATGCCAGATTTTTTCTGCACCTTCAAAGCATAAATACACGCCGCCGAGCATCAGTACAGGCGTGATTAGCCAAGGCATAAATAGACTGGCCAGTAATACAATGGGAACAATAATAAGCTTGTTGAGTAAAGACCCTTTAGCCACCGCCCAAACCACCGGGAGCTCACGCTCGGCGCGCAAATTGCCCACTTGCTCGGCGTTAACAGCTAAATCATCACCCAAGACGCCGGCAGTCTTTTTTACTGCGATCTTGGACATCACCGAAATATCATCCAGCAGCGTCGCAATATCATCAAAAAGGGCTAGAAGAGAACCTGCCGCCATGTAAATACCACCTGTAATGAAATGAGTCAGGCTTGTGAATTACTGACGAAGCATACTACATCGGTAAGATTATCACTCAGAAGATCCCCAGCAATAGCGCTATGAATCGAAAGTGCTAATCAATAAGTAAGTAGATATTTGAATTCAAAGCGCGGACGGAAAATCAGTACAATAAAAGATGTAGTCCTCGGAACGTTTGGACAGATAGCTATTCGCTATCAGGCACAGTCTATACCGTTTAATAAACTCATTATTCCACCCCACGCTTAAGGTTCCAGTTATTGCGTTTAATGTCTGAGTAGTAGACCTAGAACGAGATCATAAATATAGATTCTCTCAGCAATCAACAGGTCCAGAAAGTCATTGTGGACCTTGATCAGGCCCTATATAGCCACGAGCAATGGTATAAGAATTTACAGCGGGTGTTGATTTCCCGTAAGGCCCAGAGCCGTTAGATCTAAGAAATGACGTCCATTTTCCCTGTAGTTTCGGTCAATGGTACAACAGCCCTGACTTGCAGTTTTTGCAAGAAAACCCACTATTTATATCCTTGGGAAAAGCCCATGAGAAAATGCACAGAAGGTCGCGACATCTAATTCAGCGGATTTCCGATGGCCTACCTATCCTGGTTCGTGAATGGGACCCTTTCGACAATAGCATAGTGAAAATGCGGACAAAAATTCAGGCCCTGGGAGAAGAGTTCGCCGCCGTCGTGCAAAATCGAGATCCGCTCACGGAAGCGAAAACCCGAGCTAGACTGCTGACTGAGCTCTGCTAACAGCAGGCGCTGGTCCAGCGAGGAAAGCAGATTTGCGTGATTGCGATGGTAGATCTTGACCATTTCAAACGTATCAATGATCACTATGGTCATGCAGAGGGGGATGTCGTATTAGTCTCTACCGTTAAAAAACTAAAGTCGCACCTTCGTCCATATGATCGAATTTACCGATACGGGGGCGAGGAGTTTATTATTTGCATGCCCAGTACAACGCTAGACCAGAGCAGTGAGGTCATAGAACGTATGCGCGTGGTGATCACCGCTCAGCATTTTGACGTTGGTAAGGCACACGTAACAGCCACTTTTGGTGTATCGGTACTGCGAGCTTCTCGAACCGTTGAAGAGTCAATACACTGTGCCGATAAAGCGATGTATAGAGCAAAGGCCGCTGGAAGTAACCGTGTAGAATTCGACGCTGAATAAGTCAGCATCTTGATAAGGAAAATTGAAAGCTGCTTTAATTAATCAATTGATAGATCAGTGTAAGAAAATCTAATTTGATAATTTAGAAAAAAAAAGCCAGTTTTGGGCGTCCAAACCCAAAACCGGCAAGCAAGTACCTTAGTTTTACCAGCGATAAGACGCTTGAACTGCAAAGGTTCTAGGCGGGTTGGTGAAGCCGTGGTGTGTTGTGGCTCCTGCAATTACTTTTTTGGCGACGGGCGTATCAATGGCATATAGCACGATCAGTTCATCAGTAAGGTTTTTACCTAGTAATGCTATATCCCAGCGGCCATCATTAGACGAAAGGGAAATACGGCCGTTGTACTGAATAAACGCATCTTGTTTCACGCGGTCGTCTAGGTTTGGCGATGGGTGATATTCATCACTGAAGATTGCGTCAAGATTAGCTCGTAAGATTAGTGAGTTACCCACTTCACGCTCATAGCCCAGCAGTAGGTTGCCTGAGTAGTCGGCGGCGTATTGGTTAGTTTTACCAGTGTAATCACAGTTTATGCCGTTAGCGTTGTCTGGTATTTGATCTTGAATACAAGTACCAAATTTATGGTCTTGAAACTCAAAGTCTAAAAACGCCAGGCCCGCACCAAGAATGACATGCTCGCTTAAAGCGATACGGCCATCAAACTCAACACCCTGGGTAATCGCTCCTGCAGCGTTACCTACGTTGAAACCTAATGTGCCATCAAAAACACTGACCTGAAGGTTGTCGAACTGGGTATAGAACAGCGCAGAGTTCAACTCAGCAACACCGTCAAATAAGCTGGTTTTTAAACCCAGTTCATAGGAGGTCGCACGCTCTTCTTCAAACTCGAAGCTACCAATCAATACTCTAGGGTTGGTAACGGTGGCAGTTGGGTTAGACGGTGTAGGTTCGTCGCTGGGCGAAGCATTAGATCTAGCGTCGAAACCGCCAGATTTAAAGCCACGTCGTGCTGAGAAATATGTCATGGCTTCATCACTGAAGTCCCACTGCACGTTTAACAGCGGCGCAAATTGTGATTCAGTCCGCTTACCCGCCAAGTCGTGTCGCTCCGCAGCAAAAGTAACAGCCGCCGCAGTATCGGTTTCCCCAATCGGTAAAATTGAACCATCCGGCAAGCCGAATTCAAGTTTACGACTACCACTTTTCTTTTCGTAGGTGTATCGACCACCGAGTGTTAAACGCAGGGTATCAGTCATTATCCATGTACCTTGTAAAAAGGTAGAGCCGATAATGGAGTCACTCTTGAAGTCACGTGGTGAGCGCAGGTTTAACAGAGAGTTACCTGCATCACCAATGCCGAGTAACTCAAAGCCGCTGTTGCCATTAGCGCCGGGATCGATATCGCCGCGACCACCGCCTTCTAGAAGATCTGCCGCATTAATCAGCTGAGGAACAAGCGTGGTAGAGACAACAATTGAGTCAAAGAAGTCGATTTCGTTATATTGGAAATACGCGCCGGCAATAAAGTCGAAGGTTTCACCAGGCGCTGAGATCCAGCGAAATTCTTGGCTGTACTGCTCGTACTC
>NZ_JBLIKC010000045.1:0-11863 GCF_047636175.1 Zhongshania sp. | reverse complement strand
CGATACTTGCTTTATTTCATTGATGATACGATTTGAAACCGTTTCCAATAGCTCATAAGGCAAGTGTGCCCAGCGGGCTGTCATAAAGTCGATGGTTTCTACCGCCCGCAAGGCAATCACGTATTCATAGCGCCGGGCATCTCCTACTACACCAACAGACTTGACTGGCAGGAACACCGCAAAGGCCTGGCTAGTTTTTTGATACCAGTCGGCGCGATGTAACTCTTCTAAAAATATTGCGTCGGCCTCACGTAGAATATCGGCGTATTCCTGTTTAACTTCACCGAGTATACGCACGCCCAAACCCGGACCGGGGAAAGGATGACGATAGACCATATCGTAAGGTAAACCTAGCTCAAGGCCGATACGGCGAACTTCATCTTTAAATAACTCCCGCAGCGGCTCAACCAAGTCCATCGCCATATCGTCGGGTAAACCTCCCACATTGTGATGGGACTTAATAACATGAGCTTTGCCGGTTTTTGAGGCCGCCGACTCGATAACATCGGGATAGATTGTTCCCTGCGCCAAAAAGTGAACATCCTTAAGCTTGGTGGCTTCTTGATCAAAGATATTAATGAACATATTGCCAATAATTTTACGCTTTTTCTCTGGGTCAGCTTCGCCTGCGAGCTTGTTCAAAAAAGCATCTTCGGCATCAGCACGAATCACCTTCACACCCATATTTTTGGCGAACATATCCATAACTTGGTCGCCTTCATTCTTGCGCAGCAAACCGTTATCGACAAACACACAGGTTAGTTGCGCGCCAATGGCCTTATGCAGCAGAGCCGCAACCACTGAACTGTCTACACCCCCAGACAAACCCAGCAATACTTTCTGGTCACCCACCTGAGCGCGCACTTTTTTTATCGCGTCTTCAACAATATTGGCAGGCGTCCACAAGGCTTCACAGCCACACAATTTCAGTACAAAGTGTTCAAAAATACGCTGACCCTGCAGCGTATGAGTGACTTCCGGATGAAACTGCACTCCGTAGAATTTCTTCGCTTCACATTGCATTGCCGCTATTGGGCACGACGGTGTAGAAGCCAATATTTCAAAGCCCTCAGGTAATTGAATCACTTTGTCGCCATGACTCATCCACACATCCAGCAGCGTTTTACCGTCGCTAGTATCGATATGATCTGCAATATCCAGGGTCAGGGCACTAGCGGTTTCTAATTTTATTTGCGCATAGCCAAACTCGTGCACTGGCGAACCTTCCACTTTGCCGCCCATTTGTTCGGCCATGGTTTGCATGCCGTAGCAAATCCCTAAAACCGGCACACCAAACTCGAACACTTTCTGCGGCGCCCTAGGTGAGTCAGTTTCGGTGACCGACTCCGGTCCACCCGCCAAAATAAATCCCGAGGGCTTAAAGGCGTCGATGTCTGCTTCATCAATATCAAAAGCGCGAATTTCGCAATATACACCAATCTCACGAATACGACGGGCGATTAATTGGGTGTACTGCGAACCAAAATCAAGAATTAGAATTCGGTGGGCATGAATATCAGGAATGGACACAGTGGCTCTCTCAATTAATTCAGCAAAATTTACTGACAACAATTCAAATAAACAGAAACCCGCTGCTTTACGGGTATTAGCAGCGGGTTTCTGTAGTTAAAAACAATAATTTATACGGGCATATCAGGTCGGGTAGTTGGGCGCTTCTTTGGTGATGCTAACGTCATGAACATGGCTTTCATTCATACCGGCAGATGTCACTCGGACAAACTCAGGAACACTGCGCATCGCTTCCATATCGAGGCTACCGGTGTAACCCATAGCAGAGCGTAAACCGCCCATTAATTGATGCACAATAGCGGACAGCGGACCTTTATAAGCAACGCGACCTTCAATGCCTTCGGGTACCAATTTTTCAGCACCGTCTTCTGCGCTTTGGAAGTAGCGATCGCTGGAGCCTTGAGTTTTGGTCATGGCACCAAGTGAACCCATACCGCGGTACGACTTATAGGTGCGGCCTTGGAATAACTCGACTTCGCCGGGGGCCTCTTCTGTGCCCGCAAACATCGAACCCATCATGACCGCGCTGGCGCCGGCGACTACGGCTTTAGACAGATCACCGGAGAACCGAATACCGCCATCAGCAATCAGTGGTACCCCTGTTCCCTTCAGTGCCTCAGCAACATTAGCAATGGCGCTAATTTGTGGCACACCGACACCGGTAACGATGCGGGTAGTACAAATTGAGCCTGGCCCAATACCGACTTTTACGCCGTCTGCGCCCGCTTCAATCAAAGCCAGTGCCGCCGCGGCGGTAGCAATATTGCCACCAATAACATCAACTTGTGGGTAGTGTTCTTTAATCCACCGCACCCGATTAATAACATTCAAGGAGTGACCGTGAGCGGTATCAACCACCAGCACGTCTACGCCCGCTGCAACCAGTGCCGCCACACGATCATCGGTATCTGCGCTAGTACCAACCGATGCGCCAACGCGCAGCTGACCGGCACTGTCTTTACAGGCAAAGGGATAGGTTTGGGCATTGTTCATGTCTTTAACGGTGATCATGCCGGTAAGTTCGAAATCATCGTTGACCACTAATACTTTTTCGATGCGGTGACGATGCAACAGCTCACGCGCCACCGCCATATCGACACCTTCTTTAACTGTGACAAGCTTTTCCTTTGGAGTCATCATGCTTGATACAGGAACATCTAACTCTTCCTGAAAACGCACGTCGCGGCTGGTGACAATGCCAACCAGCTCGCCTTTATCTAGCACAGGTACACCAGAAATTTTGTGGCGACGACGCAACTCAAACAACTCGCTTAAAGGTGCGCTGGCTTCGATGGTAATGGGGTCTTTAACAATACCGCTTTCGTGCTTTTTAACCGCGCGCACTTCTTGGGCCTGCTGCGCGATTGTCATGCTTTTATGAATAATGCCGATACCGCCCTCTTGGGCAAGAGCAATGGCCAAGGCACTTTCAGTAACAGTATCCATCGCAGCCGAGACTAGCGGAATATTCAGTGAGATATTGCGAGTTAACTTTGTCTTTAAGCTAACATCTTTAGCGGTGACCTCGGAGTAACCGGGGAGTAGAAGTACATCATCAAAGGTGAGAGCTTCTTGAGAAATGCGTAACATATTTTGATTCCGGTGCCTGTGGCTAGAATCTTCACAATTTTAATTGATGGGCGCCGCCGAGTAAACCGATTCTTAGCCACCAAACCCCATATATTGATATAATGCACCAATGAATACACAAGAACCGCCACAAACCCTCAGCGTCAGCCAATTAAATGGTCTGGCAAAACAATTACTGGAAGACTGCTTCGCTCAGGTTACTGTCAGTGGCGAGCTGTCTACCTTGTCGCGCCCAAGCTCCGGCCACTGGTATTTCACCCTAAAAGATGACCGAGCGCAGATTCGCTGCGCTTTCTTTAAAGGCCGGAATGCTCGAGTCAATTTTTCGCCTGAGCCCGGCCAACAAGTTAATGTTCGGGGTAAGGTCAGCCTGTATGAAGGTCGTGGTGACTACCAATTAATTGTTGAGAGCATGCAGGCCGCAGGTGCTGGGGCCTTAGCGCAAGCCTTCGAAAAACTCAAACAAGAGCTTATGGCTGCTGGTTGGTTTGACTCCGCCAACAAAAAACCGCTTCCGGACAGTATTCGTCATATTGCTGTAGTGACATCGCCCACCGGCGCTGCCATTCACGATATTCTATCAGTATTTCAGCGACGCTGGCCCAGTATGCAGATCAGCGTACTGCCGGTATTGGTTCAAGGCGAGCATGCAGCCCAACAAATCGCTAAGGCAGTGTTGCAGGCTAATATTTGGCAGAGTGAAGGAAAGAAGGACTTCGATGTGATCCTGGTCTCACGCGGCGGTGGCTCCTTAGAAGATTTATGGCCATTTAATGAGCGCATCGTCGCTGAAGCTATCCATAACTCTTCCTTACCGGTAGTTAGTGCGGTGGGCCACGAAGTCGATTTCAGCATCAGTGACTTTGTTGCCGATATTCGCGCCGCGACACCCTCAGCCGCCGCCGAGTTGCTGAGTCCCGATCAAAGTGAACTGACTTCTCGCTTGCAGTTGCTAAAAGGCCGACTGGCAAATAGCCAGCTTCGCAGAATTTCTCGCTGGCGCGAACAACTGCTATCGCTTACGCAGCGCGTGCGCGACCCGCGCAGTCAGTTACGCGAACAAAGTCAGCGCCTAGATGATTTAGAGATTCGTCTTGGCCGGCAATGGCAGCAAACCCAAAACCAACGTCAACAGCGCCTTGTTGCTGCAAACCAACAGCTGGCACTGCTAAACCCCGAGCGGCAACTAAAAACCAAGCACAGAGAACTTCAAGCGCTGCGTGGCCGCTTACAACACGCAATGAAACAGCAGCTGCAGCAACCACGAATCGCCTTAAAGAATATGCAGCAGCAACTCAAAACGCTTGGGCCGGAACAAACCTTACACCGTGGCTACGCCATTATCAGCGACCATGGCGGCGCAATAGTACGTGATGCCACTGGGCTAGAAAAAGGCCAAAAACTGCATGCAAAATTCAGTAAAGGAACGGCTGAGCTTATTGTCGGGGAGTAAATTATTTAAGGGGACAGTACCGGGTTAACCCACGGCGGCAAACCCAGTCTAGAACAGCAATACCCACGTTATTACGGAGCAGATACAAAAGCGCCGGATGTTTAATCCGACGCTTCAATGTCTAGGCTAAAGAAAGCAATGCAGTTTTCAAGCGATCCCTCCAAACTATAGGCTCAAAACTATGGCTAGTAGCTTTCTGGTAGCTTGCGCTTAATCACAATATGACGACCATCAACGTCGATGTACTCACCGATAGTTAGATCTTTCAATATACGCGCGACCATTTCCCGCGACGAGCCCACCCTATCAGCAATTTCTTGTTGGGTAAGCTTTTCCTCAATACGCATACTGCCATCTTCAGCAGCAGGCTGCGCCAAACCGGTCAGCACTTTAACCACCCGGCCATAGACATCCTGTAACGCCAGACTCTTAACATCATTCGTTAATTTACGAATCCGACGAGTCAGGTTTTTATTAAGAATACGGGTAATATTTGGGTGCAGATCTAATATCGCTTTAAAGTCTTCTTTATAAATAATGCGGACTTTACTAGATTCCATCGCCCTTACCGACGCTGACCGCTTATCGTCATCAAGCAGCGCTAATTCGCCAAAATAATCACCGTGCTCAAGAATATTCAAGACAAAATCTTTGCCACCCTTGTCACTGCAATACACTTTCACGCGCCCTGACTCGACGACATAAAGTGAGTCAGCCACGTCACCTTCGTGGATCAAAACTGTATTTTTGGCGTATTCACGCACCACACTGGTGTCGCGTAAAATCTGAATTTCTTCCGGCATCAGACCGTCAAATAAATCGACGTTTTCGATACTCATTGTATAAATCCCCAATGCTAAACAGCGATAACAAACACTATAGCATAGTTGCACAAGTGACTGTCTAGGCAGGTTTTATATCAAAATCCAAAGGCGTGAAATAGAGTTGAAAGATAGCCAATCAGGTGTCACCGTGGGCACCTGAAAAGCGATCCTCAAACTACTCCGGACGCATATGAGGAAATAACAGCACGTCGCGAATCGAGGGCGCATTAGTGAACAACATAACCAATCTGTCGATACCAATACCCTCACCCGCTGTTGGCGGCAAACCGTACTCAAGAGCCGCAATATAGTCGGCGTCATAATGCATAGCCTCGTCGTCGCCGCCGTCTTTCTCAGAAACCTGCGCCATAAAGCGCTCAGCCTGGTCTTCAGAGTCATTTAACTCGGAGAAGCCATTTGCCAATTCTCTGCCACCAACGAAAAACTCAAAGCGATCAGTAACAAAAGGATTGTCATCATTGCGGCGTGCCAGCGGCGACACTTCTGTTGGGTATTCGGTAATAAAAGTCGGCTGATCCAATTTGTGCTCAACTGTCTCTTCAAAAATTTCGATCTGTATCTTACCCAAGCCCCAGCTGCCTTTAACATCGACACCCAATTTTTTAGCAATGGCGCTTGCCTGTGCCATATCCGCCAATTGCGCTGCGCTAATGTCAGCGTTGTGCAGGAGCACGGAATCGAACACCGACAGACGAGTAAACGGCTGCGCCAAATCGTATTCGCTGCCCTGATAGTTAATGGTTGTGGTACCCAATACCTCCTGCGCCGTATTGCGCAACATCGCCTCGGTCAAATCCATCATGTCTTTGTAGTCTGCATATGCCTGATAGAATTCGATCATGGTGAATTCTGGGTTATGCCGAGTTGAAAGGCCTTCGTTGCGGAAGTTGCGGTTAATCTCAAATACCCGCTCAATACCACCGACAACCAAGCGCTTCAGGTACAACTCTGGCGCAATACGCAAATACATATCCATACTCAGGGCATTGTGATGCGTCACAAACGGACGCGCGCTCGCGCCGCCAGGAATCACTTGCATCATCGGCGTTTCCACTTCAACAAAATCACGCTGCTGCAAGAAGTTGCGGATGGAACTGATCATTTTTGAGCGAATCGCAAAAGTACGGCGCGATGATTCATTCATGATCAGATCGACATATCGCTGACGATAACGAATCTCTTGATCTTGCAAGCCATGAAACTTATCTGGCAGCGGGCGCAGAGATTTAGTCAGCAGTGACGTCTCTTTCATATAAACGTAGAGATCGCCCTTGCCCGACTTGTGCACGGGACCAGTGGCAGAAATAATATCGCCGATGTCCCAGGTCTTAATCTCGCTGGCAAGTTCTTCAGGAAACTGTTTTTTATCAACATAGACTTGGATGCGTCCAGACATATCTTGCAGCACCATAAACGGACCACGCTTGGCCATAATCCGGCCCGCAATACTGGCCTGACGATCTAAAGCCTCTAACTCGTCCTTGCCCTTCTCGCCCAGTTCAGCTTGTAAACGGTCGGCATAGTCTTCACGACGAAAGTGATTTGGGAAGGCATTGCGCTTCTCGCGGATCGCCGATAATTTGGCGCGGCGCTCAGCTATAAGACGATTCTCTTCCTGAACGTGTTCAGCTTCGTTGTGCTGTTCTGACATGGTACATTCCTTGGGTCACACGCATTTAAAGTAGCGTTAGACGTTAAATAAAAACATATTTTGGGGTTTGTAACACAAACTAATATCACAAACCGCTCTTTAAGCTCGCTTCCATAAACTGATCTAGGTCACCGTCTAGTACCGCGCCACAATTGCTGGTCTGCACATTGGTTCGCAAGTCTTTTATCCGCTGATCATCTAAAACGTAAGAGCGAATTTGGCTGCCCCAGCCAATATCAGACTTGCTGTCTTCCAACTCCTGTGCAGCGCTGTTGCGCTTTTGCATTTCTAATTCGTAGAGCTTTGCTTTAAGCATTTTCCAGGCACTGTCGCGGTTCTGATGCTGTGATCGCTGGTTCTGACACTGCACCACAATATTAGTGGGAACATGGGTTAAACGCACTGCCGAATCAGTCTTGTTTATATGCTGACCACCAGCGCCACTGGCGCGATAAGTATCGGTACGCACATCTGAAGGATTAATATCAATTTCGATATCGTCATCTATCTCAGGCGAAATAAATACCGAGCAAAAAGAGGTATGGCGGCGGCTACCAGAATCGAATGGCGACTTCCGGACTAAGCGATGAACGCCGGTTTCGGTGCGCAACCAGCCAAAGGCATACTCGCCCTGTACGTGAATGGTCGCACTTTTTATACCGGCAACTTCGCCGTCAGACAGTTCAACTAAATCGGCTTTAAAGCCCCGGCTTTCACACCAGCGCAAGTACATACGCAAAACCATATTGGCCCAGTCTTGCGCCTCGGTGCCACCCGAACCCGATTGAATATCAAGATAGCAATTATTGGCATCCATCTCACCGGAAAACATGCGGCGAAATTCTAAACTTGCGAGTGAGCGCTCAAGACGATCAACGTCGACCAGCATCGCACTAATCGTGTCATCGTCGCCGTCTTCAACTGCCATATCAAGCAGTTCGCTGCAGTCTGCAACACCACTATCTAGCTCTTCTATAGTCGCAACAACCGTCTCTAACGCGGCTCGCTCGCGGCCCAACTCTTGGGCGCGCTTTGGGTCATCCCAAGCTTTGGGATCGCCCAGCTCCAGCTCAACTTCGGTTAAACGCTCTTTCTTGTTGGCGTAGTCAAAGATACCCCCGAAGCACGTCGGTTCTTTCACCCATGCTTTTGAGAGATTGGCGTATGGCGTTCACTTCTAACATTAAGCAACATCCGGTAAGACGTGGAAAGGGCGGGCATTTTACCTGATGACGGGCACTGAGCAAAGCCTAGTCAGCAATTGGCTGTGCGCTAACGATTAACAATACTGCTGCTCGAATATACAGCGTCAAATATTGGGATCAATCTACCACTGCCCGGAGGTGATCAACCAATAATTGGACCGATAAACGCTCTCTAAACAAGTTACTATCGAGCTTATATACCACCTCAACCTGATCAACCTGCTGATTTGGCCACAACGCGGTATCAATATTAAAGGCGATAGCATCAATGATTTGCTGACTAAAGCTGTCGCTATCACCGAGCGGCGCTAACACCATTTTTAAATGGCGCTGACCTACGATACGCTGCTGTACAAGGCGAAAGCGGCCGTGAAATTTAGGCTCAGGAAAATTTTGTCCCCAAGGCCCTGCGCTGCGCAACAGCTCCGCGTGCTCGATAGAAAAATCTTGCGGCTGAAGCACGCCGTCGCTGTAGACCGCAGCAGTGAGCTGCTCCTCGCTAGTTAACTCCGCTACAATCGCATCAAAAGCCACCTCAAACCGTGGATAGTCCGCCTTGGCCAAACTCAAGCCCGCTGCCATGGCGTGACCGCCAAATTTATTGAGTAACCCGGGGTTGCGCTTGGCCAAGAGATCTAAAGCATCGCGCAGATGTAAGCCCGGTATCGATCTTGCCGACCCTTTCATCTCGTGATCATCGGCATCAGCAAAGGCAATGACCGGTCGGTGATAGCGATCTTTAATCCGCGAAGCCAAAATCCCGACTACGCCCTGATGCCACGTGGGATCGTATAAACAAATACCGTTGGGAATGTTGCTGGCATCAAGCTGTAAATGCGCCAACACCCTCATGGCGTCATCTTGCATACTTTGTTCTATGGAGCGGCGCTCACGATTTAAGTCATCGAGCTCCGCAGCCAAACTAAGCGCCACGTCCTCGTCATCTGTCAATAAACACCGAATACCAAGACTAATATCATCCAGGCGACCCGCGGCATTTAGGCGTGGACCAAGAGCAAAACCCATATCCGCCGCCACTAACCGGCTCACTTCTTTGCCGGCAATACGGAGCAAAGCCCGAATACCGGGGCGACTACGACCGGCACGAATCCGCCGTAAACCTTGCGTCACTAATATCCGGTTTGTCTGTTCTAGCGGCACCACATCAGCCACAGTGCCGAGGGCGACCAGATCCAACAACTCGGCTAAATTTGGTTCTAGACGCGCCGCTGAAAACCACCCGCGTTGGCGCAATTCGCTACGCAGCGCCAATAAAACATAGAACATCACCCCGACACCAGCCAGAGACTTTGCGGGAAACGGGCAGCCATGTTGATTAGGATTTACAATAGCTACGGCGGCAGGCAGTGAATCGCCCGGCAAATGGTGATCCGTCACCAACACCGGAATACCCAGCGTGGCCGCTGCGGCTACCCCCTCAATGCTGGAGATGCCATTGTCGACGGTGATAATCAAATCCGGTTGACGCTCAGCCGCAACCGCAACAATTTCAGGTGTCAGCCCGTAACCATACTCAAACCGATTGGGCACTAAATAATCCACATGCACCGCGCCCAAGGCGCGCAAGCCCAGCAGGCCCACAGTAGTGCTGGTAGCGCCATCGCAGTCAAAGTCACCGACAATTAATAGTCGTTTGTGATTTTGAATAGCATCAGCCAGTAATTTGCAGGCCTCTACCATGCCTTTCATGTCAGGCTTGGGAAGTTGCTCTAAACCGGTTTCGATATCGCTATCACGAAGCACACCGCGCGCACCGTAAAGCTTTTGCAGCAAGACTGGAACCGTCGCAGAAAAATTTGTGACGGCGGGAGAACGAAGAATAATTTCAGGAAAATCGGCCACTAACTAGGCGCCGATATTGGCAGCGATAAACGCGTGAACATCCTCAATTTTATTATCGACAACTTCATAGCGTTCTTCCAAGTCAAACAAATCGCTCATATGGTGCGGCAGTGCCGGTGCATGCGGGTAGCCCGCTTTCATTACCGCTTCCGGAAATTTAGCTGGATGCGCGGTTGCCAAGGTAATCATCGGCGTTGCGTTATTGCGACGGCATTCACGCGCCGCCTTCACCCCAATCGCTGAATGCGGATCTAGCAGATATTCGCTAGCCTCATATACCGAAGCAATCGTCTCCATGGTCGACGCATCATCGACACCATAGCTGTCGAACAAGCCGCGAACTTTAGCAAAGGCGCTATCTGGGATAGACACAGTTTCAGTATTCATACGCTGCATTAGATCTGCAATAGCAGCGCCGTCGCGGTCGTAGCAATCAAACAACATGCGCTCAAAATTACTAGACATGACAATATCCATGCTAGGAGATAAAGTGTGCAGTAACTCGTATTTCTCAAATTTGTTACCACTAATAAAGCGATGCAGAATGTCGTTTTGGTTAGTGGCTACAACTAGTTGCTCGATAGGCAAACCCATACGCTTGGCTAGATAACCGGCATAAATATCGCCAAAGTTACCAGTGGGCACCGAAAAACTCACCGAGCGATCTGGCGCACCCACCGCATAAGCGGCGTAAAAATAGTAAACAATCTGAGCCATAATTCGCGCCCAGTTGATGGAGTTAACCGCCACCAACTGCTGACCCTCAGGCAAAAAGCTTTGGTCGGCAAAACTGGCTTTGACCATCGCTTGGCAGTGATCAAAATTACCGCGCAAAGCAATATTATGAATATTATCGCCAACGACAGTGGTCATCTGGCGACGCTGCACTTCTGACACCCGCTGGTAAGGGTGCAAAATGAAAATATCGATATTGCTGCAACGCTTACAACCCTGAATAGCAGCCGAGCCGGTATCGCCAGAGGTTGCACCCATAATCACCACTTTCTGCTGGCGGCGCTCTACGATGTAGTCCAGCAAGCGACCCAACATCTGCAAAGCAAAATCTTTAAACGCCAAGGTCGGTCCCTGAAATAACTCTAGGATCCACTCATTGCGATCGAGTTGCACTAATGGCGCAATCGCGGGGTGGCGAAAATCCACATAGGTATCATCGATAATGGCTTTGAGATCGTCATCGGGAATACAACCGCCGATGAAGGGCTGGATTATTTGGTAAGCCAGATCGGTATAAGACAGCGACGACCACGTTGCAATCTGTTCTTTGCTGAACTCAGGAAGGGTTTCAGGTACATACAAGCCGCCGTCCGGTGCCAGACCAGTTAGCAAAACATCTTCAAAGTTCAGGGCAGGCGCTTTGCCACGGGTACTGATATATTTCACTGAATGTAACTCTCAATATTCGTTAAATTAAGATGGGTAAAACGCAATAACTCTCTAATTCAGCAGAGAAGAGGCAATGCCCCTTCTTTTACCCCACCGTCTATTATCCTGCTAGTGATTCCACACGAATACGTGTTACTTCACCCACAATACTTTCTAGGCCTTCGATCTGGGCTACCGCAGCCGATAATTTGGCTTCAATTGTGCGGTTAGTCAGAATAATCATTGGCACTAAGCTAGCGCCATCAGCAGGCTCTTTTTGAATCAATGCTTCGATACTAATTCCGCCGTCGCTCAAAATTTGGGCAACTTTAGACAGCACGCC
>NZ_JBLIKC010000044.1:0-12844 GCF_047636175.1 Zhongshania sp. | reverse complement strand
TATTGATAAGCCATATAGCCAGTAATAGACGTGAAGGTGTTACCGTTGGAATACCAATTCATATTTACAGTAATGTTTTGCGTGTCGTTATTACTGAAATCGCCATTGGAGCTACGCTTGCGATCTGCGGTGTGATCCAACACCGAGTCGTCCGCCTGCAGATTCAAAATGGAGCCGTTATCTTGCAGTTGTAGCAGATTGCGAATGCCAACTGGTAATGCGCCCAGTAAACCGCCTATCGCACCTAAATCAGGGAATACCGTGTCATTTAGGATTTCACCGTAGGTCCTGCCAGTAAAAAGAAAGATGTCTGAATCGGAGGGGTTGTCGGTAAGAATTTCTGACTGGCGGCCAATAACATCAAAACTGCCCATTTCTAGTTTCAGCTTTGCATCAAAGTCATTACCGGCATCCCATGCGAATTTAAGACGGTAGGTTGCCTCTTTGCGCGCGGCTTCGTCGCGGTCGAGGATTTGGTTTTCTACAAAGCCGTCGGTTTTGCGCTGGCGCATCGCGAAACGAGCACTGAAATTATCAGTAAAAGGGCCTGAGGCCATAAAATCAATAACTTGCTCATTAAGATCAGGCTCGTAGGTGCCTTGCACAAAAAACTCAGCTTCATTACTTGGAGACGCACTACTGATGTTTATGGCGCCGGCAATACTATTCTTACCAAGTAAAATGTTCTGTGGACCACGTAAGACTTCAACACGTTCCAAATCTAGGAATGGCGCGCGGGCGAGTTGGGCCCGACCGTAGTATATGCCGTCTACATACATACCCACGGATTGCTCAAAGCCCTGGTTCTCGCCAGAGCCGATACCACGAATATAGATATCGGTACCAATACTTGATTCCGTCATTGTGAAGTTAGGCACATAGGCCTGCAAATCTTCAATTTTTGATAGGCCTGCTTCCATCATCTTGGAGCCGCTGATGGCGCTCACTGATACCGGAACATCCTGAAGACTTTGTTCCCGAAGCTGCGCGGTGACAATAACTTCTTCTAACTGCGCGGCCGAAAGGATTGGACTTTGTAATGCGCTAATACACATAGCGCTAACTAGCCATGCTCTTTTTATCACTGACGGACTCCTTTGCGGGCTGCAATCGACGCCGCTTAATTCTAAGTTAGAAATTATATTCTATCTATGCGTTAGCCGTTTTGCTGAAAGTCTCAAAATAGGATTTTAATTTTTCAGTTTTAGATGGATGTACGTTCGCTTTATTAAAGTCGCCGCGATGATGTGCAACCACCCTAGGGTTCATGACTTTGAACCAAAGAGGTGGAAAATACGCGAGCATCATCATGGAAGCATAGCCTGACGGTAATTGTGGGCTGTCGTCGAAATGACGCAACGCTTGGAAAGCGCGGCTAGGGTGGGCGTGATGGTCTGAATGACGCTGCAGTTGGTACAAAACCAAGTTAGTAACAATATGGTTGCTGTTCCAAGAGTGCTTAGGTAGGCAACGCTCATACCGGCCGTTAGCATCTTTCTGGCGCAGCAATCCGTAATGCTCAACGTAATTAATAACTTCTAGCAAAGAAGCACCCAATACCGCTTGCACAACTAAAAACACTAAAGCCATCCAGCCTAACACAATGGTGCAGGCGCCAAAAAAGATGAGTGTCATAGCCCAGGCTTGTAAAACATCGTTTCGCCAATGCCAAAACCCCAAGCCCTTACGTTCAAGACGGTGAGCCTCTATTTTACAGGCTGAACGAAGGCTGCCAATAACAGTACGCGGTAGGAAGCGCCAGAAGCTCTCACCCATTTTGGAACTAGCGGGGTCTTCAGGGGTAGCTACCCGGCGATGATGGCCGAAATTGTGCTCAACATAAAAGTGGCCGTAAGCAACCGGGGCCAGAGCCAGTTTCGCTAGAAATTGGCTGAATACATCGCGCTTGTGACCTAATTCGTGTCCAGTGTTTATACCAATACCGTTCACATAGGCACAGCTAAATAGGCCAGCGATAATACCCAGAGGACCTAGCTCAGTGCAGGCGAACCAGACGGCAATCAAGGTGCCCGCATATTGCAGAGGTATATAGGCATAAACAATATACTTGTAGTAATTGTCAGCTTCTAAGGTCGCGACTGCCGATTCCGGCGGATTGGAGTGGTCGGTTCCGATCAAAAAATCGAGTGCGGGAATAATCAAATATACAATAAGTGGGGTTAGCCACCAGCCCCAGATTTGTCCTGTTTGAACATAAACAAGAGCGCCTAAGACAGGGAAAAGTGGTACGAGGAGACCTAGTGACCAGAGGTAGCGTTTGGGGTCGCGCCACTGTGCTTCACTGCTTGTATTCATCAAGTTTTTACCTTTATTGTGTTTGCATGTACACAAATGAAATTTAAGCTATAACTTAACATGCGTCAAGTTAATGATCTGACCATTTTTCTATGGCTCAGTTAGCTATATTTGGGTATTTGCGGGGGATTTGCCGTACCATCGCTGTCTGTCATTAAAGGGTCACTATAGGTCCTGCTAAAATAAGAATCTTGAATAATGGAAACTGTATGAGCACAAGTAAGCCAAAGCAAAGTCGAAAGGGAAATCGAGAGAAATTAATGAATGCCGCACTAGAGATGCAGGCACAAGATCAGAGCGGCTTATCTGGTATTAGCCTGCGACGCATTACTAAGGCCTGCAATCTAAGTCCACCCGCTTTCTATAGTCATTTTGCGTCTATGGAAGAGCTGGGTCTGACGCTAGTTAACGATGTCGGGATTACATTGAGAGAATTATTGAAAGGGGTGAGGGATGCTGATACTGAGCAGTCTGTTATTGCCGCGTCGGTACAGGCAGCATTTGGCTATATCCGTGGCAATGAATCTTTGTTCATTCTTATAGCTCGCGAGAGGGCCGGAAGCTCTGCATTAATTCGAGCAGCAATTCGAACTCAGGTGAAAATGATTGTGGCTGAAATAGCGGAGGATTTTAAAGAGCGAGAACTCTTTAGCCGCTTTAATATAGTAGAAACGGAGGCAGCCGTAGCCGCAATCGTGTCGCTGGGATTGGGCTTAATACCTGATTTGTTTGACGTATCTCGTGACTCACCCGCTGAAGGCGATGCACTGCTGTCACAGTTTGCGTATCAGGTGCAGTTTATTTTGTCCAGATAGGGTTCAGGGTTAAGTTGAGAGTTTAGTGCTGATGGCCAGGGCGGCCATAGCTGCAGCACTACACTATAATTTCACGCATACGAAAAGAGCGTTTCCTGTACTGCGATTCCAAGGTACAAGCTTTTCGTAGTCATGTTCAAAAATATGGACGTCAAAATATGGTGATAGCAGCGCCCGCAACTCCTCAAAACTGACTGCCACCATAGGGTGTTCATCCTGCCAAGATTGGGTGTTATTTGCAGTGGTTTTTTGAATGCTGAGCTTTAGGCTTTGCTCTTCACCCTCTCCAAAGTAAAACCATTTCGAGCTGAAAACAAAGTCGCTGCCGCCTTGTTTCACCGTGTGGCTAGTAGAAGAGCCGTTGTCGATTTTGGTTTTGTCTACGCTATTAAAACAAAACACCCCCTTAGGCTCTAGGGCTGTATGGCTCCGTTTAATGCAGTCTTTAAGTCTTTCGACGGTAGCGGTGTAGTGGATGGAGTAGAGAAAGCAGGTGATTAAGTCGACGGGGGCTGACACCTTAAAATCGCACATATCTTGCCGGCTAAATTGCGCCGTTGGGCAGCGCCGCTGAGCAATATCTAACATCGGCTGATTGAGATCTATACCCTCACTAACGTAGCCGCGGTCGATAAGATGACGTATGTGCGGGCCGGTACCGCATGCTAAATCCAAGTGTCTAAGACCCTGATTACCGAAGATCTGCTGCAGTCTATGGGCTGTGTCACTCTGGGCTAAATAATCTATGTCGGCGCACATCAGATCGTAGTAGGCCGACAAATCGGTGTAGAGGATAGTCTCAGACATGGGCACAGACACAAATTTTTTATGGGTGGCGCAGTATAGCAATTAGCGTTGTTTTGGAAACCAAAAAGACAGTGGATAAACGAGCAGTTATCCACCTTTTCGCGCTGCGCTGTGACTTAGCTTGGCGGTTATACTGGCAGCTGTATTACTACTGACCTGTTTTTATAGCCGCTGACGCTCGAAGTGCCAACCGAGCATAATGCCCAGATAAATAATGCACCGAGTCGTCTTGGCTCAATGGCCAAGTAGCCAGTTTGATAGGCTTACTGATGTCGGTAACAATTACTAAAGTGGGTTCATCAACCTCTGATACTACGCCGATTGCCCCAAAGCCAATAGTAAATCCTTAGTAACCGCGGACAAGAAATCTCCGAAGCCGGGTATATCCAACTCCACCACGGTATAAAGAACCGCAGATTTATTGAGGTCCAGCATATACAAAGAATTTGTTTGTGCAAAACTGACTAGATATAAGCGGTCCTCTAAAAATCGCACGATATAGAGTGATTCCTTGGGCTTGTGAATCTCAATGGGACGAACACACTTTGGCAGGGTCATAATTAGTTATAGGGGCAAATCGTCGCTAAACTCTTGCCCAGAAGTTAGCTGGTGGACTGGGCATTACAGGGACTAATTTAAGCACTGCTTAACAGTGTTAGACGCCTATATCGTGAAATGCTTACAGTCATCATAGGCTTTACGGTAAGCTTGCGAAAACCCCATGACATTCAAGGCTTATGCGCTATTACAGCTTAGAGAAATACATCAACTTGTTTGACGGCTACCGCAAGGTCTTTAAGATTGATAGCCATCACCTAATGCTATTGCAGCTCGACGGCGATCGCTATTTGATTGAGAGCAACTGTCCGCATCGTGAGTATCCGCTGAGTGATTCGGATGTGGAAGGCATGGAGCTGGTATGTCCGCAGCACGGCTATCGATTTGATATACAAAGCGGGGCGCTAAAACACTTCAGCGAAGAACCTTGCCGGAACTTGCTGTGCTTTGATCTTGTCGATAGGGATAATGAAGTGGGAGTGATGCTAGAGTATTAAAGCTGGGAATATAGACGCGCTTAAATAGAGCGCATAAAAAAGCCCGGGCAGTGTATTCACTGTCCGGGCTTTTTTTAGAAGCTAACTAAGTAAATTACTTCGCTGCAGCCGCTTTCTTTTCTTTCTCTTTGGCAATAATGGTCTCAGACACGTTCGATGGGCAAGCCGCGTAATGAGAAAATTCCATTGAGAACTGACCACGACCAGATGTCATCGTGCGCAGTGTACTGATGTAACCGAACATTTCAGAAAGTGGTACATTTGATTTTATGCGAACGCCACTTGAGTTTGGCTCTTGACCAGAGATCATGCCGCGACGGCGGTTTAAGTCGCCGATGACATCACCTACGTGATCTTCTGGGCTGTAAACGTCAACTTTCATCACTGGCTCAAGAAGCTGTGGGCCGGCTTTAGGCATAGACTGACGGAAAGCGCCTTTGGCAGCAATTTCAAACGCGATTGCTGATGAGTCAACTGCGTGGAAGCCACCATCAACTAGCGTTACTTCAACATCTAGGACAGGGAAACCCGCCAGAGGACCTACACCCATCATTGAGCGGAAGCCTTTTTCAATGGCTGGGAAAAATTCCTTAGGAACGTTACCACCGACCACTTTAGAGATGAAAGTGAAACCAGTGTTCGCCTCGCCCGGCTTAACAACGTAATCAATCTTACCGTATTGACCAGAACCACCAGACTGCTTCTTGTGAGTGTAGCTGTCTTCAATTTCTTGAGTGATGGTTTCGCGGTAGGCGACCTGTGGTTGACCTACTGCCAAATCAACACCGTAGGTACGCTTAAGGATGTCGACTTTGATATCCAAGTGCAATTCACCCATTCCTCTCAGAATAGTTTCACCAGAGTCGATGTCGGTTTCAACGCGGAAAGTTGGGTCTTCAGCAACCATTTTACCGATCGCGACACCCATTTTCTCAGTTGAGCCTTTATCTTTAGGCGTAACCGAGATGGAAATAACGGGTTCTGGGAATACCATCGCTTCCAATGTACAAGGGTGCTTTGGATCACATAGAGTGTGGCCAGTTTGCACGTTTTTCATGCCCACAATAGCGATGATGTCACCAGCTTGTGCATGGCTTAATTCATTGCGCTCGTCAGCTTGCATTTCTACCATACGGCCAACGCGCTCTGACTTACCGGTGAACGAGTTAAGGATGGTGTCGCCTTTATTCAATTTGCCAGAGTAAATACGAACAAAAGTAAGAGCGCCAAAACGGTCATCCATAATTTTAAATGCCAAAGCGCGGAAGGGCTCATCAGCAGACACTATAGCGAATTTGCCGTTGGCGTTACCTTCTTCGTCAGTCAAAGGCTGCGGATTAACTTCGGTAGGCGTTGGCAAGTAATCAATAACTGCGTCCAACAACAACTGCATGCCTTTATTCTTGAAGGCAGAGCCACAGTAAGTTGGGAAGAAGACCAGCTCTAAAGTACCTTTGCGGATACAAAGATTGATGTCTTCAATAGAAGGTTGCTCACCTTCCATATAGGCCATCAATAGGTCGTCGTTCATTTCAAGCGCAGTTTCAACAAGTTGCTCGCGATACATTTCAACGTTATCAACCATGTCGGCTGGAACGTCTTCGATAGTGTAGTTTTCTGGCTGTCCAGTTTCATCCCAAATATAGGCTTTACGAGTCAACAGATCGACAACGCCTTTGAAAGTGTCTTCGGCGCCAATCGGCAAGGTCATTATTAAGGGCGTGGCGCCCAATACTTTTTTGACTTGATCAGTTACGCGAATGAAGTCAGCGCCGATACGGTCAAGTTTGTTTACAAAGATAAGACGCGATACTTTCGAGTCGTTGGCGTAGCGCCAGTTGGTTTCTGACTGGGGCTCTACGCCGCCAGAACCACAGAATACGCCGATACCGCCATCGAGGACTTTCAGTGAGCGATATACTTCTACTGTAAAGTCGACGTGACCCGGTGTATCGATAACATTGAAACGGGTGTCTTTCCAAAAACAGCTAACTGCCGCTGACTGAATGGTAATACCGCGCTCAGCTTCCTGCTCCATGAAATCAGTTGTTGATTCGCCTTCATGAACCTCGCCAATTTTATGGATTTTACCGGTCAGCTTAAGGATACGCTCGGTAGTCGTGGTCTTACCGGCGTCAACGTGGGCGAAAATACCAATATTTCTGTAACGGGATAGATCAGTCATAGCGCTCTCTAGATAAACTGGGTTGAAAATTAGGCCGCTAATGTACAGTAAATTAGTAAATTTTGCTTGCAGAAAATGACATAAGAAGGCGTTTGAGTGTATTTATTTGCTAAAAAATGAGGAGGAGGTAAGAAAACAGCTGCCAAGCTCTATCTCCACAGGAAGCATGGCCTGAATTTGTCGCATTTTCAGTGGCTTGGTGGCGAAAGAGGTCCTTTAATTAGAGCTGTGTTTAGTGATCCGCTGCAGGTAACTATGAACGCCGATCAATAAAGCCTACGCAAATATCTCGCTGGCTCTGCACTCTCCCACATCCGGTCAAAACGCTCTTGGTAATCTTTTACTGTTGGGGGCAGGTGATAGCTACACCAAGCGGTGTTTGGCGCACTTTCTGGATATGCAAAGATACCGCTGCGATCTGCAAGTAAAAAAAGCTCATCTAATTCCGGCCGAAAATCGGTCGGAAGCACGCGTAAGGGCAGGGCTGAGGGCAATCGTTGGCTCAGCGCCACCAAGGGGTGGTGGCTTTCTCTAAGGGCGGTTTCATCGCAAATTAATAGACGTATCTCACTTTGGCGATGGCGTCGGGCAAGTGCCGACAAGACGCTAACGATGGCGTCATTGGCATACAGCTCGGGCTCAAGCGCAGTGCTAAATATGCGCAGGGTTCGCCGTGCCTGAGCGCACAAATCCAACACTGTCGCGGCGCTGTCAGCCGGCACAAACCGAGGGCTGTCTTGCCCGAGCTTGCGATGCTCTCGCAATAATTGCTGCATGGATTGGTGGGGAATGCCGGCGTCCATAAATATATCGCCGTAGGTGGTAAAACCGGCTTCAGCATAAAAGCTGATGGCGTGATCTTGAGCGGCAAGACTAAGGACTCGCCAGTCTTGGTCTTTGGCGTAATCGACTACCGTTTTTAAAAGCGTTGTGCCGACACCTTGCCCACGGAAACTTTTACGCACCGCCATACGACCAATATTGCCATTACCGCGCACCCTAACCGTAGCAACCGCGCGCCCATCTATGTAGGCCAGCCAGTGGTGGCAATGCGCGTCATGTTCGTCGAGCTCTAGTTCAATTGGAACAGCTTGTTCGTCAACGAAAACCTCGTGACGGATGGCACTGAGCTCGCTACTGGCAGTTTGCCAATTAGTCTTGCGTATCATCATAGAAGCATAAAGTGCCATTGCAGAATAAGGCGTACATCATATCTGGGCTCAAGCGATGAGCAATATCGATAGTAATACCACATTCTATTTCACACAAAGCTTTAACGTCGTCGCGCTGATCTAGTGGATAGGGGAATCCCAATCCGTCGGCAAATAGGTAGTCATCATCGAAGGCCAGTCTAGCACCCAAGCGCAGCTGTAATGACTCGCCGTCAGCCAACTCCAGCAGAAACTCTTCCAGACTTAGGGAGTCGTCGACGAAATTTTCCTGATCTGGGACACGGGTCATCATTTCGCCAAACCAGCGGCCTAAGTGGGCATCATTATCGATATGTTGCAGTATCAGTGACTTAACGTGCTGACGAACATCGCCGGAGATTTCCGCAGGGTGAGCCTTGGCGTCAAGCTTCGGGTCTTGGTAGCGGATTGATTCATCGAGGAAGCTGGCAATATCATCACCATAATCACTTAGTAAGCTGGCCTCAGACGGCGCCCTAAAACCCACCGACAGGGTGATGCAGTCATCGCCTTCAGCAATGCCCCAGTGGGCCACTCCCGGCGGAACATATAGCACATCACCAGCGTCGAGCAGAAATTCTTGCTCAACACTAAAATCTTCGAGTAAGCGCAAGCCCGTCTGGCTCGCCAGTGGCGTATGCACCGAGCAATGGCCGCCCACTTTCCAGCGTCGGCGACCGCTGCCTTGTACTAAGAACACATCGTATTGGTCGTAATGGGGGCCAACACTGCCACCGTCGCAGGCGTAGCTCACCATAATATCTTCGGTGCGCCAACGCGGAATAAACCGGAAGTGAGCCAGTAAGTCAGCCAATTCCGGCAGGTAGTGGTCTACGCTTTGAACCAGCAAGGTCCACCTGGATGCCGGCAAGGCACTGAAATCGTCTTCCTTAAAGGGACCATTACGCAATTCCCATACGCCGTCGTTTTCAATAATAATGCGACTATCAACGCCGTCTTCGCAGGCTAGGCCGGCAAGTTCGTTACCGTCTAATGGGCACTGAAAGCCTGGCAGTGCATCCTTTAATAGCAGTGCTTCACGCTGCCAAACCCGATCTAAAAAAGCCTGAGGATCAAAATTTTGCAGCGCCACGACATTAAATCCGCTTTGCTTGGGCAACAGCATTGCCGATGTAGCTTGCCGGGGTCAGCTCGCGTAATTCAGCTTTTGCCGCGTCTGGCATATCTAGGCCATCTACAAACGCTTTTAAGATGTCTGCAGTAATACGCTGGCCGCGGGTGAGGGCTTTTAACTTTTCGTAGGGTTCTTCGATACCGTAGCGACGCATAACAGTTTGAATGGGTTCTGCCAATACTTCCCAGCTGTCGTTAAGGTCTGCGGCAATGCGCGCAGTATTTATTTCTAGCTTGCTCAAGCCCTTCATTGTCGCCTGGTACGCCATCACACTGTAAGCAATACCAACGCCCATATTACGCAGTACGGTTGAGTCAGTGAGGTCGCGCTGCCAGCGCGAGATAGGCAGCTTTACCGCCAAATGGTGCAGCACTGCGTTGGCGATGCCGAGATTACCTTCTGAGTTTTCGAAGTCAATGGGGTTAACTTTATGCGGCATGGTAGAGGAGCCTACTTCGCCGGCAATGGTTCGTTGCGTGAAATATCCCAGTGAAATATAGCCCCAAATATCACGGTCTAAATCAATTAGGATAGTATTGAAGCGGGCGACCGCATCGAATAATTCTGCAATATAATCGTGGGGCTCAATTTGGGTGGTGTAGCGATTCCAGTTAATGCCGAGCTTAGTAATAAAGTCTTCGGCATTGGCTTCCCAGTCGATGTCCGGGTAGGCGGACAAGTGAGCGTTGTAATTACCCACCGCGCCGTTGATTTTTCCCAACAATTCGATTTCAGCGATCACCTGGCGCTGGCGTCGCAGACGCGCCACCACGTTGGCGAACTCTTTACCCATGGTGGTGGGGCTGGCAGTTTGTCCGTGGGTGCGAGATAGCATTGGCACTTCGGCAAACTCATGGGCCTGATCAGTGAGTTTGGTGACAATGGCGTCACACTCAGATAGCAAGATTTCACGACCTTCACGCAGCATTAGGGCATGTGACAGATTGTTGATGTCCTCCGAGGTGCAGGCAAAATGAACAAATTCAGAAATCGCCGCTAGCTCAGCATTGCTGCTGATCGCTTCTTTTATATAGTACTCAATCGCTTTGACGTCGTGATTGGTCGTAGCTTCAATATTCTTAACTTTCTGCGCGCTACTTTCATCAAAGTTGGCAATTAGACCTTCTAAAACCGCATTGGCATCACTGCTCAGGTTAGGCACTTCAGTGATTGCGCCGTTTGCAGCTAGTTGCTGAAGCCAGCGCACTTCTACAATAAGACGATATTTGATCAGTCCGAATTCACTGAAAACGGGGCGCAGGCTAGCGGTTTTGCTGCCGTAACGGCCATCGACAGGTGAGATGGCAGAAAGCGCGGATAAGTCCATATTGAATACCTTTTCTATAGCGGGGCGGGCAGTTCAGAAAGCGCGCAATATACACGAATTAGCGTCGAATTTCAGTTGCCAGAAGGTGTTTGGTTTGGGTGAAAATATGATTTCTCTGCAATATCAATTTCCAGCGGTTACCGCCAGCTTGACGCCAGAGATAGCCAGCGCGAATCGCAGCTAATAAAAGTGCGCGAATACGAGCCGCGTTATGGGGGTTTTTCAGCTCTTGGGCGCTGCCGCTTATTTGGATTCGAAAGTTATACTTGGAAATCGTATCTTGATAAATCGCGGAAAGAGAGTTCGATAAGCTGTTAATATCGTTAATATTAAACTCTTTTTGTTTGGCGGTATGCTGCAGTCGACTACGCAATAGAGCTGAGGTATCCGAGTCCTTTCGGAGTTTTTTGTGAAGGTGCAATATCCCCAGACAATAGCGCGTCACGTTCTTGCGTTCGCCGTAGTCATTGCCGCTAAGTAAGTCCCGCAAGCCCCGCACACCCACTTCTAGATTTTCGATACTGCCGTAAGCTTCCTCAACGGTTGTCGCTGAAAATTTAAATAGGCTATCGATCGTGGCATCAATTGCCTGAGGCTCGGCTTGACCGGTGCGCGCAATTTGATCGACCAAGACCGCAGCTTGCACTATTGCAGCAAGCGCCAGAGTCTGCTGCCGCGCCCGCAGATCCTTGTCGACTTTTTGGATTTGATTATTACCGATCATTAATACTGATATCCTGCTTCTATGATGCCGCCCCCTAGGCAAACATAGGCGTCATAGAAGACCACCGATTGCCCTGGGGTAATTGCGCGTTGTGGATCGCTAAAATGCACATCAAAACCAGTCGCAGTTTGACGGATCTCGCACTGCTGGTCCGCTTGGCGATAACGGGTTTTAGCTGTGCATTGATACGGCATGGCCGGCATCTGCGCGCTTATCCAGTGAATATCACTAACCTGCAAGGCCTGTTTAAATAACGCCGGGTGCTGACTGCCCTGAGCAACGAGTAATACATTGCGAGTTAAGTCTTTCTCAATGACATACCAGGGTTCGTCGCCACCGCCCCTTACTCCACCAATACCAAGGCCTTGGCGCTGGCCGATGGTATGATACATCAAGCCGCTGTGCTGGCCCATATCGACACCGTCCAGAGTTTCAATGCGGCCGGGCTTAGCGGGCAGGTATTGTTGCAGGAAGTCTTTAAAGCGGCGCTCACCGATAAAGCAAATACCGGTGCTGTCTTTTTTATCATGAGTAATTAGGCCATGCTTTTCAGCGAGGGCGCGAACCTCAGGCTTTTCAATTTCACCGACTGGGAATAGCGTTCTAGCGAGTTGCTCACTGCCCACCGCGTGGAGGAAGTAGCTTTGATCTTTATTGGCATCGAGACCCTTTAATAACTGTGTTGTACCATTAACATCTCTTCGCCGGGCGTAGTGGCCAGTGGCAATATAATCTGCGCCCAATACCATCGCGTAGTCGAGAAAGGCTTTAAATTTAATTTCACGGTTGCAAAGAATGTCGGGGTTTGGCGTGCGTCCAGCTTTGTATTCCGCCAAAAAGTGTTCAAATACGTTATCCCAGTACTCAGATGCAAAGTTGGCTGTGTGCAGATGAATGCCCAATTTTTCACAGACCGCACTGGCGTCTGCCAAGTCATCTTTGGCAGTGCAGTATTCAGTGCCGTCATCCTCATCCCAATTTTTCATAAATAAACCCTCAACTTCATAGCCTTGCTGCATAAGAAGTAGGGCCGATACCGAGGAGTCAACGCCGCCGGACATGCCGACAATGACTTTGGTGTTGCTGGGGTCTTGCTGAGTCATTAATGATATCCATTAAGCTGGCTTTGTGGCGTCGCTGTGTTTGCTCGCCGCGCTAGTAAATCAGTGATAGTGGGTAGCGCTGCCCCCGCAAGTATCGCTCTAAGCATTCCAGTACCAAGGGGCTGCGAAGCTCAATAGTGCGTGCTCGCAGTTCGTCTGGAGTTAACCAAATTGCTTGCTCAATGTC
>NZ_JBLIKC010000043.1:0-13261 GCF_047636175.1 Zhongshania sp. | reverse complement strand
GCGGCGAGCCTATGATTTGGATGAATGCGGCTGCAGTAACAGTAAGCACCTTGGCTGTTATTGGCTTGCTCCTGTTATTGGCGGTTCGCGGTTTAGGTCATTTCTGGCCAGCATCGGTAATGCAGGCCCAATATAATCTGCCGAGTGAAACGGCCGTAGCGGTTTTGGCCGAGCAGGTTGAATCAGAAGCGGTGCCTATTGAGCAGTTATTAGGCGCCGGGTTTAAGATCGACACGGATGATGCCTTTGTTGACCGCCAGTTAGTGAAATTAGGTAATCGTGACGTCAGTGGCGCGGATTTTAAATGGGTAATCACTCGCTACCTGAATGAGATTAGTTATCCCGAAGACGCGGTTGTTATTGAGCGGCTCGAATGGGGTAATTTTTATGGTTTTCTGCAAAATGTAAAAGAAAAGGGCGTACTTGTTACTAGTACGGATAATGGCGATATCTGGGATGAATTTCAATCGCGAGTAAAGCGGGCAATTGAGATCCATCAGCGGATCAAGAAAATAGAGAAAAAAGATATTGGTGCAATCAATTATCGCATTGAGCGATTGCGTATAAAAGAAAGAGGTTTAGAACTTGATACCGCGGTCCCAGAAAATCGTCGTCTACAGCTGCAAGCCGATATGGCGGCCGAGCGCGCTGAGTTAAATCTGGAATATAAGGTTTCACAGGGTCAGCTTGAAGATTTGTACAGTCAATGGCATCGGGACAGTTTCACGATGGCAACGGCATCTGGTCAGATAAAAGAGCAGCGGGTTGCCACGGTGGTGCATGCCTATCGGCCGAATGGTATGAACTTGATTCAAAAAATAGGTTTTTATGGTGCTAAGTTTTGGGAGTTCTTAAGTGATGAACCCAGAGAGGCCAACACCGAAGGCGGTATTTTCCCGGCCATATTTGGCACGGTTATTATGGTGCTGATTATGTCGGTACTGGTGACGCCGTTTGGGGTTATGGCGGCGGTATATTTGCGCGAATATGCCAAGCAGGGACTGATGACACGGACGGTTCGTATTGCCGTAAATAATTTGGCTGGTGTACCCTCAATTGTTTATGGTGTTTTCGGTCTGGGCTTTTTTATCTATTTTCTGGGCGGAGAGGTGGATAAAGCTTTTTTTCCTGAGTCGTTGCCAGCCCCGACTTTTGGCACTCCGGGATTATTATGGGCATCGGTAACATTGGCGCTGCTAACTTTGCCTGTGGTTATTGTTGCAACCGAAGAAGGCTTGGCACGGATCCCAATGAGTTTACGTGAAGGTAGTTTAGCGTTGGGCGCGACCAAGGCCGAGACGCTTTGGCGTATAGTGTTACCCATGGCGAGCCCTGCGATGATGACGGGATTGATACTAGCGGTAGCGCGAGCAGCAGGGGAAGTGGCACCGTTGATGTTAGTTGGTGTAGTGAAACTGGCACCATCATTACCTGTAAATGGGAATTTTCCTTATTTCCATCTAGATCAGAAGTTTATGCATCTGGGCTTTCATATTTATGACGTTGGTTTTCAGAGCCCGAATGTTGAAGCGGCAAGACCGTTGGTATACGCCACGGCTTTGTTACTAGTTGTTATTATTGCCTTACTTAATTTAAGTGCAGTAGCTTTACGCAATCGTTTGCGTGAGAAATATAAATCACTGGAAATGTAAGCGTGGACGACTTGAAAGATAAGGCAGCGAATTTTATGACAAGTGATAGATCAACGGCAAAGGCGCACGCTATTAATATTGAATCGCTGGGGCGTAATCGTGTGGAACAAACTATCCACGATGAAGATATTACCTTAACTGTAGATAATATTGATTTATACTACGGTGATAAGCAGGCTTTATTCGACATTAATATGGTGATTCCACGCAAAAAAGTGACTGCATTTATTGGGCCTAGCGGCTGTGGTAAGTCGACCTTGCTGCGCTGTTTTAACCGGATGAATGATCTTGTAGATAGTTGTAAAGTAGAGGGTGGTATTTCCTTGGATGGATCTAATATCTACGATAAACGGGTAGATGTTGCAACTTTGCGGCGCAAGGTTGGTATGGTATTTCAAAAGCCAAATCCCTTCCCAAAATCTATTTACGAAAATGTAGCTTACGGCTTGCGTATTCAAGGTATTAACAAGAAGCGCGTAATCGATGAAGTCGTCGAGCGCTCCCTGCGCGGTGCAGCACTGTGGGACGAAGTTAAAGATCGTCTGCATGACAATGCGCTCGGCATATCCGGTGGTCAGCAGCAGCGCTTGGTTATTGCGCGCACCATTGCAGTAGAGCCGGAAGTATTGTTATTAGACGAGCCGGCGTCGGCGCTAGATCCGATATCCACACTTAAAATTGAAGAGCTGATCTACGAGCTCAAAGACAAGTACACCATTGTGATTGTTACCCACAATATGCAGCAAGCGGCTCGCGTGTCTGACTACACGGCGTTTATGTATATGGGTAAGCTAATTGAGTTTGATAACACAGATATTCTTTTTACAAACCCCAATAACAAGCAAACCGAAGATTACATTACCGGGCGCTATGGTTAAGATTTGGTGACAGAATTTGAGAGATTACTTATGAAAGAAAAAATATCACATACGCATCATATTTCGCAGCAGTTCAATACCGAGTTGGATGATATTAAGACTCGGATGCTGGAGATGGGTGGCCTAGTCGAAAAGCAGGTTGCCGATGCAACCAATGCTTTTATGAATCTGGACACCGGTTTGGCGTCAGACGTCAAGCAGGGCGATAAGCTCGTTAATAGTTTAGAGGTAGCCATTGACGAAGAGTGCACTATTATCTTGGCGCGTCGTCAGCCTGCAGCGAGTGATTTGCGGTTGGTATTATCAATCAGCAAGATTTTAAATGATCTTGAGCGCATGGGTGACGAAGCTAGCAAGGTAGCGGATAGCGCCATTAAACTCACTGAGCTTGGTGGTTTACCACGCAGCGTTTTGGAAATTCGGCATATTGGTGATCATGTGTCTGGCATGGTGAGAAATGCGCTGGATGCCTTTGCGCGCCTTGATATCGATTTGGCCTTGGAAGTTGCTGAAGAAGATAAGGCCGTCGATCTAGAGTACGGCACGGCAATGCGCAGCTTAGTGACTTACATGATTGAAGACCCGCGTACCATTACCTCTGTGCTGCAGGTTATGTGGGCTTTACGGTCATTAGAGAGAGTAGGCGACCACGCTCGTAATATCGCCGAACACGTTATTTATTTGGTCAAAGGCGCGAACGTTCGCCATGTTAATATTGATGAAATGGCAGCTACCGTGCAAGATGGTTAAGCCTTATTTCGTGGTTGCGCTGGGGCTTGTTAGAATCGATATTAGCCTGGCCCCAAGGGTAAACCTGCTGCCAACCATATACTGAGTAGCAGCGACCAGCTAATAAAAAATATGACTGAGTAGGGCAGCATCAATGCGATTAGGGTACCCATTCCCGCAGATTTGTCGTGGCTTTGCATAAAGGCCACCACAACACCAAAGTAGGGCATCAAGGGGGTAATAATATTGGTGCTTGAGTCGCCAATGCGATATGCCATTTGCGCTGATTCGGGGTCTACTCCCAGTAAAAATAACATTGGAATAAAAATAGGTGCCATCAAGGCCCATTTAGCCGAAGCGCTTCCGATTAGTAAATTGATGCTGGCGCTAATAACTATAAACCCTAGTAACAGACTGATTTTTGACAATTCCAGTCCTGCAAGCCAGTTTGCGCCATTGATAGCGGATATCGCGCCCAGGCCGGTCCAGTTAAAATAATTGACAAACTGAGCGGCGAAAAACATCAATACCATGTAGCCTGATAAGGTACTAATCCCAGTCTCCATGCCCGCAATCCAGTCTTGATGACGTTGATATTTTCCTGTGGTGTAGCCAAATATTAAACCGCTAATGGTGGCGTAAAGCGCAATAAATATCACAATTCCATTGAGTAAAGGTAGGGCTGCCAAGCCATTGGGATCTGGGTTGCGGAGTAGCCCACTGTCAGGAATGACCAGCCACAGTAAGAGTCCGATAAAGGCAATGCTAAACAAGCTTACTCTGCGCATCGCTGTCTTCAATGCGGGGCTATCATTAAGCAGCTTTTCGCTTGATTCCTCAGAGGGTGTCGTTGGCTTAGGCAGCCTTGGCTCGACAATCTTTTCGTTAACCCATGCGCCGATGACGGTAATAAACACTGTTGAAACCAGGGTGAAGTAATAATTCGCGCTGGTTAAGACTTGACGGTCGGGAGCGACCAAGGCGATGGCTTCGGTGCTGATGCCCGAGAGGATCGCATCCACAGGTCCAAGTAATAAGTTCGCGCTATAGCCTCCAGAAACACCAGCAAATGCCGCAGCGATACCCGCTAGAGGAGATCGGCCAGCGGCGCGAAAAATGAGTGCGGCTAGTGGAATCAGTACAACGTACCCAGAATCAAAGCCAATGCTAGACATGACACCAGCAAATACCACAAAACTGCTTAGTAAGCGTGGCGGTGCTTTAGCGGCAAGGCGCTGAAGAGTGTGACCCAGCAAGCCAGAATCTTCTGCGACCGCAATACCTAGAATCGCAACCAACACTGAGCCAACGGGAGCAAAATGAATAAAGTTGCCAACCGTGTTGGCCACCATCCATTTGACACCTTCGCTGCTGAGCAATGACTTAGCAGGAATGATTTCATTGGTGACAGGATGCACGGCGGAGATCGTAAAAAAATCGCTTATAGCCGATACCGCAATAATGCCAATACAAAGATAGATGAATAACAGCACCGGATTGGGCAGTCGGTTGCCAATTACCTCAAGCCTATTCAGCCAGCGTTGAACTAATGGGGGGCTAGGGTTTGCATTGTTCATCAGTTTAAGCCTGTCTTTTTTGTCTGGTGTTTATAAGTATACCGATAGTCGGGTGATTTTTATGGCGTCGCTCTTCACTTATTGTTCTTGGATTTTATATTTATTGCGTAATCATATTGTTGCAATGGTATGCCAAGACCTAAATCGGCTTTGGAAGCTGGGGTTAAAGTATTATCTGAATAAACGTATAGGCCCTTTTTGCAAGAGCGCAGCTTTACGATAATACCCTGTTAAAGAAGCTCATTATCGAGATGCCACACTAACGCTGAGTGGACGTTGTTTATTTTTTCTACAAAATAATCATGATGAGATTTCAGTTGGATACCGCACCTTGTCCAATCGCGGTGTTTTGCCGTGTTAAACTAACACTTGCTTGTATTTAAAACTTTACAGCAATAGCAATAATATTATGAGCGTTCACTCACGGAATATTCCCGTGCGCATTTGGGTTTGATATCTATTCTAGGCCACATTTGTATCGCGGACTCTAGCAATTTTTTTAGCCCTGAGGGGGTGTTGGTAAGTGAGTGATTCTGCAAAAACTGTTGCCAAACCAGGTTTTAAGGCCATGTTTAGCCTGTACCTTGCCATGATGAGTGTCGGCATGGGGCAAACGGTCGTGTTTGCCATTCTACCTATGCTGGGGCGTGAATTGCATCTTGATTTACTGGTGTTCCAGCTGCCTTTTTCGGACATTGTTATTGAGCCTCGAGAGATGGTAATTACGTCTTTATCTGCCTTGACGGCATTCGCTTTTTTTATTGCCGCTCCTATATGGGGGCGGCTCAGTGATCGTTGGGGACGAAAACCACTCATCATTATGGGTCTATTTGGTTATGTTATTGGTACTTTAACGTTCAATGGCGTTGCCTACTTGGGTTTGTCAGGGGCAATGATGGGCACTGCGTTGTTTAGTTGCCTAATCATCAGTCGTGCGTTTCATGCTGTAGTGATGTCGCCGACTCATCCTGCCGCAGCAGCGTATATGGTAGATGTAACCTCAGTGCATGAACGTACCAAGGGCATGGGTAAGCTCCAGGCATTCAATCAGCTTGGCGTGATGCTTGGACCCGCCTTAGCTTGGTTTGTAAGTATCAATTATCTAGCGCCACTTTATATTCAAGCCGGGGTGTCACTCATTGTTGGTATTTTGGTGTGGCGTTATTTACCGGCTATTCCAATTTCAAATACCAGCGGAAAGAAGCAGCTCAAGTTATCCTACTTTGATCCCCGGTATCGCTTATTCATGGCCGTTGGTTTTGCTATTTTCAGTCTATTGGGTATGGTTCAGCAAACCTTAGGATTTTATTTTCAGGATATCTTAGCCGTGGATGGGGTTCGCGCTGCGCAGTTATTTTCAAGTGCGATGGTGGTGTCGTCAATTGCTATTCTGGGCGCTCAGTTTCTAGTGGTGCGACGTTATAGTGGCTTACCGATGCGCTTATTGCGGTTTGGTTTGCCGTTTATGTTGTTGTCATATGTCTTATTGGCTAACGCTAGCGCCTTGTGGATGCTCTATCTTTCTATGGGTTTGTTTGGATTTGGTATGGGGTTGACCGGACCGTCTTTCACCGCAAGCGCAACAATGGCGGTAGAGTCACACGAACAAGGTAGCTTAGCGGGGTTAATAGGCGCGATTGCTGGTCTAGGGTTTATGTTCGGACCTTTAGTCGGCGGCGCTCTATACCGAATTTCACCGAGTTATCCTTATTGGTTTGCGGCTATTGTGATGGTATTCATCATTCTGATTTTGTCGTTTTTAGAGAAGTCATGGAAAAAATAAAAATATTATGACAGTTTGGTTAAAAATCAGGCTAATTCCTCCGCCTACCATGAACCCTGTCTCAGGCTCTTGTGTACATGCTTATCCACAAGCTTATTCACCTTAATTGGGGAAAACTTTGCACTGGCCTGGTGTTGCTAGGACTACTTATGCTTAAGAGTGGTCTAGTTGTGATATTAGGCTATATTTGAAAGGTGTAGCTCAAATTTGGGATTGTTGTCGCCTATTTGCGATCTTTTAATGGACCATAGTCACTGTTTGTTTGTGCCGCGAGGCTTTTATTCACGTTGTTTGAGCCTTTACTCAAAATGCTAACAAATTAGAGAGTTATATTATGGGATTCGGCAAACTACCGGCCATGCTTCCGCTATGTGTGGCGGTGCTCATGGCTAGAGATGCGATGGCCCTGGGTTTGGGTGCGGCAAATTTGGATTCGAGACTTGGCGAACCTTTGTTTGCCAGAATTCCTATTTTTGGTGCTGAAGGCATCGGTAGCGAACAGGTCCGAGTCACTCTGAAGCCTGTGACTGACCCTGGTACGGGTGCCGAAGTGGCTAGTGTGGATACCCGTAATCTCTCTGCTGTCGGAGAAGTGGGGGAAGAGGGGCGGGGTACTATTTACTTACGCAGCAGCAACCCTGTTGACGAGCCCTATCTACATTTTATGGTAAATATACGCTGGCCAGGCGGACAGTTAAGTCGAGCTTATACATTCCTGCTTGATTTACCTGAAAGCCCGATCCCTGTCTCTGCTAACACTGCAAGCTTAAACACGGTACCTCTAAACAATAATCCTTCGACCATCACTAGCCCCGCAAGCCTAAGCGCACAAGCTGATATTAGTGTGGCCCCAGGATTCAGTTCTCGCTCAGTAAATCGTTTGGCAACAGATAAGCAGCAAACTATCAGTGCCGACACTGCGTTCTATACTACGACACGCGGTGACAGTTTATGGCGTGTTGCGAGGCGGGCAGCGCTGGCAAAGGGCGGAACGACCAACGAATGGATGACGCGGCTTTTTCGTAATAATCCGCGCGCGTTTATTCGCAGTAATAGAAATTTGTTAAAAGAGCGCGTTACCCTCGATTTGTTTGAAAGTCTGGAATTGGGCAGCGCCTCAGTAGAAGTGCTTGTTGACACGCAGTTGCAGCAGGCAGCAGCTTCAGAGTTGCGCAGCGCGGCTGCGGACATTGCCAGACCACCAGCTTCCGATAGGCAAAACCGGGTGCTCGGCCGCGAAACCGACGCGGTTGTAGAGCCTGCTGGTAATGTTGTGACGGAAGACCAGTTGTTACAGCAAAATTTAAGTGATGTTCGCAGTCAGGTTGCGGATGTCTCTGCCAATATTGCGCTAATGACCGAGAAATTACTGTCACTGCAAACGCAGCTTGAGACTTTGCAATCCCAAGCTGTCACTTTAAATACCCCCGCGGCAGTAGATACCGCCGCATTTGAACCGCCAATGGGAGAGCTCCTCGACAGCGCTGAGACAGTAGAGTCGGTAGATGGCTTAGCTAGTGCGGATTTTGCGCAAGATGATGGCGTGATTGTAGGCGAGTCCACCACAGTCAGCACGTCGATGAATACTAGTCTTAACGAAGATAATGACATTGCAGCTGGTGCTGAACCTGATGATAAGGGCCGCGTAGCCGCAGCCCCTGATGTTGAGCGCTCTGCAGTTGCGATGAACAACACCACATCGAGCTCTTGGTCATGGCTCTGGTGGCTGGTCCCCGTTATTGGTGCTCTATTATTATTAATTCGCTATCGGCAAGACCGAGCGGTCACTGTCTCGAAACGCGATGATTTGATCTCAAGGGGTGACTTAGCAGATGTTAATGCTGCGATAGCGGCTAAAGCACAAGCGGATCGAGCCGTTGCTAAGAATCATTTCGATGATGTTTTTACTGCATTAGACGCTAGCCCCGTTGGCACGCAAAAAACGACCGTGACACCATCTATGCAAGCGTTAGAGCCTCGTGCTCGTGAGCTAAAAAGCAACGCCAAAGTTGAGCTGAATGATAGGGCGTCCCTGCCAGGGGGTAAGCTCGGTAGCGCCAGTCTGGCCGATATTGAAGACGATTTCTTTGCAGATTTAGATGAAGATGCTTTGAAGCAGAGAGGTGGTTTGAATAATGAGGCGGCATTTCTGTCGCGAGATATTCCTAATTTTGATGAAAGTTGGTCGGCTTCGCAATCTGTCCGAGATAAGGACTCTCTGGCGCGCGCCTCAGCGTGTATGGCTATGGGGGATTATATGGGCGCGCGGCAGATTTTAGAGCGTGATATCGCTTGCAACGATGATATTAGTCTTAAAGTGCAATTACTTGATGTGCACGCACACTGTGGTGATCAGGATGAATTTGAAAATTTGGTTTTGCAAATGGAATTTGCAGGCGCGGATAAACAATTACTAAGAGAAATCGGTGTATTGCGTGAGCTACTTCTCAAAAACACTGATAGTGTTAAGAAAAAACGAGTTGATTAAAAGTTTGATGAGTAATGATCGACATCTGCGGTATAAAATCATAGAGGATAACGAGGATTACCTTGTCGTAGATAAAGCGCCGGGTGTTAATTTACATCGTAATCAGCATGCCCAGAGCTTGATTGACGTATTGCACGCCGACTTTCCTGGCGAGAGCCTGCATTTGGTACACCGTCTTGACGATGCGACCTCGGGCCTGCTGTTAATCGCAAAAAACCCTCTTGCAGCGGCCGAATTCGGTCGATTATTCGCAACTAGAGAGATAGAAAAATTCTATTTCGCGCTCGCTGATGGTAAGCCGATCAAAAAGCAGGGTATGGTTGTTGGTGATATCAAGAAGAGCCGAAGTGGTAGTTATTTACTTAGCCGAACGCGAAGCAACCCATCGACAAGTCAGTTCTTTAGTTTTGCCATAAAAGATGGGCGGCGGGCATATTTACTGAAACCTCATACCGGCAAGACACATCAGTTGCGGGTGGTAATGAAAAGTCTCGGGGTCCCTATATTGGGCGATCGTCGTTACGGACCAGGTACCCAAGACAGCGATCGAATGTACTTGCATGCAATGGCCTTACGGTTTCACTTTCGGGGTAGCGAAAGGCGATACCTTTGTGTTCCGCACGATGGAGAGGCTTTTGTGGATGGAGCCTTGCAGCCAGTATTGTTAGACTGTCAATCGCCGTGGGACATCAAGTGGCCCAGCCTAAAGTAGCGTGATGTAGTCATCGTTTTTAAATATGGACTCATGATGTCGCTATCTGTTGTTATAAAAATGAATAAGGTATTTGCGTGATCTCAGACGAATCTTCCGACCTATTACTGAAATTAAACCGCGAAACGTCTCGAATTCCGTGGAAGGATTTACAGCGGTTTTATGCCCAGGGAGCGGTGTTAGTAGTCGGGGCAGACATAGATCTTATTGCTGCGGCAGCTGCTGTGGCAAATGACGATGCCGCGGCAGTCTCAGCATGGATGAAGGACGAGCAGTTAAAAATAGCCACTGAAGAAGTCGCTCTTAACTGGTTCGCTGAAGATTGTGATGTATGGGCGGTCGTCGTTGCACCCTGGGTACTGGTGCAAAAGGAAAGGGGCTCAACGTGACAGTATCTGAGCATTATCTGGCGGAGTTAGAGACCAGACTAGACACTTTTTTCAGTGATCAAGCTGAGGGCTTGGATATTCCGCCAGCGTTATTATACCGTTTAGAAGGTTTTATTGACGCTGGTATTATGGTTGCTTTTATTAGTGCTGCTGATATAAAAAAACGTCTAATCACCTTAGCAGAACACTACGCTGGGGCAGAAGCCGCTGCGATTTATGAGAATGATGACCGCGTCATTCTTCATCTCCTTATGCCGGAAGCGCCGGTATATCTGTCTACTAAACCATGAGTGTATCGCGGCGATGATACATGCTGAGTTGTGCGGGTTTGTTCAGCAGCTTGGTCTTGTCGGTAAACACAACGGCCATCGGTATTTATTGTTTTTTGGCGGAGAGCCCTCTTGGGGCGAAACTCAGCTCGGATCGCTAGGTCTGGGTAATGAGGAATGTTTGTTACTGGCAGATAAGGCTATTGCCGGCTTGTCGCCTAAATGCGCAAAGCAACACTTAGGCAGAGAATTTAGTGCCGTTATTATCGATGCGTACTCGGTACAGTCTGTTGATGAGTGGTTGGCGGCAGCGGGTACCGTACTTGCTGGCGGGCTACTGATTTTTCTTTGCCCAGAATTCGATCAATGGCCGCGCTACTTTCTGAGTAAATCGGATGCGGCGCAGGATGCTGCTGAGTCATTTTTTCTAAAGCGGATTTTGTCTAAGGTCGCAGATCGTTTGGGTGTTTACGAGTTTAGCCAGCGGTCACTAGCTAGTAGTGCATTTCGGTCTCAATTGCCCGCCTTGCTGCAACCTTGGCAGCCGTCGCTGCCGACCCCCGATCAGCGGGCCGCAGTTGATGCGATTATTCGGGTAGTTAGCGGCAGAGCCAAGCGGCCGCTGGTGATTCGCTCTGATCGCGGTAGAGGTAAAACGTCATCACTTGGCATCGCCGTCGCAGACTTGTTTCAGAATCGCTTGTGTCTGCGAGTCGCGATTACCGCGCCGAATGTCGGTGCAGTTGAAGCTGCCTTTCGGCAAGTGCAGCTGCTCTTACCCGACGGGGAGCTTAGCGAAGACGCATTCCACTTTCATGACTGCGAGCTAATATTTTTACCGGCAACTGAACTTGGCGCAACAGCGCATTGGGATTTAGTACTCGTTGATGAAGCTGCGACACTCCCGGTTGGAATCTTGCATGAGCTATTGCAAACCCAGCCACGAATTGTGTTTTCTACCACGGTCCATGGCTATGAAGGCAGTGGTAGAGGCTTTGATACGCGCTTCAAAGATATTTTAGACCGCGAGCGTCCCCAATGGCGTCGTGTTGAATTACGAGAGCCGGTGCGCTGGGCAGGGGATGATCCACTAGAGCGGTGGCTATATGAGGCTTTCTTATTGCGTGCAGAAGTCAGTACACCTCGCGATTCGAGCCCCGTTCAATTGCGGGTGCTTAAGCGAGATGATTTTCTGCAGGAAGCCATCCTTAGCCAAGTGTTTGGCCTGCTGGTGCAAGCCCATTATCAAACGTCGCCCCGCGACCTGCAGTATTTATTAGATTCATCGTGCGTAGTGATTGTTGCTGAAAGTGATGACGGCGTTATCGGGGTCTGCCAATTATTGCCAGAGGGTGGATTGAGCGATGATCTAAGCGCTGCGGTTGTTAGCGGCCAACGTCGACCGAGAGGTCACTTGGTAGCCCAGCGACTTGCTCATATTAATGCTGAGGCTGTTTATGCTCGCTGTGTTAGTTTTCGAGTGAACCGTATCGCTGTAGTGGCAGAGCTCCGGCGGCAAGGCATAGCTGGCAGCTTACTGGCGGCAGCAGAGGAGCATAGTCGCCGCATGGGTGGCGCCTATCTGTCATCGAGTTTTGCGGCGTCTGCAGAGGTGGTTCAGTTTTGGCTGCGGAATGATTTTCTGCCATTGTGGCTGGGTAGTCGCAGAGATACATCGAGTGGGGCTTATTCACTCATCGTTGCCAAAGCGCTGCAGTCAAGTGTGGATATGAATTTTAATCAAATGCAGCAGCGGCTGTTGGATGATTTACCTTTAACCGTGCGGCATGTGCATTCGAAAATTTGCGCGGATACACTCGTGCAGATCCTCGTTAGCGGCTCACGGCATAATGAGATGTCGACTGTCGATCTGCGCCAGATGCAGCGCTATTGCAACGCCGAATTGATTTTTGAGCAGGTCGCTGCAAGCTTAATGCGTATATGCTGTGGTGTTGATTTGCGCGCTATTTCCGGTGCTGAATTGGCGGTGTCAGTGTTATTGTTTAGCGAAAGCTGGGCGAGTGTGGCGGCTAAGTATCAGCTGAGCGGGCGCGCGGCGGTAGAGCAAAAACTACGAAATATATTTAATGAAATTGGCGCTATATATGAATTCACGGAGGCACAATGAGCAGTATTTTCACGAAAATCATTCAGGGCGAGTTACCCGGACACCGAGTTTGGGAAGACGAGCATGCGCTTGCAATTTTAACGATTGAACCGATCCAGGAGGGGCATCTATTGCTTATTCCAAAAGAGGAGATCGATCACTGGGATGATCTGCCCGCGGAATTGGCAGTTCATTTAATGACTGTGTCGCAAATGTTGGCAAAAGGTTTGAAAAAAGTTTTTCCCTGCCAGCGCGTCAGCATGATGATTATTGGCTTGGAAGTCCCTCATACCCATATTCATTTGGTGCCCATCAATGATATGGCCGATGCAAATATTGGCAATGCAAAACGCGCTGAGGGTGATGACCTTGCCGCTACCGCAGTTAAAATCCGAGCGGCACTTGGCTGATTCTATTCAGGCCTTACTGCATCGGTTGCGCCGGTTTAACGTTGGGGTGAACAATACGTACCGTCTGGATATCCGGCTGTCGGTGTTGAATTTCCCCTCGGAGCCATGCGCCTCCATCGGGGTCTTTTAAGATGCTGCCAACACCGCCTGGACTTTTTATACAAAGGGTTTGACTGATCTCTATGCTTAGATCCTCGGCGTTTGGAATGCTTAGGCAATCCAATGCCGCCTTGCTACTCATGGCATCGAAATTAAACGCATAGTCGA
>NZ_JBLIKC010000042.1:0-13280 GCF_047636175.1 Zhongshania sp. | reverse complement strand
TCAAAGAAGCCCGGTCAGTATTTATTTAAGACCGAGGTGACGATTGAAATTGAAGGTGAAGACAAGCCCGCCTGTGTGGCGGAATGGCTCAGCATGCAAATGGTTGCTTAAGGGATAATATAAAAAATGACAATTAGATTTGATGGACAAGTAGCAATAGTCACAGGCGCAGGTAATGGCCTGGGTCGCAGTCATGCACTGGCTTTGGCCGAACGTGGTGCTAAGGTTGTTATCAACGACCTAGGCGCATCCAGAGACGGTAGCGGCGCTTCCTCAGACGCGGCTATGGAAGTTGTTGCCTTAATCGAAAAAAATGGCGGTGAGGCAATGGCTCACGGTGCCAATGTAGCCAACTTTGCTGAAGTTGAAGATATGGTTGCAAAGACAATGGCTAAATGGGGTCGAGTCGACATCCTCATTAACAATGCCGGTATATTGCGCGATAAGACCTTCGCCAAAATGACCTTAGATGATTTTAAACTCGTTCTAGATGTTCATCTAATGGGATCAGTAAATTGCTGTAAAGCGGTTTGGGAAATCATGCGCCAGCAAAATTACGGCCGCATTGTTATGACCACATCCTCAAGCGGTATGTACGGTAACTTTGGCCAGAGTAACTATGGCGCTGCCAAAATGGCGGTTTTGGGCTTAATGAATACGCTAGTGTTGGAAGGTGCAAAAAACAATATCCGTGTTAATGCTCTGTCACCAACTGCCGGTACGCGCATGACCGAAGATTTAATGCCTAAAGAAATGCTCGATCTATTGACGCCTGAAGCAGTTACTGCCGGCGCTTTGTTGCTGTGTCATGCAGACTCACCAACGCGTCAGATTCTCTGCGCAGGTGCAGGCGGATACGCAAGTACTCGCTTGTTTGAAACCGATGGTATTTTCCTTGCAGCCGATAAGCAAACGCCCGAGGAAATTGCTGCTCAGTGGGATGCGGTTAACGACACTAGTAATCAGCATAACCTCGAATCTGGCGGCAAACAAACCGAGAAGTTTTTGACTAAAGCAATGTCTCAACTTAGCGCCCAGTCCTAAGATATTTTATATAATAATCATAAACCTGCGGTGTGGCAGAGATTGTCGCCGCACTCAGGATGTCTAACCAAACTGAGACCGATGTTATGAAAGATGCCGTTATTGTATCCGCTGCCCGTACTCCTATTGCCAAAGCTTATCGTGGCGCTTTTAATGATTTAGAATCGCCAACTATGACTGCTCACGCTATTAAAGCTGCCGTGGAGCGCGCTGGAATCGACCCAAATGAAATTGACGATTGCCTGATAGGCGCAGCGTTGGAGCAGGGCACGCAGTCCATGAACTTAGGTCGTATGGCCGCGATAGCTGCCGGTTTACCGGCGACTGTGTCCGGTATGACTATGGATCGTCAGTGCTCTTCGGGCTTGATGGCGATTGCTACCGGCGCCAAGCAAATTATTATCGACGGCGCGCCAATACTTGTCGCCGGCGGTTGTGAGTCGGTTAGCTTAGTGCAAAACGAACATATGAATATGCATAAGCTGGTTGATCCAACGGCGCTCGCCAATTCACCCAATATCTATATGGGCATGCTAGACACCGCTGAGATTGTAGCTAAGCGCTACGGTATCAGTCGCGATGCTCAGGACGAATACGCTTTACAGTCACAAATGCGTACTGCTGCGGCCCAAGCAGCCGGTAAGTTTGACGACGAAATTATTCCAGTAACAGCCACCAAGTTGGTGATGAATAAAGAAACTGGCGAAGCCAGTAAAGAGTCGGTGACGCTGACCAAAGACGAAGGCAATCGTCCCAGTACTACGCTTGATGGTCTGCAGGGCCTGAGAACTGTCCGCGAGGGTGGTTGCATCACTGGGGGCAACGCTTCGCAGTTATCCGATGGTGCTGCTGCTGTTGTGTTAATGGATGGTACGCTCGCATCACAGCGTAACATTGAGCCGATGGGTGTTTACCGCGGTATGGCTGTTGCAGGTTGTGAGCCAGATGAGATGGGTATTGGTCCAATCTTCGCCATTCCAAAATTGCTCAAGCGCAATGGTCTAACCATGGACGATATTGGCTTGTGGGAGCTAAACGAAGCCTTTGCAGTTCAGGTGATTTACTGCCGTGATACGCTGGGCATTCCAAACGAAAACTTGAACGTTAATGGCGGTGCAATTTCCATTGGTCATCCCTATGGCATGAGTGGCGCACGTATGGTGATGCATGCCTTAATTGAAGGTAAGCGTCGCGGTGTTAAATACGTGGTTGTTACCATGTGTGTAGGCGGCGGCATGGGCGCAGCGGGTCTATTTGAAGTTCGTTAATTTCCCCTTTCGCGCTGAGCTGATTTAAGATCATATTCAGCGTGATTCTCGCCGCGACACCGCATTATTGGTGTCGCGGCTACGAAATCCCTCGTTACACTCGGTTTAATTTTCACAGTGTGTGAGTATTTTAGATCGCTAATCACTGCCTTTGTGTCTGCTCTCAATTTCCCCGTGTTCGTGAACCTCTCCCACATGAGCCTTTTCTAAGCTCAGCGTTAAGTCCAATTCAATATGGTGGTCTGCAAACTATGCGGCATCATAGTGTGCTAATTCACGCCCCGCTGGCTGTAGGCATGATTATTCTGCCGTAAAAGCTGGCAGCTTATGGGTGATTTCCCTAGAATGGCTGATCAATTTTTTCGGTGACAACCTTAGGGAACCTATAATGACCGATCTTGTGAATTATCAATTTGAAGGCAAAGTTGCCACCATTACCATGCAAAATGGCAAGGTAAACGCGATGTCTCCAGACCACATTGCGGCCATTAACGGCGCTCTAGATCAGGCTGAGCTAGATCAGGCAGCAGTGGTGATGATTGTCGGTCAACCAGGCATCTTTTCTGCGGGCTTTGATTTAAAGGTCTTCCAAGCAGACGCTCGCGCGGGCATTGAAATGGTTAAGGCCGGCTCGACCCTATGTCGCCGCTTACTCGCTTTTCCGGCACCGGTGCTGGGTGTTTGTACTGGCCATTCTATCGCGCAGGGCTGCTTTATCCTGCTGGCCTGCGATTACCGTATTGGTGTAGATGGTCCATTCCTGCTTGGCCTGAATGAAGTGCAGATTGGTATGACCATGCATCACGTGGGTATTGAATTGCCCCGTGCACGTTTGACACCGTCGTACTTTCAGCGCTCCGTGAACACTGCTGAAATGTTCTCACCACAGGACGCAATTGCCGCAGGGTTTCTCGACAAAATAGTCCCTGCAGATGAGCTAATGGCGGCGGCTACGGCCGAAGCAAACCGCTTGGCTGGTTTGAATCTGGCGGCCTACCAAGGCACTAAATTGAAGGTGCGTGCCGCTTTGTTAAAAACAATGGATGACGCGATTACCCTAGATTACCAAGAGCAAATCGCGCTATTGGGCTAAAGCCTATCTTGTCTTTAAAACCGGGCCAGCGCGGTCTCGGTTTTAAGGGCAATGACAAAGCGCCAGTCCGCTCTCCGCGGCATACGTACTGCAGTGAAATCTATTCCCTGAAAGCTAAGCCTTGAAAGTAATCCCCTATAATTACCCCGTCTCGTTTGTATCAATAGGCCGCTAATGTCATCTCCGTACTCACCTGACGGTTATGGCGCGCAATGAGCGAATCACAGCGCTATATTCGTTCAACGCTTAAGCTTTTACTGGAACACGGTTCTGATGCCATGCCTAAAAGTAACAACATCAGTGGCTGATATGTTTCACTGAAGTGCTTGAAGTTTTGACCTGCAGCTTTGATCTCTGGCAGAGATGTAGTGAAAAACAGTGATGACTCGGTGACCTAAAATGCCACTCCGGAAATTCAGGCTGCAGTTGATTATCCGTTGCCTATTGCATATGCCTACTACATCGCCGGCCTTCTTGCCAAAGTAGTTGCGGGGCTTCTGACCTTGCTTAAAGAGGACAATAGCGTGTTTGGTATCGAAAATTTGCTCTTATTTATTGTCTATGGGGTTTTATTAAATTTAATTCCCGGACCAGACTCATTACTCATTGTAGGTAGAGCGGCTACGCAAGGTTTTAAGGCTGGATCGGCGGCTACTCTGGGAGTTGGCAGTGGCACCTTTCTTCATATTCTAGCGGCTACCTTCGGTTTGTCGGCGATATTAGCCACGTCGTCTATAGCATTTACGGTAGTTAAAGTCTGTGGCGCGGTGTATCTAATCTATATGGCGCTAAGCATTTTTAGAGATAGTGCTGAGCAGAAGAAAATGAGTGATATCAAGCCTGCAACTACCTCTTTGCAACGAGTGTATGCGCAGGGACTAATAACCAATTTATTTAATCCCAAAGTGGCGATATTCTTTTTAGCGTTTATGCCGCAATTTATATCAGAATCCAGTGACAATAAGGCCATGGCATTTTTGTTTCTCGGTTTGATCTTTAACCTCAATGCCATGATTTTGTGTCACTTTATTGCATGGGTTTCCTCTGCAAGCAGTAAGAAGTTGGCAGTGAGTCAGTCGGTCAGAAAATGGCTGCTCAGAGTGACCGCAGGCCTGTTTGCTACGCTTGGGCTTAGATTGCTATTTTCCAGCCAAAGCTAATAATATTTTTAAACTAATAAAGTCCGGTCGCCGCCGATAGTCTCATGAACGATATTCACTGGCTCTTTGATTCATAAAATTGTATCCCCAAATTATTGATTTATATTTCTGTGGTTATATGATCAAGGGAAAGGGATGTTAGGCAGAAATAAAGGGAGTTAGTCTTCATGTGTTCAGGGCTTACTAATGCCGCTGAGGCTGCTGCTTTGAACTCCCTATAAATTTTAACTTCTGATGAAATTTTGGGTGGCCAGACATTCCCGCGTAAAAAGAGGCCACAGGAGCAGCATTTTTCGAGCGTGCTGCCGCCGCGTTTTTATCAGGTCTACAGAAAACCTTCGATTCACAATGGTTTGAATTTTCCGCTGACATCGCGCTCATTCCAGTTTGGATGATATGGGCCAATGGCTTGCAGAATGACTCTACCTATTGGTGGCTGCGCAGCGCGGTTAAAAATGTTTCTGCGGGCCTGGTGGAAATCTAGGATCCATAATGCTAATGCCATGCTGCGCGCCCAGCACAGACAGTCGACCTTGTCGGTTGGTCTTACTATCGTCATAGTCTAGATATTGCGTTTGCTAAAAATTAGGAGGATTGCAATGCCCACCTCACTAACACATATCGCGATGCACGTTCACGATTTAGCCGCCTGTATTGATTTCTATCGCGGCTATGCTGGCTTGCGTGTCGTGCACGAAAGACCGCACAACAGCGGCAAAGTGACTTGGATGGCTGAGCGAGGTAGGGAGAGGGACTTTATCTTAGTGCTGCTTCCCGGTGGTCCGGGCAGAGAGCAGAATGAGTATGACTTCTCGCATTTGGGCTTCGCGATGGAAAGTCGTAACGCAGTTGATGCTATTGCAGACCGCGCACGTGCCGATCGGATTCTGGTATGGGAAACCCGCGATAACGACTACCCAGTTGGCTACTACTGCGGTGTGCGCGACCCCGATGGCAACTTTGTTGAATTTAGTTTCGGCCAGCCCCTTGGGGCGGGTGCCGAAGACATCGAATTTCCCCAGTGATTTTTATCAACTCTGTGTGATGAATGAGCAAGCAAAATAACGTAAATAATGTATGCAGCTAAAGCTGGGGGGCTATAAGGCCGACAAGGATCCTGCAGCGATAGAAATGTTGATGACACACTCTTCTATGGACCCCATGGGTGGTGGCGAGCCACTGCCCAATGAGGTCTTGTCTAATCTCCGCAATTCACTTGCCACCATTCCCAATGGCTCAATCATTTTGATTTACGATGAGCAAAGCTCGGTGGCATTGGCCACCGCGTTGCAGGGTTTTTCAACCTTTAAGTGTCAACTGCTGCTCAATATTCATGATGTGATTGTGTTGCCTGAGTATCGTCGATGTGGGCTGGCTAAGCGCCTAATAGCCGAGCTTGAAAGTCTGGCTGTGCATCGAGGGTGTTGTAAATTAACCCCTCAGTATTGCAGGGTAATCATGCTGCTCCGGCGGTGTGCCAGCGCTGCAGCTTTGCGGCCTATGAACTTGACCCACAGCAGGGCTACGCTCTGTTTTGGCAAAAAGACTTAAGCGCTAAGAGTTAGCTAAGGCTATGGTTCGCAGCATGGCAGCGCGTTATGCTAAGCACTTAGCGATTCGATGATTAACTTACTATTTGACCAAGGCTTGGGTATTTATGAAGGGCAAAATTCTCGATTTTAATTCCGCGTCTGCCGAGGGTGTCATCGCTGGCGACGACGGCAACCGTTATCGCTTTGTGGGTGATGAATGGAAAAGCGCAGGCGCGGGCCATGCAGGCCTAATGGTGGATTTTGTTGTCGATGGCGAAAATGCCCAACAACTATACTTAGATAAAACCATCGCCCCTGTATCATCCCGCAAAGTCGCTGCTGCGCTACTGGCGTTTTTCTTTGGGGGCCTTGGTGCTCATAAATTTTATCTTGGCTACAATAAGCAAGGCGTCATTATGTTGCTAACCTTTTTGCTCGGATTTATTCTGCTAGGCCTGCCATCTATGGCTATCGCCATTATTGCGTTTATCGAATTCATCTTATATATCACAAAATCAGATGATGACTTTGAGCAAAGCTATATTGTTGGCCGGCGACCTTGGTTTTAAGTTAAATACTAAGCCAATTTTCGCTGTTGCGTGGGTGGTGGATAAGGATGAATAATCTCAGATACTTTGATTTATTGATCAATAAAATTGCCTGAGGCTTGTTTATTTCGGGGCCGGGGCCTTATTGCTCGTCACCGTATTGCCAAAAACTGGAACTTGGCATGATTCCAATTCTAATCCAGTAGGTCTAGGCATTTTGGCCTTATTTACTTTTTAGCCGTCTATCATTTGCCTTGTCACCGGCCTTGTCGTCTGGCTGTGGAAAAATCTCATTTTTAAACGGACATATAGCCTGCTTATGCCATATCAACGTATTGTCATCCTCACTGGCGCTGGTATTTCAGCAGAGTCAGGTATAAAGACTTTTCGCGCCGAAGATGGATTGTGGGAAGAACATCGCGTTGAGGATGTGGCCACCCCTGAGGGCTTTGCTGCAGACCCGGTGTTGGTGCAGAATTTCTATAATGGGCGTCGTAGGCAATTATTAAGCAACGCAGTAAAGCCCAATGCCGCGCATTTCGCCCTAGCAAAACTCGAGCAGGAGTTTGACGGTGAGCTGCTAATTGTCACCCAAAATATCGATAACCTTCACGAGCAAGCTGGATCTAGTAAGCTTATTCACATGCACGGCGAATTGCTGAAAATGCGCTGTGCCTATACCGATATCATATATCCAATCAAAGGCGATATAAGCGTTGAAGATCGCTGCGGATGCTGCGGCATGCGCGGGGCCTTGAGACCGCATGTGGTGTGGTTTGGCGAGATGCCTCTACAAATGGAAGACATATACCAAGCGCTGGAAATCTGCGATTTATTTATTGCCATAGGCACCTCAGGCAATGTCTATCCCGCTGCAGGTTTTGTTCGTCAGGCGGCTATGTCCGGCGCAAGCACGATGGAAATAAATTTAGAGCCATCTGTCGTGCAGTCGACGTTTTCCGAGCATCGCTATGGCTTAGCAAGTACTGAGGTGCCAGCAATAGTCGCTGATATTTTAAGTATACCCTTATAGTTTTCAACCATCTTATAATTTTAATTATAAAGCCTGTTTGTATTCTATTTAATCAGCCTTAAGTGCAGTTTATTAGCACTAATTATGTAGTGGCATTTTATATGTATAGTCTATACGGCGTTTAATTTTATTTTTTCGATCGATCTGTAAATTACGTTTAACATCAATATGGCAGCAGGGTCTACACTAGTCGTTATTTATAACATTTCTTTGTAATAGTTAATTAACTAAAAAAAGAAGATTAGCATGAAAATTGTCGGAGTCTAGGACGTTATCGGAACTGAGCGCGAAGTTACCAGCGTCGAATCTCCTTGAGTTAGCCGCCGCCTATTGTTAAAAAAAAAGGCCATGGGTTTCTCCTTTCATAAGACTATCATTCCCGCTGGTTCAGAATACGAGTTCTGGTATAAAAATCGTCTTGAGGCGGTTTACTGCGTTGATGGCAATAGCTCGATCACCGATCTGGAAACCGGGGAAACTCATTAGATCATTGGCGGAACACTTTATGCGCTAGACAAGCACCTGTTGTGCGTTGGCCGAAGATATGCGGCTGATTTGTACCTTTAACCCATCGCTTACTGGTCGTGAAACCCATGATACCGATGGCCCTTATAGTCTGGTCGATGATGAGTAAAACGGATTTCGGTTTACAGCGTAAGAGCCTGATTAGTCCGCTGCGGTCTGTGTCTGCCTGTCGCGGTGTTATTGTGTTGAACTGAAATTGCTATTTAATGCCCTTATCGTTTGAGCTGTAAAAGTGAGCTTGGCATGTATTTAAAATACCCTGATATCTTTTTTAATCGCTTCAATTGGCGCTCAAATTATATAAGAAATATGATGATGTCTTATTTATAAGCTAGTTTTTTTAAATTTTTGTTTTGACATTTTTTCGTTAAAAAAATATTTTTATGCATTAGTAATAAGTCTATAAATTTACCTAAAAGGTATCTATTTTTTTACTGAATTAGTACATTAAAATACCTTACAAAGTCCGTAGCTTTGCTGTCGTGGTTTCTATTTGCTGCTAAATAAGCTATATTGACGTTGAGATTGGGACGCACTGACCTGCTGAATTTAACCCCAGTGAACCTCCATGAGCCGCAATGTCTCACCTAGCGTTTGGTCACTCAATCTCTTGTAAGCGAGATTGCCTACTAGCTCAGTTCACCGAAAACTCGCCCCATATGAGGGTGCAGCTGTATGGGTTAACCATCAAGGAGAACATTGAATGGCGATCAAATCAGAAAAACAAATGTCAGACGCGGTAGCTGCGTGGTTAGAACCCGACATGGATTCCGTGAAAGGAACCGAAACGCCAAAGGATTCCAGTAAAGGTTATATTGCACTGCTTGGCTGGAGCGTCAATGCGATTAAAGCCGCGCAGAAATTTGACCGCCGCTACATCGTGGTTGCCCCGGATTGGGCAGCGGATTTCTGTACTGCTAACAAAATTCCCTTTATTGCGTGGAATTTCACCCGCTTGAATGATCGCTCTATGGAAATTGCTCAAACACTTAAGGCGGAAGGCGTTGATGTCGCCATACCATTATTCGAGGAAACGGTAGAATGGTCAGGTGCCATTAACTCGGTGCTGCTCGACAGTCCTCGTATGTACGGTCAGTCTATTCTGTTTCGCGACAAGGCGTTGATGAAGCGTCGTGCTCAGCTTGGTGGTATCCGTGTTGGTATTTTTGAGGAGGCGCACGAGAAAGAAGATATCGTTCGTTTTATGAAGCGCGTCAATCAAACACTGCTTAAACTTGATGGTGATCCGGACGATCCTATTCACGTTAAGGCATTCGACAAAGCCGGTTGCCTCGGCCACCGAATGATTCGCACGGTAGAGGAAATCGACAACATTCCTGATGAAGAATATCCACTGTTGATGGAAAGTCACTTGGATGGTTGGGAGTTTGCTGTTGAAGCTTGGATTCACGACGGTAAGATTCAGTTTCTTAATATTTCCGAGTACGTAACCTTAGGCTACTCCGTATTCGTACCGGCCACTGAAGAGCTAGAGAGCTGGCGTCCAGCGATCACGAAGCAGATTGAACTGCTTATCAAGACTTTTGAGATTAAATTCGGTCTCATTCACCCCGAATACTTTGTGACTGCTGACGGCGAAATGTATTTTGGCGAAGTTGCCTATCGTCCACCAGGATTCAAGGCTTTTGAACTTATTGAAAAAGTGTACGGATTTAATGCGTATCAGGCGTCAATGCTAGTCTTCGATCCTAATAGCACCGAAGAAGAAGTCGATAATTTCTTTCCTCGCGAGGTGGTCGACGCCAAGGGTTACGCAGGTTGCTTCGGCGTGTATCCGCGGCGCCGTGTGATCAGCAAGCTCGAAATACCAGCTGAGACGATCGATCACCCTTACTTTGAGTCTCACGAGTTGGTTGCGCCTGCAGAAGAGACGGTGCCTGATCGGGCAGCCTTTGGTACTCATTGGGGGCTGATCTTCTTCTTTGGTGACAATCCCATCAATATGCGAGATCTGCTCAAAAGACAGGAAGATCTAGACTTCTACGTATAGAGCTTTGGCTCAGCCTGGTCTCCCAGTGGGACGCTAGGCTTTGCTGTTGTTTGTGAGCTTAATTTTTTCCCTTTCTATAACCCCTCCTGTTTTCGCGTCAGACATAAAAGCGGAATCATACTTTCGTCTTTATTCTCCTTGGTACTTCATCGGCATTGGCGATCGATATACTGGCCTTTTACCTAGCTGTGCGTCATTGCCTACGTCTATTTTTTTGCGTAGCCAAGGAATATGGGAACAGACGGGCGACTATGAGTATAAGTCTGGCATTATTGATGATATCTGGGTATAGCCGGCGTTTCGCAAGCTGGGTATATTCAGTGCAATGCTGAGGCGGCTGATAGCGTTTGCCGAAAACCGCGATGTACCCGAGTGAATTCTAGAGTACGCTGTTTCCAATAAAGAAGCTGAAGCGACTTGGAAGAGGCTGGGTTTTGAGGTTACCGGTTCGAACGCCGCAGCATTTAACAGTTTAGTGAAGAGTAAATTGGGCTAAAGCGTCTAAGAAGGCTTAGTAAAGCTTGGAATTAGTACAGTATGGAATTGGCGCTAGTAGGAGGTGTTCAGTGATAGGTGATCATAAGGTCACGGTTTTATGACGAGCTTATACTTGGTCATAACTCGAAAGTCGATTTGCTCTTTTTGCCCAGTCGGATGGAGAAGCGGGTCAGAAATATCCTCAAGGGTCTGAACTTTAATTTAAGCTATCCGGAACATCCGGGGCGCTTGAGCGCGATGAATGAGTTGCTGGACGCCGAGCCGATCCCCGGCGTCCAATTCAAAGCTGGCCCGCACGTCAGTTATGAGCAGCTGGGTCGGCTTCATACGACCCCTTATCACGATCATATTTTCTCCCTAGAGGGAAAGACCGCTTGGCTTGATAGTGGTACCACCGCTGTGTCGCCTAGTTCTATCAAGGCGCTGACCACGGCGGCCGGGAGTGCCATCGACGCGGTTGAGTGCGTGGTAAGAGGTTAATCACAAAGTGCATTTGCGCTGCTTCGACCGCCGGGCCATCACGCCGAACCGGTTAGAGCGCGCGGCTTTTGCCTGTTTAACAATGTAGCGGTAGCGGCGGCTCAGGCTAAACTCGGTTGTGAGCTTATTCTTATCGTTGACTGGGATGCCCGTCATGGCAGCGGGACTCAGGATATTTTCTGGGCTGATCTCGATGTCTTGTTCTTTGATACCTACTGCGCCGCACCTTTTTACCTTGGTTCCGGTCATCTCCAAGAAGTTGGGGGTGGGCTTGGCGAAGGCAATAATATCAATGTGCCGATTCCCGAAGACGCCGGAGATATCGCCTTCGAAAAGGCATTTCGAGAGATACTCATTGCTCCTCCAGATTATTTTAAACCGGATCTGGTTTTGATTTCTGCAGGCTTTGATGCCCACCGTAACGACATGGCTCTCAACCTTAGTTATGATGGTTTTCAATGCTCACTAGCATCGATCAGGGCATAGCCGATAAGCCCTGCTAAGGAAGGCTGGCTTTTGTGCTTGAAGGCGGCTAAAACTTGAAATCGATGACCCGTGGTGTTCATGCCGTCTTAGAAGTTTTAGCCGGTGGCGACCCTCCGGAGAAACTGATGGAGCGTGATTTGAAGGAGGGGGACGAGGCAGCGGAGTTCCATATGGATGCGTTTAAGGACGATGAAGCGAACAGAATCATTTACAGGCTCGGAGCCAACTTTATAAAGGATTGAAATATGAATATAGCGATTTCAATATTTCTCTTCTTTGTGGGCCTTATAAACTTTGTTCCGGTCCTTGGCGTCATGTCCGCAGAAAAATTATCGAATGCTTATTCAATTGAATTAGCTGGTAACGATATCATCATCTTAATGTGTCACCGAGCTTTGCTCTTTGGTATTGTTGGTGGGTTTATACTTTGTTCAGTATTCAATCCTAGCTACCAGATTGCAGCAATGATAATGGCCGCAATTTCAATGCTTGGATTTTTATATTTTGTTTGGGCTGTTGGTGACTACAATGGGGCTATTGCCAAGGTAACTATAATCGATTTAGTTGGTATTGTAATTTTAGCGATTGCCGCGATTTTAAAATCCATCAATGAAAATAGCTAGCTAGGCTTTAAAATAATCTTATTTTTAACAGTTTCCTCAACAGTCGTTAACAGTATTAGCCAGAGATGCGCGCCTGCTTATTCGAGGATTTATATCTCAGTGGTTTTTTTATTCAGAAGTGAGGTTTGTGTATGAATTGGCGAAAATTAATAAGTTGCTGTGTTTTTTTTATCATCATTCCTTTTTCTTTATTCTCGTATGCAGACCCCGTATGGATTGATGTGCGCAGCGCCGGCGAACGTATGATTGACAATATCGAAGGCGATATCCGTATTTCACACGGTGAGATTGTTGCCGAGATAAGTAAACTGGTCAGCGATAAGGATACTGAGATAAGCTTGTACTGCCGCAGTGGCGGCAGAGCCAGCGAGGCAAGATCGGCGTTGCTCGATGCTGGATATACCAATGTATCCAATGTCGGCGGAATAAATGATGCACGCAAAGCAAGAGGCCTAAGCGAAGCACAGTAAGTTTGGGCCGTGGCTGAATAGAACATATAAGTTATACGCCGAGTATCGGCAAATTCTTTGGCTGCGCAAGGGGCTGTCACCGTCTAATCCATCATTCAAGGAGCGCTCCAGTATGTGCGAATTACTCGGAATGAGTGCCAATGTTCCTACCGATATCTGCTTCAGTTTTGCAGGTCTTAGCCGCAGAGGCGGTGATACCGGACCCCACGTTGATGGCTGGGGCATTGTATTTTACGAGGAGGGCGGAGTTAGAGAATTTAAAGATTATATGCCAAGCCACGGCTCCAAGCTTTCCCAGTTCTTAAGTGATTACCCCATCAAGAGCCACATTGTGATAAGCCATATTCGGCAAGCGAATGTGGGTGGTGTGGGGCTTGAAAACACCCACCCATTTCAACGCGAACTGTGGGGTCAAGCTTGGAGCTATGCGCATAATGGTCAGGTGCCCGCCGCCTTAGATCTGGAAAACACCCGGTTTTCAGCCATAGGTAACACCGACAGTGAACGTA
>NZ_JBLIKC010000041.1:0-13776 GCF_047636175.1 Zhongshania sp. | reverse complement strand
CTCGCTTCCGTACGCCGCGACTTAGCCACTTGCTCTTGATAGGAGGGATAGGCGACAGAAGCCAAAATACCGATTATCACTACAGTAATCATAAGCTCTATTAAACTAAAGCCTCGCTTAGAATGTATCACTGCAGTTGTCTCCATGACTGCCGACCGGAAACGTCGCTTCCTCCGCCCGTCTCTGTAATCACTCCAATCGTACCACTGGTACCCGACGTATACTTATATTCGAGCTCGCCGGCGCCGATGATACTTGGCGTTTTAATCATCTCCGGACCCCCAATACCACTTACAGGATAATAGTCTCCCTCAAAGAGAGCTAAATCCAACAAATCCACTTTACCATCGCCATTAATATCTAATACTGGATCACCGATACGACCACCGGTATCAGCATCTAACTCCATCAAAAAACTGCTACCACCGAAACCACAGACACTTTCCGAGGGAATAATAGTGGCGAAGATAATTCTGCCGTTGCGAAGCACGGCTTGTGAAACGACGCGCTCGCCGGTGCGCGCTTTCGACGGCGGGTACAAGGATAAATGCCAGCCATAGGTCGGCGGTGAACCGGCGCTATTGTTAGTTACAATGCGAATTTGATTTGTAGAGATTGATCCATTTTTGGTTGTAGCCGTCCCTTGAAATTCAATCGATTGCGAAAGCAGCTTATCCCTGCCAGTAAAGCTGGCACCATTATCACGAATACCATAAAAATCTTGGATTTGCGGCGTTGCGGGCAACACTGCGTCGCTGTTTTCAAAATATTTGCCCGTACCGAAGTAAATCATATACCCACCTTGAGGGTGGTCGCCTACTGTGGGACGAGAGGTAATCGGTTGAGGATTACCGTCTAAATCAACAGCGGTATAAAGAGGTGTTGCAACCCCTGCCGTCTTATAGCCCACATCCCACTGGCTATTATTTGTTCCCCTTAAATCGAACTTCCAAAGATTGCCCTTCAAATCACCTGCGTAGACAAAATCGGTGACTCGGTCATTATTGACATCGACGGGGACTAGCGTTGCCAAGCCATTATCGGCGCCACTTACGCCAGTATTAATTGCCTTTATTAATGCGCCGGTCCCCAAATCAACAACGAAGAGTTTAACGGTATCACCAGAATTATAACCATTACCAAAGATCGCGACCCACTTGCCTCCCGCCGCAACGCGGGCGATGGCAGGCTGGCTCATAGCAACACCTAATTTATCAGAGGCGGTGGTCGGTGTCGCGAACTCCCAAAGAAAGTTAGATGCCCCTAAGGTGTCAGGATTTGTAACATCAATCGCAAAAACAGATCGACCACCGGCCGCAGTCGAGCCAACTAAAATCGACTTCCAAGCGCCACTCAAATAGGCGTCTAATACCCGAGGTGAGCCATCTACAATATAGGAGTGATCGTACTCAGGCGCAGTCAGTTCAGCTAACTTCGGATACGCAGAAACAGGAATGTAAGCAAATTTCTCAACACCCGTGGCGGCATTAAACCCATGCAACATTCCATCATTCGCGCCAACATAAATCATCGAGGTACGTGCGGCCTTAGTCGCAAGAAAACTTGCGTAACTTGAGCCTTCAAGCCCCGGTAATTTGTTGTAAACAAAGTTTTCGTTTTGACCAACGAAAAATGGATCTGAATTAATAATGTCACCCAGAATTGTTGAGCGCTCTCGGAACTTAGTGCCCTCGCTGCTCTTGTCGCCTCGCAGCCACGCGAGACGCGCCTGGCCATCAGCAATCGATTCACCAGCGATAAGCTCATTCTGTTGACTTGTCGCTAATTGGCTCCAGTTCGTATCAGTGAACGCAATTGCCTTATTTGTGAACCCCTGTTGATCACCTACACCGGTTATAATATTTCTAGAAGCTGGCGCTGGAATACCACCTTTATTGGTATCCCATACAGCATTATTAAGAGTACCGTCACTATTCAAAGAATATGCAATAATACGACCAGACCACTCCAAGCTATTAAAGCTAGCTTGATAAATTAAGGTTCCCGAATCCAATCGCGTCGAGTTTGCGGCGACAGAAGAGGCAGAAGATTTACTTTCATTAGCAATCGTTTGCAAAATCGCGCCAAGCTTATTAGCAAAGACCTCTGGCTCTGAGGCACTAAAAAAACCGCCCCGGGTATTAACAGCCGCATGGAGTAAATCATCAATTTTATGAACTTCATTCGATGTTGGCTTAGGCCAAGTGATTGTATCGCCGGACGAAATCGCGGCAAATGCTGTATCTGGATCAACCGTACCAAAAACCCCAAGGCCCACACCAAAGGTGGTCATATGCTGCCAGAATGCCGGCGAAGTTTTAGATACCGCAACCACATTGGGCATATCGGTGCGCAGATCATTTTTCCAATAATACATAGCCGCATCGGCTAGCGTACCGGACTCTCCGTCGGTAAATGGCGACACCTTTTTATAGCTATAACTCGCACCAGTGGGCCCAGTTTGAGTAGGTCCATCAGTACCATCATTATTATTATTTGGCCCGCCACTGGCAGCAGAGCCAGACCAGTAGCCGTCTGTCATTAATACCGTATAGTTTCTTCGGCACTCCAACTGGTCAGAGTTGTCATCCACACCGGGATCGGCGCCCCAAGGTCCCTTATTATCCTTTCTTGAGAAATACTTACCCGCATAATCCACCGCTAAGCGTAATGGTGTTCCTGCATTTGGAATCTCACGTTCATATAGTGATTTGTAAAAATTAGTTCGTGCTTCGCCGTCAAAAGCGCGCACGCCATTAACAATCACTTTGGTCTTTTCACCATCTATGGTGGTTTCGTCTTGGTTAATACTGCCAAAGCCAACTCGCATTCCTACACCCTGCTCAGCAAAAGCATAGCCGCTGCCGCCCCGGGCAGTTAAAACACGTGAACGATAGTAGGTATACCAGTTTGCGAAATTCTGTATTTCCTGAGTGTATGTACAAGAAACAGACCCATCATCGCTCTCATCACAGTCATCACGGTTTTCACGACCATCACCGGTATATGTCTGGCCTGAACGAATCTCAACTTCTTTGAAATTACTCCAAGACCAATCACTACCTGTACCGTTGTACCAAAAATATTTGGCTGGCCAATATTTTTTTGCGCTTGTTGTATAATTACAGTAACCAAAGCTATTACAATCGTACCAGCGCACACTATTATAATTATCGTTGGCTTCTGTGGTTAATTTTCGGCAATACTTTGAATCAAAACTAGTTGTTGGCCTATCTGGATTATGAAGGGCACAAGACGGATTTGAATCGGGGTACAAGCTCCCATCTGCCTTAATCCAAGGTGCATAAGTTGAGCCAGGGTTGTAGTAAACGGAGTTTATTTGTGGCGATCGCGAGCGTGCATTAAACCCTGAATTATCATTAACAGTGGGGACATAGTTGCGGTAGTCATTACCTTTATAGACGCCATCTGCCCTAGGAAAGATATATCGAGCACTACTATAAATAATACTATCTGGCATCAACTCAAATTGCATTGAACCTGAGTCATCCAAAATATACATAACATTGGGTTCAGCAGCCTGAGTTAAAAATAATGGGTTCTGGGCGATATCATCGTTCACCGGATCAACCGAAGAGCAGTCTGTCTTCTCGCCTTTAACAGTAAATTTGGCCTTACATTTTACATCATCATTTCTACTGTTATAAACAGTCAGCTTATTATCATTAAACGCATACTTTCTATTAGGACATTGTTTATTTTTATTAACATCGACATTCACTATTTCAGTGATTTCTCTTAAATTCGAGAATGTATAAGTTTGATTAGCCTTCTTCTTACCGATAGACTTACTAGTCACTTGCTCGATAATACAGCTACCTGCAGCATCGGCAACGGGCACATTAATCAAGCTCAGCCAGATAGATCCCATAGCAAGAAATAATAAACTAATGTGCTTATTATGTTTCTTAGATATAGCCATAGCTTTTTCCCGACTCAATTTGCGCGCACTTAATTATTTCTCTTATATGTCGTACTTAGCACAACCATACTGCGGTTACTTACCCCGTAGCCCCGTGCGGTTACGCGATAAAAGACTAGGGGCGTGATGGGTTTATCAGAATCTAATATTTCATTTTCGCTTGCTATACTCCCTAGCTCTTCAACAAAGTATTCTGGCGGTTGTGCGGCGTAGGAAATCACATCTGTAGCCAGAACTTGCCAACCTACTGAGGAATGCTTAGACCAATCTGGTCCAACACAGGCAGTCGCAGTATCTTTAGGATCCGCGCACAGGCGATATAAACCACTGCTGCCATCAAATGGACCCACATTTATTTGTGACAAAGCAGCTTCGGCAACACGCAACCCAGCTTCAGCTGCCTGAAATGCTAATTTGGTATCTTTAGCATTGCCCGCCATCCGCTCTTGTAAGGTCGAGGACTGCATAGACGTTGCAGCGATAATGGTGAGTATTAGCATAAATACAAGACTGACAATCAATACCGCGCCGCGTTGTCTACCAGCACTATTTCTTTTCACGCCACACTTCATGGCAATTTATTCCTAATAGCAAATACATTGGTGAATATTTGTCTAAAGCGGCCGTCCGTATTGGCAACAACACTCCCATTTAAGTCAACAATTGCCTGTGCATTAGAGCCACCAGTCTTACCAACAACATTTTCCTCATTTGCCACCAGCTGCAAGGCTATCCGAACACTTAACACATCTTCCCAATCCGTCACCGCAGCCCCAGTTTGGTAGGCATCCACAGCTCTATCAGCATCGGTATCTACACCATAGCGTATCTGCATATCCTCAACACCCTCGACCAACTCTACCGCGGCACTGATTGCACCACCGCTGCCAGCGATAAGACGTCGCATGTAGAGAGCATTTATCGGCAGCCCTCCCGCTGTATCTCTTTCGGTATCGCGAACAAAGTAATCAACACTTTCAAAGGCAAACACTTCGGCGTCGGTTTGGTAGAGCTTACTTAGGTTGTTGCTTGAGTTAAGTCCCTGGGCCTGAGAGTGGGCTAAAGTCGCTGCGGCATTGCCGTTACTGCCAAGATTATTCACAACCCGAAATACATCTGCGCTAAGGCAATCACTAACCATGACGTAATCCCCAGTTTCAAGACTAAGGCTATTGTTTTCAATTTGTAAATTCGCATTGTTAGTCGCCATATTACCGGTGACCTTTACACTACTTTCAGACGCTTTTTTAATATGCAACAAGTCACTACCGGGCACGGCTGATAAGACATTGCCAGCGGCCACATTATCTTCACCCACCAGCGCCGTTGCCATACCAAAATCAACTGCGCTTGCCGGCACAGCAATGACGTTAACATTGATGTTACCAATGGAGCTGCAGCCCATATAGCCTGCCATCCTAATTTCTTCACCCAGAAAGCGCATTGCGAAACGTGCATTTTCTTGAACTTGCGCTAATGAGTCTTGAACTTTAGAACTGGTACTCGTGGCGAGAAAAACTTGAATAACCGCGGTACTTAAAAATAAGCCCAGCGTGATAGAAATCATCAGCTCGACAAGACCAAGCCCTCGCTGTGACAACTTCATATACACCCCTTCACAGCCTAGTCTGGAAAATAAAGGTTTGATTGTCGCTGGCGCTTAATTCGCGGGTCTTCGACAGTCGACTCTCGTCCCACTGAATAGAAATAATAAAATTAGTGTTATCTCGCTCTATGGAAGCATCACCCGCCGGAAGCCGTAGGGCAATTTCCTGTAGCCAGTCCTGCACGTCAATTTGATAAATAGCCTTACCTGTCGGCGCGTCATTATTCATGGCCAAATCATAACGTCCGGCCAAGGCATCGGCCCGATTAGCGCGCAGACGGTCTGAGATATCATTAGCAAGGAAAACGGCGGTGGACCGAGTGGCGGAGGTTTGATTAAACTTTACTGCATTGAGCTGCATCGCGGCGGCGCCGAGTACACCTGTCGCCGTTATTAATACCGCGACAAGCACTTCGATTAAGGTTACGCCCCGCTGTCGACTTCTATTCACGAGCAGCTCCTTTCGGACACACTCACCTGACCAATAGGACTGACGCTAATATTGCGATCACGGGAACAATATTCTGGGGATGTGCGATATGAAATCACTATTACGGCGGCATCATTGAGAAAACCATCGCGGCTAAATGCGATAGTATTTACGGCGGTGCCGCCGCGATCACTTGTAATCGCCGCGCCACCGCTGACCGCGGCACTTTTTTGAATGGCTTCGCCATCGTCATAGCTGCCATTGCCATCGGTATCAACCCAGCTCAACCAACCGTTAGCCCAGTTGCCATCTATTGCGCTCAAACTCACAGGGGCAGCCCGCACCACCGACTCGGAGCGTGCAGCCACAAGGGATTTTATAAGCTTTTGAACCACCGCGCGATCACGAGATTCATCGATAAACTGGCTTAAGCTAGGCACAGCAACAACCGCTAATACTGAGGCGATCGAGACCGTCACTATCAACTCGATTAAGGTAAATCCCCGGTTTCCACTGCTAAGCTGCATTAGACGCACCTGTGTAAACTTGACATATCTCCGCATAGTTCTAGATTAGACTAGCTTAGTACTCATTTAAACCTAATCAGTATGGCAGCTGACACATAAACAGGTAGGTGTACCTAAGTTAAATCCAATATGGAAAGGAATCCATTGTGGAAAACCGAGGGTTTTCATTGCTCGAACTTATTGGCGTACTTGCCATTACCTCAATACTGGCGCTTAGCGCGGTGCCCGCTTTCTATGCTCTGATTCAAGAACATCGCTTGCGCGCAGCCGGACAGCAGCTTTTTAGCCTACTCACTAGCGCCAGAGCAACCGCAGTATTGCGAAGCAAGCAAATCACAGTGTGGAATGAAGATGGCGACTGGTCTAGCCACGTCGCTCTATTTGAAGATGACAATAGCAATGGCGAGAGAGAGCCAAGCGAAATAATCTTAGCTCGTAATCCAGCTCAGAAGAATGTCTCTATCACCGGAAACCGCTGGGTAGCGAATTATGTCAAATTTGCCCCTGACGGCAGTGCAACAACGGCAAACGGTGCCTTTCAAGTTGGAACAATTACCGTCTGTAGGCCAGATCACAGCGAAGTATACCGGCTTATTATCAGTATTGGCGGGCGGGTGAGAATGATTAAATCAGAAATAGCTGAGTGCTGACGGGCTTAAGAAACCTCAATCAAACGCAACTCTTTTGGCAGCGAGAAGGTAATATTTTCAGGACGACCATCAAGCTCTACAGGGGCGGATGCGCCCAGTTCGCAAAGCCGATCAATGACCGCTTTGACCAGTACTTCCGGTGCAGAGGCGCCGGCGGTAATACCGATTTTGGGCTGCCCCTCAAGCCATTCGGGACGAATATCTGCTTCACTATCAAGCAAATAAGCACGGCAGCCAATACGTTCGGCCAGCTCTCTCAGGCGGTTGGAGTTAGAGCTATTTGGTGAACCTACCACCAGTACCACATCCACCTGCTGCGCTAACGTTTTTACCGCATCTTGGCGGTTTTGAGTGGCATAGCAAATATCGTCTTTACGTGGACCCTCTATATTGGGAAATTTACTGCGCAAAGCCTTAATGACCGCGGCAGTGTCATCCATAGATAAGGTGGTCTGGGTAACATAGGACAAATGGTCTGGGTCTTTTACTTCAAGCGCCAAGGCTTGCTCAACGTCTTCTACAAGGTAGATACCGCCACCTAGGGATTCGTCATATTGCCCCATTGTGCCCTCAACTTCAGGGTGGCCCTTGTGACCGATCAATACGCACTCATGACCCGCGCCACTGAAACTAACCACTTCCATATGCACTTTTGTCACTAGCGGACAGGTGGCGTCAAAGACTTTCAAGCCGCGGCGATCAGCCTCGTTGCGAACCGCCTGCGATACGCCGTGAGCACTGAAAATCACTATTTTATCGTCTGGCACTTCGTCCAGCTCATCAACGAACATGGCACCGCGTTGGCGCAGGTTTTCAACAACAAATTTATTGTGTACAACCTCGTGGCGCACATAAATCGGCGCGCCAAACACGTCTAAGGCACGGTTGACAATCTCGATGGCGCGATCCACTCCAGCACAAAATCCACGAGGATTCGCCATTTTTATTTGCATTTTATCGCCCGAGCTAGTCATTACGTCACCATGTTCAGATTACTGTCTTTCACCAATGGATATTACTTGCCATCAGCCTGCGCGCTGACGCTTAAAATTTCAACACGGAAACTCAGCTTTCGACCGGCCAGCGGATGATTAAAATCTACCATCACATCTTCGTCGCTCACCTCGCTCACCACACCCGGCACCTCGGCGCGGGCCGCATCAGCAAAGGAGATCACCAAGCCTTCTTCCAGCACCATATCGGCGCTAAACTGGCTGCGCGGAAAACGCTGAATATTCAACGGGTTGCGCTGACCAAAACCGTCTTGCGGCTCCAAAATAAAGGTCTCTTTCGCGCCCGCTGTTAAACCTAGTAATTTGGCCTCTACACTGGGAAGCAGGCTGCCATCACCAAATACAAAATTAGCCGGCTTACCACCAAAGGTAGAGTCCACCAAATCGCCATCAATGATACTAAGAGAAAAGTGCAAACTAATTTCGGTAGCCGGTGCTACGCTAACATTCGTCATGATCAATACATTTCCACACAGCTATTCATGCTGATTTTCCGATTCAGGATTTACCACCATATCGAGCAACAGTAGGCAGGCACCCACGCTAATACCCGCATCGGCAATATTAAAGGTGGGGAAGTAGCTATCTCCCCAATGTACCGATACAAAATCAATAACATATCCAAGAAACAGACGATCCCACAAATTACCGAGAGCGCCACCTAAGACCAAGGCTAAGGCAAGCGACAGCAGCCACTGTTCACGCCGCAAGCGCATCAGCCATACACAAATATACGCGCTCACCGCCAAAGCGATCACCGAAAAGAGCCACCGCTGCCAGCCGCCGGCGTCACTCAAAAAGCTAAACGCCGCGCCAGGATTGTAATGCAAAGTAATATTCAGCACCGGAAAAATCTCTACCGGGCTGGCGTAATCCAACATGGTATTGGCGAAATATTTAGTGATTTGATCAAGCACGACCACCGCGGTTGCCACTAGTAGCCAAAAAAACCGACCACGGCGCTGGGCAGCCATTTCGCTATTTACTCCATCATCATGCATACAAACGCACTTCCCCGTCACCGTCGACGTTATCTATACAGCGAAAGCACAGTTCAGGATGGTCTAGAGCCTGACCAACATCCTCGCGATGGTGCCAGCAGCGTGCACACTTAGTCCCTTCGCTAACCGCCACGCGAACCTGCAAACCTTCAATATCAGTCGCTATCGCTTCGTTAACCGCAGATAAAGGCGCTAAACGAGCAGCTGAAGTAATCAATACAAATCGCAGTTCATCACCCAGAGCATGCAAGGTTGTCATTAGTGATTCATCGCAGAATAAAGTGACTTCTGCCGCCAAACTGCCGCCAACAAAACCTTCCTTCTTCGCGCCTTCCAGCACTTTATTGACCGCGGATTTAACATCTTGCACGGTATTCCAAAAATCATTACCCATGTCACTATCAAGCGTCATTTTACTCAAACCGGTATACCATTCAGCGGCAAATACTGTGCCCGAATGCTCACCCGGCAAATGCTCCCACAACTCGTCTGCGGTGAAACTTAAGATGGGGGCAATCCAGCGCGTAAGGGCTTCGGCAATATGGTACATAGCAGTCTGCGCAGAACGCCGCGGCAGACTATTGGCTTTAGTGGTGTACTGGCGATCTTTAATAATATCTAGGTAAAAGCCACCCAATTCCAATACGCAGAAGTTATGCAGCTTTTGATAGACCAAATGGAATTGATAGGCTTCATACGCCGCCATAATCTCTTCTTGCAATACCGCCGCACGATGCATGACCCAGCGGTCCAGTGCCAGCATTTCTGATGGCTCTACAGCGTGCTCGGTCGGGTCAAAGCCGGCCATATTAGAAAGAAGGAAGCGTGCGGTATTGCGAATCCGACGATATGAATCTGCGGTACGCTTAAAGATTTCGTCCGACACCGTCATTTCATTGCGGTAATCGGTTGCCGCTACCCAAAGCCGCAAAATATCGGCACCCAGGGTGTTCATGATTTTTTGTGGCGCAACCACATTGCCCACCGACTTGGACATTTTCCGACCTTGCGCATCTACCGTGAAACCATGGGTAAGCACCTCTTTATAGGGTGCTACACCGGTAGTCGCCACCGAGGTCAACATGGACGACTGAAACCAGCCGCGATGTTGATCCGAGCCTTCCAGATAAAGATCGGCGGGGAACTGCAGATTATCTAGCTGCGACAATACCGCGAAATGAGTCACCCCAGAATCAAACCACACATCCAGGGTATCGCTCACTTTACTGTATTGCGTCGCCTCGTCACCGAGCAGCTCCGCTGCGTCTAAGTCGAACCACGCTTGAATACCGCCAGCCTCAACGAGTTTGGCTACTTGCTCGATCAGCTCAGCTGTGCGCGGATGCAATTCAGCTGTTTCGTTGTGAGCAAATAGCGCAATGGGCGCGCCCCAAGTCCGCTGGCGAGAAACACACCAATCAGGTCGCTCTTGCATCATCGACTCGATGCGCGCACGTCCCCAACTCGGCGTCCAGGCTACGGTATCGACTGCAGCCATCGCCATGTCGAGCAAACCATTTTGCTTCATGCTGACAAACCACTGCGGTGTGGCGCGGAAGATAATCGGGCTCTTATGACGCCAACAGTGCGGGTAGCTATGCTCAAAATGTTTACAGTGCAGTAATCGACCGCGCTCAGTCAGGACCTCGATCACATTGTCGTTCGCCTTAAAGACATGCTGACGTTCAAATAACTCGGTGCCCGCTAAAAATGTGCCGTTGGCCGCCACAGGGTTGTACACTTCAAGACCGTATTGTTTGCCCACCACGTAATCGTCTTGACCATGCGCTGGTGCGGTGTGAACCGCCCCGGTACCTGCGTCGGTAGTTACATGATCGCCGAGAATGACTGGGACCTGCCGGCTATAAAACGGATGCTGCAACTGCAAATTTTCCAGTGCCGCGCCTTTGCAACGTCCCACAATGGCAAAATCTCCGACACCGTAACGTGCCATAGTCGATTCATGCAGGGCATCGGCTAGTAGCAACACCATCTTGCCACCGCTTTCGCCGGTAAAACTCACCCACAGATAATCCAGCTCAGCGTGTAAACACACCGCCATATTAGCGGGTAAGGTCCACGGCGTGGTGGTCCAGATCGCCAGATTCAATTCACCATCAATGTCGGCGGACAAACCGCTTTTTGCAATAGCTGCATCGCGATCAACAATCGCAAATGCCACGTCGATTGCCGGTGAGGTTTTATCTTTATATTCAACCTCAGCTTCTGCTAACGCCGAACCGCAATCCATGCACCAATGCACCGGCTTAAAGCCTTTGTGCATATGGCCGTTTTCAACAATTTTACCCAGAGCGCGGATAATATTGGCTTCAAAATTGAAGTCCATGGTCAGATACGGTCTATCCCAATCGCCAAATACTCCCAAACGTTTGAAATCCTCGCGCTGGCCATTCACTTGCTTATAGGCGTATTCGCGACATTTCTCACGAAAAGTGGCCGCGTCAACTTTATGACCGGCTTTACCCACTTTCTTCTCTACGTTCAGCTCTATTGGCAGGCCGTGGCAATCCCAGCCCGGCACGTAGGGGGCGTCAAAGCCACTTAAGGTTTTTGACTTAACAATCATATCTTTAAGAATTTTATTTACCGCATGACCGATATGAATATCGCCATTTGCGTAAGGCGGCCCATCGTGGAGAATAAATTTCTCGCGGCCAGCGCGAGCTTCGCGAATTTGCTCGTACACGCCCTCTTCCTGCCAGCGTTTAAGCATACCGGGTTCGCGTTGCGACAAGTTCGCCTTCATGGCAAAGCTCGTCTCGGGTAAGTTCAGGGTGTGCTTGTATTCACTCATATAGGTGTTCTGTATTTTCCAAAGGTCGATACGATGAGACCCTCTTGCACGCTTGTGTCTTGCCCGTGCAAAGGCCCCACTATGAATTAAAAGCTTGGGCTAAAGATTAAAATAGCTTCGCGCCTGCGCTACATCTTGGGTGATTTGCGCCTTGAGTGCATCAAGCCCGTCAAATTTGTGCTCATTCCGCAGTTTCTTACGGAATACGACCTTAATATTGCGGCCGTAAATATTCTCTTCAAAGTTCAGCAGATGAACTTCTAAAATCGCCTTGGACAAGTCACCCACCGTCGGCCGCACACCGACATTGGCGACACCCGGGCGCATAACACTATCTGCACCGTAGACTTCCACAGCAAATACACCCGACAAAGGCGAGCGCAGTCGGTGTAGCTCCATATTTGCCGTTGGTGTACCAATGATCCGACCTAACTGCTGACCAACAATAACGCGCCCTGAGATACTGTAGCGCCGCCCGAGTAAACGCTCAGCCATTTCAAAATCAGCATCGGCCAAGACCTCACGGATACGGGTGCTACTAACTCGCTCACCTGTCACTTCTAAGGTCGAGGTGTCCACAACGTCAAAGCCGTCTTTTTTGCCAACCTTGCGCAACAAATCGAAATCACCACTGCGGTTGCGTCCAAAACGCAAATCGTCGCCAACCACAATGTATTTAACACCCAAGCCGACCACAAATAGCTTGTAAATAAACTCATGGGCGGTCATATCGCGAAAGTCAGGTGTGAAACTAATCCTCATTACCCGATCAATCCCCAAATCCCGCAGAGCAATAAACTTCTCGCGAAAACTCATTAAGCGCGCCGGAGCTTCATCGGGCGAGAAAAATTCTCGGGGCAAGGGTTCAAAAATAATCACCGTTGACGGCAAACCCATTTCTCGACCCTTGGCAATTAACTGGCGCAATACCGCCTGATGTCCCAAATGAACACCGTCAAAAGCCCCTATCGTGGCTACACAGCCACGATGACGAGGACGAAAATGTTGAAATCCGCGGATTAACTCCATGGCTACCGTCTTATTACTCAGCAAAGCGAGAGATTATAGCCCAGCGTAGGCCCGACTAAAACGCCAGTCTTCGTGAGTCTTGCCGCTGCAAGCTAATATCGCTATACCCGCGCGCTAAAAACCATACTTTACAGCCTTAATGTGCGACCGGCCCTTTGAGATCTCGCAGCCGTAAACCGCAGCCAAACATCACTAAGACGTAAGCTCCACCGCCAGCGACGCACAAGACCAATAAGTGCAAGGCGCGCTCCCATACACTCCAAGCCTCCCAGCCAGTGAACCACTGGAGGCCATAATATAAGCAGGCACTCATTGCCACCACGGCGCCCAGCAGCTGCAAACAATAGCGGCCCCAGCCAAGTAAGGGCGTGAAACTCGCATTGCGACGTAAACCGCGATACAGCAAACCCGCATTAAGCCAGGCCGAAGCCGCTGTTGCCAACGCAAGACCAGCATGACCTACCTGCCAGTAGTGGTGCAATGGAATGACGAAGGCGATATTCATCACCATATTCGCGACCATCGCGATAATACCAATACGCACCGGGGTCTTGGTGTCTTGGCGGGCATAAAAGCCTGGGGCCAGCACCTTAATTAACATAAACGGAATCAATCCCAAGGTGTAGGCACGCAGACTCAAGGCCGCCATCGACACGTCGCGCATCTGTAACTCACCGTACTGAAACAAGGTAATTAAAATTGGCTCGGCAAGTAGCATTAGCGCCACAGCAGCGGGCACTGCCATAAGCAATACACCGCGCA
>NZ_JBLIKC010000040.1:0-15853 GCF_047636175.1 Zhongshania sp. | reverse complement strand
ATTGTGCGCTGGCTTTCCACATAGGGTCTTCAAACTTTTCAGCGGCAGCTTGAGGATCTGCGTCTAGCAGTGCGGCAGCTTGTTGATCTGGTGTCCGCCAAAGATCGTTAAACTCAAAGGCGTTGGCTTTGCTGGGTAGCGTCACGAGCAGAGCTGGTAGCAGCAGTGGTACCAGACCCGCTAGCCAGCTTTTACGAAAACCTAGCAAGGCGAATGGAAGCAGTAATAACACCAGCCACGGCCCGGCGTCTTTCCACTGGTCGTAGTTGCGCTCAGCACGGGATTCCGACTCCCTATCATTCACGCTTGAGATAGTATCGACAGATAGCGCGGTTATATCGCTATCGTCCAGACTCAACTCACGGTAAATACCGCCGCCGGCAGCAGCAAGATTTTTCAGCTCATTTACCGTGAGCGCTGGCACAATAATATTGCCGTTATTATCCCGCGCAAAGCCACCGCTAGGTAAGGGGATGGGAGCGCCGTCGGACGTCCCCACCGCGAGTACCGAAAGCGGGTAGTTGCTGTCGCTAATAAAGTCCCTTAAGCCACTAAGTTGCCGAGGGGTAACGCCGTCGCTGATTAGCAAAATACTGCCATTGCCGCCGCTGCGATCCAGTAAGTCTTTGGCTAGGCTAAGACCGGCTAAGGGATTGCTGCCCGTCATGGGCATCATGCTGGGGTTGAGACCAGGGATAAGCGTTAATAGGGTATTTACATCATCGGTGAGCGGCGCGACGATAAAGGCGTCTCCGGCAAATACCACTAAGCCGGTTTGACCGTCGCGGCGCAAATGTAAAATATCTCGTAATTTAAAACGTGCTTGGCGCATACGTGAGGGTTGAATATCTTCGGCCAGCATAGACGGTGATAAATCTAGTACCACCACCAAGCCTTCGGTATTTTTGTGCAGTGGCGAAGGGACTTTTTCCCATGCGGGGCCGAGCAGTGCCAGCCAAGCCAGTATCGCTACGAGTAGCAGGACCAATGCAGATTGCCGTGGTTTGCCGCTGGGTTTGCCGTCTAATAAATACGGCAGCAAGCTTGGGTCGATATGCTTCTGCCAGCTGCGCTGCTGAAAATGCTGACGGGTGAGCAGCAGGGCGCAAATGACCAGCGGAATACCAGTCCACAGCAGTTCAGGACGAATCCAATGCAATTCGACACCAGCAATATTCATGTCGACGCCTCGTTTGATTTACTGCCGCCAGCGAAGGGCCAGTTGCGACTCACTGCCAATAGCAGCATCATCGCGCTAGCCAAGAGCAGTGGCCAGTGGAGCAGTGACTTTTCTGGCCGCAGCATTTCCTGTTCTTGTTCTACCGGTTCTAAAGCGGCGATGACGTCATAGGCAGCTTGTAACTCGGCAGGATTACGCGCGCGAAAATACCTGCCACCGGTTTTACTTGCGATGGTTTGCAGGGTGTCTTCGTCGAGATCTGCCGACGGGTTTACCGTGCGCGCGCCAAAGCTACTGCCGAACATGCCGGGAACTTTCATTTCGGTGGCGCCAACACCAATAGTGTAAATCTTAATCTTTTCGGCGGCGGCAAGTTCGGCCGCTTTTAATGGTTTTAGGTTACTGGCGGTATCTGCACCGTCGGTTAGCAAGATTAAAACGCGGCTATTTTCTGGTCGTTGGCGCAGGCGTTTGATGGCAAAACCGATGGCATCGCCAATGGCGGTTTGATTGCCGGCAAAACCCACTTGGGCCTCATTCATTAAGGTGCCTAGGGTGTCTAGGTCAAATGACAATGGCGACTGAATATAAGGGTTGGAGCCAAACAGAATAAGACCTAATTTATCGCCTCGGCGCTGACGAATAAATTCGTTTACCACCGCTTTCACTAAGATTATACGCGGTAAATTTTCACCATTAATGACCATATCTTCCTGCTTCATTGAGCCAGAAATATCTACCGCCAGCATTAAATCTCGGCCTGTGGTGGGCATAGCGACGGGTTCGCCAATCCACGTGGGTCGGGCTGCACCCGCAAGCAGTGCCAACCACACCAGGCTGAGTAGAATAAGGTTTATATTGCTGCCGCTGCGAATCGGGCCGCTGTGTTCTCCCCCTAAGCTGCGAAGCTGTGTAAAGAAAGGCACCCGCAGTGCGGCAGCGGTGTCTTGGTTTTGCGGTTTTGAAAGCCAGCGCACCAACAACGGTAAGGGGGCCAGTAAAAATAGTAGTGGCCATTGAAATTCAAACATGACGGCTCCGGTGACGCCTTATCCACGTTCTGCTTTGGGCAATGAGCATATCGCGAGCTAGGGGGGCGGGGGCAGGCTGGTAGGCTGCTGCGAATAATGTTTCTAAGTTGGCGTTAGTAAACGCGGGCGTATCCCCGCAACTTTGGCATAAGAAATTCGTCCACTGATCGCCGCTGAGACCGGCTATGCTGTCTTTAGAAAAACTGTGTAGCGCAACCCGCCGCAGTAATTGATTGAGCTGCTGCGCAAATTCGGTGTCTTTTTCAATGGCGGTAAGTTGGCTTAATTCTGTTAGCGCGGTCCGGCGAAAGGCGTTGTTGCGGCGACGATGCCGCAGCCATAAAAAGCTTGCTAGCACGACAAGAAGCAGCAAGCCGAGTAGCAGCCACCAGCCAAGCGCCCAAGGGAACGCAGCAATAGCTGGCGGTAAATGAATGTCGGCCAGCTGGTCTGTTGGCGAACTTTGACCGAATGCAGGATTCATTGGCACTTGGCTATTAGTATTCATGCCTGCCCCATTCCGCGTTGCAGTAACTGAAAAAATGCGGCGTCGGTGGAGAGCTGTATATGATGAATGCCGCCCCGCTTTAAACTGGCTTGTAAGTGCTGGCGGTCTTGCTGATGGCGGTTCAGGAATTGTTCGCGCAGAGCATTCGTTAAGCTCATCTGCAGTCGTTCACGGCCGTTACTCACTGGATAGTTGCCGTTGGCAGGCAGACTTTCTTCCATTGGGTCGCTGATTGAAATAGCGATCACATCGTTGTGACGGGCGATTAAATGGAGCTGGCGTTCCGCTTCTTTTTCATAACCAGAAAAATCACTTAAGACATAAACCGTTGAGCCGGGGCGGGTAATGCGCCGTAACTCTTCGAATGCGTTAGCCAAACTTTGGGCTCGGCTTATCTCTGCAGCCTTGGTGATTTGCGTCAGTTCTTTATTGTAGTCAGACGCCGTATGAATGAAATTTAGCACCGCGCGATGGCTGCGCTTAGGTCTCACTTCGCGATGATTTTCATCCGCAAAGACTAGACCGCCGACTCTGTCATTATTATCCAGTCCGGCCCAGGCAAGTGTGGCGGCAACGTGGCAGGCCAGTACCGACTTAAAGCAGTGGCGACTGCCAAAGAACATACTGGCGCGTTGGTCTAGACACAATACCACGGGGCGTTCTTTTTCTTCTTCAAATATTTTAGTGTGTGCTTTGGCAGTACGGGCGGTCACCCGCCAATCGATATGACGAATTTCGTCGCCACCTTGGTATTCACGCACGTGATGGAAGGCCAAGCCACGGCCCTTAAAAGGCGAGGCGTGGTTGCCGCCTTGTTGAGCAAAATGGCGGCGGCGTGGCTTAGCCTTTAGTTTTGTGGCTAAAAAGCGAGTTTGGATAAGGTCTTGCTGATTGACCACAGCACCTTTCACTGGCGCACTAAGGTCGCTGCGCAGCGGACTGCTCATGCCACCGGCACCACCTGCAGTAGGCGGTCGATAATATAATCTTTGCGAATACCGTCGGCCTCAGCTTCAAAGCTTAGTATCAGGCGGTGGCGCAATACATCATGAGCAACTGCTTGAACATCATCTGGGCTGACATAGTCGCGATCATTTAGCCAAGCGTGGGCTCGAGCGCAGCGATCCAAGGCAATGGTTGCTCGGGGGCTGGCTCCTACTTCTATCCAATTTGCGAGTTCGGCATCTAGGGCTTTGGCGTCACGACTAGCAACGACAAGTTGCACCATGTATTCCTCAACCGACTCTGCCATATGTAAATCTAATATCTGACTGCGAGCGGCGAAAAGAACTTCTTGGCTGAGTGGCTCGGGGGTATCAATTTCGCCTCGGGCTTCGGCGCGCACCCGACGAAGAATTTCTAATTCTGCCGCCGCGTTGGGATAGGCGACATTAACTTGCATTAAAAAGCGGTCGAGCTGGGCTTCGGGCAGCGGATAGGTACCTTCTTGCTCCAGTGGGTTTTGCGTTGCCATGACCAAGAACAGCGGTGGTAGTGGCAGGGTATTGCTTCCTACACTGACTTGGCGCTCAGCCATGGCCTCTAATAAAGCGGACTGTACTTTAGCGGGAGCTCGGTTAATTTCATCGGCCAATACGAGATTGTGAAAGATCGGTCCAGGCTGAAATTCAAAAACGCCAGTTTCCGGGCGGTAAATATCGCTGCCGGTCACATCGCCGGGTAGTAAGTCGGGGGTGAACTGAATGCGTTGAAAACTGGCATCAACACCGTCAGAGAGGGTTTTAATGGCCTTGGTCTTTGCCAAGCCGGGCGCACCCTCGACTAGTAAGTGTCCGTCTGCCAGCAGCGCAATAAGAAGGCGATCGACTAGACTTTGCTGGCCAATAATTTGTGAAGTCAGCCAGTTGCGTAACTGGCCAATCGATTGTTTTTCCGTCATTGGGAAGTTCCCTTGCCGAGCGAGTGTCGTTATTGGTTCTTGTGACACCAAAAATGGGGTTTTGCTCGCTTATTTCAAGGGCGGATTTAGTTTTGATGTCATTTAGTGCCGTTTTAGCCAAACTAATTGACTAAAACCGGTTTTACTGGATATTACTCATTGCGTTTCAATGGGCGTGAAACGGCCTCATCTAGTGAAGCGTAAGACTCCTCTAGGCAGCGCCGATATAAGTCGGGATCTTCGAGTGCGCTGGGGCTACTCAGCACCGATAAAGTCATTACACCGTTATAACTGGTGGCAACGTGAAACAAACCCAGGTGATCGACAATCAGTCCAAGACCTAGCATTTCCACCAGCTTGGCATCATTAAAATACAGTGGCACCGGAGGCCCGGGTACACTGCTGACGATTGTGCAGGCTGGCATTGCCACACCGCCCGGCCAGTAAGCCAGCGCAGACAGGGCTCGCAGCGTAATTGACCCGATACCATTGGGTATCTCACGTACCAGCGAGGTGATGGCGCTGCGCCCAATGGTATTAGAAAAACTCTTGGCGCTATTGGCTGCGTCGCGCACTGCCTGCAAGCGTTGAAGTGGGCATTCGATGTCGGTGCGCAGAGTAGCAATCATCATGCTGATCGCATTGCCAGCTGTATTGCCGTCGCGACTGCGTATATTGACGGGAATCATTGAAGCCAAGGGATTGTCTGGTAAACAGTTTCGGGTAATCAGATAGCGCCGTAAGGCACCGCCAACAATACTAAGAACGACATGATTAACGGTGGTCTGTGGGTAATGACGGCGAATCTGACGTAGCCGTAAAAAATTAAAACGCAGTATTAAAATATTGCGCTCAGCATTGATGCGGCAATTGAAAGGAGATTTTTGCCAGCTCGCTGTCGGGTTGTGATCACATCGGCCGGCACTCGCCGCCTGCCTAAACGAAGGAATAAGCTTGCGGGCTAGTCGCGCTAGATTTAGCGGCTTACGAAGGTTGTTGATGCATGCTTGGTGGACGAGCTGCCATTGTTTCGGAGGCAGCTCCGCCCGCCAGCGATCGATTGTTGTACGGGCCTCGTGTGGTGAAAATGTTTGCGCTTCTAAGCTGTGTATCGCCGCCAAGATTTCAGTGCCAGATACACCGTCCATCGCTGCATGATGAACTTTTATATATAGGCCAAATGTTCTTTTGTCATAGATATTTAAGTTGCCGAGACCATGAATCACGTGGACCTCCCACAATGGGCGGCTCATATTCATGGGGAGCGAATGCAGGGTTGCGAGCAGGCCCGGCAAATCTCCCGCGTGATCTTTAATAGAGTGACTAAATATATGCTGATCTAGGTCAAAGTACCGATCTTCAATCCAATAGGGGTTGTCTAAGCCGCAGGCTACGGTGAATAGTCGGCGTCTAAAAATAGGCGAGGCAGACAGCCGCTGCTTAAAACTCTGGCGTATTTCCTGCTGTAAAAAAAGCTTGTGCTTGCTGGTGCTGGATTTATATATCATTAAGGCGCCGATATGCATCGGCGAATGTTGGCGTTCGTTTAAGGCAAAAAAAGCATCTAGGCCATCTAGCTGTTGCATAGTAATGTGTCCGTCATTTTAATGCTTACATGCAGCGACAATGCTAGGTCTTTATTATGTCGAGGGTATGTCACCGAGCCATGGTCAACAGATGTGGTGGGTGGGATGTTGTCATAAATCAAAGAGCGTGGCCTAGCGTGACAAGATCTCACCTTTCTTGAGTACCCATTTAGGGGCGCGCACAAGAACACAGTTAGAGATACAATATATTCTCTTAGCGTTCAGATCCATGCTCATTTTCTGAGTTGGGCGTGCCGGATACTCGCCTGAGTGTGCAATACAAGATGGTATAGATAAACTCATAGTCATAGAGCCACACTACATGGCCGGATATTAACCCTACTAATGATCGATCCCATGGTCTCGGTCTTTTTCTTAAAGATGAAATCGTTATAGGAATCAACAATAACGAGGGTCATTCGATCTTTTGACCGCATGGTTGATGCAATGATGACACCGTTTAAATTGCTAAGAATGACTGTGTATTAATAGCAAGCCACCCATTAATACTTGTTTGAGGACTGCTTAAAATGATTTTTGTGGTGTTTAATCACTGCCTCGGGGAATCTGGAGTGAAGTGGTGATTCGCGCTTCAAATAGAAGCGCAGTTTTAGTGCCTTACTGGATTTTATCTGATTATTTTTATTGAGCTAGCGTGCATATTTATATTGGCATGCTCGCCGCTGTCATCGTTGGCTTAAGCAACGGCCATTTCAAAATTTCGGATATTGTAAGTTTGTTCTACAACGTTTTTCTTAATGGTAGTTGATGATGTGCGCGGGTTATAACGTACTTGTTTAATCTGTTTGCCTGCTGATTTTAAATACGATTCTACCGCGATATTATGGGGTTTATTGCCCCAGTCTTCACCAATAACAAAGATATCGGCATCCACTTCTTTACAGCCAGATACATATTCTAGTTCATCGTAGGCAATTACAATATCTACGCAACTTAAGGCTTTTAGCATTTCCATGCGTTGCTCTAGAGGAATCACTGGTACATTAGGTTTGTAAGAATTCACCACGCGGTCTGAAGCAACACCCACGGCGAGAGAGCCGCCTAGTGATTTACAGTACTGCAGTAAAGCAAGGTGACCTACATGTAACAAATCAAATGTACCTACGGTATATACAATCATGCGCTATTTAGTTCCTCGTGAAGGTGAATTTAGAGCCGTTCATATCGGCTGTGCTAGCGGGTTTTAGTCTGGCTACAAAAGCTTCCAGGTATAAATTCCTGTTATGCCAAGCGTGTAAAGCGCAAGGAATACGACGTTTCGCGGTGTGCCAGAAAGTTTTGGGGTTTTTATTTGCGATACATTAAGCGCGGCCAGGATAAGTGCGCTGGCATAGAGAACAACTGAGAATGTTCCAACGGGTAGAACACTTTCTAATAGAAATATTGAAACCAGTGCGATGCTATTGTTGTCTAGCGCCAGACCGGTGTATTTTGACTCGTCAGATAGCCCAAAGGTGCTGAAGTAGCTTAAGCGTACCGCGCTAGCAGCGAGCATGATGAATGCAATGGGTAGAAATATTGGATTGAAAGCGCCGTAACTAAGCACCAAAATGGCAGGCGTTACGCCGTAACTAACAATGTCTATGACCACGTCGAGTTGAGCGCCAAATATGCGGTCGCTACCAGTGCGGCCTTGCATTCTTCTTGCGACTAGACCGTCTGCCCAGTCAAAGGCGACTGCCCAGATCATGCCGATCATGGCAGCGTAATAAACACCGGTAATACTAAAGTAGATCGCTAATATGGTGCAAGCTAGGCCCGCAAGTGAACACAGATTAGGTAGATCTTTTACAAAAGAAATAATTGTTGGTCGATACTGAGCTTCTTCGTTGTTGATTATCATGGCGCTCCTAAAAAATACCGATAAATCAAGGAAGCACTTACTTCGCGCAGAAAAAATCGCGCAGTATTTCGCTGCTAAGTGGGCAGAGTTACACTAAAAGTCTGGGTGTTCGCGTAAAGCGTGGAAAAGCGAAAACTGCAGGTGCTAAGGATCGACGCTGTTTATATAGAAATAAATGCAATCGCAGTCAGGAGGAGAGGTACGAGTAGCTCGCAAGCTCGACACCAGAAAAGTCGAGCGACAAACTATACGCTTTATTTCCATGGACTGACAGGGTTACTTGGTTTATTTGCGATGTCGACGTCTCAGGAATCGCTCCTTTGCTGGGTTGTGGCTATCTGTAGAAGAAGATTGATTTTCGACTAATTTTTAGTTTGAAAATGCAATGCTATGTCTGCTGACATATATGTAGTGTCGGAAATTTTATTTTCATAGAAAAGCGGCAAAGCGGTGTTGAGCTATGCCCGCGTTACTATTTCAGTTGCGGACTTGTCAGGGGTTTATATCTTTAGAGAGTGGTGATATTAAAATGGGCGAGTAATGATCTCATCGTGTTCAAAGTGGCGGCCTATTTTTGAGCTGCGGCAATATGTCTTATTCGCAGAGTTGCTATTCATTCAAGCGTCGCAAATAAACGATACGACTTGTATCTTCCTTTCTCCACGTATTAACTGATAGTAGCCTCCAGTTAAAGACAATTGCTTGCAGCGGTAGGGCTTGTCAAATGATAGCCTCCAAAACTCAGCAAGCACCGGAGCGGCAGATCCCGTGGCGCTATCTTCTTTCTCGCCATACTGTGGCGCAAAGTATCTAAAATATATAAGGTCAGAACTATCGTCACTTTTACAGCTAACGATAAGTGCGCGTTGTGTTAGATCGCTGTATTTTCGCTCATCGAAGTCGAAATTCCGTACGGCAGTCTGGTTCTTAACACTAACAATAAGGTAGCCGATGTCTGTTTTTGTCTGCATAACATTGAGTGCTTCTGCGTTGAATAGAACGGCAATAGCTGAGGGTAGGGTGGTGGGCAGTAGCTTAATAGGGGGTAAGTAAAGTATATATTTTCGGTGCTCAAGCTGTTTCACAGTAATATCTTTATTGCTGAATAGGCATTTAGTGTGTGTCTTGTCCGTATTTATAGAAGATAGAATTAGATCGGCTGCAGCTAATGTGCCATGTCCGCAGAGCGTAACTTCTGTTGTTGGTGAGAACCAGCGGATAGAATATGAAAGTAGGCTATTTGAATTGTCGGCAATGATAAACACGCTGATAGGCTGTTGATGGGTCTTCGCTCGTTGTTGCAGTAACAGCGTGTCATTAAATACTTGTCTAGATTCGCATACTTCAACAACTGCGAGATTACCCATTTGGTTTTCGCCGCTAAACACGCGACGAATTAATGTTTTTGGCATAATGACATGGCTCAATTAAAGCTTTATTCATTTTTGAAGGTTGCCTGAACACTTAATCGGCTCTGAACGCTGATATATCTGTGGTTCAAAAATCGAGCGCCGCGGCCTTGATCAGTATTGATTTGTCTTGTCAGTAGCTTACTATAATGTATTGAGAAGTCGCTATAGCTATATGCGCATGGGGTCCACTGCAAATTTCCTCATTCATCAAGATAACGGTAAAGGATTGTAAATGGCTGCAGCTGATGTTCTGGATTGCAAAGCGTTAATCAAGCGATATACCTCCACACGAGATGCGACCAAGGCGATATGTTCACCTTTAGTAATAGAAGATTTCTGTATCCAGCCTTGCGCCGATGTGAGCCCTCCTAAGTGGCATTTGGGGCATACCACGTGGTTCTTCGAAGAGTTGGTGTTGCTGCCGTATATTAGTGATTATCAGCGCTTTGACGAGAAATTTAGCTTAATCTTTAATTCATACTATAAGTCTGCGGGTGCTCATTGGGCGCAAAAAAATCGCGGCAACTTGTCTAGACCTACCGTTGCGGAAATATATCAATATCGTCAAAAAATAGACGCATTAGTAGTCGCTTTACTGGAAACTGCCATATCCCACGAGATCGTCGCTATTGTTGAAATTGGTATCCATCATGAGCAGCAGCATCAAGAGTTACTCTATATGGATATCAAGTATATTCTCCATTGTAATCCTTGTAGCCCAAGCTACTCAAAAGCGCCTTTGGCGTTGGCGTCAACAGTAAGGCAGTCATGGCGTAGTTTTGATAAACAGCTTGTTGATATTGGCCATAACGGTGAAGGCTATGCCTTTGACAATGAATCACCGCAGCATAAAAGCTATCTTAACGGTTTTTCGATAGCCGAGAACCTTGTCAGTAATGGTGAGTACTTGGCTTTTATTGATGCGGGTGCTTATCGTGAACCTAAGTATTGGCTAAGCATGGGCTGGGATTGGCTTGCCGAGAGCGGTATTACGTCACCGCTTTATTGGCGCAAGCTTGACGGTGAGTGGTATGAATATACCCTTCATGGATTGGCCCCCTTGGACCTTAACGCACCTGTGGTTCATATCAGTTATTTCGAGGCCAATGCCTTTGCCAATTGGCGAGTGTGCCGGCTGCCCACAGAGCAAGAATTTGAACACTATCTGCGTAGCTCCGAAGATCTATCCGCTAGCAAAAAAAGCGCTGTTTTTCATCCTTTAAGGACCGGTGACACCGCTGGCCAAGTGTGGTGCTGGACGCAAAGTCACTATTCTCCTTATCCAGGCTATAAACCATTTGAAGGTAAGCTAGAAGAATACAATGGCAAGTTTATGTGCAATCAATTTGTACTAAAAGGAGCTTGTGTTGCGACACCGATAAATCATTATCGACATAGCTATAGAAATTTTTATCAAGCATACCAGCAGTGGATGTTTTCGGGTATTAGGTTGGCAAAGGACATAGAGTGAAATTTTAAAAATTGAGTATAAAAATATTGATACTATTAATAAAGACCAATTCGCAATTGATGTGTTGGCGGGCCTAAGTGCTTACCTAAAAAGTATGCAGTAAAAATATTTCTATGATGACGCGGGTAGTAATATTTTCAACAGATCACGCAGCATGGAGGTTGCTATCCTACTAGAGTCGAGTTTGATGTTCTAGATACTGTTAAGAATGAGATTGCTGAGCTTATTGGTAAAGACGCAATTGATATTATCGAGTTGGGTGCAGGTGACGGGCACAAAGCCCAATTAATTATTGATAGTTTTTTTAAATAGTAATAGTAGCGTGAATTACTATCCCATCGACATTTCCGAAAAGGCAATGTTGATAGGGTGCAAAGTCAGGATTTTCTTAGACGCTTGTGGATGCGTATGAACGCCTCAGGCTAGATTAGTAGAGTTTGATTTAAAGAAAGATATTAGCACTCCGATTAGGGTTTACAATGACCAAAGCGAACTCACTAAGGACTTTAATTTAAATTTACTGACCCGTATCAATCGGGAGTTGGGCGCTGATTTTCAGGTAGATAAGTACCAACACTTCGGTGTTTACAATCCAGTTCTTGGCGCTATGGAGAGCTATATTATCGCAACTGAAGAGCAAGACGTTTATGTTGCGACGCTAGAGCGAGAGTTTCACTTCGATTCTTTTGAGGCCATCCATTTAGAATACTCTTGAGCCAATCTTTTTGGCGGAGCAATGTCTTTGCCGCAACAAGGCCGGCTCCGTCAGAACAAGGGTTGTTTGCTATCGTGGGTCTGCAAGCTTGAGTAATTGTTTGCCCTTGTTTTTCCCCGTAAAAATTCGGACTAGCGTTGCCGGTATATTATCAAAGCCCTCTTGAATGTCTTCTTGAGTTTTTATTCTTCCCGCCATAAACCAGCTGCCAAATTCTGCATTAAACTCATCAATGCGGCTCAGATAGTCCAGCATGATAAAACCTTGCATGCGAATGCGGCGGGCAACCAACAACATCAAGTTGCTGGGGCCTGGGCTGGGCTGGGTATCGTTGTATGCAGAGATAGAACCACAAAGCACGATACTGCTGTGCTCAGCCATTTGTTCGATCCCAGCTTCGAGGATGCTGCCCCCAACATTGTCGAAAAATACATTAATGCCAAAAGGTGCTAGCTCAGCGAGCTTTGCTGCTACATTTTCATTGCGGTAGTCGATGGTCTCATCTACACCGCATTCAGTTTTGAGCCAGGCACATTTTTCGGCGGCACCGGCAATCCCTATTACCTTGCAGCCCTTGAGTTTTGCGATTTGACACACCACCGAACCGGTTGCGCCCGCAGCGCCGGATACCAGCACGGTATCGCCAGCTTTGGGCTGCCCCACATCCAGAAGACCGAAGTAGGCGGTCATGCTGGTGCCGCCAAATGCAGACAAAGCCATTGATGGCTCTGTGCCTTCGGGTAGTACATGTAGCTGCTCCGCACTCGTACTGTCGAGCAATATATACTCCTGCCAGCTAAGCAGTCCGGTAATGAGGCTGCCCTTTGGAAAGTCCGGGTGGCCAGAAGTAATAACCTGGCCTACACCTGAGGCGCGCATGGGCGCGCCTATACGGACTGGCGGAAGATAGCTTGGTTTGTCATCCATCCAGCCGCGCATAGCGGGATCAAAGCTGAGGTAAAGGGTTTTGATCAAAACCTCGCGTGCTTCAATATTGGCCTGTGGACAATCGGACTCCCGATACTCGAAGGTATCCTGATCGATAAAACCTGAGGGGCGTTGTTTTAAGATCCACTGCCTATTTATGGTGCTCATATTGGTCTTACCGCATGCTCTAAGGATGGAAACACTAGCACAAGAAAAATCCCAATAACAACACTCGCTTTTACCGAGCGCGACCTGAAGTCACCGTGCCGTTGAGGATGTCTATCATCGATTCCACGCAGAGAATTTGATAAATCGATCGTTTAGAAATAGAGACTCCGTCAAGGTGCTCGATCCGGCCTTTTTATTTTTAGTTTCACCTGAGCTGCCAAAGTCTTTACTATCACCTCAAAAATATAAAATAATGTATCGGGAGATACTATGGGCTTCAATAGCATTCTGGCGGACGTTCAAGAAAATTGGTGGTTGTATTGCCTGCTGCCAATTGTCGCCGCTCTGATTGGCTACGGCACTAAGCTTGCCGCCATCCATATGATGTTCTACCCCCTAAAGTTTGTGGGCATAAAACCTTTAGATTAATATTCACCAAGAGAGTAGCTCATGCGATTTGGCCTTTTGTCCCTTGCCCTTGTTTTACTGTGTTTGATCAGTGCCTGTAAGGACAGTGGAGGTTCCAAGGTTAGCGACATTAATCCTATTGACGCTGAAACCAGCTGCCTTGTACAAAGCCCATGGCTCGCTTACGGGGAGGGCTTACACGCGAGCGCGATTAGCAGCGTTTCGGCCCCTGCATCAGACGGCACAGTTAATTCTATTACTCAGTGCAATGGCAATACCGTATTCCAGTTTGGGGCGGCCAAGGCTGACATTACCGGTCCAGCGGGCGGCAAGATTCACATGGGCAATGAAAGCCCAGAAAACTATTCCACTGGCATTCATATTCGTCAATACGCGCGGAGTTTTGTGGTGGCGTCGCCCTGCAATGGTAAGCGCGTGGTGATGGCGATTACTGATACTGGCATGCTATTTGAGTCAGTGCGCAAAGCCGTGCTAGATCGCATTTCTGCAGACCCGGATCTCAGCCCACTGTATAACGAAAACAATGTGATGATGAGTGCCACCCACACCCATTCTACTCCCGGTGGTCAGGCACATTTCACCGCATACAATGCACTTCGCCTTGGCCATGACGCGCAGACGTTTAATATCACCGTTGAGGGCTTGTTCAATTCCATTAAGCAGGCGCATGACAGTCTACGCGCCGATCCACAAAGTGGCAGCATTGCCATGAACTTAGGCGAACTCACCGGTGCCAATAAATCCCGCGCCATACCTGCATATATGCAGAACACTGAAGCTGAACGGGCTTTGTATAAAGACGTCCTTGGCAACGACGTTACCACTCCGCGTTTGATGACGCTGCTGAAATTTCAACATGGTGATGGCAGGGCAGTCGGCAGTATGAATTGGTTCGCAGTGCATCCTACTTCGGACGCACTCTCGGAATATGGCTTGGGAGCGATACCGATCAGTGGCGACAACAAAGGCTATGCTGCCTACTTATTTGAGCGTTTTATGCAGCCGCATAATCCCGGCTTTGTTTCTAGCTTCATGCAGTCTGATGAGGGCGATGCCTTCACTCAGATGTGGTTTGATGATGACGAAAAGCGTGCAGAGCAAGAGATCTTTCTGCCATCCAATGAACCCAGCCCAGTGACTGTTGCCAATGGCCAGAAGCAGCTACTCAAAGCATTGAACTTATATGCAGAGGCTAAGCATCAGCTCAGCGGGCCTATCGACTACCGGTTTGGTTATGTGCAGATGGATCAGGTAGAAATTACCGACTCTGTGGTGCTCAATTCTTTGCAGCATCCGGCAGAGCAAGATGCCCAGCCCAAGCGCACCTGTAATCCTGCCATGGGCGTTTCCTTCCCGGCGGCAGGTCATGGCGCACAGCCGGGGGAGCCCGGCCTGTTCACCGAGGCGGGTGTCACCTGTAAAGATCCAGACCTTGCCCAGCTGCTTGCTGACGAATTCCGTCAGGGCTCGGGTGGCAATGTACCTACCAATTTGTTTGCCGCTACGGTGGGCTGTAATGCAGGCAGTCTGCCGGGTCTGAATCTGGAATGTCATGCCGAAAAACCACTTCTGCTTATCTTCGGTCCACCCCTTAATGCCTCTGCTACTGTGGTCCCCTTCCAGTTATTTCGTCTAGGCAACTTGGCGGTAGTCGGTTTGCCCTGGGAAATTACCACCATGGCGGGCCGCCGTATTCGCGATACCTTAATTGATGTACTCAAAGAGGATGGCGTTGACCATGTTGTTATCACCGGTCTTGCCAATGACTACGTCAGTTACCTCACTACGCGCGAGGAGTACGCGCTGCAGATGTACGAGGCTGCCTCTAATCAGTTTGGTCCGTGGTCACTTGCGGCGGTGCAGCAAGAAACACGTCGGTTGGCACTGGATATGGTTAACGCGAGTGTCACCCAGAGTGGCCCTGTGCCTCCCGTCACCTCGCCACAACTGTTTCAGCTGCTACCACCGCAGGGCACTGACTTGGCGCCACCGGGTTCAGTATTTGGCGCGGTAATTGTGCCGCCAGAGGCCAGCTATAAGGCAGGAGAGACAGTGCGCACGGTATTTCAGGCCTCCAGTCCCAATAGCGATCTGAAAACCGACAGCAGTTTCCTATTTGTTGAGCGCCAACTTGCCGATAACACCTGGGAAGTTATCGCTCAGGATGCTGACCCCCAAACCAGTTTTGTCTGGCATTCGGATACGCCCCAGCCGCAGGCCAATGCCACGCTCACTTCGACGGCAGAAATTCTGTGGCGTATTCCCCGAAATACCCAAGCCGGTATTTATCGGATTAAATTTTCCGGTGTGAGTAATCAGGCCAGTATACTTAGCGATTACGAAGGTATTTCTGAGGAATTTGTGGTGAGCGGACCGACCTCGAACTGCCCCTGAGCTGGGGTGTCCATGCGTGTATGCGCCTTGGCCACGCCACCGTGGCATTGCAATATTTGGGGCTTGTAAATCCATATCATAAGGCGGGTTGGCAGGGCATATATTGCCAAGCTCATTATATTTTAGGGTTTTAGTAATTCAGCGATATTCAGGTGTTGTTCAAAGCAGTCAGCTAGGCGATCAATATTACTTTCGATAATAGCTGCATATTCCAGTGCTTCAACATGGGCGATACCTGCCCACGCAAGGAGTTCGTTGCGGGTCTCGC
>NZ_JBLIKC010000039.1:0-16360 GCF_047636175.1 Zhongshania sp. | reverse complement strand
CTCAAGGCCGCCATCGACACGTCGCGCATCTGTAACTCACCGTACTGAAACAAGGTAATTAAAATTGGCTCGGCAAGTAGCATTAGCGCCACAGCAGCGGGCACTGCCATAAGCAATACACCGCGCAGCCCCCAATCTAGCGTTGATGAAAACGCGATCTCATTGCCGCCAACACGCTGGCGAGACAAATTGGGTAATACCACGGTGGCGATAGCAATCGCAAACACCCCCAGTGGCAGCTCTACTAAACGGTCCGAATAGTAGAGCCAAGAAATACTACCGGTGGGTAAAAACGACGCCAGTACGGTATCCAGTAGTAAATTGATCTGACTTACCGAAACTCCAAATAAAGCCGGAATCATCAAGGTGACAATCTTCTGCACACCCTCGTTGTGCCAATCCCATCGCGGCCGGGGCAGCATTTGAATCCGCTGCAAAAACGGCAGCTGAAATACTAACTGCACCATGCCAGCCATTAACACACCCCAGGCCAAGGCCATTGCCGGCTCAGCAAAATACGAGGAAAAATACAGCGCAGAAACAATCAAGCAGACATTCAATAACACCGGCGTGAACGCCGGCACCGCAAAGCGGCCAAAGGTATTTAAAATAGCGCCGGCAAAACCGGTCATGGAAATAAGAAATAAGTACGGAAAGGTAATCCGGATCATATCCGAGGTGAGCTGAAACTTAGCGGGATCATCACGAAAACCGGGGGCAAACAGGGTGGCAACCAGCGGCGAGGCTATTACCGCCAAGGAGGTGACCAGCAATAACACGCCACCCAAAGCACCGGCAGTGCGGTCAATCAGCAACTTAACGGACTCTTTGCTGCCATTTTCCTTGTACTCAGATAATACCGGCACAAAGGCTTGAGAGAACGCACCCTCGGCAAACAGACGCCGCAGAAAATTGGGGATTTTAAACGCGACAAAAAAACAGTCTGCGTTGCTGCTAGCGCCTAAAAAAATTGCAATAACAACGTCACGAGCCAGCCCCAACACTCGCGACATCAGCGTCATCACACTGACCAACAAACTTGAACGCAATAAGCCACTTTGCTTTATTGGCTTCTGCACAGCCGTATCACTCAAGCCTGCCACCGCCGACGCAATTCTTCTCTATGCTCACGCAGCCACTGCAGAGCAATCAGGCTGTGAGCGTTATTTATTTTTCCAGCCTCAAGCATGGTCATCGCATCAGCAAAAGAAATAACTTGGGCGTGAATATCTTCGCCCTCGGTGGGAAGTCCGAAATAGCCGCCTGCCGAGCTCAGGTCAACTGCGCCACAAAACAAATAGAAATATTCATCGCTGCCGCCGGGTGAAGAATAATATTCAGCGATCGCATCCATTTCGCCAATCTCTATATTGGCCTCTTCTTTTGCTTCCCGACGCGCCACTTCAGCAGGGCTTTCATCGGTATCAATAATACCGGCGACCAGTTCTAGCAACCAAGGGCGTTCGGCGCGCCTGAGCGCACCAATACGAAATTGTTCAACCAGCAGAATGCAGTCACTTACCGGGTCATAGGGCAGCAAACCCACCGCCGGACCGCGCATAAACACCTCGCGACTGAGCCATTTCCCCCAACCACCGGCAAATAGACGGTGACGCAAACGTAATTTACGCACTTGAAAAAAACCGTGCCATGCTGCGCGGTCTTCTTCAACTTCTACATCTTTGGATTCAAAATCTGTCATTAATAATAGCTGCTGTGCCAGGGATAGAAATAAAACTTAAAACCGTCTTTCGGTATACCAATTGACATCACGGGCGGCTTTATCGACTTGATCGACAACGTCCAACGTCAACGCGAACAGCGCCATACGCACCAACACACCGTTATCAGCCTGCCGAAATATAGCCAAATTGGGATTATCGTTAAGATCGTTGTCTAATTCATTTGCCTCGGTCCGAGAATCGCGGGGCAGTGGATGCATAATGACCGTGTTTGGCTCGCAATAACGAGTATAAATCGATTGATTCAGGCGGTAGCGACCACGATATAAATCTGCCTCGGCGGGGCTAGTAAAGCGCTCTTCCTGAATCCGGGTTGAATACGCAATGTCGACCTTTGAAATACTGCCTTCCATCACATCAGATTCTTGCACCGTGCTACCAGCCTCTCGCAGCTGCTCAATAATCGCTTCCGGCATTTTTAATTCATCGGGAGAAATTAGCATCAAGGTAACATTGTTATACAGGCAAAGTAATTTGCACAGCGAATGTACAGTACGGCCATGTTTCAGATCGCCAATCATGGCAATACGTAGACCATCAAGGTCACTTCGGCCCTGATGCTGCAATTCTTTGCGGATGGTATACAAGTCTAATAAGGCTTGGCTAGGGTGCTCATTTGCGCCATCACCACCATTCATCACCGGCACTCTGCTCGCCGCAGCGAACTCCGCCACCGAACCTGACACCGGGTGGCGCATAACAATAACGTCGCTATAGCCGCTTAAGACCCGCGCGGTGTCATAAAGTGACTCACCTTTAGAAATAGCCGACGTTTCAAACCCGGTGGTTTCTCGCACCTCGCCGCCAAGCAGATTAAAGGCGCAACCAAAACTCACCCGCGTTCGCGTTGAGGGTTCAAAAAACATATTGCCGAGAATGGCACCGTCGAGCACTTTGGTGACGCGCTGCCGATGCGCATAGGGCACCATGCGGTCGGCAACCTCAAAAACGCGCTCAATGTCATCGCGATCAAACTGACTGATAGACAGAATATGACTGCCGGAAAATTTCACTGCTGTCTCTCCGAAAAATTAAACCGCTGCCAACACATCAACAGTGTTCACACCCTCATCAAACTGCAGACTCGCCCAGCGCGCATAAAGCGGCGAACTCTGCAAAAGTTCGGCGTGACTGCCGGTATCCACCAACTTGCCATGATCCAAGACTGCAATAACATCAACATTCACTACCGTCGCTAACCGGTGGGCAATGACGATAGTCGTGCGGCCCTTCATAAGCAATTCTAAGGCTTGCTGAACTTGATACTCACTCTCGGCATCAAGCGCGCTAGTCGCCTCATCTAAGAGTAATAATCTTGGGTCTGCCAATATCGCTCTAGCAATAGCAATACGCTGCCGCTGGCCACCGGAGAGCCGTATACCACCCTCGCCAACAAAACTGTCATAGCCACCTGATAGGCGCTCAATAAACTCGTGGGCATACGCCGAGCGCGCCGCCGCCTCTATTTCAGCCGCACTAGCATTGGGTTTACCGTAGCGAATATTGTCAGCCACAGTGCCGGTAAACAAGACCGGCTGCTGAGGGACCATGGCAATTTGGCTGCGCAGGTCATCAAGGCTGAGTTCGCGAATATCGATACCATCAAAGCGAATCGCGCCGCCCTGAACATCGTAAAAGCGCAAAATTAAATCGACTAAGGTGGACTTACCCGCACCCGAACTTCCCACCAAGGCCACACTGCTACCCGGCGCAATATTCAAAGATAAATTATCAATGGCTTGCTGTTCAGGTCGCGACGGATAACTAAAGTTCACGGCATCAAATTGCAAATTACCCGGTGGCGCCACCGGTAAACTGAGCGGATGTTCAGGAGAAGGCACTAAGTTTTCTGCCGCCAGCAATTCTAGTAGGCGCTCAGTCGCGCCAGCTGCTCGTTGCAGATCGCCATATACTTCTGAAATTGCCCCCACCGAGGCAGCCACCATTACCGCGTAAAAAATAAAGGCCGTCAATTCGCCGCCACTGATTTCACCCGCCAACACATCATGACCACCAACCCACAGCATTGCGGTTACCGCGCCCAACACTAAGGTAATAACAATAGTAGACAGCCATGCGCGCTGATTAATACGCACAATTGCAACAGTAAACGCCGACTCCACATGGCCATTAAAGGCGTCTTTATCGAGCTTTTGATGGTTAAATGCCTGCACCATCTTTATATTTTTAACTGCCTCACCGACAAAGGTACCCACACCGGCGATACGATCTTGGCTCGTGCGTGACAGCGCGCGAACACGCCGCCCAAAAACAATAATCGGCACAACTACCAGCGGCACGCTCAGCATGACTAAACCGGTTAGCTTGGGATTGGTGATAAACAATAGAATCAAACCACCAACAAACATCAGCATATTACGCAGCGCAATAGATACCGAAGAGCCGATGACAGTTTGCAGCAAGGTTGTATCGGTGGTGATGCGGGACTGAATCTCTCCGCTAAGATTGGTTTCAAAGTAACCAGGGTGAAGGTGAACAACATGAGCGAACACCGCCTTGCGCAAATCTGCACTGACGCGTTCGCCAATCCACGACACCAAATAAAAACGCGCAAAGGTACCCGCAGACAAAAGCAAAATCATGACCATAAACAAGAGCAGTGCTTGGTTTAAAGCCGCTTCTGAGGCATTGCTGGAAAAGCCTTGGTCAACCAACATCCGCAGGCCTTGGCCGATCGACAGAGTAATTGCCGCAGTGCAAATTAAGGCCAGGCTAGCCCCCACCATTTGCCAGCGATAAGGCCGCAAGAACGTCATCATCGCCTTTAATACACCGACGTCCGTACTTTTTTCGCGCTCTGAACCTGTATCCGTCATAAATCTCCCCTGCTTAGCCGAGCATTATCGCCTTTATCGCAAGTGCAGGAAAGCGGCGTTTACAGGCATTTACTAGTCGGTAAAATTAATTCGGCGACTGAATGATCAAGGATTCTTTTTCACTGCGCCGCAATTTTTTTATGGCAGCTTCGCGTCGCGATGCCATCGAACGATTCTCTGCGGGCTCGCAATACACCATTGCCTCGGCTGGATCACCGCGAAAAAAGCGAGCACCGCGCCCACCCTCGCCACAATGCTCCCTAAAACGACGTTCTGGATCAGTGGTAATGCCGGTATACAGCTTGCCGCTGCGACTGCGCACCAGATATACCCACCAAGCCGACGTCACAAAACCTCTTGCTCCAAGGCATCGGCGTAATCATTCAGCTCGCTTAATATCATTGCATCCGTGCTGGAGGTGCGCTCGCCCGCAAGCTCAACCAAGCGCTGCCGAAATGCCGTAAAGCCCAGCTGGCCCGATGCTGGATCACGCAAACACTGGCGGCAAAAGTCCCGCCATTTTTCTCGTTCAGAATCAGACAAACTCATGGGGAAATTACGGGCCCGATAGCGCCACAATAATTCCGGTAAGCGCGCATCGCTAAAGCGATAGCTATGCATGGCGAGAATGTCTGGCGTCGCACGGCGCACCTCATCCATCATTTTTTTATCGTCGCCGTTAAAAAAGCCGCCGCCGTATAGCATGACGTCTGGATCGTTGTTTTGCGCAAACTCGCGCGCACCAAAAATTTCCTGCAACTTCTCTACCACACCGACTGCTTTATGAAGTTGGGCCCAATGACGGCGGCACAGCGCCATATCGATCTGCAAGCGCTGGCTCACCGCCTCATCGACTAATTTGGCGGTCGCAATAATTGGCGCGCGGTTAATATGAATTTCTTTCAGCGGAATACGCTCAGTACCTTCGGGTAAATCTGCGGTTGCACTGAATACCCGCACGGCAATTTCCTCGGCAGACAGTTCAATCAGTGGGCTAGGATCCACACTTAAGTCATAAACAATCACGCTGTTTTTATTATCGGGGTGCAGAGCCAAGGGCATCATCAGCGCCGAGCAAAACTTAGCTGCGGGCAAGCGCCCAGAAACATGCAATACCGGCACTTGGGTCACCACATCTAACATGGCAGCCACTGTGCGTTTATCTCGCAGACTCAGTGCATAGGCAAACAACTTAGGCTGGCGCTGTTTTAACAACTTGGCCAGATCAATTGTTGCATACACATCCGACAGAGCATCGTGGGCAGATTCATGACTCAGGCCATTGGCAATACACAGCTCTCCTAGCTTAAAGCTGGGTGTGCCGTCTTCACGTAAGGGCCATTCAATACCATCTGGGCGCAGAGAGCGACACAAGCGGGCCACATCGATAAGATCCCAGCGCGAATTGCCGTTTTGCCACTCGCGAGCATAGGGGTCATAAAAATTGCGATATAAGGTGTAGCGCGTCACTTCGTCATCGAAGCGAATACTGTTGTAACCGACACCACAGGTACCCGGCTGGGATAACTCTGCATGGACAGTGGCAATAAATTCCGACTCAGACACCCCTTCTTGCAGCGCTTGCTGGGGTGTAATACCGGTAATCAAACAGGCATCTGGGTGAGGGAGATAATCCGGACTCGGGCGACTGTAAACCATTAATGGCTCGCCGATAATATTTAAATCAGCATCAGTTCGCACACCAGCAAACTGCACTGGCCGGTCACGGGCGGGATTCGCGCCCCAGGTTTCGTAGTCGTGCCAATAGAAGGTTGCAGTGGCCAAGATGTCATCCAATCAGAGAAGCAGTGACAGTATTGCACATGGCTGAGGGGGAAAAAGCAAACTATGTGATGACTTACTGTTAATCGAGGTGGAATAAATCACAAAAACATCAGCAGAGCACGCCTAAGCGCGCCCTGCTTTAATGGACTAAGAAACCGTAATCGCCTGCTCTTGTATTTTAGCCTTCCAGATTTGCGGGCCAATTTTATGAACAGATTCACCGCGCACATCAACCGCAACGGTGACGGGCATATCTTCAATGGTGAATTCGTAGATCGCTTCCATTCCCAATTCAGGGAAGCCCACCACTTCCGACTTTTTGATAGCCTGCGCCACCAAGTAGGCCGCTCCGCCCACTGCCATTAAGTAGGTTGCACCAAACTCTTTGATGGCCTCAATAGCGACGTCGCCGCGCTCAGACTTACCAATCATGCCCATCAAGCCAGTTTCGGCCAGCATGGTGCGGGTAAATTTATCCATTCGTGTTGCCGTGGTCGGGCCAGCAGGGCCAACTACTTCGTCGCGTACCGGATCAACTGGGCCAACGTAGTAAATAAACCGACCTTTCATATCTACAGGCAGCTTTTCACCACGGGCAAGCATATCGACCATTTTCTTATGCGCGGCATCGCGACCCGTGAGCATTTTACCGCTCAGCAAAACCGTATCACCGGGCTTCCAGGTATTCATTTCTTCTTGAGTAACGGTATCAAGATTAACCCGCTTTACATTCTCACCCGCTTCACGAGTCACTTCTGGCCACTCGTTCAAAGAGGGCGGGGTAAGTACTGCGGGGCCGCTGCCATCGAGTGTAAAGTGAGCGTGACGAGTTGCAGCGCAATTGGGGATCATGGCAACCGCTTTGTTAGCAGCATGAGTTGGAAAGTCTTTAACCTTCACATCCAGTACCGTAGTCAAGCCACCCAGGCCCTGCGCGCCGATACCTAATTTGTTTACTTTTTCAAACAGCTCCAAACGCAATTCTTCGGCGCGATTACTGGCACCACGTTTTTGCAGATCGTGAATATCGATGGGGTCTAACAAGGCCTCTTTGGCGATAATCATCGCCTTCTCTGCGGTGCCACCAATACCGATGCCCAGCATACCTGGCGGACACCAGCCAGCACCCATAGTCGGCACCATTTTTAGCACCCAATCCACTACCGAATCAGAGGGATTTAACATGGCAAATTTAGATTTGGCCTCAGAGCCGCCACCCTTGGCAGCCACGTGCACCTCTACGGTGTCGCCAGGGACAATCTCGTAGTGAATAACAGCGGGGGTATTGTCTTTGGTGTTGGCGCGGGCGCCGTCCGGATCTGCCAAAATTGAGGCGCGAAGGACATTATCAGGCAAGTTGTAAGCTCGGCGAACACCCTCATTAACCATGTCCGTTACGCCCATCGTGCCTTCCCACTGAATATTCATACCGACAGTGAGGAATACAGTCACAATACCGGTATCTTGGCAAATCGGGCGTTTGCCCTCAGCGCACATACGCGAGTTGATCAGTATTTGTGCCATCGCATCTTTGGCGGCGGGATTCTCCTCGCGCTGATAGGCTTCATCCATGGCGCGAATAAAATCAACGGGGTGGTAGTAAGAAATATATTGCAGCGCGTCGGCCACACTTTGAATAAGGTCATCTTGACGAATTACGGTCACGGGAAGACTCCTGATAAATGGTTGGCGACAACGCCCAGATTGGCGCGAAAGTATACACCAGCAGGAGGGCGGTAGTGTAGAGTCTAGGGCCGCACCACCGCCTGTTCAAACAAATCAACGCGGTGTCGGGCTACCCGCATGGTATTGCGTCATCGTTTGACGCATAGATTCGATGTCGCGATTTACTTGCTTGCGGAAAGCATTCACCGAGTCTAACCAATCTTCATTTTGAGCAATGCGGCGCTCAACATCTTTGACTCTGGCATCGAAGCTACCGCCGGCGGCGACTTGCTTAGCCATAGTAAATAGCTCTTTGCGATTCACTTCAGACTGAGCAATGACCCTGTCCAACTTACCTGACATTGAGGTAAAGGATTCGCGATCACTATTGTATGACGCCGAAATTTTACTTAGCTGCGCATCACTGCTCTTGAGTTTGCTGTCAAGCGCCGCAATTAGTTTGATCGCCTTATCGAGCTGAGCCTGTTGCTTGTCTAGAGTGGCATCGTGCTGAGCTAATTCGTCCTTTTGCTTCCTCCAGACATTGTCCCATAGTTTGCGAACCTCTTGGTCCAACTCCTTGAGCTTCACAGATGTGGTTACGGTACTTTCGCTAATGCTCTCATCTGCTGATGACAGACGCATTTCCAAAGCATCGATGCGGTCCTGACTCGACAGTATCTGCGCCTGGGTTGCCGTTAACTGCTCGTAAAAATAGTAAGACACGCCCGAGAGCAACAATACCAACACCGTCAGCATGAACATGACGAAACCACCGCCACCACCACCCTTGGGCGCGCCCATTTTCGGCTGGGCGGGCTTTTTCATTGCCGCGCGCTGGACAATATCCTCATCATCAATCGAGAGTGAAATTTTTGGTTCCTGTCTGTCCGTGCTCACGGTTATCAACTCACTGTGTTTGAAAGAGGTAAAAAAAAACATTATGACACTGGCATGCTGGGGGTTAAAGCACTCGGCGAGGGATTCGAGTCTTATTAGATACGCAAGTTCATCGCCTTTGTTATACTTTAGCGGCTTTAACGCTGCGCATTATGCTCAAGCTGCGCAAAGTGCGATATTGAGCAAACCGACAACAATAGAAATCTAAGACAATAATACGCAAAACGAGGCTATTTTTAATGGATGCATTTATTTCACCAGACCTGTTACTCCGCTGGTTGCACGTCCTGTTCGGCATTACCTGGATCGGTTTACTGTACTACTTCAATTTTGTGCAAACAGAATACTTTAAAGAGGCTGAAGCCTCAGCTAAAGCCGACGCCGTAAAAAAACTAGCTCCTAGAGCGCTGTGGTGGTTTCGCTGGGGTGCAATGTTCACCTTTTTAACCGGCTTTGGTCTACTACACTTCACTATGTCGCGCGGTGGCCTCAACAGCTACATCATTATCGGCGGCCTCATGGGCACCTTGATGTTCTTAAACGTGTGGCTGATTATTTGGCCAAACCAAAAGATCGTCTGCGGTATTGTGCCTGGTGATGCGGCAAAAGCGGCCCCGAAAGCCGGCCTAGCTTCGCGTACCAACACTTTATTCTCGGCACCGATGCTAATCGGTATGCTCGGATCCTTTCACGGCACCGGTGCGGCAGGCGCAGCAGCATTAAGTAAAGCGGGACCCTCTATCAGCTTGGGCCTATGGATTTGCATCGGCTTGATAGCGCTACTTCAAATCAATGCAATGTTCGGCAAAACCGGTCCAATGACGACCGTTAAAGGCGTTATACATTGTAGTATCGCACTGACTGTAGTCATGCTTGCGCTGATTCAATTAGTTTAATCACTATTAGCTCATAAGAAAGGGAGCCTCTTGACTCCCTTTCTTATCATGCACTTCACTCAGACTGCCTTACTTAATCTTATTTAAAACTGACTCGTTCGCAATAACACCAAGGTACAAGCTTCCTGTACTGCAATGCCTGCGCTCTCCAGCTTTGCTGCCATCTCATCGGACTCAGTACCCGGATTAAAAATCACGCGTCGCGGTGCTAAAGCAATGAGCTGATCGATGTCATTTTTCAATAACTCCACTCGAACATACAGAGTCACCGTATCAAGCTTTTCGCACACAGCGGCAATGCTAGCAATACATTTCACCCCAGCGACTTCTGCGTGATAGGGATTCACTGGCAAAACTCTGTGGCCATATTCACGCAGCAATTGCACCGCTTTAAAAGAGTATCGTCCGGGTTTTGGGCTCGCACCCAGCACCAACACTGTTTCAGTCATTAGTCAGCGCCTCCAATTAACGCCGCACAAACAAAAACCGGGCGACAAGCGCCCGGTATCTTCAAACTATCAACTGGAAATTAGTTAGTAGCCGTGCCCATCCAGCGACGCAAAGTAGCAGCCAATTCTTGCGCATTATAGGCTTCTGCATCATCGGGCATGGGATCTTTACCCATTTTAATTTCTAACGATGACTGATAATTGGTACGCGTAGTTGAAGAAGAAATACCACCACTAAAACGCGACGGAGATTGCGAAACTACCGTTTGGCAGCTAAGTAATCCACAGCGTTGATACACCGCCGTGCCGCCACCAAAGTCATTAATACCAGAGATGCTAGTGCTGCCGCGGCTCTTGCTCTCAGTGTCCCGGTTCACCAAATGAAACCAATTATAGCCATTTTGCAAAGTAAGCTCTGCTGCACGCAACATGGCATAGTCATTTACCGTTTCTTTATCGGTGCTGCTATTGCCAGTGAATGTAACGCGATAGCGATCGCTACCTAACTCAGTTTCTGTATAACCGTATGCACCGCGCTCATCAGCAGGCTGATAAGTAGTTCCTGTGCTACTGCAGCCCACAACAAGACCAGACAACAAAATGGCAAAAGCCAACTGTAAACGCATAAAATTCTCCTTAAATACTAAAATTATTCGCGGCTGCACCTATCTGCAATCACCGCCTACCACTTACTGTACCAGCATATTACACCCTTGGAGCTGAACCGAAACTTAACAAACCCTCGTATCGCGACACATCATCGAAGATCGCCCCAATTCTTCTGCATTTCCAGATACATAAATGAGGCTGACCTGGCGATCATCACCAAGCCAGTAAGCGATTTCAAACCATACAAAAATCGCAAATCACCAAGAGGCACAATATCCCCAGAGGCCAAGGACGTATAAATCGTAAAAAAAAATACGCACAATCCAGCAAGATATTGGAAAACTTACCTGTTAACTCGCCAAAACTGCCATTGGCATTGAGAAGCTAGTAGGCCGTGGAAATCACGACCATATTAATCAAGCAAATGATAATAACCATATCGACTCAATATCCATTTTAGCTAGATGACAGCGTCATCTTTGCCTCAGCAACGCCACCCGCCGCTAATTGCAACTCATCCCCAAAGGCCATACCGCGCTCAACACATACGTAGTCGCGGTAATATTGGCCTACATCATCCATTTTAGCAGCCAACACCGCGCCGGGATTCCAGATCACCACGGTATCGCAACCCCGGCCGTCTATCTCAATTTTACGATGACTATCAATAAGCGTCTGATTCGCTCCTACCGCCTCGTATACCCGGTCTATCTCGCGATCAAACACCAAGCTATCGCTTTGCACAAACCGAGACAAACCTTGGCAGTTATCCAGATACTCGCGGCCGTCGATGCCCTCTAGCTTTATTACTGCAGCATCACTAACCGAAAAATAACTGTGGAAAGCGAAACTCAATGGCATTAGCTCTTGCCCCTCATTGCTCAGCCGCAAACTAAGGCGCAACTCCGTTCCAAGCTCAATAGTCAGCTCAGCGAGAAAAGCATAAGGGAATAGCGCTAAATCCTCACTATTGGGACGAAACACCAACCGTAAACTAATGGTGTCGTCCGCCGCTTGCTGCACGTCGTCTAGGCTCCAAAGCTGGGTGCGAGCGAGACCGTGCTTTGGCAAGTCAGCTTGGCGGCGATTCACGCCAAACCACGGCAGGCAGATCGGAATACCGCCTCGAATGGCATCCCCAGGGCGAAACCTAGACAGCGGACTCAACCACAACAACTCTTCCTTAGCTGCAGGACAAAACGCCAAGATATGAGCGCCCTGCAAAGAAATAACAGCTCGGCATTTTTCGCTAATACACTCCAACACCGTCAAGTCCGCGGACTCGGAATTCAGCGTCGAAAAACCGTCCGCCGACGTAAAAATATCGCTAGCGGGTCGCAAGTGGATTTGAGCATTACGTAATTCAAGCGTATCTATGCTCGCCGCGATGTCTGCAGTCACCAATGATTTCTCCACTTCAATTCATGTTCACTCGCGCGGATTTAATCGCGCTTCTGGCGTAGCACCAGCATATCGCAAGCGCCTTTCTGAAATTGGTAGGCAACAGGCTTTAACTCGGCAATATAGTCCCGTTCATTAAAGTAGCGGAGCACCCCGGGGACATGCTGCGACACTCGGCCATCTAAACTTAATAAGGGATATATCCGCACTTCTTTAGCAACCCGACACATTTCAGTCAAGGCATCGATGTGCTGGGCGGCGTCAATTTGCTCGCTGTATAAAAACAAGAGATGAGAACACAGGGCAAGATCGAATTCAGAATCAAAAAACGGCAGCTCCGGTAAGCTGGCATCAACATAGCGCCCGTCCTCAAGACCTTTGTCAAAGTCAGCCAGAAACCGATTCATTGCCGACATCCGAACCGACCCGACATGGCCAGGGTCTTTGAAACTGGCCCAATAATACTGCTGAGTATTGCGGGCAAGCTCAGCGAGAATGCCAGGGTAAACCCGCTGAATACGACTGCGAATACCCTCAGTAGAAAACTGATAGATGGGATCGACAGACATAATGCGGCCACCATGCTGGGTCAATTCCGCATTAAAGCTGGCGGGGCCGTCGCCGCAGCCCAGTATATAGGCTTCTAAGTCTCGCTCTGACAGGGAAAACATACGGCAGTATTCACCGTAAGATCGCCCCCATGGAACAATGGATGACAGTTGCAAAACTTCCTCTCAATAATGAATGCAGGCTCGTATCGGACTGCTATTTAACATAGGGCAACACCATAACCATCGCCGCCAAGCAAGTATAGTGATCGTCGCGGGGACAGCACAAACGGTTTGCACAATCCCTTCCCAATCACCCGACATTGGCGCAGCAGGCCTTTCCCACAACGAATGTCGTTGCTTAAACATCCCGTATCTATCCTAATTCCGCTCCGTCGGTAGATGTGAACAATAGCGTCATTCCAATTAACACTCTGACGAGATACCTAACTCATTGAAATTCATGAAAAACGCGACATGATTACGGGCAAGGAATATATGACAGAAATAGTGGAAATTAGTTTTCGCTTGACCGGCTGGCACCAACGGTGGCGAAGCCAACTCATTGAATTACCGTTTTTTTAAACCCGCACTGAAAAGTCTGTATAACTCACTATTAGACCTCAATGGAGACACATTCCAATGCTGAAATGGATTGCAGCAATCGCCGAAAAATACTCCGATGCAGCAGAAGTATTGAAATTACTGGCCAGAGGTACCGATGATTGAGTCAATTTATACCGTATCTATGAAATCGTGAAACGAGACCTAAGCGGTGACAATCAGATTGTCCGTCAAGGTTGCGCCACATCGAACGACCTGACCAAGTTTCGCCGCACGGCTAACAGCCCGGACTCAATTGGCCATGATGCTACATGGAGTTCAAGCTGGGGACCCGCCGCCAGTACCTATGGAATTGTCAGAAGCAAAAAATTTGGTTAAGAACGTAGCCCAGTAGTGGCTGCAGAGCAAGGTCTAACAAATTGCTGAAGCGGACATTTGACCCGCCACCTATTTTTCCGGATATACGAGGAGCGACGAATGGCCAGTTATCCCGATGCGCTCGACCACATGCTAGCTGCATGGAATGAAGCGGACGCTGCCAAAGTTAGAAACCGCCTAGCTACAGCACTAGATTCGAATATTCGTTTTGTTGATCCCTCTATCGGCAGCTAGACAACACCCGCATGATCGGCCCAGATGACGGGTAAAATATCAGGCACAAAAAAACCGCCTCTTGGGCGGTCTCTTCGTGGCTATCAGGTGGTACGTCCGATAGCCCTGTACAAGTGTTGTAACGAACAACGAAGAATTTACCGTAGCCATACGATCATGTCAAATATTGATAGACCAACTGCTTTTTAATAATTACGCTGATAAGCTTACATTGTTGCGTTGCACTACTCACTGCAAAGCGAGCATCTGGATTACTAAAATACGCTATTTTCATAAATAGTATGTGAAAGAACGGGGCAGACGTTCCGTCTTTACTAGGCCGACAAGCTGGGTTGGTAGCCCAACTCCCTGTTTCATTGTCGATTTTTTAACTTTGAGCTGTACAAGTGTTGTAACGAACACTTCCGTCTTAAATCCCGCACAGGGAAGGATGACAAGGCGCGGCTCCTCAATATGAGGTATGACCATGGAGATAATCATGGCTATCATCTTTCTTGGGCTAATTATCGGTGGCGGTATCAAGGTAACAATTGGTGATGTCAATATCGGTAATGGCCGCAAGAAAGACCAAGACAAATAAACAGAATCACTCTGTTTTACCCCGCTTTACGGCGGGGGTTTTTCTAAAGCTCGCGATCTACACGCCAAACACTTTATAGGATACGATCCTTATCAACGGGGAAAAAAGTACCCGTTCTCGTAGTTAACTCCCCCTATTAACAGGTCAATTTCAGCAAACCTTACGTTGTCACTAACCCTTCTTACCTGCACGCCACTAACACTCGCGCACACTAGTGCTGCGTCTATCTGATTTTTCACTAATATTGCCGAATTAAATAACTCATCACATTTATCCTCGTACTTAACGAGGAGCACCGCGTCATCGGGTAAATGGCAAACAACGTCACCTATAGCGGCAAATCCTACGGGATTTGCACTTAACCTGTCGTGATCCATATCACCCAACAAATCATACAAAGAGCCCAGTGATAGCGTAGCCTCCCCGTTCGACACCCCTAACTCAACAAACGGAATAGATTGGAACTCAACCTCTCTAGCTACACCACCCACAGTGACATGTTCCTCACCGTCCACAACATCAAGAGTAAACAATTGATGTCACTGGTATTGACGGATTTGAATAGAATGTTCACGACGTTAAGCCAAAAGTTCCAGGCGCAGTGTATTCGCGAACGAGCGGAGTGGATTCTCAGTATAATTTTCACCGCTACCATTGGGTTATTCATCAAGGTGGTCAGTTGCTGCTGTCTGGGTTTGATGGAACGGAAACCGACGAGCAAAGTAAAGTACGGTGTGTTATCGGTTTTTTTGGTGACGTTCGGCAAAACTAGCGGCCAAAAAAATCGGCACACCCGTCGCAGACAATGTGACCACAGGCAAACGTGACCTTTGCAGTTGTGTGTTATGGCCTGATGCTTTCTTTGATTGAGCTTGGACGCCTTAGGCATTTTTTTCATAAAAAAGCATCTCTGCAACATAGACAGAGATGCTTACTCTGGACAGGTAGTGGGAGGTTTAAACTATTGTTTCCCACTTTTGCTTTGGCCTTTGATCATTAGGCCAATTTACAGGTTTTGATTCCCACTCCTCTTTTTTACTGGGGAATAGGAAGCTCTGCACCAACACCGCTCAAATCAGGCTCGCCAAGTGAATCGGCAACATTACCCTCAAAGTCGGGTTGGCCATCTGCCTTAACCGCAAACAGTGGCAGCCTAACACTGGCTGTCACATTCACTGCCGGTATGGTTATGTCACGGGAAAACGCCTCTAGGTACTGGGGATGATAGCCACTGAGCCAGAAACCCAGTTCATCACCTTCCACTAGCCGCTCTGCTATCCCCACCATATCAATATCGGTATGCTCACCCAAACCTCGCACCGGTGCTATCTGATCGTCTAGCAAACGCCACTCACCACCAGCGCTGCGGATCGCTAAACCGGCAAACAAGATACTGTCACAGCCCGTTCGCAAGGTAGGAATACCGCCCAGCGCACACACCGCGTCGTTAACTTGCTGAGGTGTTGTCACCGTAATGTCCAACTGCGGAATGCCCGCAACAATGACGCCATTGGTATCGATCACACTCAGCAGAGGGACAATATTGACATCCTGCCCCTGCTCCAGTGCCGACGGTAAATGGGCGGCTTGGGCGGCAACACCATTAAAGACATTGCTTGCCGAAACATCATTGAATTCAGTAAATGTCACCGCCGTTGTGTCATTAACAGAACGCCGCGCCTTAAATTGTGATATTGGAATCATCACTGCATCGTCATCCGCGAGTGATGTACAAATTGCGTTTTCACCACTGAGATAAGGAGCGGCCGGCA
>NZ_JBLIKC010000038.1:0-17767 GCF_047636175.1 Zhongshania sp. | reverse complement strand
GCGATATTCAGGTGTTGTTCAAAGCAGTCAGCTAGGCGATCAATATTACTTTCGATAATAGCTGCATATTCCAGTGCTTCAACATGGGCGATACCTGCCCACGCAAGGAGTTCGTTGCGGGTCTCGCTCTCATCAAACAGGCCGTGTAAATAACTGCCAATGATTTGACCATCGTCGCTAACACATCCATCTCTATGGCTACCCAAATATGCGAACGGCTTATCTAGGGCGGGGCCACTGCTGATGCCAGCGTGGATTTCATAACCGCTTATCTTCGCCTTGCTGGCACTTAACTGTCCTTTTACCTGACGTAGGGTTTTGTCGCTACTAATGGTGGTTTCCATGTCTAGAAAACCCAAGCCTTGACTGGAACCGGCGTCGCCTTCAATGCCTCGTGGGTCGTGTATGGCCTTGCCCAGCATTTGAAAGCCGCCACAAATGCCCAACACTTTGCCACCGTAGCGCAGGTGTCTATTGATGTCGGCATCCCAGTTATTGCTGCGCAAATAATCCAGATCGCGGCGTGTACTTTTGCTGCCCGGAATAATAATCAGATCGCAGGGGGGAATGCTTTCACCCTTGCCAATAAAACAGAGGTCGACTTGGGGGTGAAGTCGCAGTACGTCAAAGTCGGTATGGTTGCTTATGCGGGTAAGCACGGGCACCACCACTTTAATCGCTTTCTCGTCGAGTTGCTGGCGGCTATCTATGGCGTCTTCAGCTTCGAGGTACAGATCGTGAATATAGGGCACCACGCCAAGCACTTTTTTGCCGGTGCGTTCTTCCAGCCAGTCGAGACCAGATTGCAGCAGACTAATATCGCCACGAAAGCGATTGATTATAAAACCCTTTACCCGTGCTTGTTCAGTTGCCGAGAGTAAGTCTAAGGTGCCAACGAGGTGGGCAAAGACGCCGCCGCGATCAATATCGGCGACAATGACGACGGGGCAATCCACCGCTTCAGCAAAGCCCATATTGGCAATATCGTTGGCGCGTAAATTAATTTCTGCCGGGCTGCCTGCACCTTCTACTACCACGACCTCATACTGCTCGCAGAGTCGTTTATGCGATTCTAATACCGCGCTCATGGCGCGTTTTTTATAGGCGTGATAATCCTGCGCTTCCATATTTCTCAGGGCTTTGCCGTGAATAATAACCTGCGCACCGGTGTCACTATTGGGCTTGAGAAGTACCGGATTCATATCGGTATGTGGTGCTAACCCGCAGGCTTGGGCTTGAACGGCTTGGGCGCGACCAATCTCACCACCCTCCAGAGTCACCGCGCTATTGAGCGCCATATTTTGCGGTTTGAACGGTGCCACTCGTAAACCACGGCGCTTAAAGACGCGGCACAAGCCAGCTACCGTGACACTCTTGCCCGCGTCTGAGGTGGTGCCTTGAATCATCAATGTTAGGGTCATGGTTTTGGTCGTCGAGGTTAAAGGTTTATTGATCTTGCCCGCCCTCATGCATGATCAGTGCGTCCAAATTTCTTCGCGTGCCTCAGACTTCTGGCTCTAGCATGGGCGGGGATAGGAAGCCTTCACGGGGCGCCGGCCCTGTTGCTGAGCGGTACAAAATACGACTGACCATCGCTGGTGATTTTACTGAGTGCTTGGTCATAAAGACGCTCCAGCGCCGTGATCGAAAGCATGGTGTCGGCATCGCCCCAGCAAGCCTCGCCGTTGGCGTAGAGCAGCAGAATTTTGTCACACCAGTGCGCGGCTATATTCAAATCGTGTAGACACAGAATAACGCCGCAGCCGGCATCCGCTTGCTCTGCCAGCAAGCTCATAATTTGTACTTGATGCTTTAAATCTAGGTGGTTACTGGGCTCGTCGGCCAGCCAAAGTTTGGGGCTTTGACACAGGGCGGTAGCAATGGCTAGGCGCTGACGTTCGCCACCAGAAAGGGTGCTGACTAGGCGGTGTTCTAAATCTGCTAATTCTAATTTTTGCAGGGCATCGCGGGCGATAGCAAGGTCGTCTAAGGTTTCAATATCCCAGGGTGAAATAAACGGGTGGCGACCGATCATGGCGGTTTCTAAGACCGTAGCGGGAAAGCCGTCGCCGCCGTTTTGAAATACCACTGCCAGCTGTTGGGCAACGTATTTACGGCGTATATGCTGAATATTCTTTGCGTTTAATGCCACTTCGCCATCGCGGGGTTTTCGCAGTCCGGCAAGGGTGTGCAATAAGGTGGTTTTACCTGCGCCATTCGGGCCGAGGACGCCCCATATTTCACCGGCCTTAATCTCGAAGGACAGGGGTGTGCCGCTGCGACGTTCGGGTATGTCGATAACCAGATCTTTCGCCGTCAGCATTTTTAGCGGCTCCGGTGTAATAAATACAGGAAACTGGGTACACCAATAAGCGCGGTTATCACGCCGACAGGAAGTTGCTCGGGTGCGATTAAAGTCCGCGCCAAGGTGTCAGCTAAGGTGATTAGGGCGCCGCCGGCTAAGGCGGCGGCGGGCAGGATTAGCCGCTGATCATTGCCCAATACCAATCGCAACATATGGGGCACAATTAAACCGACAAAACCGATACTGCCAGCAGTTGTCACTGCAAACGCGGTGAGTAAACTGGCGGCAATATAAATAGTCCACTCCAATGGCCTAACTGCGACACCGAGTGCCGAGGCCTGCATCTGGCCGCGCGCTAAGACATTTAAGCTGCGGCCCAGTGGCAGCATCACCACTGAAATAATAGCCAGTACAAATAGGGCGGGCCAAGGTGAGCGTGCATAGGCTAGATCTCCCATAAGCCAATACAGCATACCGGGCAATTGGTCGCTGGGGCTCACCGCCAATATAAAGGTAATGGCTGCTCCCCAGCCCGAGGCGATAACGACGCCGGTGAGTAATAAGCGGGTGGGTGTCCAGCTACCGGTGCCGTGGGCAAGTCCAAATACGGTGACCGCTGATACCATCGCGCCGATAAATGCCGAGCCAGAAACGGCGGCGGCGCTTAAGCCACTTAGCATAGCCATTAGGGCGCCAACGGCGGCGCCACCAGATAAACCTAGAACGTAGGGGTCTGCCAGTGGATTGCGAAGCAATACTTGCATTAGAGCGCCAGCAACAGCGAGCAGTCCGCCCGCGGCAAAGGCTGATAATGCGCGGGGAAGACGTAATTCAAGTACCACGGTGCGGTGCAGCGGCTCGCCGCCGCCACTTAACACCTGCCAAAGTTCCTGATGTGATATGTGCACACTGCCGGTGGTGATCGCCAGCGCAATCGCCCCTAGCGTGAAGACAAATAATAGTAGCAGCGGCATAAAGAAAGTCGGCAAGGCGCTATTATTAGTGGGGGTGTTAACGGCGGCCACGAGCGGTTTCCAAATGTTCACAGAGCAGGGTGGTGCCTTGCAATAGGCGCGGCGTTGGACGCTGAATAGTTGACGGTGGAATAAAAAATAAATTATTGCGACGTACTGCAGTTAGACCGCTAAAGCGCTGCCAATCTGTTAGCCAATCGCGATTTTCCTCACCCATGCCACCGGCAATGATGGCCTCCGGATCGACAGCGAGTATTGCTTCGCTGTCGATCCGCGGGGTTAAACTTGGTAGTTTGCCAAACACATTAATTCCGCCGCAAATGCGGATTGCTTCGCTGATGATGTGTTCATTATTAACGGTCATCAGCGGGTTTGTCCAAATTTGTTGAAATACGCCAACCGGAGGCGCATCGCTGTAGCGTGACTTCAGAGTATTCACGCCGTGGCGGAATGCTGCCGCAGCAGTCTTGGCAGTGTCGGCGGTACCCGCGAGTGCACCGAAGCGCTCAAGGCTCGTGGCAACATCTTCAAAGGTGCGTAGTTCGCTTAAGTAAATAGGCATGCCGAGCATTTGCAGTTGTGACAATTGTTCGCTGGGGTTGCCGCTAAGCCAGCCGATGAGGAGATCGGGCTTTAAGGCTAGAATGGCTTCTTGATCAAAGCGGTTGTAACTACCAACACGTGGTAGTGTTTTGGCGGATTCCGGGTAGTCGCTAGAGCTGACAGTGGCGACTAACTTGTCGCCCGCACCGACGGCGTAAACTAGCTCGGTTGCGCCTGGTGATAATGCAATGATACGTTGCGCCGCTTTCGGTATGCATAGTTGTGCGCCACTATCGTCGCGCACACAAATATTTGCCTGCGCGTTTGAGCAAATTAGGATTGCACCTAATAGCAGGCTGATGATAGTAATTTGGTGGCGGCGAATTACCATGCCACGCCGTTGCGCGCTTTAATACTGTTGTGGAAAGTATGTTTTTGGTCGTCGATCATGGCCTTTTTGACTCGCATTCGCTGCTCGTGCTTTGCTTCTTCATCAAGCGTCATGATGGCTTCTGCTTGCTGCAAAGTATCGGCACCGCGCAAAGCACAGTGCCGACGTTGAAAGGGATAAATAATACCCTTATTTTGGTGTGTAGGTGATACTCATCATGGCCTCACGGCCAATGGAAACATAATCGCCGAAGCTAAAACTGCGCGCGCTGACATATTCTTTGTCGAAGATGTTTTTCAGCGCCAGCTGCAGCTTTACTTGCTCGTTCACTCGATAAAACACGGTGCTATCGACTAGGCCATAACCACTTAATTCGTCATTGTTAGCGGTGTCTTCATAGCGACTACTAACCAAACGCAGGCTGCCACTGACTCCCCAGTGCTGCCATTCACGAGCCACGTCGAGATTGGCTTGCTTGTCAGCGCGGCGTCGCAACTCTAAACCGGTGTTGGCGTCGGTGGCGTCTAAACGGGTGACGTTGGCGTCTATGCTCCACTGTTGGATAGTGCTTGAGATGCTGAACTCATAGCCTTTTATCTCTGCGCTTTCAATTTGATCTGGGCCAAAGGTGGCAGGGTTATATTGAATTAGCTTGTCGACATCATTTTCAAAACGGCCAACAGCCCAGCTACCCCAGCTCTGATCTCCTCGCAGTTCAAGCTCTATGTTTTCAGAGGTTTCCGGTTTTAAGGTCGGCACGCCGTAAAAGGGATAGTAGAGATCATTAAAGTTCGGCGCGTTATAGCCCTCTCCATAGGAGCCGATAAGTTTAATTTCAGCGCTGATGTCAAAACCCATTGAAAGGTTTTTAGTTTCGTTTTTGCCGAACTGATCGTTATCGTCTTTGCGGAAACCAACAAGTGCATCAACGACGCCGTAGTCGCCCTGCCACTGAATGTAGGCGGCTTTGTTGCCACGGCTTATTTCGCTGTAGCTGAGAGTGCTTTCTACGCGATCAAGCGTGCGCTCGGCGCCGACCGTAAGCACATGGTGTGCACCGAGCGTGAAATCGTTTTGCAGATTATAGATGCGCCGTTTGGTATCGAAGGTATCGCCACTTATCCCAGATGCAGCAGGGTCAACATATCGGTAATCGATGGTTGATTTATCCGCTGATTCACCGGCAGACAGAGTGAGTAGCCAGTTACTGAGCGGCAGAAATTTGCCGCGAATATTCGCGACACTGACTTCACCTTCGGTATATGGCGAGCATTCAAATTCGGTGAAGGCGCTATCGTAGCAGCTACCGTCGTAGTCAGCTTCGGTTTGGCTAGTTTGATAAAACGCGAATATTTCGGCGCGGTCACTCATTTTGTGACTGACGCTAACATTGATGGCCGTTTGCTCAAAACCATCTTTGTCACCGCTGACACCGGCTTTGCTTGAGGTGTGATCAATGCCATCGGTTTCTTCGCTTAAGACACTAATATTGGCTTGGGTTTGTTCATTACCACCGCTTACCGCGGCCACTATTTTGCGAGTGCCTTGGGTGCCAGCACCTACTTGCAGCACGGGTTGCAGGCCTTCGCCATCATGATATTTTCTGGTAATTATATTGATAACGCCGCCGATCGCTTCCGAGCCATAAAGACTGGAGCGTGAGCCGCGTACTATTTCCACCCGCTCAATCAGCTCGGGTGGCAGATTTGTCAGTGATGGGCTGCCGAGAGTTGCGGAGCCGATACGCACGCCGTCAATCATCACCAAAGTGTGATTACTTTTATTGCCGCGAAGAAACAGGCTGGTAGCGGCGCCGCGACCGCCGTTGCGGACAAAGCTAACCCCTACGGCGCGGGACAGTAACTCCTGTAAATCGGCTGGCTGAATACGTTCGATATCAGCGCGGTCAAACACGGTCACTGGCGCAAGAATATCTGCCACCGATTGCTCGGTGCGTGTTGCCGTGACCACGGTAGTTTCTATGTTAGATTCGTCAGCCGCAAAAAGCGGTGACGTTGCGATTGTGAATATACTGCCAGCAGCAGCAAGGGTAATTTTGTTCATGGTATGCCTCAGAGCTATAAAAGAAAGCAACGAGGGAGGGATAGGGGTTATATACAAGTATACGACCGCTGATGGAGCCCTCCGCTTCATCGGGTGAATCACAGTAGAGGCCGGTTCCGGGCTCGCTCGCTCTGTCATCTAGAGATTGCTTACCGTTGCGGGGGCAGCGTCGGCATTGCGGCGACTCGTGAGAGCGTTCGCGCACCTGACTTCCCGTTTAACTCTTTGCACCTTACTTTAGGAGCGCAGAGCACCTGCTACTTGGCGCGCACTTTAAGATGACGCCAGAGTATTGTCAAACTGAAAGCGGGGCCCAGCTTATATTTACTTAGACTTGGCTAGTGTTTGAGATACTCTTAATTTCTGTGAGCAGCTGCTTGTTTAACGGCACCTTGATATTGTGTTGGTCGGCGAGCTTGCAGAGATAACCGTTGATGGAGTCGATTTCGGTGTCGCGGCCGGCGCTTATATCTTGCAACATGGAGGTGCGATTAGCGGCGGTAGCGGTGGTAACATTGGCCACGTGTTCGTGAAGATCGTCTAGCCAATGTGAGAGACCGAGGGCGGCGCTGACCGCCAATATTTCATCGATGATTTCGTGCATTTGGGCGACGATTTCGGGCCTTGTTAACAGCTCACCGTTGCGGCAGCGATGAATCGCAGTGAGGGGGTTAACAACACAGTTTACCGCGAGTTTGCGCCATAAAACGGCGTCGATATTGTCGCAGAGATCCACTTTCAGCGGGGGGAACGATAGTGACTCAGCGAGCTGCGCGAGCGCCGCTTGTTGGTGCTTGTCGCTATTGACGGATGCGCCGATAAAGGTATGACCATGTCCCGCGTGAACGTATTCAAAATCGGATTGCCGATAGCAGCCTTCGGTAGTAGAGCCTTGCAATACGGTAGCCTGCGGAAATTCCCGCTGAATTTGCTCCGCAATACCAAGGCCGTTTTGAAGCAGTAGCAATATCGCGTGCTCGTCGATGTGCGGCTTTATAGCGTTTAAGGCGCCCAGCGTGTGCTGGGTCTTGGTGGTGATCAGCAATTTGTGAATGGGAGCTGCCACACTTTGCGGGTAATCCGCCGCTAACGGGCTGATAAGAGTTTGCCCTGCACTGATTAAGTGAGTGCCACCGTGTTGATGGTAGTTGTTTGCAGTGGCTTGATTACGCAGAATAAGGCGAATGTTTGCGCCTGCTTGGTAGCCGTATGTTGCCCACAGGCTGCCGATTGCGCCGGCGCCAAGAATATACAGAGGGTTTGCTAATGCGGGCTGTAAAGTGGATTTAAACATGGGTTGCCTTGGTGACGCCTTAGTTTTTTCCTAGATGCATTTTGTCGCTTAGCAGGGAATGCTAAACTGCGCCCCGCAACATAACAAAGGAAATTAGGCTATGCCAGCGTTTGATATTGTCTCAGAAGTCGATCTACACGTTTTTAGCAATGCGGTTGATCAGGCCGGCCGGGTTATTGAAACTCGTTTTGATTTTAAGGGTGTGGACGCGCGGTTTGAGCGCGACGCGCTGACTGTAACCATGTTCGCCGAGGCGGAGTTTCAGTTACAGCAAATGGAAGACCTGCTGCGCGCGGCCTTAATAAAGGTAAAGATCGATCCTCTAGCTATGGAATTAGCGGATGTGAAGGGTGCCGGCAAGCAAGTCAAGCAATTGGTTACTATGCAAAGCGGCCTGACCTCGGATGTCGCTCGCAAGATTATCAAGTTGATTAAAGAAAATAAAATCAAAGTACAAAGCCAGATTCAGGATGAGCAAGTACGGGTAACTGGCAAAAAACGCGATGATCTGCAGCAGGTAATGGCCTTGCTGCGAGCCGAAGAGCTTGATCAGCCTCTGCAGTTTACAAATTTTAGAGATTGATAGTCTTTAGGGAAAGCTCAATGCGCCTTCCGATGAGCATCGTAGCAATGGCAAGGTTGTCAATATGAGTAGTAATGTTGAGCGCGACGATTTGATCTGGTGGAGGCAGAAATCTGTCTGGATCATGATTTTTCTTGGTTTTTCTGCGGGCGTGCCCCTACTGCTAATTTTCTCCAGTTTGTCGCTTTGGCTAAGGGAGGCGGGTGTCAGCAAAGCTGAGGTTACCTACTTTAGTTGGGCGGCCTTGGGATTTTCCTTCAAGTTTGTTTGGGCACCTTTGGTTGATAAATTGCCGCTGCCTTTTCTTAGCGCGGCGATGGGTCGGCGGCGCAGCTGGCTGTTACTGTCGCAGTTGGGAGTGATTGCGGCTATTTGCATGATGGCCCTAACCGACCCCCAGCAGCAATTACAGATGATGGCTGTCGCCGCAGTATTACTGGGCTTTTCTGCGGCTACGCAGGATGTAGTTATCGACGCTTTTCGGATTGAATCAGCCGACGCTCGAATGCAGGCTCTGCTTTCGTCTACATATATTGCCGGTTATCGGATTGGTATGATTGCCGCAGGCGCGGGCGCACTGTATTTAGCGCAATTTTTTGGCAGCACCACCGATGTTTATCACTACGACGCCTGGCGCAATACCTATCTGTGTATGGCCGCAGTGATGGGGGTGGGCTTGCTTACTACCTTAGTGATTGCTGAGCCGGAGCTTGGTCTTAGTCCTTATACCTATCCCACTGGGGACTACTTGCGGTTTTTCTTTGGTTTTACCTTGTCGATATCAGCTTTTGTGGCGGTGCTGTTCTTGGTGCCGTCATCGCCGCATTGGTTTGACGGTGCAATGCAGTATCTGCTGAGTTTTACCTACGGCGCTTTGCGTTTGATTTTGGCGGCGGGTGCGGGGCTATTGGTGTTTCGCGTATTGACGGGACTTGGCTTTGTGAACGCCACTCTGGTGTCTGAGAGTTACACTCAACCGATCAATGACTTTATTAGGCGTTATGGCAGTCTGGCTGTATGGATATTACTGCTGATCGGCTTTTATCGAGTGTCAGATATTATCCTCGGGGTTATCGCCAATGTTTTTTATCAGGATATGGGTTACAGCAAAGATCAAATTGCCAGTGTGACCAAAATCTTTGGTGTACTGATGACGATTGTCGGCAGTTTTCTTGGCGGTTTTCTTACCCTTAAATTTGGCGTAATGCGGGTGCTGATGCTGGGGGCGATATTGGTCTCCCTGACTAATTTGATGTTTATGTGGCTGGCGGGGCTAGGGGTAGATATTGTCGCCCTAACGCTAGTGATCGCTGCCGATAATTTGAGTGGTGGTATCGCAGTTGCCGCTTTTATTGCCTGGCTATCCAGCCTAACGAATATTTCATTTACCGCTACCCAGTATGCTATTTTTAGCTCGATTATGACTTTATTTCCAAAGTTGTTGGGCGGATACTCTGGAACGGTAGTCGAATCTGTGGGTTACCCTCCTTTTTTCTTGTTGGCTAGTGCCATGGGTCTACCCGTCATTGCCCTAGTATGGTACCTAACAAAACGGCTTGGTAAGTTAGGCTAGTGGTGTGTACTCTTCGCGTTTTAATGCTCTTCATAATTAGTACGGCAGCAATATTTATTAAAAACCAAACCTTGATGCTATAGACGACGGCGCCGTGATCAGAGTAGGTGATAGTAAATGGTAAAATCTAAGTCCTTCCTTGGGCGCCTTTGTTATCACCATTGGCCAACGGCACTCGTTTTTTTGTGTTTGTTAATCCTGCATTACTTTCACGCGCTTTACGACTTATCCTACCTGCGTGATCAGGTGGCGGGCGGTCAGTGGTGGAGGCTTCTTAGCGGCCAATTTGTTCATAACAACAGCTCACATTTATTCTCTAATATGGCGGCGCTGTTATTGTGCAGATTCTTATTGGCGATCGTGTATACCGAGCGTGACTTCACTCTCAGTTTACTAAACTGTGCATTTATAACGGGGGTGTTAATTCATTTTTTATTGCCGTCATACGAGTATTATTTAGGGGTGTCGGCGGCACTTTATGGACTTTTGATTGCGGGTGCCTTGGCTATGTGGCCTAGACGCCCCTATGCGGGCGCGTCCTTGTTTGTGCTAATTATTGCTAAATTATCGCTAGATTATTTTGTGCCTGATTCAGTTGCCGCGGTGTCCGAGCGCATTGGCGTTCGGGTGGCTGTCGAGGCGCATTTTGTGGGCGTATTTGCTGGTGTGCTAGTCGGCGCAGGTCAATACGCACTGAGTTTAATCAGGCCAGCGACATTGCCGCCAAAATAAGTGACCTGATTCGTCGGCGCTGGACTCTGCAATTAAACGCCCTAATTGGCGCTCATAGCTCTCGCTATTCGGTGGCAGGCTGATTTTTCCGTTGCTGTTTACAATTCTGAACCAAGGTAGGCGGCTATTTTTAGGAAGTTGACCGAGTAGCCGGCCAACGTAGCGAGCGTGACCTGGTAGACCTGCCAGTTCAGCAACCTTGCCGTAGCTGCACAAACGCCCCGCTGGGACGCCGTGAATAACCGCGTAAATTTGTTGAATACTTTCCTGGTTCATATTATCCGTTAAATGACTTACTCGGCTTCTAAGTTGCGGGTACGCTCCCAGTAATCCTCATAAAAGAAATCAACTTCGCCAGTTTCTAGGGAATATTCCGCTCCAACAACCATTAGTTTACCGTCACTAATTAGCTTTTCGAGAGTGGGGGAGCCGCTGCTGAGATGCTCTACCGAGGTTCTTACATTGGCCCGCACACACTGCTCAATTAGTGCTTTATAGTCGTGGCGTAATTCCGTGGAAAGTAGCGTTTCGACAGCTGGACGAATACGTTTAACGATCGAATGCAGATTCTGTGATGGGATTTTACTATTGCCGGTGAGGACGTCGACGGTGGCAGTAATAGCGCCGCAATTTGAATGACCTAAAACCACCACCAAGGGGGTGTTAAAACTTAAGGCGGCAAATTCAACGCTGCCGATTCCCGATGGCGCGACAACATTGCCGGCAACCCGGATAACGAACAAATCACCAAGGCCTTGATTGAAAACCAGTTCTGCGGGAACTCTAGCGTCAGAGCAGCCGAGCACGATGGCAAAGGGCGCTTGATTTTCGATAAGCTCTGGACGTTTATTATGGATAATAGTCGCGTAATCGCTGTTTACATTTTTGACAAAGCGGGCATTACCCTCTTTTAGTCTTGCGAGCGCTTCTTGAGCTGTGATCATGTATATATTACCGTTAATTGGACCATTGCTTATAGCCAGTCGCTAATGAGTACACCAATGCCAAAACTTTCAATGGCGTTGTTGTATTCAATCAGACTCTCTCCGTAGCCATTAAAATACTTTACGTAGGCCTTTACTCGCGAATTAATTGGAAAGCTCCAGCCTAGTTCAATAGCGCCTTTGTTCTCGCTGCGTAAATTATTGCGTAGCATGACGCTTAGTGTTCGCTTGTGCCACTGGTAAATACCCATCCACTCAAAATGGCCTAGGTATTTCTCGATGTCTGGGTTGTCATCGTCTGCCGCTGACTCCGGTAGTCGATACCAAGGTTTGAAAGACATCGCAAAGCGATCTCGCTCGAATACCATATTTAACATAATGCGATTCCAGCTGCGCGATAAAGGCTTGCCGCGGCCGTTGGATTGATGGTTGAAAACAAACTGATTTGCCACATTGCGCAAACCCATCAATTCCCAGTCATTGGTAAATGTGAGCATGAGCTCGGGTTCGTGGTTGGTTTCCCTGAACGGCGCGGACGCAGCGCTATTGTAGGCCTGCCAAAAAGATCGATTGGTGTAACCAACGCTTAGATAGCCATTATCCCTGTAAATCTCCTCCCACATGGTGAGCTTAATGCTGAGCTGAAATTCCAATTCTATGCTGTCCGGCTCGGCGCTATTATTGGCAAGGAAATCTGTGTAGTCGCCAAGGTCGTCGCGGTACGACACCGGGAGTATGTAATTGGTCCGATGCGGTGTTAGCACAAATGGATTGTTGGTGGTGAAGCGTTCCAAGGCGAAGCGCTCTTCGATCACACCGCTGCGGCGGTCGGTACCTTGTAATTTCTCTCGGCCTGCTTCATAGCTTATTTCCGCGCTTGCCGAAGCTGCCGTCGATGCCTCACAAAAACTGCGCAACTCGCCAACCGTGGTGGAGTCAGCGAACGATTGTGCGGCCAGCTGCAGGCATTCAGCGACCTTATCGCTGGTTTGTGCATGACTTTGATTTACGCAGAACAGGCTGGCATAAAGCCATAGCAGAGCCAAGTGGTTGCCTAATCGCATTATACTTATTGTCTCTCTGTTGCTAGTTTTGGCAGGCGCAATTATAAACCAAACTAGGGTATTGTGATGGAGTTTTTATACCCAGTTACCTAAGGGGCGTCTCCGCTGGTTACAGCCGCTTGAATTTGCCGCTGAGCCCCCAATATCTCAATAACCGCTGAGCTAAGTGAGTCCCTGATGCGATTTTTGTTCTTAATATTTGTTGGCCTACCGATTATTGAAATGTGGCTGCTGCTTAAAATTGGCGCAGTTATTGGCCCGCTACCCACGATCGCTATGGTGGTGACCACGGCGGTAATCGGTGCCGCGCTTCTTAAACAGCAGGGTTTGGATACCTTAACGCGCGCCCAGCAGCGTATGAGTTCCGGTCAGGTGCCTGCCACAGAGATTTTAGAGGGGCTGATGTTAGCTGTGGGTGGCGCGCTGCTTCTCACTCCCGGCTTTGTCACCGATGCCATCGGTTTTGTGTGCTTGATTGCTCCCTTGCGCAGAATGCTTGTTGCCGCGCTGATTAAGCGGGGTGTGATGCAGGTGCAGGCGAATCAGTTCGGCGGCGGTCCCAGTCCTTTTGGCACTACCAATCAAGAGTTTGGGACGGGACCCGATTCTCGCACCCAAGATATCCCCGCTGAAGATCGCTCTATTGATCCGGTCATCATCGAAGGCGAGTATAAAAAAGAAGAATAATTTTTTGCGGCCGCTCTTGAAATGTTTTCTGTGATCCCCATTTACAGGACAGCCCACGGTGACTTAGTGACTACACTTGGTTTTCCCAGTTGAAACATAAGCATGTTTCAGTCCGTATGAAAGGGGGTTCAGGTCAAAGCACTGTAGATTGCGAGATTCTTAGGGATTTGGGCTGATGCCGGTTTAACCGGTTAAAATAAATTCTAAATCATTGATTTAATGGAGATTGATAAAAATGAAAATTCGTCCGTTATACGATCGTGTTGTTATCCGTCGTAAGGAAGAAGAAAAAACTAGTGCGGGCGGTATCGTTTTGCCTGGTTCAGCAAAAGAAAAGCCGAATCAAGGCGAAGTACTGGCGATCGGCGATGGTAAGTTGCTGGAGAGCGGTGAATTACGTCCGGTTGGCGTAAAAGTGGGCGAGCTGGTTATTTTTGGTCAGTACTCTGGTAGTGCAATAAAAATCGATGGCGAAGAGCTGATCGTGCTGAGTGAATCAGAAATCTTTGGTGTGGTAGAAGCTTAATTTCCAAGCAAAGTTTCTTTTAAATCAACGAACTAGTTAATAAAAGGGTTATACGATCATGGCAGCAAAAGACGTAGTATTCGGTAATGAGGCACGCCAGCGCATGGTGGCTGGTGTCAATATTCTGGCAAACGCCGTTAAGGTCACTTTAGGCCCTAAAGGCCGTAACGTTGTGCTTGAAAAATCATACGGTGCGCCAACTATCACTAAAGATGGTGTATCTGTAGCGAAAGAAATTGAGCTTGAAGACCGTCTTGAAAACATGGGCGCGCAAATGGTGAAAGAAGTTGCTTCGCGCGCTTCTGACGATGCCGGTGATGGCACAACTACTGCAACTGTTCTAGCTCAGGCAATTGTGAATGAAGGTTTGAAATCTGTTGCTGCTGGCATGAATCCAATGGATATCAAACGCGGCATCGATAAGGCAATTGCAGCTGCTGTTGCTGAAGTCAAAAAACTGGCTAGCCCGTGCTCTGATACTAAAGCGATTGCGCAGGTAGGTACTATCTCTGCCAATAGCGACGCAAACATCGGTGACATCATTGCTGAAGCAATGGAAAAAGTTGGTAAAGAAGGCGTTATTACTGTTGAAGAAGGTCAGGGCCTAGAAAACGAGTTAGAAGTTGTTGAAGGTATGCAGTTCGACCGCGGTTACTTGTCACCTTACTTCGTTAACAACACTGAAAATATGAGTGTTGAGCACGACAGCCCATTCATTCTGTTGGCCGACAAGAAAGTCTCTAATATTCGTGAATTGCTGCCCTTACTTGAGCAGGTCGCTAAATCTAGCCGTCCGCTGATTATTGTTGCAGAAGACGTTGAAGGCGAAGCACTGGCCACTCTGGTTGTTAATACCATGCGCGGCATCGTTAAAGTTGCTGCCTGTAAAGCACCCGGTTTTGGTGATCGTCGCAAAGCAATGTTGCAAGACCTTGCAATTCTGACTGGCGGCACCGTTATTTCTGAAGAAGTGGGTCTAGATCTTGAGCAAGTGACTCTTGAGCACCTTGGTACCGCTAAGCGCGTGACTATGGATAAAGACAACACTGTGATTGTTGATGGCGCTGGCGAAGCCGCTGCTATTCAGGCGCGTGTTGGCGAGATCCGCACTCAGATCGAAAACACCAGTTCTGACTACGATCGTGAGAAACTCCAAGAGCGCGTAGCTAAATTAGCTGGTGGTGTTGCGGTTATCAAGGTTGGCGCAGCCACTGAAATGGAAATGAAAGAGAAAAAAGCCCGCGTTGAAGATGCGTTACACGCAACTCGTGCTGCGGTTGAAGAAGGCGTAGTTCCCGGTGGTGGTGTTGCTTTGGTTCGTGCTGTTTCTAATATTGGTCTTATTGAAGGCGACAACTTGGATCAAACCGCAGGTATCAATGCGGCCTTGCGTGCACTGGAAGCGCCAATGCGTCAAATCGTTGCCAACGCTGGTGATGAAGCATCTGTTGTTCTGGATAAGGTTCGCAAAGGAACTGGTAACTTCGGTTACAACGCTGCGACTGGTGAATACGGCGATATGATGGAAATGGGTATTCTTGACCCTGCCAAAGTAACGCGTACTGCGCTGCAAGCAGCGGGTTCGGTTGCTGGTCTAATCATCACAACTGAGTGCATGATTGCTGATGCGCCTAAGTCTGATCAAGGCGGCAGCATGCCTGATATGGGCGGCGGTATGGGTGGTATGGGTGGTATGGGCGGCATGATGTAATTTAGCCTCGTTCGCCTTAAAACCCCGCTTCGGCGGGGTTTTTTTATGCCTTAACTTTTAGTCTCCTCGGATTCGCCAACTGACAAGCAGCCTAAGTTTGAACTGCTGTGCTCAGGCATAAATTGTATGATATTGTCATAGAATTTGAAAAACGTGTATTAGCTGAGTCTTGACTAAACGCAGCGAAACACCGTTCAAACCATAAATGATAAGTTTTCAGGTGCCCCTCATGTCCGTTAGTCGTTATTTATTACTCTTAATAGCTGTTGTAGCCTTATCGGCTTGCGGTGGTGATTCTGTCTCAGGCACAGGATCTGTCGGTTCACCGACAGATGTTGGCGGGGGCGGAAGTTCGACCCAAGATACTGATTTTGATGGCATAGCGAACGATGTCGACAATTGTCCTCAAAATAGCAACCCGGGGCAGGAAAATGCCGACCTCGATGACCTAGGCGACGTCTGTGATCCAGACGCCGACAATGATGGCGTACCAAACGGCAGCGATAACTGCCCGGTCGCAGCGAATACCGATCAAGCGGATTCAGACGAGGATTTTATTGGTGACGACTGTGATGACGAAAATAATAGCGGTAACGGCGACGGGGGCGATCAGCCATCAGATACCGATATGGACGGTATTGCGGATACCGATGACAATTGCCTGATTGACTCTAACCCAGGTCAGGCCGACGCAGACACCGACGGTGTCGGTGATGCCTGTGATGACGATGCCGATAATGATGGGGTGGATAACGCCGGTGATAATTGCCCTGCGAATGCCAACCTAGATCAGCAAGATATTGATGGGGACGGCATTGGCGATGTCTGCGATTCGCAGGATGATCGCGATACCGACGGTGATGGCGTAATAGAAGCTAATGACAACTGCCCCGCGCTCGCCAATACCAACCAGCAAGATTTAGATGGCGATGCGATTGGCGACGCCTGCGATCCAGAAGATAACCGCGACAGCGATGGTGATAATGTTGGTAATGAGTCTGACTTATGTGCAGACACCGCCGTGGGCGAGAGTGCAGACGGCAACGGCTGCGCAGTGAATCAAACCAATGCCTCATGCGGCGACAGCTTTGCCAGCGTGACGGCAAATCGTCACTATCAAGTAAACCTCGTATCGGCCAGCGGCGAAAATATCAGCTTTGAAGTGTTTGAGCCGGCTGAAATAAATTGTGGTCAGCGCGCTTTAGGTGCACACCCCTTAGTGCTTCATAGCCATGGTTTCGGTGGCGCGCGCGTCAGTGATACCGGCAGCGGATATACGGGTAATGCCCTCGATAGATTGGTTGCTGGGGGATACCCGGTAATTAGTATCGATTTGCGCGGTTTTGGCGACAGCGGCGGCACCGTAAGGGTGATGGACCCTGAATTTGAAGGTCTGGATTTGCTGCAGGTCTTGGACTGGGCCGAGGTCAATCTCGATTACTTAGCTTGGCGTGACGAAAGCACCGGCGAATTAGCAGCGCGCCCAGAAATGCCAGTGAGTGTTGCTGGTGGCGTGAACTTACTGACTGGTTCGGTGGGTTCAAGCTATGGCGGTGGCTATCAAATGCTGATTCACGGCGTTGATGAAAAGCAACGCCTAGATGCGATGGTTCCTGATATTACTTGGCATAACCTTCCTTATAGCCTTAATCAGGGTGATGTTGTTAAATCTGCGTGGTCCCTATTGCTGGTGGCCGGCGGCACGGCCGGTAGTTATCAGCCCGGCTTGGAAAATCAGGAATCGCCGCTGGCGCGAGGTCTTGATCCCTTTGTACTAGAAATCTTGGCCCGCGGCGTGGCGACTAACGAGTTTCCCCGTGACGCGCTGGACTGGTTTGCCTATCACAGCCCGCGTTATTGGTGCGGCCTGAATGGTCAGGCGACCATGCCATACAGCGTCGCCGCAAGTGCTTTGAACAATAATATCAGCAGTGAGTTTAACGAAGTGCCCGGTAGCAATACTTACACTGGCCAGCCTGGTGTGGATATTTTACTTACCCAAGGTATCCGCGACACCCTGTTTAATTTTAACGAGGCATGGTGGAATTTTCAGTGCTTGAACGAGCGGGCGGCGGCAACGGGCCACGAAGTTCGTATGCTGACCCATGAAAGTGGGCATATTATTTCCGGCTTTGTTCCTGAAAGCCCAGATCCACTTTATTTTCAAGCGCCAGGTGGTAAGTTTGCCTGTGGCGATATAAATCAGCGCGATGCGACGATTGCCTGGCTAGATGAAAAGCTCCGAGGTTTGCCGGCCGCTCCTTATCTCAGTGGTGAAAACGCAATTTGTACATCACTCGCGGATGACGATGCAGTGATGATTCCAATATCACAATTTAAGGCGCGGCGTTCTGTTAATGACACAACGGCGGTGAC
>NZ_JBLIKC010000037.1:0-22431 GCF_047636175.1 Zhongshania sp. | reverse complement strand
CTGGACGAACATATTTAATGTATGCAGCAACACCCGCCGCTAGACCACCACCGCCAACCGGCACAAAAACAGCGTCCAGTGGCCCTGTCACCTGACGAAGAATTTCCATACCGACAGTGCCCTGACCAGCAATAATTTCTGGATCGTCGTAGGGGTGAACATAAACCATGCCCTTTTCATCAACCAGTTTTTTGGCAAAGATCGAGGCCTCGTCATAGGTATCGCCATGCAATATAACTTTGCCACTACGGGCCCGCACCGCATCCACTTTAATTTGCGGCGTCGTTCTAGGCATCACAATGGTCGCCTTAACACCAAGTTTTAAAGCAGCCAGCGCCAAACCTTGGGCGTGATTACCGGCCGAGGCCGCAACCACACCTCGGCTTAGCTCTTCGGCACTAAGGCTCATCATTTTGTTATAGGCGCCGCGCAGCTTAAAAGAAAATACCGGCTGCAAATCCTCGCGCTTCAACAAAACCTCGTTAGCCAGTCGCTTGCTCATTAAATTCATGCGATCAACGGGCGATTCTATAGCGACATCATAGACACGAGCTTTCAGGATTTTTTTAACATAACTCTCGGGCATGGCTCTGTGCGGTCTCCATTACTGCGCAAAAAATACGCAAAAATTCAGCTAGCGAGTCTACCGCGTCTAAAGACAAAGCGCAGCAAACCCGCAGCATACAAAGCGAAACAAGTACCGGCGCCAGCCGCCTCGTTTACGCCCCTCTTACTACTTAACTACAGCGGCAAATCGCAGAACCCCAAACCGAGGCCCGCGGACCGCAGATATTTGCACCTCGCAATTGACCGCTAGCAATTTTATACTTGTTCACAATCTACCCCCAGCGCAATAAACAGCAAAGGTCGACAATGACACAAGATGAGCTAAAACTTGCGGTAGCACAGGCCGCAATTGATCACATCACGCCGGCCATACTCGATGGCGAAATTATCGGCATTGGCACCGGCTCCACCGCCAACTTTTTCATCGACTTATTGGCAAAATTTAAAGGTGACATCAAGGGCACCGTTGCCAGTTCAGAAGCATCTGCGCAGCGCCTGCGCAAACACGGCATAGAAGTCTTTGAGCTAAATACCACCGGCACCATTGCGGTATACGTTGATGGCGCAGATGAGGCCAACGAGCGACTGGAATTAATTAAGGGCGGCGGCGCAGCCCTAACCCGAGAAAAAATTGTCGCCGCAGCCAGCAAAGAATTTGTTTGTATCGCTGATGGCAGCAAGCTGGTCGGCCAACTCGGCGCCTTCCCTCTCCCCGTAGAAGTCATTCCAATGGCGCGCAGTTACGTGGCACGGGAGCTCGTTAAATTGGGCGGCAACCCGGTCTATCGCGAGGGCGTAACAACAGATAATGGCAATATCATTATTGACGTCTACGACTTCATGATTAGCACGCCGCGTAAGACCGAAGAAGAACTCAACAACATTACTGGCGTAGTCACCAATGGACTTTTCGCCTGTCGGCCAGCCGATGTACTGCTGCTAGGCACCCCGACTGGGGTGAGAATTCTCAAAGCCTAACTGTGTGCCACTAGGGGCGATTTACAGCCCCTAGTAATTTACTACCCTGCCAATAGCCCCGCTTTTTAGCGACCCACTATTACCTATCATCGCACCACAGTCTCAACTCTCAAAAAATCACCTAATTCAGCAAGCAAGTGGTCACCGGAACTCAGCGGCCCAACACCAGCCGGCGTACCTGTTAACACCACATCACCGGGCATTAAGCTAAAACTGTGGCTAATTTCACTCAATAAATTTTCAACACTAAATAACATATCGCCACAGCTGCCCTGCTGTTGCACGATGCCATTGCGGCTGAGGCGTAAAGTCAGCAATGAAAAATCTAAGGCCTGATCAAAAACAACAAACTCGGCCAGCGGGCAAGCGCCATCAAATGCTTTGGCGCGCTCCCAGGGCTGCCCCTTTTTCTTGAGTTCATCTTGCAACTCCCGCAAGGTCAAATCTAATGCCAGCCCAACACCAGCAATGGCAGCGCGACTTTCTTTTGGCGCCGCCCTACTCAGCGGCTGCCCAATCAACAAGGCCATTTCTAATTCGTGGTGACAGGCGCCTAAACCCTCAGGCAGCGCCAATGGCTCAGCCATTGCCACCATTGCAGTTCCGGGCTTCATAAACAACAGCGGCGATGTCGGGATCTCATTACCAAGCTCTTTGGCGTGATCTGCATAGTTGCGACCTACGCAAACCGCCTTGCCCGCCGCATGGGGGAATTCAGTATGATCGACAAAGCGATGGCTATACCTCAGCATAGTGACAAACCCTTTCTAAAACTCGTCGATCAATCAAAAATCTTGCCTGGATTCATGACCCCTTTAGGATCAAAAATCTGCTTAATTTGCCGCATTAGGCCTATTTCTATCTCTGAGCGCGAATAAGGTAAGTAGGCCTTTTTAAGCAGCCCCACGCCATGTTCCGCCGACACGCTGCCACCAAACTTGGCAACAATTTCAAATACGCCCACACTCACCGTGCTGCATTTATCAAAGAACTCGTTTTTATCCATGTCATCAGGCTTAAGAATATTGAGGTGTAAATTGCCGTCACCAATATGACCGAACCAAATAATTTCGAAATCTGGATACTGAGCGCTGACCAAGGCTTCAACCGATTCCAGAAAGTTCGGCACGCGAGAAATAATGGTAGAAATGTCGTTTTTGTACGGCGTCCACCTGGAAATGGTTTCCGAAATATCTTCACGCAGGCGCCATAAATTTTTAAGCTGCTCCAGACTCTGGCTCATCACGCCGTCAGTAACCCAGCCCTCTTCCATGCAAGCCTCAAACAAAGCCATCGCCTGCGCCTCAACCTCGTCATTTAGGCACTCAAATTCTAGCAGGGCATAGTAAGGGCAAGTCGATTCAAAGGGACGCGGCACGCCGCTATGGACAACGACCTTCTGCAGGGCCTGCTCTGAGAAAAACTCAAACGCCGTCAGATCCATCTCCGCCTGAAAGCGATTAAACAAATTCATAATGCCGCTAAAATCTTCAACCCCCAACACAAAGGCAGTGAGATTCTTGGGCGGTCGCGTGAGCTGCATGGTGGCTTCCACAATCAGCCCCAAGGTGCCTTCAGCGCCAATAAAGAGCTGACGCAGATCGTAGCCGGCATTATTTTTCAGCAAACCGCGATTTAGCTCCAATATATCGCCATTACCTGTCACCACCTTCAAACCCGCAACCCAGTCGCGGGTCATGCCGTAGCGAATCACTTTAATACCACCGGCGTTGGTGGCGATATTACCGCCAATTTGCGACGAACCAGCCGATGCAAAATCAACGGGATAAAATAAGGTGTGCTCCTCGGCAAAATTCTGCAGCTGTTCAGTAACCACCCCGGCCTGGCACACTACCGTGCGATCTATCGGGTCGAAGTCACTGATATGGCTCATATAATCAAAGGACACCACCACTTCGCCATTCGCCGCTACCGCGCCGCCACTCAAACCGGTGCGCCCACCCGACGGCACTATGGCAAATGCTAATTGATTTGCCAGTTTCACCACCGCTTGCACCTCTAAAGTCGTGCGGGGAAATACCACTGCCAAGGGCGCCGGGGTATGGACTCTAGTCCAATCTTGGCCATGACTTAACAGGATTTCAGCATCACTGCGTACTTTGTCGTTACCGACTATCGCCTGTAGCTCACTAATAATGGTTTCGGAGGACGGTAAGGGGCTTGTCGACATGGTAAAAATGCCTCTCTGAATAGCACTTGGGAAAGACGCTTATGATACCATACTGCGCTTTCACTGTACCTCAGAGTGGGGCGAACATACTCATGGCAAAAACATCCCTCGACAAAGCCAAAATCAAATTCCTATTATTGGAAGGACTTCACCAGTCCGCTGTCGATGCCCTGCATACAGCAGGTTACACCAATATTGACTACTATCAGAAAGCCCTGCCCGACGATGAACTTAAGAAAAAGATCGCCGACGCCCATTTTGTCGGCATCCGCTCGCGCACCCAGCTCACCGCAGAAGTGCTCGACGAAGCGAAAAAACTGATTGCAGTCGGCTGTTTTTGTATTGGAACCAACCAAGTTAACCTACAGGCTGCCACCGAGCACGGTATTGCAGTATTTAACGCGCCGTTCTCAAACACCCGCTCGGTCGCCGAACTGGTTATTGCCGAGGCCATCTTATTGATGCGCGGTCTGGCTGAAAAAAATGCCGCAGCTCACCGTGGTGAATGGCTCAAAACGGCTGTTGGCTCCTATGAGATTCGCGGCAAACGCCTCGGCATCATTGGCTATGGCTCAATTGGTATGCAGCTATCTGTTATTGCCGAAAGCTTGGGCATGGATGTCTGCTTTACTGATGTAGTCAATAAATTGCCGTTGGGTAATGCCAGCCAAGTCAGCATGGGTGAGTTACTGGCCACTTCTGACATTATCACCCTGCATGTGCCGGAGACGGCATCGACTCAGATGATGATCGGCGCCAATGAATTTACCCAAATGAAGACTGGCGCAATTCTAATTAATGCGGCGCGTGGCACCGTCGTGGATATTGACGCCCTAGTGAATGCTTTGCGCGACAATAAATTAGCTGGCGCGGCAATCGATGTTTTCCCAGAAGAGCCGCGCAGCAATAGCGATGAGTTTATTTCACCGCTGCGCGACTTTGACAATGTATTTCTGACCCCCCATGTTGGCGGGTCAACCGTCGAAGCCCAGCTTAATATCGGCATGGAAGTCGCAGATAAACTGGTCAAATATTCAGACAACGGCACCAGCACCTCATCGGTTAACTTCCCGGAAGTGGCGCTGCCAGCTCACCCCGGCAAACACCGTATTCTGCATATTCACCATAATGTTCCGGGAATACTCAGCGCGATTAACCTGATTTTTTCTGACAACAACATCAACGTTTGCAGCCAATATCTGCAAACCAGCGAGCAAGTCGGTTACGTGGTAATGGATATTGACGAAGGCTCTAGCGAGTTTGCAGTTGAGAAATTATTGCATGTGAAGGGCACTATTCGCTGCCGCGTTTTGTTCTAAACTCACTACTTACAGGAAGCCTCGTCGAAAATGGCTGACATTCTCTCCCCCGAACTCGCCGCCTTGCTAGACAAGCGGGCGCTGGTAGGAATCAGTTATTTTGATATCACCGGCGATGCCCTGCAGCAGAGAATGCTGGCCGGCACTGTGGTCAGAGTCACAATAAAAGAAGGCATCACCCTGCGCCAAACTGACGAGGAAGAGTTCACTCTGCCCTCATCAATGGCGTCATGGTTTGTCGCCCCAGCGGGAGATTACAAAACCGGCGACGGGGAAGCCATTAACAATCCAGACTACTTAGTGACCTGGGATGTGCATCGCTGCCAAGACAAGAGCAAGCCAGAGGGTGAGCACCAATGGTGGGAATGGGTGGCGAATACTACGCCACCGTCGGTGGGTTAATCCTCGAACCTCTGCACATAGCTTAGGCCAAAGCAGGAAATCATTGGGATACTTTTAGCAGGGACTGCCTGTGTCGAATGCCTTCGCGATTAAAACTGAATTTTCTAGTATGGTGTTAAGAGACCGGATAGGAAGCCAATGTTTTTCAATTCCATTTTCAACGCGCACTCCTATGTGCTTGCTTACTTAGCAGCCAAATTGCCCCAGTTCTATTTAGCGCTTTACACCTTCACAAGATGCCTATAGATAATCATCGCAGGCCTGCCATAACTGCTCCCTAAACGTCTCAGCCTCTTTCGCCAAATGATGTCTAGCGCCTGGCACATGAATGATTTTGGCATGGGGAAATTTGCGCTGAATGCGCGGCAAGTTATATTGCCAATCAACCGTGTCGTCCTCATCACCCTGTAAAATCAACATCGAGCTGGCCACCGGCGCTTGGCGAAGAAACCATGACTGCCATTTTTTTAGTGCCCCCACCCAGCTCACCGGCAATATTCTCGCTTGCAGGGGATCTCTCTCGCGCAAAAATTCCAGAAAAATCTGATCGTCAGAATTATCGGCAAATTTACGCGGCAGACTATGAATAAAGTATTTTAACAGCGCATGCGCTGGTCTACCCCAACCCCACTTCGTAGGCCGCAATAGCGGCGCCAACAGCACCACGCGATCAAAATCGCCCTCACCGCCGCTCAATAGATGTGACATTAGCACGGCACAACCGGTGCTTTGTGCCAAGCCAACTCGCCGCGCCGGCAAGCCAAAATCAGCAACCACTCTAAAGGCATCGCTCAAGACTTGTCGATAACGCATAAAGTCATCAATGGCCGCACGCTCTCCGGTCGACAAACCGTGGCCCGGCAAGTCATAGGCAACAACGGAATACCCATGCTTTAAAAAATAATTGATAACATTATTAAATAAACCAACGTGGTCGTAGTAGCCGTGATAGACAAAGGCCGTGCTGTGGGCGTCCGGCAAACTAAACACCTGCATTGCAATGCGTTCGCCAGCGCTGTCAAAGCCACCAAATAAATGCCTAAGCCCCGAATAAGTCGCTTCAAAATTGGTGTCAAAGTAGCGGCTGTAGGCTAGCGCCCAATCGAGATCGGCAATCACACTGTTTACCGATATATCTGGCAGCGATGGCAAGTTGAGCGGGTCAAAATCTGCAGACCAAGTAGTCAATGGAATTGCTCCAAAAATAGCTTATTCAATAAAATCGCTTACCAATATGCCGCCTCAGTCATAACCGAACTAAGCAGAGGGGAGTCTATTCAAACCCTAGGCAAATTCAGCAGCCTGAGCCGACAAGGCCTGCTGCACAAGTTTACGACTGGATTCGTCAGGCAAACAAAGCACACCGCCAGACTCACTTTCTAGCTGAGTAAGGCTAACCGCAACAATGTCTTCCGCCGCCCACCACAGCTCATCTGGCACCCTACTGGCATCGGCCTTAGCCATAGGCCCCCGGTCACCAAAATCACTGCGCGTATAGCCGGGACACAAACACTGAACCCGAATACCGTCTGCCTGCACTTCCAGCTGAAGCGCCTGTGAAAACATGGTTAAAAACGTCTTGCTCGCGCCATACACTGCAGAATATTTCAATGGAAAGAAGCTGCCGAGCGAAGACACGTTTATCACCACGCCACGTCCCTCTTGTTTCATATAAGGTAAAGCGGCGCGGCACAGTGCCAAACTGGCATTGCAGTGCAAATTCACCATGGCCATCTCTATATCTAAATCAGATTCGGCAAACTTCCCAAAGCTAGCAAAACCGGCATTATTAATGAGTATAGTGACCGGGCCTTTCTGGCGAATAGCCTCCATTACCCGAGTAACACCCTCGGTAACCGTCAAGTCTAGGGCAAAGCTAGTAATAGTTAGACCGGGGCTCTCTAGCTCGGCCACCACCTTAGCTAGCTTAGCTGGATCACGACCAACCAAAATCATGTCCTTGCAGCGGGGTGCAAGTTGCAACGCAAATGCCCGTCCAATTCCTGCCGAGGCACCTGTGATCAATGCAATTTCTGTCCGCGAAGGCGTGCTCATTCCCTATCCTTTTTTTATTTACCATCTAATCGGTCCGACTAATCGCTACAACACTAATCATTGCGACCCCAATCGGTGCGATATAGTACCTTAGGTGATATTGCTGGCAAACCACTAAGCAGACATCCAATACCATGCCAGCAAAGCCCATAAGCTAAGCTTATTTTAAGCAGTAAAAGCAATACGCTAGCGAAATACCACAACAGCGGCGAAAAAGGCGTGCACAAAGGCTACAAAAATAGCACACCGCTGTCATTCCTTAAGACTTAGCCGACATAAGCTGCGGCTGGCCCAGCCGGGATGATTTAGCCTATTTAGTCGCAGCCAGTTTTTGCCAAGTTTCTTTGCCGAGCTGCGCAATCAAACTCTTTTTATTTTCGCTCAACACTTCTTTTCTAGCTACCGCAATCAACTCATCGCGGACGTCTGGCTCAACCCCAGCCAGAACATATAAATGGCGCTGCGGGCTTGCCGTTTTCTCCAAAATTCTCATTCCCTTGAATTTGGCGACCCGAGACCAATCATCTGCAGCCGGCGATACCAGCAGCGTTTCTGGAGGTAATTCGGCAGTAAGTTCAGCCTTGGCATAGTCAAGCAACTTACTCACTACGGCCACCATCGCTACCTTTGCGGCAAGCCGGCTCTGAAGTGAAATGGATGGCAGGCGGCTTTTATCACCATAAGCGAGGAAGTCAGCGCCCTCATAAACATCGAGATTACACACCCAGGCAGGGGCGTCGCCCCGGTCGCTATCCGGATAAGCACATTCAGCCCATACCGGCGCCGCGAATAAGCAAGCAAATACGATACTCAGCGGCAAAAGTTGTCGCATGTTTCCACTCCAATTACGATTATTCTGCGGAAGCCTACAAGGAAAGGTCTGATTCAGCCACCACTAGCGCAAGCGTAACGTGGTAAAGCACGAGCTTTAAAGTGCCTCAAAAGCAAAGCAAAACCTGAGTGCTTCGGGGTTTGTATTAAAATGACGATACCGCTTCCTGCAAAAATGCCTGCTCTTCAACTGACGACGGCCGCCCCAAAATCTCATTGCGATGCGGGTAACGACCAAAGCGAGAAATAATCTGTTGGTGGGCAAGCGCAAAGTCGTAATTTTTCTCTATGCCTAAGGCCTTGTAAAGTCGCAGGGACGCACTTTGAATTGCTAGCGACTCACTGTGCATATAAGGCATATATAAAAAGACGCATTGCTCGGGTGTCAATTCAGCTTCGGCGTGAACGCGAATCGCTTCCTGCGCCAACACCAAGGCCTGACCATCAGCTGCAAAGGCGCTAGGGGTATTGCGAAAGATATTGCGAGAAAACTGATCCAACACAATGATCTCCGCTAGTCGGCCCATTGGCTTATTGCGCCAAGAGTATAGCTCTCCGGCTATCGCCGCCTGATGAATGTCACCAAAGCGACTAGCGATAGTGCTATCAAGTTTAGCGCTACTGCCAAACCACGCTGAAGGCGGTAGCTCAGCAAACCAAAATTCCATTATTGCGCGATAATGCATAGCTAGCGGCTACTCCTTGTTTCTTACAAACACTGCCTATTATCACCATAAATCCATAAACTGTAAGTGCGGAATTACCCTGATTCCGTCAGACACTGTTAGAATATGTTACGGCAACAAGGCCACACAGTGTTCAGGAGAGGCCGATGCCCAAAGCAAAAACAGTTAATTTCGAAACTTCGCTCACTGACCTAGAAAAACTAGTGCAGAGCATGGAGTCTGGTGAACTGAGCCTAGAAGACTCACTAAAAGCCTTCGAAAACGGCATGCAGTTAAGCCGTGATTGTCAGCGTGCACTCGCTGATGCCGAGCAAAAAGTGCAGCTACTAATGGAAAAAGACGGCGACATCGTCAGTAAAACTTTAGATACGGATAACTAATTGATGAATAGAGAGTTTTCGGACTTTCTCGCTAGCTGTCAGCAACGGGTACAAAGCGCACTACCAGAGCGGATGCAAAATACCGGCAGCGAATTTGCCGATATTGATGCGTCTACCCGTCTACACACTCTGAGCGAAGCCAGCCTATACAGCCTTCTCAATGGCGGCAAACGAGTGCGCGCCACTTTGGTTTACGCTGTGGCGCAAGCCCTGGGCAGCAACGTCGAAGGACTAGACGATATTGCCTGCGCTATTGAAATGGTGCACGCCTACTCTCTGGTTCACGACGATTTACCCGCCATGGACAACGACAATCTGCGCCGAGGCAAGCCCACCTGCCATATCGCCTATGACGAAGCGACCGCCATTCTGGTCGGCGATGCCCTGCAGGCACGCGCATTTGAACTACTCGCCAATCTGCCAGGCGAGCAAGACAGCACCAAGCTAGCGTTAATCCGTCAGCTTAGCGCCGCAGCCGGTCCACGGGGCATGGTCGGCGGCCAAGCCATTGACCTCGCCGCAATAAATCAACAACTCGACCTAAGCGCATTGCAAACCATGCATCAGCTTAAGACCGGCGCGCTAATCCGAGTCGCCTTGAGCATGACGGCCAGCTGGTGCGAAGCTCGTCCAGACCAGATCACCAAACTGGATGAATACGGCAAGGCAATAGGTCTGTCGTTTCAGGTCCAAGACGATATTATCGACATTGAAAGCAACACCGAAACGCTGGGCAAAACCCAAGGTGCCGACCAAGCCCGAAACAAACCCACCTTCCCCGCCCTCTTGGGTCTCGCTGGCGCCAAGGCCTTGGCTGAGGAATTACATCAGCGCGCATTGACCGCCCTCAGTGACTTTGACAAGCGAGCCGACCCATTGCGCGCGCTGTCGCACTACATTATTGACCGCCAATATTAGGGCGTAGACACGACGCGGCTGCATCAGGTTTTTTCGATTGTTTGATAGGCGCATGCTGAAATGACCATAATGCTATATACGGATAGGTAAAATAGTACAAATTCGTTTACAATCTTGCCCCTTTCACAGGTTCTGGGTTTACGTTAGATGTTTCAGGAAATCCCCCTTACAAGGCCAACCACACCATTGCTGGACACGATCGACTCCACAGCCGATCTGCGTCGCCTGAACGAAAATGAATTAGGCGCGCTGGCCCTGCAACTAAGGGAATACTTGCTTTACACCGTGGGACAAACCGGCGGCCACTTTGGCGCGGGACTCGGTGTAGTCGAGCTGACCATTGCCCTGCACTATATTTACAACACCCCAGAAGATCGCTTGGTATGGGATGTTGGTCATCAGTGTTATCCCCACAAAATTTTGACCGGCCGTCGCGATCGTATGGACGGCATGCGCAAAGCGGGCGGGCTTGCCGGTTTCCCTAAACGCGAAGAAAGCCCTTACGACACCTTTGGTGTAGGCCATTCTAGTACCAGTATCAGCGCCGCATTAGGCATGGCGATCGCTTCGCGTCAGCAAGAACTCGACCGCCATACCGTGGCGGTGATTGGCGACGGCGCGATGACCGCCGGCATGGCCTTTGAAGCCATCACCCATGCCAGTCACACCGGCGCGAATATGCTGGTTGTGCTCAATGACAATCAAATGTCGATTTCCAAAAATACCGGCGGCCTGAACACTTACTTTTCCAAAATGTGGGCGTCTAAAACCTACAATCAAATACGCAGCAGCGGTAAATCCGTCCTCTCAAAATTCCCGCGTTCAGCCACCGACATTGCCGCCAGACTTGAAGAATATATGAAGGGCATGGTGTCACCGGCAACCCTGTTTGAAGAACTGGGCTTTAATTATATTGGGCCCATAGACGGCCACGACCTCAATATTTTGGTGCCCACACTGCGTAATTTGCGCGAGCTTCCCGGCCCGCAAATGCTGCATATCATGACACGCAAGGGCAAGGGCTACACGCCCGCAGAAGAAGACCCAGTGGGTTTTCACGCGATCTCTAAAATTGAACCCAAACCCATTAACAGCCAGATTCCCACAGCGAAAGCCAAGCTACCTAAATACCAAGACATCTTTGGTCGCTGGCTTTGTGATCAAGCCGAATTGAGCCCCGAGTTGGTCGCCATTACGCCCGCCATGTGCGAAGGCTCTGGCATGCTCGAATATTCTGAACGTTTTGCCGATCGCTTCTACGATGTCGCCATTGCCGAGCAACACGCTCTAACCTTTGCAGCGGGCATGGCCTGCGACGGCTTAAAGCCGGTTATCGCTATTTATTCCACATTCTTACAGCGCGCCTACGACCAGTTAATCCACGATATTGCACTGCAGAACTTGGATGTCACCTTTGGTATTGACCGCGCTGGACTGGTCGGTGAAGACGGCCCAACCCATGCCGGCGCCTTTGACCTTAGCTTTTTGCGCTGCATCCCGAATATGATCGTAATGGCACCCGCCGATGAAAACGAAACGCGGCAAATGCTTCACACCGCTTATCATTACCCAGGCCCAGCCGCTGTTAGGTACCCACGCGGCACAGGTCCTGGGGTAGAAATTCAAAAGGCGATGGCGCCACTGGAAATAGGCAAGGGCCGCATTGTTCGCGAAGGCACAAAAATCGCGATTCTTAGCTTTGGCACCTTATTGAGCGCGGCCATCAGTGCCGCAGACGCAATAGGCGCTACGGTTGCCGATATGCGCTTTGTAAAACCGCTGGATACTGAACTGATAGACGCCCTAGCTGACGATCACACCCTGCTGGTCACGCTAGAAGAAAACGTTATTGCCGGTGGCGCCGGCAGCGCCGTGTGCGAATACCTTAACCAGCAAGGCCGCTGGCTACCGGTGCTGCAATTAGGCTTGCCAGATCAATTTATTGACCATGGCAAACATCAGCAGTTACTGCGCGATATCGGCTTAGACAGCGAAGGCATCATCGCCAGCATTCGCCGCCGCGCCGCGGCCATCCCCGAACTTCAGGCCAGCCTAGCGGCAACTGCGCAACACTAAATCGACGATATGGATATTGCGTGAGGCGGCTGTACGGAGCCGTTTAGCGCCCTGCAGAAAGAGGCTGCGACTAACTTCAGGGCTGTAGGTAGCAACCTTATATTGAACAACTGCAAAGATCAGAATGACACTCTGCAAATTAATAAAGCGCCTGACTACTAGGCTTTATTAATTTGAATAATAATCATCCTAATACAAATGGCCAAGCTTGCCCGATTTGGTTGCTAAGTATTTTGCATTGTGGGGGTTTTGTCCGGTTTGCAAAGGCAGGCGTTCAACCACTTCTACACCCTGATCGGTAAGCGCACTCACCTTGCGTGGGTTATTGGTCATTAATCGCACTTTGCTGATGTGCAGGTGTTCGCACATTACCGCCAACAAACTGTAGTCGCGCATGTCTGCACCAAAGCCCAACTGCTCGTTCGCTTCAACGGTATCGGCTCCGGCATCCTGGAGTTTATAAGCGCGAATTTTATTCAGCAGGCCAATGCCACGACCTTCTTGCCGCAAATAGAATAGCGCGCCCGTGCCCTGCTCCGCGATTTTCTCTAGCGCGGCCCGCAATTGTGAGCCGCAGTCGCAACGCATGCTAAATAAAGCATCGCCCGTCAGGCACTCTGAATGCACCCGCGCCAACACAGGCTCACCATTGCCGACGTCGCCAAGGGTAAGAACGACGTGCTCTTTACCATTATCGGTGTCCTCAAAACCATGAATATCAAACACCCCCCATGGGGTGGGAAGTTTAGAGGCTTCTATAAAACTAACTGCCACGGGTATCTCCACGAGCAAAACCGGTGGCGCATTTTATCAGCACCGCGGCCGCGAGGCGACTATTGCGCCAAGAATCCTTGCTAGCAATATTAATAACGTGCCTTAAGAACCAAAATATTGTCGCGCTCTTGCAGATCGACATGCTCTAAAAAGCTCATTCCCAGCAGAATCACATGGGGATCATCGCCATCAATAACCACTGCGGCGACCTCTTGGGTCTTGATATCACCGACCTGTACCCGGCTCAATACAATACCGAAGGCCTTTTTTACGCCGCCAGCAGTCGCCACGGAGGTGGGCCTGCCATCTAAATAGGAAATCCCCAACTGATCGGCCTGGCTAGCGCTCATCGTCACCGACGTTGCGCCGGTATCGACCAAGGCATCAGCAATGCGGCCATTAATGCTGACGCGGGTCCGATATTGCTTGCGATTGTCTTTGTGTAACGACACCGAGCTTGGTGACGCCTCGCGATAAATAGTGCCGATCCGATTGCTCAACGTCAGGGTTTTGCGCTGACCATCAATATCTATCACCGCCTCTCGGGGTGTCGCAGACACCAGTAACAATCCCGACGAATCCCGCTGGCCGGCCCTTAGAAATTGTTGATGACCGTCAATTTCTAGCAGCGCCGCCTGCTCAAATAGCCCTCGCACCACTATCTGCGCAGGCGCGGCCTGCAAGGTAATACTTACCACAGCGAGCAACACGCCTGCCATAAAACGCGAGGTCACGCCGCCATCTCGTGCATCGCCATAAGCTCTGCCACCACCGCTTCGGGATTGTCGGCTTGGGTAATCGCACTGACCAGTGCCACGCTACCCACACCCGTAGCTAAGACATCTTTGGCGCGTTTGAAATCAATACCGCCAACCGCAGTTAAGAGATAATCTGCCGACAACATCGCCACCCAACGTCGCAATTGCGGCACACCTTGGGGCGTCCAAGGTACGTTTTTATTGGCAGCGGAGTATATTGGCCCAATCGCAATATAGCTGGGCCGTAAACTGTGGGCTCGCGCAACTTCATTATAAGTATGAGTAGTGATACCCAGACGCAAACCAGCATTAGCTATCGCCGCCATATCGGCAAGATCCAAATCCGCCTGCCCTAGATGAACGCCGTAAGCCCCTTCGCTAATAGCCAGCTGCCAGTGGTCATTAATCAAAACTCGGGCATTAAACTGCTTGCCCAGAGTGACAGCCTCGCGCACCTCTTGTTGCAGCGCTTCGCCGCTTAAATGTTTTACTCGCAACTGAATGGTCTTCACCCCACAGGCCAATAACCGTGAGATCCACGCGGCACTATCCACTATCGGGTATAGACCCAAGCCACCATCGCAGGACGCAAAGGTCAGACGGCGGCCATGATCCGGCAAATGACGACTCAAACTAGGTAGATCAGCCAGCCGCTGTGGCCAACCAATATGACCAACCGAGCCAGGGCCGCTGCCAAGTTGTACCGACATCCTCAAACCTTGGCTCACATAGGCCTTCGCGATCACCATGGCGTCGCTCAGTGCGTAACCGCGAGCCACTGCCGCCGCAATCGCCGACGATAAAGTACAGCCGGCACCGCGAGTATTGAGAGTGTCTATATTTGGACCACTAAGCCAAAACCCCTGCTCGCCGTCGGTCCAATAATCATGACGTTCATTATTGCGCGCATTTGCATGACCACCGGTAAGCAAGACTGAGCGCGCGCCCAGCGCGACAATATCAGCCGCCGCCCGCTCCACGTCGTCGAGGCTGTCAATAGATCGATTCAAGAGGCTCTCTGCCTCATGGAGATTCGGTGTGAGCAAATCAGCTCGGGGCAGTATTTTTTCTATCAACATATTGCAAATGCCTTCGGGCATTAGCTCGCCATTAATACTAGACGACATAACCGGATCGCACACAACAAAGCCTGGAAAGGTCTCTAGATACTTGCTAATCATCGCCACGACCTCTTCCGAGGCCAGCATCCCAAGCTTAATAACATCGGCTTGAAGATCGCTGTCTAGGGCGTTAATTTGCGCTGCAAGTGTGCGCCGTGGCGTGACGGACACATGACCGACGGCAAAGCTATTTTGTGCAGCAATGGCGGTGATAATCGTGCAGCCATGCACGCCAAAATCATGGAAGGTTGCCAGATCGGCCTGAATACCTGCGCCACCGCCTGAATCAGAGCCGGCAATACACCAGGCAATAGGTTTCCTACGACTTGCCATAAATTCTCAATTCTTTAGATGCGACTATCATGAGTATAGCGGAGGGTGGCAAAGGCGACAGAGCGCGGACGAAATATATAAGCATAAGACCCAATCATCAAACTCAGTGCTAACAATCAGCAAGCAGCTCAGCCGCTCCACATCGCGGCGTTTAACGAATAACGGTGTAGTCAATTATGCCCGCGCATTGAAATTAAAACTTAAAGTGTGTCTCCCACTATTAGCTTGCCATTATCAAACCCACCCCGTCATAAGATATCTCCACGATTTTAAAGTCTACAATCACCTCGCAGGGGCAAGGTCAAAGACCTCATTCTGCTTTAGCCTCCTTCGCCTGCCTGCAGCTCCCGGTCTACTTCGTTTTAAAACACCACGTTTATAGCGTATTAATGGTCCCGCAAGAAAAAATAGGCCCAAACAGATCTAAACAAGCAAATTACAAACGTTAAATTTCATAGCCCCTACTTATGCAATATACTAAGCAGCAACGCCGCGAGAATAATTAATGACCACGCTAATAGCAATTTGTGACTTCCTAGCCAAAGAATTCCCCCAAAGCCCGTGCCTAGTAGAGGCCATTGGCCCACAATCAGCCACGGTGCGCTACCAAGTTGATACGCAATCATTGCGTCCAGGTGGCACGGTGTCTGGTCCAGTATTAATGACTACCGCGGACGTTGGCTTATACGCGGCTATCCTCGGTGAGATAGGAATCGTCGCGCTGGCGGTAACCACCAACCTCAATATTAATTTTTTACGCAAACCCAGTGCAGATAAAGATATCATCGGTGAGTGCAAGCTCATCAAAGTGGGACGCCAGTTAATTATTGGAGAAGTGGCATTATATTCTGAGGGCGATGATCGTATGGTTGCTCACGCAGTGGGTACTTACGCTATTCCCAGCGAGTAAGGGCTAATCTTCGCGCTACACGAAAGCGCCCACGCAGCCATCGAACAAAAGATTGACACCCACCACAAACAAAAAGAAATAGCAGATGCGGTAAATAGTCTGCTCGCTCACCCTGTGCAATAAGTAAAACCCCAGACGCACACCCACTGGCGCCAAGGGCATTAACACCGCCGCGGTGACTAAATTGGTGTGATCAAAGCTGCCCTGCAAGCTGTAGGGCACCAGCTTAATGACATTTACCACGGCAAAAAATATCGCCATGGTGCCCATCAGTAAAGACTTTTCCATGCGCTGCGGCAGTAAATACATATTCACTGGCGGCCCACCGGCATGAATACCAAAACTGGTGAAACCGGCGACTGCACCCCAAAATCCACCGCGAATAACACTGGGCCCCTGCGCTATCACCGACGGCTTTGTAAGCCAGTAATTCAAACAAAAAATGACTGCAATTAGGCCGATTAAAATACGGATCATATCTTCAGATAAATAATGAAATCCCAGACTGCCAAGTGCAATGCCGATCACCGCACCCGGCAATAATATTTTTATATTGGCTTTGTCCCACTGGCCGCGAAAACTCCACAGTGCTACCGCGTCCATCACCAAGAGTATCGGCAGCAATATTGCCGCTGCCTGCACCGGCGAAATAGCTAAGCTCATCAGCGGCACCGACACCACCGCAATGCCGCCACCAAAGCCACCTTTCGCCATACCAAAAATCAGTATTGCTGGCACGGCACAAAAGTAAAAAAATGGGTCTACGATCACCAGAATAAAAACCTTATTTAATTAAACCTAAGCCACACTCGTGAGCGCAGTTTTTACATTAGCATCCAGCCTAACACCTACGGCGCCAAAGTATTTTGGCGGTCGTCGCCACAGATTTTGGCCTTTTTCGGGGCGACATTACTGGGAACTTAAACTCCTTTTCTCTTCAATCACATCCGCACTGATCCCAAGCTAATAAAGAATCCACTAATGAGGAACACGCCCAATGGTAGACCTTAAAAGATTCTATCTCCGACTATAATTCTCCACGGCAAGCGGCGCGGGCCCGCAATAAGCCCGCCAACATCCGCAGTAGCGTCGGCGTTGCGGTAGCATCCGCGCCCATGCTGGCGCTATAACTACGACGCGGCAAAAACCGGATTCAGAATACCGATCTCTAGCGTCTTCTCACCGCAACTAACTAGAACTCAAGGCGCAGTTTGGCGCACTTACTTGGATTGCTTTCGCAACGCGTCCTGATGGTGCGAGAAATCATCACCCTTGGCAAGGCGGTCATAGAGCACCACATTTACAGTGGCCGCCAAATTCATGCAGCCATTTGTGGGGATATAGACAATATCATCGCAAAAATCGGTAATCGCTTTTTTGAGGGTGCCATCCTCTGGACCAAAAATGTAGAAGGCACGGGCGGGATGCTTATAAGTGGTCAGCGACTTGGCCCCTTCTATTAGCTCAACCGCCACCGGCACGCAGCCAAAGGGGATAGTGTCTTTTAAATCTTTAACGCAAATAAGCGGCAATGTTTCATAGCTTTTCTGGGTATCGGTGTAAAAGGGCTTGGCGTGGTCGTAACGGGTTCCGGTATAAAACACCGAATTGACACCATAGCAGCCAGCAGCGCGCATAACTGCGCCAACGTTGTCAGGGGATTTAGGATTAAATAAGCCAATGCAGGCATAGTTATTTTTCATAGGGACTTCAAATTATAATTCAGGCATTAATTGTTTATGGATTGCGCCTAGAAAGCAAATCCTGCTCACGCCCTTAATCTTGGCCTCCCACCTCCCTTGCCAAGTGAAGGTGGGAGCCTACTCTCCAAATCGGTTTTTAGGGTGCGAATGCGGCGCTCGCCACATTCGCCACAGCGGCGGGGCGTCAGCGCCAAAGCTGAATTCCTCAGTGACCACAAAGCCGTGGCGCTCATACAGTCGCCGATTAGTGGGGGATGACGCCTCCAAATATGCCGCAATACCCTCTCGATCGCAGCGTTCAAGCACCGGCGCCAGCAGCGCTGTGCCAATCCCCTTGCCCTGCCAGTCGGGTAAAACTCCCGCAAAGGGCAGATAAAAATGCGCCTCCTTGGGATGATTCGCCTCCAGTGCCGACATTGCCAAAATCACTCTGGCAGTGGCGCGGCCAAATACCAAGGCGACCCTCGGCAGCAGCAGCCACTGCCGCAGCGGGCTAATCTCCCAGCCACCCGGAGGTATCCATGCCGCGGCGCCAACCACATTTGCGGTCGTCAGACACTCGCCCAGTGGAAACCACAGCTGGCGAGCCCAAAGATGCAAACCCTTGACCAGCAATGCTTGGCGGCGATTATCGTCTGGCAGTAGCCACCGAGTAGGCGGATCATCATTGAAGGCCAACGCCAGCACCTCGGCGAACTGCCGCAGTTCAGTCGCCCTGAGCTTGCGGACGGACCCCACTTCCAAATTTCGCCGCCCTTCAGTCAGGGGAAGCGCTGCTGCTATTATGCTGCTGGTCATATTACTTTCCTGAAAGCGTATGCGGTAAGCACAAAATAAATCCTAATATTTTTTCTTAACTGAATAGTTTTTTATTAGAACTCAAAAAAATACTGCCATATTATTAGATCGAGCACCTAAACAGGTATTTTTTGGCGGTGGTTAAACCAAAATAAGGCCACAAGACCTTTGCAATCACTAGCTATTATCATTATAGCTAAATCGCCTGTTGGATAGCCCCACGCTGCCTTAGCCAATAAAATAATTTGGCATTAATATTCCAATTTATACCTTTGTTTATTTGATTGACAGCTTCTGATGCACTGTTTATTTTTAAGTATCTTCTAGTTAAAAAAACACCCTAAGGTTTACTAAATAATTAGGTCTGAGACTATTGATACAAGTAGGCTTTTCAACGTGTAAGTATAGCTGGACGCGACCCAGTCAGTGAATTGAAGAGTATCAGCTCAACCACATTATGATGGTGACAAACGGTAACTGCCCGGCGTGAGATTTACGTATTTGACGCTGTATTACAAAAACGCCGCTGTAAAAATACCGATGCTATCGCCATAGCGCCCGCGGCCAACAAACAGTAGCAGCCAAGAAAAATCATTTGCGCCGGCAGACTCATGCCATGATCGATCAAGGTGCCCGTTATGCCGGGCCCTATGGCCGTTGCCAGAACCGCAGCCGAGACGGTAATAGAGCGCACAGCGCCGAGATTCGCAAGCCCATAGATCTCTGGCCAGAGCGCCCCAAAAAGTGTCGATGCTATGCCGTAGCTGATTCCGAGCAGCACCATCAGAATGAACAGCGTTATTTCCGCCCCGCTGTAGGCTAAGACGAAACAGGCAGCCGCAAGCGGCAGCAGGAAGTAGGGCAACACCAAGGTCGCGCTAAGACGGTCGATCACAGCGCCCGTAATCAAAGCGCAGCAAACCGTGGTCAGCGCCATTACCAGCAATGACATAGCGAACAACTGCGGTGGCCAGCTGTGCAAGGCCGTCAAATAATTCTGATGATAGAAGATTGTAGTGCCGATAAATGCTGGCGCCAGCACACCGGCGAGGAGTGCCCAGAATATGGGGTCTCTCAGAACTTCCCCCCGCGTCCAGCTGCGCACTTCCGGCAGGGTCGCTGCTTCCATTGAGGGCTGCGCGTGCGGTAGGCGATCTTGCTCGGTAAGTTCAGCTAAAGCTGATAGAGGCAGTGCTCTCGGGGTGCGGTAGCACCAATAAGCGAGCGGCAGACCGACGACCACTAAGGCAATGGTGGCTGCAAGCCAACCGACACGGTATCCGTAGGCAATGGTAAGCGCGGCAAATGCCAGTGGTATTGTGGCTTCGCCGCCCTGGTGGCCGAGCACAACAAGCGATATCGCCCTGCCCCTCTCGGCAACAAACCATCGCCCCGTCGAGGTCAGCGCGATGTTCGTCATCATGCCCTGACCAAACAGCCGCAGTAGAAAAATAGCGAAGACGAGCATGGGCAGTGAGGATGCGTAAGCGGCAAGCAATGTCGCCCCGGCCAGAATAGGCACCACCAAAGCTACCATAAGATGGGCCTGCACAACGTCTATAAGGCGCCCAACAAATGGAATACAAAGCGCGCTTGCCAGCGTAGCAAACATATAAAGTCGCCCGAACTCCCCATGCGTCAGCCCAAACATGGCCCGCCATTCCGAAACAGAGGCGGAGATGAAGTACGTTTGTCCAAAGCTGGAAAAGTACGTGAGTATAAATCCGCCGGCGATCCAGCGAAAGTTGCGCCTTATGAACTCAAACACTGCGATGTTTTAGCATTCACGCGGAAAACACACGGGGTTGTAGCGGCTGCGTATTGGCTCGCCGGCGTCGACGTCGGGCATAAACTTACGCCAATCGCCCGAGATCATCGTCGGAGCGGGAATGACACAGGCACCGTCTCCGAAATAGGTCGTTGCGAGAACCATCCGAGACTCCGTGGTGTTGTTGGGGCCGGCAGTGTGAAAGGACTGCGAGTGGTGAAAGCTGATCTCACCCAAGCCAAACGGACCGTCATCAACATCCACGCCGCGCTCCGCGAACACATTGCTAACAGTGCGGTCATAGCTCATGTCAAACCTGCTGCTCTCCACCGATTCGACCAGCCGGTAGGTCTCCATTCCGACCGCGAACGCGAGCGGCCCCATATTTTGAGGTATGGCCTGGAGCGGAATCCACGCAGTACAGACATTTTTACTGTCTATAGGAAAATGCTCTGCGTCATAGTGCCAGGGCGTCCGGCCACAGCCGGGCTCCTTGGCCAGCGCATTATCATGGTAAAGCCTGACGCGGTCGACACCCATCAGGGCTGCAGCAATCTCTGCTATGCGTGAACTGAGAACGAAGCGCCGAAATATCTCATTCGTCAGCCACATCATTTCACCGCTGCGAAAATCTAGGTTTGGGTTCTCGCCAAGTTCATCACGCAGCGTAGTGTCCATTTCCTGGCGCAGCAGGGCAAGCGCGCCGGGCGAGAGAACTCGCTTCAGCTTCACATAGCCATCGCGATTAAATTGAATGATCGCAAGCGGGTCGAGTTCATAGGAAGAGTTAAGCTCAGCCTGGAGCTCAGACATTGCTGGCAGTGGCCCGATATGTTCCGGCGCCTCAGTTTTTTCAACGGCAGACCCGGGTGCGAAGACAATCTCATTGTCTGCACTGGCCATATACTGATTCCACCACTGCTGGTTGTCATGCTGCCATTCACCCGACATCTCTTCTTCGCGATCTTGGGGCTTCAATCTAGACTCATCTGTCATTCAATCAACTCCTGACACCTTGGCATCGCGCAAGGTAAGGCCGGCCTGGCGGTGAGAAAAAAGCGTCATGCCGACGCGCTGTGGAAATCGATACTCACCGGAATCGAGGTGGTGGCAGGACGCAAGATAGCCTGCCAGTGGCTCGCGCAGCAGCATTTCTTCAAGGCTGAAAGTATCATCAAAAGCACAGCGCTGCAGATAAGACTCGAGGAGCTCCGGCCGGCCTGCAGGCACTACCGTAGTGTAATCAAGCACGCGGGTTTGCACCTGCATGCCAAGGTTTTTCAGCGCTGTTTCGACCTGAGCTCCATCACTGTATGGGGTGCCATCGCCACCCGCCATACTTGCGAGATATTGATCATAAAAACCGACGTAGTGACCATCGCGCATTCCCTGCGCAATGAAACCAAAACCGTCCTGCGCAAGTGAGCTGCACATCCGCGCCAGCCCCTGCTCGAGCTCCTCAGCTGGCACGCAGTAGAGTGCGTGCGTGGCCCATGCGATATCGTAAAGCCCTGCGTCCTCGTTCCAATCCTGGAGCGTGCAGCAAAACTCGGACCCTGCAGTGAACGGAGGGGCGAGTGCTTGTTTGGCCTCACGCAAGGAAAATGCGCTCGGGTCGAGCAAGTCGTAGTCGAGCTTAAAGTTAGCGGCATTAGAAAGATCGGCCACGCCGGGGCAGGCCAGTAACGCTTGCGGAAACTTGCCACTGCCGCAGGCAACATCGATCAAGCGGACTCGGCTTTTTCGGTTTGCCAGAGATTGGAATGCTGCCCCCCAATCATAGGCCTCAGCCAAATATCGGTAGTCAACGCGCGCCAGCTCGTAAAAGGCCTCCATCTCATCGCGCCCCTCGTCACTCCAATG
>NZ_JBLIKC010000036.1:0-22691 GCF_047636175.1 Zhongshania sp. | reverse complement strand
AAGCTTCTATTTCTGCTGGATAAATGTTTTCGCCGCCGCGAATAATAAGGTCTTTAGCGCGACCCACTAGAAATACAAAATTCTCCGCATCCAGGTAGCCAATGTCTCCGGTTGCCATCCAGTGGCCGTCAAAAGTCGTTTTATTCGCCTCTGGTTTATTCCAATACTGACTAATATTACACACCGATTTTATCCAGATCTCGCCGCTTGCGCCGGTGGGAAGTACCTTGCCTTGTTCGTCGCGGGTTTGCCATTCCACTAGAGGGGAAAGGGTGCCTGCACTTGTGGGTTTATATAGGTAGGCCTCACCAGTGCAGCTGGCACAAATGGCATTACTTTCCGTCATGCCATAACCCGTGCCGACGTAGGCATACTCTAGGGTATTTTCTATGGTTTCCTTAAACGCAGGAGGGCATGCGGCGCCGCCGCCCCCAAGTGCAAAAAGGCTGCTAGTATCACTCGCCGCAAAGTCTGGATGGCGGAGTAAGTCCATGACCATGGAGGGAACGGCACTAAAAATGGTGACTTTCTCGCTACTAATTAAATTGAGCGCCTCTTCCGGCGACCACCGATACATCATCACGGTTTTGCGTCCGCCGCGAAGATTCAATAGAAATGCAGCGTAGCATCCGGATACATGGAATAGCGGCACGCTCAAAAGAGTGCATGGCGAAAAACCACCAGCAAACATCTTTTCAATCGCACTTGGGTTCGCCATTGCGGAGCAAATCGCATGGAATTCAAAGCTGTACATGGCTTGGCACATATTTTTATGTGTAGATACCGCGCCCTTGGGTCTTCCGGTTGTACCAGAGGTATACATGATTTGGGCAATATCGTCGCCTTCACAGGGCACCACAGGCAGTGCTTTACCGAGATTGGCAGCAATAAGCTGTTCAAAATATTGAACATCAGTGTCATCTTTAGTCGTCGAGCGAGCAACAATAGCCTGACAGCCCAAGGATGCTAGCAGGGGCTTCATTAATTTAAGACGCTGTTGATCACAGAAGACGTAGCTTGCGCCAGCGTCTTCCAGTCCATAGCAGAGTTCATCTGAAGTGCCCCAAGAATTTAAGGGCACGACGATGGCCCCCACCGAGATAATCGCAGTATAGGCAATCATCCACTCTGGATAATTGCGCATGGCAATAGCCACGCGGTCGCCCTTGACGAGGGATTGAGTCTGAATTAAGTGATTGCCTAAGGCGTCTACTTTCTCGAAAAACTGCTTAAAACTAAGGCGTTCTCCTTGGTACACCAAAAATTCTTGGTCGCCATGAGCACGTCCCGCATCGACTAATTCCCGCAATGTCTTAGGCGCATTCTTATACATGCGAAATCCGTCATCGCTAGCACTTATAATCTCAAATGGCGCGCCAGCTTGGCAGAGTTGCGCAGTGCTTTCTTTTATTCGGGTTGAAATATTAGTCATGGTGATTTTGAAGACCTTATTTTATTTCAAACATATTATGAGTGAAGCTTAAGCTTGCGGGTATAGGGGCGTTAACCGCTTCCATTATGCGCTCGTATTCGGTGCGACATATACGCCACTCGCCGTCGCTAAAGCGGTACTGATCAGTATAAATAGCGGTGCCAAATAACATCCAATTCTGTTCTTTATTAAACACCAAATCCTGTAAATACCACTTGCCAGTAGCGCTAGCCTCATCGTGAATATCGATTTCTGGGTGATGACAGTTGTGCATAGTGAGTACTTGGGGCGAATCCATATGGCCTTTTAAGCCACTTATCAGCTGCTCACGGTTATCAAAGCTGTATTTACCCGCATCATAGCGCGCAGTGCAATCAGCAGTGAGGGTGCTTTCCAGTAGATCCCAGTCATGAGTGTCAACAGCGCGTAGATAGATGTACTTCAACTTTTTGATCGCTTCAATAGCGAAAAGAGTCTCAAGTGAGGATTGGCTCATGATGCTGGGTCCTGTGTGGTTATCTGTGCTCGTTTATTATTTGCGGACCATAGGGTCTACACAGCGTGTGCTGTGACTTAGCCCTGCGATCTCGCGAGGCTAGCGGCTGTGATCACGTTCTTTTATTATGAGTGCTTTATTTACAGCATTAGTTTAGGGCTAGCGAGAAAGCAGCAACATGATCTAAATGGATGAATTCCGACTAAGACGAAGCTGGCTCAAATAGTTAAACTTCACGCTGGATTTTTGCGGCCATAGCACAATAGTTTAGCGCTCAGATCGTGTTTTGCGGCCAGCTATCTACTCGCTTTTTTGCTAAGCTATACTCCGATTTTAATGTTGTTTGGGTGATTTGGATGCGAATTATTACTGCGAATACCAATGGTATTCGTTCGGCAGGGCGGAAGGGCTTTTTTGAATGGCTGGCTAAGCAAGATGCAGACGTGGTTTGTATTCAGGAGACTAAGGCGCAGCGCGATCAGCTTGAAGACGAGTTGTATCATCCAAAAGGTTATACCACCGTTTATAGTGATGCCGTAAAGAAGGGCTATAGCGGTACAGCTATGTACTGTAAAAAGCCGCCCAATAGCGTGACCACCTCTTTGGGCTGGGATCCAGCTGACAGTGAGGGCCGCTACATTCGGGCGGATTATGACAAAATAAGTGTTATTTCTATGTATCTGCCATCGGGCTCTAGCGGGGATGAGGCGCAAGCAAAAAAGAACGTCTTTCTAGATAAAATTTATCTGCATTTTCTTGAGTTAAAAAATGCCGGTCGTGAACTGGTGATCTGTGCCGACTGGAATATTTGCCACAAAGAAATTGATTTGAAAAACTGGAAGGCCAATAAGAAAAACTCTGGTTTCCTGCCGCATGAACGAGAATGGTTAGATAAATTATATGATGAGGCTGGCTTTGTGGACGCCTTGCGGGAGATTAATCCAGACGCGGTTTACACTTGGTGGTCAAATCGCGGTCAAGCCTATGCAAACAACGTGGGATGGCGCTTGGATTACCACGTTATTACGCCAGGTCTAGTCGCTGGAATCCGCAGCGCCGATGTGTATAAGGACGAGCGCTTTTCAGATCACGCGCCTTTTACTATGGATTATGATTACTCGCTTTGAGTAGGTGCCTTGTGTAATATCACAGGCTGATTTTTGGTGCCGCGGCAGTTTGTCACGGCGTTATTTTTTGAATTTTGAGTAAGGACGTGTAATGAGCTTTTTCATTTCTGAAGCACAAGCCCAAACTACTGGTAGCGCTGCTGCTCCCGGTGGCGAGTTATTCCAGATCGGCTTTCTGGTACTGATGTTTGCCCTGTTTTACTTTATTGCTATTCGTCCTCAGCGCAAGCGCCAAAAGGAGCATACCGCTATGGTTTCAGCTTTGGGCAAGGGCGATGAAGTTGTTACTACCAGTGGTATTCTTGGTAAAGTCACCAAACTTGACGACGATTACGTAGTTGTTAGCGTGACGGACAGTGTGGAATTGAAATTTCAGCGTTCATCCATCCACGCGGTGTTGCCCAAAGGCACCTTGAAAGCCATCTAATGATTGCGCGCTTCGCGATATGGCGGAGCGCACTCCTCTAGCAGGTGGCACATGCCTTCTTCTACTAAAAGTTCAGACACCACGATTCAAACATTCAGTGGTCACACACCTCCGCGACTCAAGCTTGCACAACTTCCCACCCCGTTACAGCTCCTCGACCGCCTTAGCAAACACATCGGTGGCCCCAAGATTTGGGTGAAGCGCGATGATTTAACTGGCAGCGTATTGTCAGGGAATAAGGTGCGCAAATTAGAATTTAATTTGGCCCAAGCTATTGCCGAAGATTGCGACACGATCATTAGCTGTGGGGGACTGCAGTCCAACCACTGCCGGGCGACGGCACTGCTGTGTGCGCAGCTCGGTTTAAAGTGTCATCTCATTTTAAGAGGCAGTGAAACGCCATTCCCAGACGGCAATCTGCTCTTGAATCATCTGGCTGGGGCCGAGATTAGCTATTATCCCGCTGCCCAATATCAGCGCGAATTAGATGATATTTTGGTGCATGTTCAGAGTACTTATCAAAAGCAGAATAAAAAGGCATTTATTATTCCCACCGGCGCCTCTGACGCAATCGGTGTTTGGGGTTATGTTGAGGCCTGCGCTGAACTGAAGCAGGATTTTATTGAGCACGGCATCTCGCCAAGCCATATAATTTGCGCAACCGGCTCAGGCGGCACTCAGGCTGGTCTCAGCGCCGGTGTTCAGCGCTACGGCATAGATGCAAAGGTTTGGGGCGTTAATGTCTGTGATGACGAAGCTTGGTTTTTAAATAAAGTTAAGTGTGATTTGAAAGATTGGGAGCAGCGCTATCAAACTGGCATAAACCTTGATGCGTTATCTGTAAACGTAATTGATGGCTATGTTGGCGCGGGCTATGCGCAAGCGGGGCCGGAAATCTTTAATTGTATTACTGATGTTGCCCGTGGCGAAGGCATAGTGCTCGATCCCGTATACACCGGAAAAGCATTTTACGGCATGCTAGATCAATTGAAAAAAGGCCGTTTTGGCGATACCGGCGATATTGTGTTTGTGCACACCGGTGGCGTTTTTGGTGTATTCCCGCAGAGGGATAATTTTAATTTTAATTAATCATCAGTGTTTTAGAACACGGCAAAGGATTTTCCATGGAACAAATATCAGCATTTGTAAGTAGCCTTAACGGGGTAGTGTGGGGGCCTTTGATGCTGCTGCTCATATTGGGTACCGGTGCCTACCTGATGATTGGTTTACGGCTAATGCCACTGCTAAATATTGGTCCCGCCTTTCGCATACTACTCAGTGGACGTAAGACCAGCGAAGGCAAAGGTGAGATTAGCCCCTTCCAAGCGCTAATGACTTCTTTAAGCGCGACTATTGGCACGGGTAATATCGCTGGTGTGGCAACCGCCATTGCCCTGGGCGGTCCCGGCGCCTTGTTTTGGATGTGGTGTACCGCACTGGTCGGCATGGCAACAAAATATGCGGAGGCCGTGTGTGCCGTGCAGTTTCGTGAAGAAGATGCTGACGGTAATTTTAGCGGCGGCCCCATGTACTACATTAAAAATGGCTTGGGGCCACGCTGGCGGTGGCTCGCTGCCTGTTTTGCTTTTTTCGGTGCCATAGCTGGCTTTGGAATTGGCAATACCGTTCAGGCAAATTCGGTCGCCGATGCCATGCAGGGTGCCTTTGGCATACCAATTTGGGTCAGTGCAGCGGTCATGGTTGTTGGCGTTGCAGCCGTCATATTGGGCGGTGTAAAGCGCGTCGCTAGTGTGGCAGGGTTTTTAGTTCCGATTATGGCCATCAGTTATCTTGCTATTGGCGTGGTTATTTTGCTGATGAATCTCAGTGCCTTACCCGCTATTTTTAATTTGGTCATCCATTCGGCTTTTAATGGCACTGCCGCAGTAGGCGGTTTTGCTGGCGCCGGTATTGCTGCGGCAATCCGCTTTGGGGTGGCGCGGGGTATCTTTTCTAACGAAGCCGGGCTGGGGAGTGCGCCCATAGCCCATGCCGCTGCCAAGACGAACAACCCGGTGCGACAGGGTATGATCGCCATGCTCGGTACCTTTATTGATACAATTTTAGTGTGTTCAGTTACCGGCTTTGTGATTTTGCTTTCCGGCGTATGGCAGACCGGAGAAAGTGGTGCTGCGCTGTCGACAATGGCTTTTGAATCGCAGATTCCCGGTGGTCATTATATTGTTGCCGTGGGATTGGCGATCTTTGCTTTTACCACGATGCTAGGCTGGTCTTATTACAGCGAACGCTGCGTGGTGTACTTTTTTGGACCCCGCGGCGTAATGCCATTTCGCATTGCCTGGGTATTGGCCATTCCGCTGGGCGCGATGGCAAACCTCGGTTTTATTTGGCTGCTGGCAGATACCTTGAACGCCTTAATGGCCATTCCAAATTTGATTGCCCTAATACTATTGAGCCCAGTGGTGTTCCAACTAACAAAAACCCAGTTAGCGGCGGCCAAGTCTAGCGCTTAAGTCGGGCTATTTGATCTTCACTTTGCGTGTTTTCTGTCCCATCACTTTGGGGCAGTAGCTTTAGTACCCTATAAATAGTTTGTTGAGTCTATAAATAGATGCGCTCAACCCGGTCAGTAATGCGAGTAAATAACTCGTAGCTAATGGTATTGCAGTATTGACCCACCTCGGCGGCGGGAAGCTGCTCACCCCAGAGTGTGGCTACGTCACCGGCTTTTACTGAGGGCAGATGGCTTACGTCTACAGTCATTAAATCCATAGAAACTCGACCCGCCAAGCTGGCACGCACGCCATTGATTAACACCGGCGTACCATCCGGCGCTTGGCGGGGATAGCCGTCCGCGTAGCCTGCAGCAATGGTGGCAATACGCGATTTACCTTTCGCTTGCCAGCGTCGATTATAGCCTACCGCGTCGCCGGCTTCTAAGTCTCTTACTGCTAAGACCTTGGCTTTAAATGTCATCACTGACTGCAAACCGCTGCCGGCCGACAGGCTGTTGCTGGGATCATCGCCGTAAAGCATGATGCCGGGGCGAACCCATTCATGATGGGTTTGGGGGTGGCCAATAACCGCTGCGGAGTTGGCCATGCTTATGGGAAAATCACCAAGAGAATAACTAAGCGACGTTAGGCGCTGGTATTGCAACGCGGTCGTGCTGCGGTCCTCAGTTTCTGCATCACTGAAATGACTCATATGAAGAATCGCCGCCACAGCAGAATTAGACGCTAGCAATTTGTGAGCTTGCACAAACTCTGACGCGCTCATGCCTAGCCGATTCATACCCGTATTCATTTTTAGCCAGACCGTGATAGGCGCGGTCAGCGATGTATTGGCAAGTACTTTTGCGGTGTCGATGTCGTGAATGACAACATCTAGCTGATGACGCGCGCAGTCCTGTAATTGTTCGCCATTAAGCTCAGTGCCTAGCAGCAGAATCCGCGTTTGTGTTTGGCTAGCGCGCAAACTCAAGGCTTCACTAAACCGGGCGACAGCGAAACCGTCGACCAGATCGTGTAATTGCTTGGCGACCCAATCTGCGTCGTGACCGTAGCCATTAGCTTTCACCATCGCTAAGATAGCGGCACTAGGCGCAAGGCGACGAACAATGGCTGCATTGTGGCGTAGCGCTTTACTATTGAATTCAACCCAAGTTGTTCTATGCATAATTATCGACTCATATCCTTGCTGAATTCTATCGGGCTTGCCGCGGCGAGAACAGCGCGCAATGCTGTCGGTGTGCTATTTTTGGTTTTCTGCATCGGTGCTAGTGCTGATTGTAGTGACGGCATTTTTCCCTCAGCAGCCTCCGCATGGCTGCTGCCGACTGCGGAGAAGCGCCTGGAGTTTGGCGAATATATAAATGCCAGTCCAGCCGCATGTGAGTATACAAACATTGAACTGGCACAGTGGTATTTCTGGGGGGAGGGCAGTCAAGGTGCTTACAATCGGGGCGTCGACCTTGAGCGGGCTTATCGTTATGCCACTCAGGCGTTAAGCGCAAATCACTGGCCTTACGAATTGGCCTTGATGCATGCAGCCTTTGTGATAAAGGGCATGGACACTGGGCTTAGTCTTGAAGAGGCCGTGCGGCGTTATCGAAGAGAAATCCTCAGTGGTAACCCACTGCGTCGCGATAAAGCCTTGGCGATGTTAAACCAATTGAGTAGTTTTTTACCTCGTGTCATAACAGCTCCTAATGCGGTGTTTGCCGATTCTCGGCTTACTGAGCCGCTTGCGCAGGGGCCAATACTGGCTGTGCAACTGTCTCAGGATGGCAAAAAAACCCTCATTTTAGCGGCGGATACTGACGGCGCGCCAAGGCTCTTGTGGGCGAATGCTGTGGCTGATGCCGATAAATCGATATCTTTGACATTTCAGCGCCGTGCCTCACTTGGCGCAAGTGGTGCCGAGGATGTGCGCCAACAACTTTGGCGGCTGCCGACGTCTATGCCGCGCAGTGGTATATTGTTAAGTCGGTTCACTCAAGCCGATGGTAGCTACTACGAATCACGCTGCACTGCCACGCAGTTGGCCTCGCAGTGGTTGATATCAGCGTCGCACTGTTTATTTACACCGGCCGGTGATGGCCACCTTAGATCGCTGCAGTTTATTGCAGATCCAACCGCATTCTCAGGGAGTGATGGCGCTGCGAAGCGAGTGTCGGCAGTGTGGCATCATCGCCAGCATCATCCTGAAAATCAGCATAATGGTGAGCTTGGCCGCTACAGTGGATCAGATATCGCTCTATTTAAGTTGGCGACGCCGATACCTCTGCAAACCCCGCCGATGCTGGCGACACCAAATTCTCAAAATCCTTGGGTGGAAAACCTCGCTTATCCGAATGATAAACCCCGCTATACCCTTTGGTCCTCTCGTTGCCGCTCAAGTTTATGGCAGCGAGGCACTCAAAAGTTAGCAGATTTATATGTTCTGGATTGTTTTAGTTACGCGGGAGAAAGTGGCGCAGTATTGACCCAGAACAATGACAGCCAGCGCCAAATTATCGGAGTGTTGTCGGCGCGCATTTCCAACGACAGTATTAATCAGCCCGTATTTGCCGCTTTAACGCACGCTCTGATTAAGGAGATTAAAACTGTGATGGCTGGCGAGCACTCGGCTTTGTTTGTCGCTATGCCGATTATGTCGCCAGTGAATTTGGCCGCCGCAAAACCCTAGCGGGGTTTAAGGCTGTTGTCTTGCTCTTGCGGTATTGTATAGTGAGCCTGTTCCTCCACGAAGTGTGATTATGCCCAAAGGATTTGAAAGTAAATTAGTAGTCGCTATTTCATCCAGAGCATTATTCAATCTGGATGAAAGTCATCGAGTGTACGAATCAGAGGGGCTCAATGCCTATCAAAGCTATCAGATAGAACATGAGAATGAGATTTTGGAACCAGGCGAAGCCTTCGGTATTGTTGAGCGCTTGCTGCAGCTCAATGACTATCTTGACGACGCCCGTGTTGAAGTTATTCTACTGTCACGGAATTCAGCGGATACCGGTCTGCGGGTATTCAACTCCATAGAACATTACGGACTCAATATCAGCCGCGCAGCGTTTAGTGGCGGTGAAAGTCCTTACCGCTATGTAACTGCTTTTGGCTGCCATCTTTTTTTATCGACCAATGCTGAAGACGTGCGCCGCGCACTGGAAAACGGTGTCGCTGCGGCGACCTTGTTACCTCGCTCCAAAAAATCTCAGCCGGTGAATAATCGAGAACTGCGTTTTGCCTTCGATGGCGATGCGGTGATCTTTTCAGATGAAGCGGAGCAAATCTTTAAGCGCGAAGGGTTGGAGGCGTTTACCGCCAGTGAAGTAGCCGCGGCCAATACGCCCTTGAGCGGCGGCCCGTTTAAAAACTTTCTAGCCGCTTTAAATGCCCTGCAGCGCGAGCTCTCAGATGACGATCCACCCATTCGTATTGCCCTGGTGACGGCGCGCTCTGCGCCCACCCATAAACGGGTTATTCAAACCTTGCGAAATTGGGATATTCGTATTGATGAATCACTATTCCTAGGCGGTTTAGACAAGGGCGAGTTCTTGGCTGCCTATGGCGCAGATGTATTTTTTGACGACCAGCCCGGACATTGTGCGTCAGCGAGTGAGCATGTTTCTACCGGACATGTCCCACATGGCATTGCCAATAAAGTCGATGACTGATGGAGTGAGGCTTGGTCGACGTTGGCCAGGCTTTAAAAAATAAAAAGATACTGCCGCGAAAGTGTATCGAGCACGTTTGATTTCAGGAGCTAGATCAGCATGAAACTGCAACAGTTGCGCTATATTTGGGAAGTTGCGCACCATGAGATGAATGTGTCTGCAACGGCTCAAAGTTTATTTACGTCGCAGCCCGGCATTAGTAAGCAAATACGAATGTTAGAAGATGAGTTGGGCGTAGAAATCTTCGCTCGCAATGGCAAACACCTCACTCGAATTACTCCCGCTGGTGAAGCGATTTTAAAAACTGCTGGTGAGATTCTGTACAAGACCGAAAGTATTAAACACATCGCCCAAGAGTTTAAAAATCCGAAAAAGGGTAGCTTGTCGATTGCAACTACCCACACTCAGGCCCGCTATGCACTGCCTAGTGTTATCAAAACCTTTATTGAACGCTACCCCGATGTGTCCTTACATATGCACCAGGGTACTCCCATGCAGATTTCGGAGTTGGCCGCCAATTTTGAAGTCGATTTCGCTATTGCAACCGAAGCACTGGAGTTGTTCAGTGACTTGATTATGATGCCGTGTTATCGCTGGAATAGAACGATTCTAGTTCCCAAGGATCACCCTTTAACACAGGTCAATAATCTCCAGATCGAAGACGTGGCCCCGTTTCCAATTGTGACCTATGTGTTTGGCTTTACGGGCCGTTCAAAGTTAGACGAAGCCTTCCTCAACAAGGGGCTTGAACCCAAAGTGGTATTCACCGCTACAGATGCTGATGTTATTAAAACCTATGTTCGCCTTGGCCTAGGTATTGGGATTGTTGCCGAAATGGCCTATGACTCTGTGGCAGACTCGGATTTGGTGGCCCTTGATGCCAGTCATCTCTTTGAGCCTAGCGTCACCAAAGTAGGATTTCGCCGCGGTACCTATATGCGAAAATTCATGTATGATTTTGTAGAGTTATTTGCTCCCCATTTGACCGCAGATTTAGTCGATAAAGCCTATCAGTGCCAGACTAAGCACGACCTCGAAGCGCTGTTTGCAGATATCGATTTACCCATGTACTAGGCCGATTTTGCTGTATTAGTCAAGATTGCTTTATCGGTCCCAAGCCGTTAAATTAACGCGGTTTTTCGGCGCTAAAGCGCAATTTAATCAATTTTAGGAGTAATGTTGTGGAAATCGCTTGTCTTGACTTGGAAGGGGTGCTGATCCCAGAAATCTGGATCGATTTTGCGGAGCGCACTGGTATCGAAGCGTTGAAGGCAACCACTCGTGATATACCCGACTATGATGTGCTGATGCAGCAGCGCCTGCGCTTGTTGAACGAAAATGGCTTAGGCCTACCAGATATTCAGGAAGTCATTGCTGACATGGCGCCAATGGAAGGTGCTGTTGAGTTTTTGGATTGGCTTCGCGCGCGTTTTCAGGTGGTTATATTGTCAGACACCTTTTACGAGTTTGCCGCGCCACTGATGAAGCAATTAGGTTGGCCAACACTGCTGTGCCATAAATTGGAAACCGACAGTTTGGGTAAGGTCGTCGACTACCGTATTCGCCAAGTAAACCCAAAGCGCCAAGCCGTTCTTGCCTTAAAAACCCTGTACTACCGAATTATTGCTGCAGGCGATTCCTACAATGACACCACCATGTTGGCAGAAGCCGATGCTGGTATTCTGTTCAAAGCGCCGGACAATGTTATTAGCGAATTCCCGCAATTCCCAGCAGTACACGACTACGAAGCCCTAAAGCTGGAATTTATTAAAGCGTCTAACCGCAATCTAAGCTTGTAATAGATCCGCTTAGAAATGAGTTTAGAAATCGGCAAGCGTCTTTAAGAGCTTGCCGATTTTTGTTTCAGTCTCAATAAACTCCTCGTCGACCTCCGAGTCGGCGACAATGCCGCCCCCAGCCCATCCGCGAATGTGATTATCTGCACAGACAAAACTGCGGATGGTGATACTGCTGTCCATCTTGCCGCCGCCACCCAAATAGAAAATACTGCCACAGTAGAAATCGCGCCGATGGGGTTCTATTTCGCCAATGATTTCCATGGCTCTTTGTTTTGGCGCGCCAGTGATGGAGCCGCCGGGAAAACAGTTCAGCAATGCCTTGAACGCAGTGCAATCGGGACGCAGTTGACCGGATACGGTGCTAACTAAGTGATGCACGGTGCGAAAGCTTTGCAGCTCGCACAACTTCTCGGTTCGTACCGATAACGGCTGACAGCTTTTGCTGAAATCATTGCGAAGCAAATCGACAATCATCACGTTTTCGGCGCGATTCTTAGCACAGCTTTGCAGCGCAGCGGCCAAGGCCTGATCTTTAATTGGATCTGGATCGCGGGCAGCGGTGCCTTTAATAGGCTGGGTTTGCAGCTGGCCTTTACTTGCCGACAGCAGACGCTCTGGAGAGAAACTCAAAATTTGGCTGTCACCCAAGTCGAGATACGCTGAGAAGGGCGTGGCAGCGGTTTTCCGCAGAACTTGATAGGCCTGCCATGGATCCCCTTTATAAGGCGCTGTAAAAGCCCGTGTCAGGTTGATTTGATAACAGTCGCCGGCGTGAATATAGTCTTGAACTCGGTCAAAAGCCTGTCGGTACTGCTGGATATCCAAGGAGGTCTCAAATATGCCGGTCAGCGCAAAGCTAGCTGGCTTTGCGTCAGGCTCGGTAGCGACGACAAGGCCTTCGATGTGCGCCAAGCAAGCTGCGCTAACCGAGGCTTGGGCCACGAGCTCGCAATGTCGACGCTGATGATCCACAACAATGGCCCAAGGATAGATGCCAGCGTGAAAGTAAGGCGTCGCTGAACGGTCATTTTCTGCTTGTTGATGCCTGATAGAATGAGTGATTTCTGCAAAATCATAACTCAGGTAGCCAATCGCACCGCCGCAAAATGGCAGCTCCTCATCGTGAATGTAGTTGCTACAAACCTCGGCTAGGCGCAGCTCAGTGTTAATAATAAATGTTTCAATGCTGTCATAGGCTATTGTTTTTAATGAAATTACTTCATCAGGTTGAGCGCAAATAATATCGAAGCGACCGTAGTCGCTAAAGGGCGCTGCGCTATCTAAAAACACTGGAAATGGTAGATGTTTCAGACTCGCAAATATAGCGCAGCTGTCGCGGGAGTAGGGTAGCAATATGCGACGAAGACGGGTCATTATTTGTTGCTCTGGGGGGGCGATCAAACACGGCGACTAGCTCATGATTTTACGTGCTATGAGGCTGAAAAATCTAGTGTTTTATCATATTGAGTAAGGTGTTATCAGCCGCCATCTGGATTGACAGACAAGCCGGATCCCAGTAATGTTAGCCGCCGCTTTGAGAATCACTAAGCCGTCATTGCAATATATAGAACGGTTTTTCTCATTCATCCGCAATTCAAATATGTCAGCTGGCGCAATGCCCCTTAGAAAATTAACAGTGATAGGGATCGTAAGAATCCCATGCTGGCTAAGATATCGGGGAGATAATCGCTAGCGGCATATTCGCGGGTTAACTATAAATGTAGCTGGAACTGACAGCATGACAAAAATACAGACACAAATTCCCTCACTGGAAAATCCCTTCGAGAAGAAATCAGAACTCGAATTTACCGTACCAGGTCAAATTGATTACGATCCTGGTATCTACGAAGCCGCTCTTCAAGCTGGTTACGATCTCCTACAGCGCCCAAGAAAAATGGCGGGTGTAAAGGGCGTTCAAAAGCAGCACGAAAAGAAGCGTATGACCGTTTGGGAAAGAATTTCAGTGCTCGCCGATATCGGCACTGAGCCTAAAATTCTTTACCAAAACTGGGGCAAAAATTTAGATGGTGCCTCCCTCGTTACTGCGGTTGTCAAAGTAAATGGCCGAGATGTGGCCCTTTACGGTCACGACTTTACCGTTCGCGCCGGTTCTATGGACGCCACCAATGGCAGCAAGTTAGCTAACCTATTTAAACTTGCCGGCAAGCTTGGTATTCCACTGGTAGGCATGAACGACTCAGCGGGTGCCTACATTCCCGCTGGTGTTGGCGGCCTAGATGGCTACGCGGAAGCGTTTACAGCACTTCGCCATATCAACGGTGTGGTACCGTCGATTATGTGTATGTTCGGTTATAACGCCGGTGGTGGTTCTTATCTGCCGCGTCAGGGTTCTTTTGTCATTCAACCCAATGACACCTTCTTTGGTTTGACTGGGCCCGGCGTTGTTAAGTCTGTGCTTGGCGAAGACGTGACCGCTGATGAACTTGGTGGTCCCAGTGTTCATTCTAAATCAGGGGTAACGGATTTTGTCGTTCCCGATGAAGTCGCCGCTTTGCGCAAAGTCAAAGAGCTTCTTAACTACCTGCCAAACAACAGCGCCTCGGCGCCGCCGTTTCAGCCGACCTCTGACCCGATTACGCGCAAAACTTGGGATATCGATTTACTATTGCGGAAAGCCTTCAATAGCCCCACAGGTTTTAATACTCCCTTCGATATAAGCATTATTATTCAGCAAATGTGCGACCACGGTGATTTCTTTGAAATCCAACCTGAACGCGCTCGCAACACCGTTTGCGCGCTGGGTCGTATGGGCGGTAACGTCGTTGGTTTTGTGGCGAATAATTCTGCGGTCGCGTCTGGGCAGATCGATATCGACGCCGCCTACAAAAACGCGCGCTTTATCCGTTTCTGCAATGTTTATAACATTCCCGTTATTTTCATGGAAGACACCACTGGTTTCTTACCGGGGAAAGAGCAGGAGGCGGGCGGTATTGTGCAGGCAGGTCGCGCTATGCTTGATGCGATTATAGACCTTCGCACCCCGCGTTTTCTTATGATTGTTCGCAACGCCTTTGGTGGTGCTTACGCGTCGTTTAATAACTACCCTACCGGCGCGGATTTTGTCTGCGCATTACCGACAACCCGTTTAGCTGTAATGGGCCCAGCGGGCGTTGAATACGTTTATAAAGATGAAGTTCGTAAAATTCGCGGTGCGGTTAAACCGAAAACGGCTGAGCTCAAGGCGCAAAACCTCAAGGCAGGTATGTCTGAGTCAGACGCTGCGACAGCGGCTAAAGAAGCTGTAGCCGAATGGCAGAAGCACGAAGAGCTGCAGTTGACGCAGCGCTATGAGCGTGAGCTCATGAATCCGAACGAAGCATTAAGCCTGGGATCGATATCCCAGATCGTCATGCCCTCTGACCTGCGCAAGGTATTGGGTGAACAACTGGAACTGCATCTCAGGGCTTACAAGCCTGAGCCCATGAGTGGTACGCAACGGGAATTCCATTAATTCCCCGAACGTGTGCAAAGATTCCGTCATTCATTGACTCAAGACGATTCGCTAACGAGGTTATTCAACGTGCAAGAAAGTAATAATTACTACCTGAGCAATCCGATGGTTCATAAAGACCGTCAACTGGCAAAATCAAATACAGCATGGACTCGAGGTTTCGCATGTAATGACATGAAACCATTGATTATTTGTCGTGGCCCAATCCGTAAGGAGGCCATGGATGTTTTCGATGAAATGGGTATTCATCACTACGGTATTTTACTGTCTGAGAAAGACTCAATCACCTATACCAATGCCCTTGCGCCCGAGCTGCGCACTCTGACTGACCCAGATCGGGTTCACCGCGTACCGGATTACACCGGCGCCACCAAAGAAGAGCGCATTCGTCGTATCAAGCAAATCATTCGTATTGCCTACGATAATGATTACAACGCGATCTTTGCGGGTTACGGCTTTATGTCTGAAGACGCCGAAATGGTGGAATCGATGGAGAAGGCCGGCCTGAACTTTATTGGGCCCTGTTCTTACACCCAGAAATCTGCGGGTATGAAGGATCAAGCGAAACGCACCGCATTGGAAACCGGTGTGTCCGTTACACCTGGGGTGAACAATGCGACTAGTTTGGCTCTGTTTGCTAAATACGGCGCAGATGGTCTTGAACAATGCGCCAAAGATAACAAGCTGAGTGTCGACTTTACCGCCTGTAAAGACATTGAAGAGCAGGCTCTGGCATTGTTGGCGGCGTCGTATGCGGCGGGGATCGATATCATTACTGCTGCGGATATTGGCCTTGCTCTGCAAACTGAAGCTAAGCGTATGGTGACAGAAAAGCCGAATAACCGTTTTCGCCTAAAAGCGATTGCCGGTGGCGGTGGGAAAGGTCAGCGTATTTTGCAGTCAGCGAACTCATACGAGGGCGCGACGATTGAAGAAAAATTAGAGAAAGCCGTCGCTAAAGTCCCGTCCCTGGTGCAAGAGTGCCTGATCGAGCTAAAGACCAACGGTGTTGGTGATAATAAAAACGTCCTTATCGAAATGAATATCGATACTACCCGCCACCAGGAAATTCAGGTTGTGGGTAATGGTGAGTGGTGCATGACCATGGGCGGCCGTGACTGCTCATTACAAATGCACGAGCAGAAACTATTAGAGGTGTCTGTTACTGAAGAAGAGCTAGCGGCAGCCATTATCGTGGCCGAAGCGGCTGGTAGCAAAGCAGAAGCCGAGCAACTCAAAAAAGATTTGGATATATTGCAGCGCATGGAACATGAAGGCGCGGTATTCGGTGAAGCGGTAAAGCTAGATTCTTTAGGCACCTTTGAATGTATTGTCGATGGCGATTCGCATTACTTCATGGAAATGAACACCCGTATTCAGGTTGAGCACCGTGTGACCGAGCTCTGCTATAAACTCAAGTTCACCAACCCGGATGACTCCGGTGATTACTTCATTGCAGAAAGCCTGGTTGAAGTCATGGTGCTGTTGGCGCGCCACGCCAAAAACTTACCTAAGCCCACCCGTATTCTACGTGAGAAAACCTCTGTAGAAGCGCGCATGAACGCAACTAACCAAGCCTTGCAGCCACACGCCGGTGGTGTTATCGAAAACTGGTCGAACGCGATTCGAGGCGAGATTCGCGACGACCAAGGTATTTCTACTCACAATCCTGATACTGATGTGTTTATGAAATACCACCTAGCTGGTGCGTATGATTCGAATATTGCGCTACTACTTACCACGGGTGAAACCCGTCTCAGTAGTTATCAGCGGTTGGCAGAAATACTGCGGCGCACTGAATTGCGCGGCAAAGATCTGGCCACTAATCTTGAGTTCCACTATGGCTTGGTGCACTGGTTCATTGGCAACGGCATCAATGCGCGTCCGTCAACGGGTTTTATAGTGCCTTACCTGACCTCGGTAGGTTTGCTTAAGGAACAGGCCAACCAAATTGACTTGGATGTTGCTTACGCAGAAATACGCCAGCGCTACGTTGCCGAAGCGGGCGATAACGGCGCCGCATGGGCGGCAGCACTCGATGCTAAAAAACTATTAATGATTCGTCCGCTGGAACGTTTATTCGCCGAACCGCATTTTATGGCCGGTTGGTTAAGCATGAACAAGGACAGCTTGCGAATCGACAACGGCGAGATCAAATGGGCTGTTAACCCCATTGAGGTATTGGAAGAGCTTTATCACTATCTTAATATGGATTTTGAAGCCGACAAGCCAGCACGTTATATGATCTGGGACCACGATCACGATATCTTGAGTGCAGCTGTTAGCTTTTACAAAACCTTAAATGAAAAAGTAGATGCGGCAGATTTCCCGGCTCTTGAAGTGCTACTTGCTTCAGACAAGGCGCCAAAAGGTTTTAGTGCCGAGGAGTGGTCTGCAGTGCGCAGCGCGCATATTGGCTATTTTGCTGGAAGCGACGTGCTCTCAGTACTGGCTTATATTGCCGACAAAACCGGCTTCTACGAGTTGAGCATGAACGCCGATTTGAGTATCAACATTCCAGACCGCTTGACTGACGAAGTCTTGCAGAAACGAATGGCCAAGGTACTTGTGCCACCACCGGCGGCGAAATCAGACGAAGTCTTGGCAGCCAGCGGCGGCATGTACTATCCGCGCGAAGCGCCTGGTATGGACGTGTTCATCAGTGCTGGCGAGCATTTCGAAGCGGGCGATACCTTGTACATCGTTGAAGTTATGAAGATGTTTAACAAAGTTATTGCGCCGTTTGCCGGTACAATTGATAAAGTTCTGATTGAAGGTGATGGCGTGATTATTAAGAAGGGTCAGCCCTTGTTTAAAATCATCCCAGACGAAAAAATTGTTGTTGTAACCCCTGAGGAAATTGCTGAGGCCCGTCGTGCTAAAACTATTGAGTTTTTAGCGACCCTGAATTAGTGGTATTGGCCGGCAGCGTGCTGCCGGCTCATTATATAATTAGGAGTATCCAAATGATTACTGGACTTGATCATATTGCGGTTGCTGTTCCCGATCTAAACAAAGCCATTAAGCGCTTTTTAGAAGATTTCGGCCTGGTGCATGAAGGCAGCGAAGAAGTTGAAACTGCAAAAACCGCAACCGCGTTCTTTCCCCTTAAATCAACCAGCATCGAGCTAGTGAGCCCTCTGCGTGGCGAAGGCCCGATAGCCAAATATCTCGAGAAAAAGCCAGGTGGCTTACACCATTTGTGCTTTAGCACCGACGATATCGTGGCTGATGTAGCGCGCTTGACGGCGCTGGGATATCAATTCCTCAGCGAAGCACCAAGCCCAGGCGCGCATGGCTGCCAAGTTATCTTTATACATCCCAAGTCTTGCGACGGCGTGCTCATCGAGCTCAGCCAGCCGGGAGTTGAACACCACTAAATATAGATAGATGCCGCGTATCAGGTGGTGATACACATAAGCGGCACGTCATCATTGTAAACACTGACCCTCATAAATACAGACAGGTACGAGTATGGCTGATTACAAAGCTCCCGAGACTTCCGTAGACGACTGGAAGGCAATGGCGAATAAAGTCCTCGCCAAAGGCAATCAAACGCTTGATGACTTAGTTTGGCATACACCCGAAGGCATAGACATTAAGCCCTTGTATACAAAGGAAGATATTGAAGATCTGCCGTTCACAAATACCTTGCCAGGTGTTGAGCCCTTTATTCGTGGTCCACAACCGACCATGTATGCTGGTCGTCCCTGGACCATTCGCCAGTATGCGGGTTTTTCAACCGCTGAAGAATCAAACTCGTTTTATCGTAAAGCCTTGGCTGCCGGTGGACAGGGTGTATCTGTTGCCTTCGACCTTGCTACTCATCGTGGTTATGACTCGGATCATCCCCGTGTAACAGGCGACGTCGGTAAAGCCGGTGTGGCGATAGATTCCGTTGAAGACATGAAAGTATTATTCAATGAAATTCCATTGGATAAAATCTCGGTATCGATGACTATGAACGGTGCAGTACTGCCGGTTCTGGCTGGTTATATCGTTGCTGCAGAGGAGCAGGGCGTCAGCCAAGATCAGCTCTCCGGCACTATTCAGAACGATATTCTGAAAGAGTTTATGGTCCGTAATACTTATATTTATCCGCCGTCGGCCTCCATGAAAATTATCGGCGATATCATCGCATACGCGTCCGACAATATGCCGAAGTACAATACCATTTCAATTTCGGGCTATCATATTCAAGAAGCCGGCGCCGACGCCGCGCTAGAGCTGGCGTATACGCTAGCCGACGGCAAGGAATACATTCGCACGGCAATTACGGCCGGTTTAGATATCGACAAGTTTGCTGGCCGCCTGTCCTTTTTCTGGGGCATTGGTATGAATTTCTATATGGAAATTGCCAAAATGCGCGCCGCGCGTTTGCTGTGGTCTAAGATCGTGAGCGAGTTTGAACCCAAAAACTCACGCTCAAAAATGTTGCGTACCCACAGCCAGACCTCTGGCTGGTCGCTGACCGAGCAAGACCCATACAACAATATTGTGCGCACCACGATCGAAGCGATGGCGGCAGTTTTTGGTGGCACTCAATCTTTGCACACCAACGCTCTCGACGAAGCGATAGGTTTGCCGACTCAATTCTCTTCACGTATCGCCCGTAATACTCAGTTAATCATTCAAGAAGAAACCGGTATTACCAAGGTAGTTGATCCTTGGGGTGGCTCTTACATGATGGAATCACTGACTAAAGATATTGCCGATCGCGCCTGGGAATTGATCCAAGAAGTTGAAGAAAAAGGTGGCATGGCTAAAGCGATAGAAACTGGTCTGCCTAAGCTGCGTATTGAAGAGTCTGCAGCGCGTAAACAGGCGCGTATCGACCGTGGCGAAGATGTCATTGTGGGTGTAAATAAATACACTTTGGCAGAAGAAGACGATGTTGATTTCTTGGATATCGATAACAACGCAGTACGTGAATCTCAAGTTGCAGCACTGGCTGCAATTCGCGCATCGCGGGATGAGCCATTGGTTGAGGATGCGCTTGAAGCGATTTACCAATGTGCCGTAACGGGAGAGGGCAACTTGCTAGATCTTGCGGTGAAAGCCACGCGTTTACGCGCCACCGTTGGCGAGATATCCAGCGCTATGGAGCGTGAGTTTGGTCGCTTTAATGCCCAGTCGCAGACCGTGTCTGGGGTTTATGGCAGTGCTTATCAAGACGATGAAAACTGGCAGGGTATTAGCAAAGATATTGAGGACTTCGCTGAAAAGCATGGTCGTCGCCCCCGCATGCTGGTGTGTAAAATGGGTCAAGACGGTCACGACCGTGGCGCTAAAGTCATTGCGACTGCATTTGCTGACGTAGGTTTTGACATCGACTTATCACCGATGTTCTCAACGCCAGAAGAAGTGGCAAAACAGGCGGTAGAAAACGATGTTCATGTTGTGGGTGTCTCATCGCAGGCGGCAGGTCATAAAACTCTGATTCCTGAGTTAATTGCGGAGCTTAAGAAAGTCGGCGCTGACGATATAATTGTCATAGCTGGTGGTGTTATTCCGCGCCAAGATTACAACTTTCTCACCGATGCAGGTGTTAAAGGTATTTTTGGCCCAGGCACCAAAATCCCCTTGGCTGCGCGGGGCGTACTCGACGCGGTTAACGCATCATATAAGGCTTAGAAAAAGTACTTATTAAAAGGCAGAGGCCGATCTTTTTAGTTTGTCTCTGCCATTTTCACTTAAGCTGACACTCATTATGGCAATTGATATTGATGCACTAAAAAGCGGCAATTCCCGCGCACTGGCCAAGGCGATTACCTTGGTTGAGAGCCGGCGGGTCGAGCATAGAAGCGAAGCCCAATTAGTGCTAGAACAGCTTCTTCCCCACACGGGTAATAGTATCCGTGTGGGTATTACCGGTATTCCGGGCGTGGGTAAATCCACCTTCATTGAAGCCTTTGGCCTTTACTTAGTTAGCCTAGGTAAGCGAGTCGCAGTATTAGCAGTGGACCCCAGCTCGCCCATTGCCGGCGGCTCTATTCTTGGCGACAAGACTCGCATGGAACTGCTGTCGCGCAGCAAAGCCGCCTTTATTCGGCCGTCGCCGTCTGAGGGCTCTCTAGGCGGTGTTGCGCAAAAAACCCGTGAAACCATGCTGCTGTGCGAAGCCGCTGGCTACGATGTAATCTTGGTTGAAACGGTGGGGGTTGGACAATCTGAATACGAAGTTGCCAGTATGGTTGATTTCTTTATGGTCCTGATGCTGCCCAATGCCGGTGATGAGTTACAGGGAATTAAAAAAGGCATCATCGAGTTGGCAGACGCATTGGTGATTAATAAGGCCGATGGCGAAAGCATAAATCTGGCTCAACAAACCCGTCGTCACTACGAGAACGCCTTGCACTTACTGCGGCAGAATAGCTTTTGGACGCCGCAGGTAATGAGCTGCTCGGCCTTGAAAAACGAAAATATTGAGGCGGTATGGGGCATGATCAGCGGCTTTAAAATTGATGCTGACAAAAATGGTTCGCTGCAGGAGAAGCGCTCGCGCCAAGCCCGTGAGTGGATGAACAAACTGCTTTATGAAATGCTGGGTATGAAGTTAAAACTAAATCCTGAAGTGAAAGTGTTATTGCCTAAACTAAGCCAGATGGTGACCGAAGGCGAAACCACCCCCTATCTTGCGGCATCACAATTAATAAATATTTTATTTAAGCCGGAAGTTTAAAGTATGGATAGTGGGGCCTTAGATATCTTTATTGCCAAGCACCTGCCGACGGCTCAGCATATGCAAATCAGTGTTGATGACTATGATGGCTTCAGCCTGCGATTGCATGCTCCACTGGCTCCCAGTATCAACGATAAGCTCACCGCCTTCGGCGGCAGTCTCTATGTTATGGCCGTTATGGCGTGCTGGGGCATGGTATATATGCGCTGCGTCGATTACGGTCTAGACCCCGACATCGTGGTGGCTGAAGCATCAATTAAATACCTCAAGCCTGTTACCGGCGATATTGTATCGAGTTCACTGGTAGTTGAAGAGAAACACTGGGAACATTTCTTTGATCGCTTTGAAGAGCGCGGCAAGGCCAAGATCAATCTCTGCTCCGAAATTATAGTTAACGAAGACGTAGCCGTTCGCTTTGAAGGTCTCTATGCAATCATTGGCGTTAAATAGACATTGAAATGCTATTTTTGGGTGCCCTCTATTAACGCGATGACTTCTTGAATTTCATTGGCCTTATAAATCGGTGTTGAGCAGCGCTTGTCGTTACACACAAACGCAGCTGCCTTGGCTAGAGTAGGGTATTCAACATCGTGATTAATTAATTCACCCTCGCTGCGATCCCACCATTCAATACGGCGGTAGCTTTGATAGCTAGTCGCTAGCGCTGCACCAAATAACTTCTGGGCTTTGGCATCAGATTTTGAACCCACTACCACCAAATGCAGAGGGTCGCGGTTTAGTTCTGCATCAGCGAGTAGAATCCCCGCCTCAGTGAACCGGCTTGCGATGACCTCGCTGCTGCTAATATAAGCCATGGCCTTTTCTGCTAGCAACTTGTCAAGCTCGCGGCCGCTGTAGTGATATAGGGTATTTAAGGCCCGCGTGGCCTGAATGTTTTCTTCTAAATCGACATACGGTGCCAAAGGATCCTCGACACCGATGCTGGCCGCCGGCAAGCCGACAATATCGGGGCTGGCTATTTTCTCTCGAATAACGTCGGCGCTGGCTTTGGCATATTGAAGCCACTGGCGGTCGGCGCTAATCTCATACAGATCGATAAAGGCAGCGAGTGCACTGATATTATCAGCTAAAAATAACTTAGCGTCGTGACGGCTATTACTGT
>NZ_JBLIKC010000035.1:0-27369 GCF_047636175.1 Zhongshania sp. | reverse complement strand
ACACCGCCTGGACTTTTTATACAAAGGGTTTGACTGATCTCTATGCTTAGATCCTCGGCGTTTGGAATGCTTAGGCAATCCAATGCCGCCTTGCTACTCATGGCATCGAAATTAAACGCATAGTCGACTTCTGTCGCGTCGCCACAACGTGGCGATAAGGCCTGATCTAGGGCGAGAATGCGACGGCTTGCTGCGGTTAAAGATGTGTTGCCGCCGCGCTCTAGATAATCAATGATTTCTGATTCTAGCAGGCGATAAAGTCGCTGCGGTTCTTTTAATATGGTGGTAAATATCGTCGCTCTATTTTCATAGACGGTCATACGCTCTTGTAGCGCAAGGCTAGGCATTTCACTTTGATACTCTGCGCAAACTGCTCGTAGTAATGCCCGGAGCAGTGGCGCTGTAGTGATACCGTCGTGCAATGCTAGATAGCGAATGGTCAGCGGAATAAGGTGACCATGAGCAAAAAGAATGTGGGCGGTAATGAGGAAATACCCTTCAATACCTTCATCGCGGTTAAAGGTGTGACAGGCAACAACATATTCTCCCTTTGCCTTGCCATAACCCGCCACGGGAATAGTTTCAATTTTGTATTCCTCGCGTTTTCGATAAAATTCCGTGCCTGGCAGCAAGGTGTAGGCGAAGATATTGAGGTTGGGAAAGGTCTTCAGTAGTTGGTCTAGATTGTTTTCGAAATCAGCAAGGTTGTCACCGGGAAGTCCCCAAATAAGCTCCGCTGCAATAGGTACTCCCTCCGCTGCCATTTGACGAGCTATCGGCTCATATTTGTTCGCCGCCATATTCTGTCGATTACTAAGCTCAAGAGCCAAGGGCGTGAGTGTTTGAAGTGCTAATTGGTAATGAGGTAATAATCCATTGTTATGCAATAGCAGAACAATTTCCTGCACCCGCGGGCTATGCTTTTTTGACCACGAGGTGGCAAAGCTGCTGGGCAGTCCGGTTTTTTCTTTTAGCTCACAAATCAGCTGGGCTTTTTCTAGATCTTCTTTAAGGGCGCCAAAATTTGAATCGGCAAGCCAGATATCTTTTATACCAGCGTCGACGATTCTGTGCCAATCACTGCGAACTCTGTCCATTGAAAACTGATACATTTTAGATCCAATGGCGCCGGTCCCCCATTCGCAGAATGCACATTTGAAGGGACAGCCACGACTGGTTTCATAAGATATCGAGTCATAGAGTGGCTTGCCATTGGCATCGCTTAGTTCAATGGCATCTAGCGGCGACGGAAGTTCGTCTAGGAATTTTCTCCGTTGGCGCTCGGCCGTTTTTTGAATGCTGCCGCTTTCTAAATAGGTGATGCCGTTGATCGACGGCCAGTTACTAGGGAGTGGGCCATCCAAAATTTCTTTAAATGTTGTTTCACCTTCACCAAGAATAATAATATCGATAGGGTCTTCACCCAGATAGTCTTCGGCCTGCTGCACGTGCGGGCCACCCGCGATACAAAGCACGTCAGGGCATTCAGATTTAATCTGATGAATAAGATCGAGAAATTCAGCGGCGTTCCAAGTGTACATGCTAAACCCTATTACCGCTTGCTGGCCGTTTTTAAGAGCCTCACTTATCGCTGGTAAATAGATTTCTTGCCAAGATTTTTGCCAATCGGCGATGGCGGTTTCGTCTTTAAAATGGACCAGTTCAATCTGGTATTGATCACTGCAAATGCCGTATTTTTGGTAATAGGCTTTTAAGCCTCCGGTTGTTGTTGGCGCAGCCCAAAATTGATCTGAATCCATACTGAAGAGCAGTACAGGTGTGGCAGATAAAGCCTTCATAACGTTGTTCCGGACGGGCGCTGCATTATTGCTATGCAGTTTTACGTTAATGGTTTGTTACTTGATTAAAGAGTAGCAGTCTTTAAAGAAGGCGCCAATTAGCGATTGTTTATATTGCTAAAAGTTTATAGTGGCTAGGCCGTTCGGGTGAGGTTAGGTTTTTATTGATAGGGCATCATGCCCCACACAATGATAATGATGAGGCAGTGACTATTATGGTTGAAACGCATTTAGCCCGAGAGTTTAATGTTCCCGCCGCCAAGGTTTGGGCTTTGTTGGAAGACTTTGGAGACCTCAGTTGGGCGCCGGGAATAGACAAAATCGAATTGCTTGGCAGCGGTGTTGGTATGACGCGGCGTTTGCATATCAAAGGCATGGATCCAATCGATGAGGTCTTGACTGCGCAAGATGTATCGACAATGAGTTTCTCATACAATATTCCGCGCGGTGTTCCTATGCCTGTCAGCGATTACTCAGCCAATGCAAAAGTGACCGAACTCGACGGCGCTCGCAGTCGTGTCGATTGGTACGGCCGGGCAGAGCCAAAGGGCGTACGTGATGACGAGGCTGTAGCGATGATCAACGGCGCGTATCAAATGCTGTTGCAGTGGCTTGATGACGCTCTTGCAGCCAAAGCTTAAAGCCAATGGATAGCGCGTATCAATGCGCTAGCTTATATCTACTAGGCCCTGCTACGCGTCATGAGTTCCGGTAAGCCGGGGATCTCTAATATATGGCGGCGAAGTAAATCTAAGCCTAGGGCTGTAACTAAGGTTTGAAATAAGCTGCGGTCCACCGGCAAGAAGAATTTTTTAACCCTCAGGTCGTCTTGGCTGCCCCAGGCAATCCATACCGTGCCTACCGGTTTATCTTCGCTGCCGCCATCGGGTCCGGCAATGCCAGTGACGGCAACCACTAAATCGCTGCCCAGCGCCAGTAGTGCGCCGTGTGCCATTTGCCTTACAACCACTTCACTAACTGCGCCATGGCTAGCCAAGCTCGATTCCGACACCGCCAAAAGTTGCTGCTTTATGGCGTTGGAATAGCTAACAATACCGCCGGGGAATACCGTGGACGAGCCCGCGACGCTGGTGAGTTCGGCAGCGATTCGTCCACCAGTGCATGATTCTGCCGTGCCAAGGCTTAAATTTTTCGCCTTGGCGGCGGCAATTACCACCTGCGCCAGGCTTAAAGGCATATCGCCAAGCAAGTGGTCATCTATTAATTCGATGATCTTGCCGCGCCATTCATTGATCTTTTCGGCGGCATTTTTGCCTCGGGTTGTGAGCTTTACCTCGAGTACCGGCATGGAGGCGCGAAAGCCAAGTTCAACATCTTCTGGCCAATCAGGATAACGCGTATTAACCTTTTCCTGTATGGACGACTCACCGAGTCCGAAAACAGCTAAACGCTGAGTTTGTATGTAGTCAGAGGCAAATCGGGCGTCTAGCAGTGGGATAATTTCATCCCTCATCATGGTACGTAATTCACTGGGGACCCCGGGCGTGGCGAGCACAAGACAACTGCCTATTTTTAGTCGTATGCCCACCGCGCTGCCTCGGGAGTTGGCAATAATGCTGCAGCCCTTGGGCAGCATGGTTTGCTTAAGATTGGCGGCATTTAAGCGAAAACCTCGTTGCTCGCACCACTGCGTTAAATGGGTGAGAGCATCAGGATGCTCGGTGATGACGTTTCCTGTAGCGTTTGCCAGTGCGAGTGAGGTCATATCATCTACAGTGGGGCCGAGGCCGCCATTAATAATGAGGACGTCGCAGTCGCTAGCCAAATTGCGAATTTGATTTTCAAGTGTGGGGAGGTCATCACCTACGGTGGTTTTTCTGTCAATACGCCAGCCGTAGTTGGTGATGAGCTCTGCGATCATGGCTGAGTTGGAATCTATAGTATCGCCGGCCATCAGTTCATTGCCGGTAAGGAGTAACTGCAGTTTCATTTTTTTGATGGTATCCCGAAGCTGAAAGAGTGGTGCTTATTAGCTGTTGTACAGAAAAATTGAAGCCTATGTTTCCTTGCCATAGCATAGTAATGTCTTTAGCCATTAAGCTCTAATTTTTTGTGTGTTTGCCTTAGGTGGGAGTACAAAATGAAATCTTCACTTGGTGTTTTGCTCGCGGCAGTCATTGTTGTAAGCTTGACGAGCTTTGAATACTGGCAGTATCGGGATCAACAAGCCTATCGCCAAGGCTTAAATGCCCAGTTAACTGACTTGTCGGCGCGACTTAATAGTATAGAAGCACGTATTGATATTGCCAAAGACCAGATCGATAAAATTCAGCAAAACTCCTTGGGTGGCTTGCTAGAAAGTTCCAATAATGCCTTAATTGAAGTCTGGTCAGCCATGATTAATTCGGTGGAAAAGGAGCTGGAGCGCGCCAAGAAGGGGATTGCCAGGCCGCCTCGAGCAGCCCAGCCTAACTCGCCATCTGCATATCCCGCGCCCAATAATGGAGCCGGGCCGTTATAAGACGAGACATTAGCAATGCCTGAAATCAAACGGCCAGTTCAAACAATAGAAGTCAATTATGTCTGCGATAAGTGTGGGCACGGTATGATGGTTAGTGCGGGAGACATGAACCCCAGTACGGGGGAGACTCCGCATAAGTGCATGATTTGTAGTCATCAACAGATGTTTAAGTGGGTATCCTACCCTAAAATTACTTATGTGGGTCTGGATGAGGGTAATGGCTAGCAGTGTGCGGTCATTGCCTGCGCTAATAGCGCAGGCGTGCATCTAGTTCATCAACTAGCTCTGCCCACTCAGCATCAATATCCAAGGATTCTTTTAAAAAACTTGCTTGTGCTGGTTTCCAAAAGCTCGCTTCATGTATTAGCAAGTCTCTGGGCAGTGGTCGGTGGCGTACAATGAAGCGTTCAACTTCTTTATCTTCGCTTGGCAGGCCAAGCTGGTCAAAGAGTAGATTCATTGTATGTAGATCGGTGTCCATTGGGTCCTCCGCAGATAAAATCGTGATCACAGTGCTAATATAGAAGACTCTTTGTTAGCTTTCCAGTGTTTGTTTGCTAGCATTTATATCAAGAGCTTGGCAGCATGCTTAGTCTGAGGCCCGCTTGCCAGCCGCCATCGACAAGAAATTCCGCGCCGGTGGAGTAGCTGCTTTCGTCTGATGCCAAAAATAAAGACATATTGGCGACTTCTATCGGCAGCCCTACCCGCGGTAAGGCATGATTCACATAGAATTCATTATCCTGTTCAGAGGGTTCAGTTTGTCCCTCAGCGCCGTGCATGGCGGTAAATATTCCGCCGGGATGTACAGTATTGACCCGAATATTGTAGGGCCCCAGTTCAATTGCGGCAGATTTTGTCAGGCCTCGCACCGCCCACTTGCTGGATACATAAGCAGATAAACCATTTTTAGCTTGCAGACCGTCGATGGATGAGATGTTAATTATCGAGCCGCCACTGGCCTTTTTCATTGGTGCAATAGCCGCGCGAATACCGAGGTAGGTGCCTAGCTGATTAATTTTTATAACCCGCATGTAATCGTCGGCATCGGAGTCGGCAATAGAGGCTGCGTGTAAAATAGCAGCGTTATTAACGACGATATTCAGCGGTCCGAATACCTCTGCGGCGCTTATGAGCTTTTGCCAGTCTGCCTCGCTTGAAACATCGGCGTGAACATATCGTGCGTTACTACCCAGTGATTCAGCAAGTGTTTCACCCGCATCATCAAGAATATCTGCGAGGACAACCTTGGCGCCATGTTCAATAAATAGTTTGGCAGTGACGGCGCCCATGCCGCGTGCGGCGCCAGTAATAATAGCTACTTTGCCGGCGAGCCTACTCATGTGATCTCCCTAGGGTTGTTGTCGCATAAAACTAACACTGCCAGCCAATGTATACGTGACTTTTTTCCTTCGCTATTGTCCAATCGGACTAGGCAAGTGCGCTGGTATTTGAATCAGGTGATTTCTAAGTATGATTTATCGTTCGTGTAGTGTGATTTTAATTTGCTCAACGCTTATTGCTTGCGGTGACAAAGTTGAGCGCAGCCGGACAGTGCCGGTGTCGAATGTGGGCTCTGCAAATACTGCGAGCGTGGTCGACAGTGCGATGCCGGCTGAGCAGTCGGCATCAAAAACTGGCGGAGCGACAGCGCCTAGCAGCTCGCAGGCGTTGGATTTGAGTCTGCCGGCCGGCGTTCACGGTGACGTGCCCGATATGATTAGTTCTGGCAAAGGTCGATACGGTGTTGAGGCTTGGTTTGACCAAAGTTCAAGAAATGAGGAGCGGCGTTTTAAAATGAAAACCAAGCTGTTGATGAAAGAGGGCGCTGAATTCGATAAAAACAGCGATATTAGTAGTTATAGAAAGTCGGTAGATGGCGCTGAGATGGGATTTGAGTATAAAACGCGCTAGGCCGTGTACAGCAAATTCTGCACGTAATTACAGTTGCTGATCTGAGAATTAAAAAAGGCCGCATCAGCGGCCTTTTTTAATTTCTAGCGTTTATCTAATGGCACAAAATCTCGCTGCACTGGGCCTGTATAAAGTTGGCGAGGACGACCAATTCGGTAGCTGCCACTAATCATTTCATTCCAGTGGGCTATCCAGCCTGGAGTGCGACCCAGTGCGAAGATAACGGTGAACATACTGGTTGGGATGCCAATAGCCTTGAGAATAATACCTGAGTAGAAATCGACGTTCGGGTATAGCTTTCTATCAATAAAGTATTGATCTTCAAGTGCGATTTGCTCCAGGCGTTTAGCAATGGCCAATAGTGGGTCATTTTCTAAGCCTAGTTCAGCCAACACTTCATCAGCCGCTTGCTTCATGACTTTGGCGCGCGGGTCAAAGTTTTTATAAACGCGGTGACCAAAGCCCATTAGGCGGAATGGATCATCCTTGTCTTTTGCTCTAGCCACGAACTCGTCTATGCGTGAGGCATCGCCAATTTCATTGAGCATGTCTAATACTGCTTCGTTGGCGCCGCCGTGGGATGGTCCCCAAAGGGCAGCAATACCCGCAGAGATACAGGCAAATGGGTTTGCACCGGTAGAACCGGCAAGGCGTACAGTTGAAGTTGACGCGTTTTGTTCGTGATCTGCATGCAGGAGGAAGACTTTGTCCATTGCCTTGGCGAGCACAGGATTTACTTTATCTTGCTCACAGGGATTGCCGAACATCATGTGCAGGAAGTTCTCTGAATAGCTCAAATGATTCTGCGGGTACATGAACGGTTGGCCAATGGTGTACTTATACGTCATCGCCGCCAAGGTCGGCATTTTTGCGATTAGGCGAATTGCAGAAATTTCACGGTGCTTTTCGTCTTTAATATCCAGCGAGTCGTGATAAAACGCTGACAGAGCGCCTACTACGCCACACATGATAGCCATGGGATGAGCGTCGCGACGGAAGCCTTTGAAAAAGGTGCTCATTTGGTCGTTGACCATGGTATGCATTCGAACTTTACTAACAAATTTGTCTTTTTGCTCTGCGTCTGGAAGTGCGCCGTACAATAAAAGATAACAGGTTTCTAGGTAGTCAGAGTGTTCGGCTAGTTGCTCTATAGGGTAGCCGCCGTGCAACAGAATCCCTTTATCGCCATCAATATAAGTGATTTTTGATTCACAGGCAGCGGTAGAGACAAAGCCGGGATCGTAAGTGAAGTATCCGTTACCTGTCAGGGCGCTGACTTCGATGACGTCGGGACCGATGGTGCCAGAGTGGACTTTAAGGTCCAGCGTTTTTCCATCGATACTCAGAACTGCTTTCTTATCGCTCATTGGGACGGGCTCCTGTTACTTTTTAACATAGCTTGTGGCGTTAGGTTCCCGTGTCTAGCATCTGACAAGGTATTGCCAAGAGTAACAACGGGAAGATCCGCATTCGCGGGAGTGACAAATATAGAGAGCTAAAATGTTTTGTCAACAGTGAATACATTTTAGCCTGCAATTGGCTTGGATGGAATTCTAAATGTTGAGTGTCGGTGAGTTTTTATGATTTTTACATGAATGTGGACCATTTTTTGTGCACCACAAGGCTCTGAACTAAGGATTTATACGGACCCATAATGGCTCGAATTTATCCTATTAAGCTCTTGATACCGGAGTTTATTGGGGCCCTTTTGCGGATGTTTAAGCGTTTGTAATTGCACTTCGATGGTCCTATAATGCCGGCGTTTCGCTGGGAGTTTAATGCTCCTGCTGATAATGAAGCGATGCCGGATTGGAGAATTCGGTATGTGATTGATCCACTCCCTTTAAACCGCTCGTAGTACATGGGCCTGAAATTAAAAGTGTGGCAAAAACCGTGAAAGATAAACGACCTGTAAATTTGGATCTCGGCACAATTTCGCTGCCGATTACCGCATATACCTCTATTTTGCATCGCGTCAGTGGTGTAACTCTTGTAGCAGGTGTTGCCCTGCTGTTTTGGTTCCTAGGTACAAGCTTGGATGGGCCCGAGGGCTTTGAACAGTCGAAGGCATATTTAGCATCCTTCTGGGGCAAGTTAAGTATTTGGGCTGTTTTAATTGCATTAAGTTATCACGCTTCCTCTGCCGTCAAACATTTGGTAATGGATGCCGGCATCGGTGAAACGATGAAAGGTGGTGAGACTGGTGCTAAGTTAGTCTTTGCCGCTACGGCGATGTTAGTTGTGCTCTCGGGGTTGTGGATATGGTAGATTCAGTAACGAATTTTGGGCGCAGTGGTTTGTCCGACTGGCTAGTTCAGCGGGTTTCCGGTGTGATACTGCTGGCGTATATGCTGGTGGTTGTTTTTTATCTGCTGGTCAGTGGGTCAGATCTGACCTACACGCAGTGGAGTGCATACTTCGACAGTACCTTCATGCGTGTATTTAGTACCGCAGCAGTATTGTCCATCGTTTCTCATGCTTGGATTGGACTGTGGGCAGTCTCTACCGATTATCTAACTGAGCGACTATTGGGCGGTCGAGGCACAGTATTGCGCTTGGCATTTCAGGCAGCTTCGGCTGTTGTTTTGTTTACGTACCTCGTTTGGGGAATCCAGATTCTTTGGAGTTAAGTAATGGCTAATATTCGTACTATTTCTTTTGATTCTGTCATTGTTGGCGGCGGCGGTGCTGGTATGCGCGCTGCACTGCAACTGGCGCAGTCAGGCTACAAAATAGCAGTAATTTCAAAAGTTTTTCCGACTCGTTCACACACGGTTTCTGCTCAGGGCGGTATTACTTGCGCAATCGCCAGTGACGATCCTGATGATCAGTGGCAGTGGCATATGTATGACACCGTCAAAGGCTCGGATTACATCGGTGATCAGGAAGCTATTGAATACATGTGTAAGGTTGGTCCTGAGGCTATTTTTGAGTTGGACCATATGGGTTTGCCGTTTTCGCGTACTGAAGAAGGCCGTATTTATCAGCGTCCCTTTGGCGGTCAGTCGAAAGCGTTTGGGGAAGGTGGTCAAGCGTCTCGTACCTGTGCAGCGGCAGACCGAACTGGCCATGCACTGCTGCATACTCTTTATCAAGGTAACTTGAAACACAAAACCGTATTTTTCAATGAGTGGTACGCCACTGATTTAGTGAAAAACGAAGATGGCGCAGTCGTGGGCGTTATCGCCATCTGTATCGAGACTGGCGAAGTTGTCTATGTCAAATCCAAGGCAACAGTATTTGCCACTGGCGGCGCTGGTCGAATTTATGCGTCGACTACTAACGCCCATATTAATACCGGTGACGGAATTGGTATGGCACTGCGCGCGGGTTTCCCAGTGCAGGATATCGAGATGTGGCAGTTTCACCCCACAGGTATTGCGGGTGCAGGCACATTAGTGACAGAAGGTTGCCGCGGTGAAGGTGGTTATCTAGTCAATAAAGATGGCGAGCGCTTCATGGAGCGCTACGCGCCCAATGCCAAAGACTTGGCTGGTCGCGACGTTGTTGCTCGCTCAATGACGTTGGAGATTTTGGAAGGTCGCGGCTGTGGCCCCAATGGCGATCACGTGTTCCTAAAACTTGACCATCTTGGCGAAGATGTATTGGAAAGCCGTTTGCCGGGTATTTGTGAATTGTCACGTACCTTTGCCCACGCTGACCCAGTTAAAGAGCCGATTCCAGTTGTGCCTACTTGTCACTACATGATGGGTGGTATTCCGACCAACGTGAATGGTCAGGCGCTTACTATTGATGCAGATGGTAATGATACGGTGATTCCGGGTCTTTACGCTTGTGGCGAAGTCGCCTGTGTATCTGTTCACGGCGCGAATCGTCTCGGCGGCAACTCGTTGCTCGACCTAGTGGTGTTTGGTCGTGCCTCTGGCATCTTTATTGAGCAGGCTCTGCGCGAAGGTATCGACCTGCGCGACGCTTCTGAAGCTGAGATTGAACATGCTGTTTCACGCCTTGATCGAATTAATAACGCGACAGGTGACGAAAAAGTTGCTGATTTGCGTAAAGAGTTACAGGGTGTGATGCAGAATTACTTCGGTGTATTCCGCCGCGGTGACTTCATGAAAGAAGGCGTCAAAAAGCTCCATGATCTGCGTGGTCGTATTGAGAATACCAAGCTGGAAGATAAGAGCAATATATTCAATACCGCGCGTATTGAAATACTTGAATTGCATAACTTATTAGAAGTTGCCGAGGCTACTGCAATTGCTGCAGAGGCGCGGACGGAAAGTCGCGGTGCCCACGCTCGCGACGATTTCCCTGATCGCGATGATGTGAATTGGCTGTGTCATTCGGTTTACTTCCCGAAAGACAAAACCATTGCCAAGCGAGCGGTTAACTTTACGCCTAAAACGCTCGAAGCTTTTGCACCAAAAGTTCGTACGTACTGATTCAGGAGAAAACAGATATGTTGAAAGTCAGTCTCTATCGATACAATCCTGAAATAGATCAGGAACCGTATATGCAGGAAGTTGAAGTCGATACCGGTGGCAAGGACATCATGGTATTGGACGTACTTGAGCTCTTAAAACGCAACGATGCTTCGTTGACTTACCGTCGTTCGTGTCGTGAGGGCGTTTGTGGCTCGGATGGCATGAATATTAATGGTAAAAACGGTTTGTCGTGCATTACGCCAATTTCAGAGGCGCTGAAAAATGGCAGAGGTGGTAATAAGCTTGTGCTGCGCCCGCTGCCAGGCTTGCCGGTAATTCGTGACCTTGTCATCGATATGACGCTTTTCTATAAGCAGTACGAGAAGATCAAGCCATACTTGCAAAACAATACGCCAGCACCTGGCATCGAGCGTCTCCAGTCTCCTGAAGATCGTGCTAAGTTAGATGGTTTGTACGAATGTATTCTTTGTGCGTGCTGTTCAACCGCTTGCCCATCCTTTTGGTGGAACCCGGATCGTTTTATTGGTCCAAGTGGTTTGTTGCAAGCGTATCGCTTTTTGGCGGACAGTCGCGATACAGCAACTGAAGAGCGCTTGAATGATCTTGATGATCCGTTCAGTGTATTTCGTTGCCACGGCATCCAAAACTGTGTCAATGTTTGTCCTAAGGGTTTAAATCCGACAAAGGCGATTGGTCACATTCGGACTATGTTGCTAAGCAGGGCAACGTAAATATTCTCTCGGCTTAGGCCGAGAGATAAAACTCTGCATAAAGTTAATCCTAAAGCGCTGCTGACTAGCAGCGTAAAATAAAATATAATTCTGTGCTTACCAGCGCTATACAAGTGTGAAAACGCACAGTAGGGAAGCGCCTTGTCTGTGGTGCAAGTCGGTTCTGCAGCGTACACTGAACGCTGCAAGGACATACCAGGTGAGAATTGCCTTATCGGGCAATAACTATTCGCGCGACCACTTTCCTTATTTTTAGGTGGACAGGAATGCAGAAAAATTCGATGGAGCTTTTACGGAAGAGCTCACACATATCTGGCGGAAATGCGACTTATGTAGAAGAGTTGTACGAAAACTATCTTACAGATCCCAACAGCGTTTCTGATGAGTGGCGTGATTACTTCCAACAATTACCCCGCGTCAGTGAAAGCACAATAAATGATATTCCCCATTCGCCCGTTCGAGAGCATTTTGCCCAGTTGGCAAAAACGCCTATTCGCAATAATGGGCCAATAAATAACGATATCAGTGTTCATGAACGCAAACAAATCAGAGTTATTCAACTAGTTAGCGCATATCGTCAACGCGGTCACCAAGAAGCTGAACTAGATCCACTGGGTCTGTGGCAGCGTGGCCGCGTACCCGATCTAGAGCTGCAATATCACCAGCTGAGCGAAGCTGATTTCGATACTACTTTCCAAACTGGCAGTCTTTACATCGGTAAAGACCAAGCTACTCTTAGGGAAATCTACGATGCCTTGCGTGCCACTTACTGCCGATCAGTCGGCACTGAGTTTATGCATATTGTCGATACCCGCGAGCGAACTTGGATCCAGCAAAGGATGGAGAGCGTACGTTCACAGCCGCAGTTTGGACTCGAAGTTCGCACACATTTATTAGAGCGTCTAACCGCCGCCGAAGGTTTAGAAAAATCCTTGGGTTCTAAATACCCAGGTACTAAGCGCTTTGGTTTGGAAGGTGGTGAAAGCTTAATTCCGATGATGGATGCCATTATTCAACGTGCCGGATCTTATGGCGCGAAAGAGATGGTTATTGGTATGGCTCACCGTGGCCGCCTCAATCTTTTAGTCAATATCTTGGGTAAAAGTCCCGCTGAGCTGTTTGATGAGTTTGAAGGTAAGGTCAAATATCAGGGTTCGGCCGACGTTAAGTATCACCAAGGTTTCTCGTCGAACGTGATGACCTCTGGTGGTGAAGTGCATTTGGCTTTGGCGTTTAACCCCTCGCATTTGGAGATTGTGTCACCTGTTGTGGAAGGCTCGGTGCGCGCGCGACAGGATCGTCGCAACGATCCTATTGGGGAGAAAGTTGTTCCGGTGGTTTTACACGGTGATGCCGCATTTGCTGGTCAGGGCGTCGTTATGGAGACATTTCAAATGTCTCAAACCCGCGCCTACAAAACCGGTGGCACAGTTCATATCGTCATCAATAACCAAGTTGGTTTCACTACCAGCCTGCAGGAAGATGCGCGCTCGACTGAGTACTGTACTGATGTGGCAAAAATGGTTCAGGCACCGATTTTCCATGTTAATGGCGACGATCCGGAAGCCGTATTGTTTGTCAGCCAAATGGCGGCAGACTTTCGTCAAGAGTTTAAGAAAGATGTGGTGGTAGATCTTATTTGCTATCGGCGTCGCGGGCACAATGAGGCTGATGAGCCTTCTGGCACCCAGCCATTGATGTATAGCAAAATCAGTAAACAGAAAACCACACGTGAGCTCTACGTAAATAAATTGCTTGAAGAAGGCATTATTAGCAAAGAGCTTGCTGATAAAATGGCCGACGATTACCGTCAGGCGCTGGACAATGGTGAGCACGTAGCGAAAAGTCTCGTTATGCAGCCTAACACTGAGTTGTTTGTTGATTGGACGCCGTATCTTGGTCACGCTTGGGATGTTGCTGGTGACACGTCAATCGAATCAAAATTATTTAAAGAGACTGCTGAGCTTGTTAACGCCGTGCCTGAAGGTATCGTTGTTCAGCGCCAAGTCGCCAAGATTTACGAAGATCGTCGTAAAATGGCCGTAGGTGCAATGCCCATTAACTGGGGTTTTGCGGAGGTTTTGGCATACGGCACACTGCTAAAGCAGGGGCACAAAGTACGTCTTACGGGTCAGGATGTAGGTCGCGGTACCTTTTCGCATCGTCACGCGGTATTGCACAGCCAGTCAGATGCTCGCCGTTATGTTCCGCTGCAGAATATGTCTGCTGATCAGCCGGATTTTTCAATTTTCGACTCACTGCTGTCAGAGGAAGCTGTGCTTGCCTTTGAATATGGATACTCAACAACACAGCCAGATTCTCTGGTTATTTGGGAAGCTCAGTTTGGTGACTTTGCCAATGGTGCGCAGGTTGTTGTCGATCAGTTTATAAGCAGTGGTGAGTTAAAGTGGGGCCGTTTGTGTGGTCTGACCATGCTCTTGCCGCATGGCTATGAAGGGCAGGGGCCAGAGCATTCTTCTGCTCGACTAGAGCGTTTCTTGCAGCTTTGCGCTGAGCACAATATTCAAGTTTGCGTGCCCTCTACACCCGCGCAGGTTTATCATATGTTGCGCCGTCAGGCGATTCGGCCGTTACGCCGGCCACTGGTGGTAATGTCACCTAAGAGCTTGCTGCGCCATAAAGAAGCAGTTTCAAGCATAGAAGAATTAACCCAAGGTCAGTTCCAAAATGTGATTGATGAGACTGATGATATCGATAAGTCTAAAGTCACGCGTATGGTCCTGTGTAGCGGTAAAGTGTATTACGATCTGCGAGCAGCGCGTCGTGAACACAGCAAAGACTCTGTTGCTCTGGTTCGCCTCGAGCAGGTTTACCCCTTTCCCTATGAAGATTTACGCAATGCCATTGCTAGCTATCCAAATCTTAAAAAAGTGGTTTGGTGCCAAGAAGAGCCGCGTAATCAGGGTGCTTGGTATAATAGTCGTCATCGTATGACTCGGGTAATTCGTAGCTTTAAGCCTGAGAAAAATCTATTGTTGGGTTATGTTGGGCGAGAGCCGTCAGCATCACCCGCGGCCGGATATATGGCTTTGCACCTTGCTCAACAAGAGAAATTTATTAAACAGGCGTTAAAATTGTAGAGTTTTAATCAACTTTTAAAGACTGTCTCGTACAGCGACGTTAATTGACAGGAAAAATAATGAGTACTGATATAAAAGCACCAACATTTCCGGAATCAGTCGCCGATGGTTCTATTGCCACGTGGCATAAAAAAGTCGGCGAAGCCGTGTCACGTGATGAGCCTTTAGTTGATATTGAAACTGATAAGGTCGTGTTAGAAGTGGTTGCACCCGCTGACGGCGTGCTAAAAGAAATCCTTAAGGGTGAGGGCGAGATCGTTCTTAGTGATGAACTTCTTGCCTTATTTGACGAAGGTGCAGCGGCGAGTGCGGCTACTACCGCGCCGGCCGAAGCAGTGTCAGAAGCGGTACCTGCTGCTAGCGCTGACCTTAAAATCAGTCCAGCTGCTCGTAAAATGCTAGACGAAAAAGGCATTGACGCGGCGGCAGTTACCGGTACCGGCAAAGGCGGCGTCATTACCAAAGAAGACGTTGTTAGCCATAAACCTGTCTCTGTACCTGCCGCTAAGCCTACGCCTGCGCCGACACCCGCGCCGACACCGGCTGCCCCAGTTGTTGATGTGCCCGCGGGCGAGCGGGTGGAAAAGCGTGTGCCCATGACGCGTTTGCGCAAGCGTATTGCTGAGCGTTTGCTAGAAGCAACTCATACCACGGCGATGCTGACGACCTTTAATGAAGTTAATATGAAGCCTGTTATGGATCTGCGTAGCCAATACAAAGATTTGTTTGAAAAATCCCATAATGGCACTCGTTTAGGTTTCATGGGCTTTTTTGTTAAAGCGGCTTGCGAAGCACTTAAGCGCTTCCCCGCAGTCAACGCCTCTCTTGACGGCGATGACGTGGTATATCACGGTTTTCAAGATGTCGGCGTGGCGGTTTCTACCGACAAAGGCTTGGTTGTACCGGTGCTGCGCGACGCAGAAAATATGAGTTTGGCGAAAATTGAGGAAAAAGTCCGCGAGTACGGCTTGCGTGCTAAAGACGGTAAGCTTTCTATCGAAGATATGACCGGCGGTACATTTACAATCACCAACGGTGGGGTGTTTGGCTCATTGTTATCCACGCCTATTCTAAACCCGCCGCAAACCGCTATTTTGGGTATGCATAAAATTCAAGATCGGCCGATGGCGGTGAATGGTGAGGTGGTTATTCAACCCATGATGTATTTGGCCTTGTCTTATGACCATCGCTTGGTTGACGGTAAAGACGCGGTTCAATTTCTTGTCGCGATTAAAGACCTTATTGAAGATCCAGCACGGATTCTGCTAGAAATTTAGTCGAGCTAAGATTGGTGTTGTTGATATCGGCGCGAGAATTGTTTAGATGTGCTGGGCCTGCTCGTGATGGTCCTTTACAAATTAAAGAACAGGGTGTTATTGATGTCGAAATTTGATGTGGTAGTAATAGGTTCTGGTCCCGCAGGTTATGTCGCAGCGATTCGCGCTGCACAGCTTGGGTTAAAAACTGCCTGTATTGAAAAAGGCCGTAACAAAGATGACAAATTAGCCTTGGGTGGAACCTGCTTAAACTGGGGCTGTATCCCATCGAAAGCCTTACTTGATAGCAGCTATAAGTATCATGAAGCAAAAGATAATTTTGCGGTGCATGGTATTAGTACTGGCGAGATAACGATTGATGTTCCTGCCATGATCAAGCGTAAAGACGCAGTTATTGATCAAATGGTTGGCGGTATTGGTGGTTTGTTCAAAGCCAACGGTGTCACTACCATTGAAGGAGCTGGCAAGGTGCTGGCAGGCAAGAAAGTGGAAGTGACGGCGGCTGATGGCAGTATCAGTTTGCTCGAGGCCGGCAGTATCATTATTGCTGCCGGATCTATTCCGATCGCCATTCCTTCCGCGCCAGTGGATCAAGATGTTATCGTTGATTCAACCGGTGCCTTAGAGTTCCAAAGCGTGCCCGCCAAATTAGGTGTGATTGGCGCCGGCGTTATCGGTTTGGAACTTGGCAGCGTATGGTCACGTTTGGGTAGCCAGGTTGTCATGCTAGAGGCTTTGGATACTTTTCTACCCGCAGTGGACGGACAGATTGCCAAGGAAGCGGCAAAAGTTTTTAAAAAGCAGGGTTTAGATATAAAAATGGGTGCACGGGTTACCGCGACTAAAATCGTCAAAGGTAAAGTTGAGGTAAGTTATACCCAAGATGATGAAGAGAAAACCGAAACCTTCGATAAATTAATTGTCTGTGTGGGCCGCAAACCTTTCAGTAATGATTTGCTTGCTCCTGATTGCGGTGTAAATCTCGATGAGCGTGGCTTCATCTTTGTTGATGATTACTGCGAAACTGATGCTGCGGGAATCTTTGCAGTAGGTGATCTTGTTCGCGGTCCCATGCTGGCACATAAGGGTTCAGAAGAGGGTGTTATGGTCGTTGAGCGTATTGCCGGCCATAAAGTCGCCGTGAATTACGACTGTATTCCATCGGTTATTTACACCCATCCTGAAATAGCAGGTGTGGGCAAAACAGAAGAGCAGTTAAAAGCTGACGGTATTTCTTTTAAAGTAGGCGCGTTTCCGTTCGCGGCCATTGGTCGTGCGGTTGCTGCTAATGATTCAGTGGGAATGGTGAAAATACTCGCCGACGAAAACACTGATCGTATTCTTGGCTGCCATATTATTGGTAATAGTGCGGCTGACTTAGTACAACAAATTGTTATCGCTATGGAGTTTGGCTCGTCGGCGGAGGATATTGGTTTGACTGTATTCGGTCATCCCACGCTTTCCGAAGCTGTTCATGAAGCCGCATTAGCGGTAAATGGACAAGCTATCCATATGCCAAATCGCAAGAAGCGTAAATAGATTTGCGGTAGTGCGCGAAATTCGGGAAAATATTCGTCCCGACTTAGCGTTGTTACGGCAATGTGCAGAGGAAGCGGGCCAAGTCACTGACAGGATCTAGCTCGCTTGAGACTTCCACAGACCGAGATGGTAATTCCAACATGAACCTTCACGAGTACCAGGGCAAACAGTTGTTTGCTGAATATGGGCTACCTGTTTCTATAGGTTATGCCTGCGATACCCCGGAAGAGGCTGCAGCTGCAGCTGATAAAATTGGCGGTGACAAATGGGTTGTTAAAGCCCAAGTTCACGCTGGTGGCCGAGGCAAAGCTGGCGGCGTTAAGCTAGTTACCAGCAAAGACGAGATCAAGGCATTTGCTGAAAAGTGGCTGGGTAAAAACCTAGTAACGTATCAGACAGATGCGAAAGGTCAGCCTGTTTCTAAAATCTTGGTTGAATCATGTACTGATATTGATCAGGAGTTATATTTGGGTGCGGTAGTAGACCGCTCTTCACGTCGTATCGTTTTCATGGCCTCTACCGAAGGTGGCGTTGAGATTGAAAAAGTTGCAGAAGAGACTCCAGAGAAGATTCTCAAAGCAATTATTGATCCGATGACGGGCGCTCAGCCATACCAAGGCCGCGAACTGGCTTTCAAGCTGGGTTTAAATCCAACTCAGGTTAAACAGTTTGTTCATATCTTTTTGGGCTTGGCTAAATTGTTCGAAGATAAAGATTTGGCCTTGATGGAAATCAACCCATTAGTTATTACTAGCGAAGGAAACTTGCACTGCCTAGATGCCAAATTGGTTGTCGATAGCAATGCGATGTACCGTCATCCTGAATTGAAGGCGATGCACGACCCTTCTCAGGAAGACGCTCGCGAAGCGCATGCGGCTAGTTTTGAATTGAACTACGTGGCACTGGACGGCAATATTGGCTGTATGGTCAATGGTGCAGGCTTGGCTATGGGTACCATGGACATTGTTAAATTACACGGTGGTGAGCCAGCTAACTTCCTTGACGTAGGCGGCGGAGCAACCAAGGAACGCGTTTCTGAGGCATTCAAAATTATATTGTCAGATGACAGCGTTAAAGCGGTTCTGGTAAATATTTTTGGCGGTATTGTACGTTGCGATTTGATCGCTGACGGTATCATCGGTGCAGTCCAAGAAGTGGGTGTAAAGATTCCTGTTGTTGTTCGCCTCGAAGGTAATAATGCAGATGTCGGGTCCAAAATTCTTGCAGAAAGCGGTCTGAATATTATCGCTGCTAACAGCCTCACTGAAGCGGCTGAAACAGTCGTAAAAGCAGCGGAGGGTAAATAATGAGCGTTTTACTTAACAAAGATACTAAAGTTATCTGCCAGGGCTTCACCGGCGCACAGGGTACTTTCCACTCTGAACAAGCCATAGCTTACGGTACTAAAATGGTCGGTGGCGTAACGCCAGGCAAAGGTGGTCAAGAGCATTTGGGCCTTCCTGTCTTCAATACCGTTGCAGATGCAGTTGCCACTACTGGTGCAGAAGCGTCAGTTATTTATGTGCCTGCCGCATTTTGTAAAGACTCCATCCTCGAAGCTGCAACTTCTGGTATCAAACTGATTGTTTGTATCACTGAAGGCATTCCAACTTTGGATATGCTGGAATGTAAAGTGAAGTGCGACGAGATGGGTGTGCGTTTAATAGGACCAAACTGTCCAGGTGTTATTACTCCAGGCGAAAGTAAGATCGGCATTATGCCCGGTCACATTCATTTGCCAGGTAAAGTAGGTATTGTATCGCGCTCAGGTACTTTGACTTATGAAGCCGTTAAGCAGACTACCGACTATGGTTTCGGCCAGTCTACCTGTGTAGGTATAGGTGGCGACCCAATTCCAGGCTCTAGTTTCATCGACATTTTGGAAATGTTCCAGAATGATCCACAGACCGAAGCAATCGTCATGATCGGTGAGATTGGTGGTACTGCTGAAGAAGAGGCAGCTGCTTACATCAAGGCAAACGTAACCAAGCCCGTTGTATCTTACATTGCTGGTGTCACCGCACCTGCTGGTAAGCGTATGGGGCATGCCGGTGCGATTATCTCTGGTGGTAAAGGTACTGCAGATGAGAAGTTTGCAGCGCTGCAAGATGCTGGTGTTAAAACCGTTCGCTCTTTGGCCGATATAGGCAAAGCGCTTAAAGAAATTACCGGCTGGTAAGTTCTAGGTTCTTTGTTTGAAAAAGGCGGCTTCGGCCGCCTTTTGTCGTTTCCGCTTAACTTTCTTACCTCTAATTAAGATATTGCCCAAACAAGTGAATAATGATTCACTTGTTTGGTAGCTTATGGAGTCCTTATGGCATACCGCGAAACGCCCTTGGTGACGCAGCGAAAGGCCGCACAAAAATCCGCTTTGCTTCACGCCGCTGAATCACTGGTGAGAGAGGGCGGCTTTGGCGCCCTAACTATCCAGGCTTTGGCGTCTGTGGCTGGAGTTGGGGTTGGCACGGTGTATCGTTATTTTAGCAACAAAGATGAGTTGAGCACCGAAGTCTTCAGTCGCGCGACTATCCGAGAGGTCGAGGCGGTAAAAATTGCGCTATTGGCAGCGGGTCCAGTACCTACTCGTTTGGCGGCGGCAGCAGAAGTCTTTGCGCAACGCGCTTTTGCCGCGCCTAAATTAGCCTGGGCGCTTATCGCTGAGCCAGTAGATCCAGCGGTGGATTTAGCGCGCTTACAGTATCGTAAAACGTATTCCGCGCTTTTTGAGGCGGTGATTTTCGAGGGGGTGCAAACGGGTGTATTGGCTCCCCAACTTCCGTCGCTGTCGGCAGCGGCCTTGGTCGGAGCAATGGCAGAGAGCCTATTGGGTCCATTAGTTCATCCCTGCTGTAATGAAGAAACAAGCAAGGCTTTGCGAGATTTCTGTTTAAGGGCCGTGGGTGTAGTGGACAAGGTATTGCACAAGTCCTAGCGTAATTTCAGATGAGGAGAGGGTGATGTCGTCGATTCAAAATGACTCTGATCAGGCGTTTGAGGTGGTTGCTGAGACCCACGATGTCTTCAATCAAGCTGGTGCTTTAGAGAACTATAATGTATTTAGCAGTGATATTCCGCTGCTAGAAACCCTAGCCCATTTCGGCTTATCTGATACTGCTGAACTAAGGGCCTACGGTGCTCGATGTGGCAGCGCAGAAGTGATTGCTTGGGGTTTTGAGGCCAATGAAAACAAGCCTCAATTTGATACGCACGACCGTGTTGGTCATCGCGTTGATCTTGTTAAATTTCACCCGGCCTATCACCAATTAATGAATATGGCCCTGAGTGAGGGGCTGCATTCTGGGCCATGGCAAGAAAGTCCGAAGAACACTCACCTTGAGCGCGCCGCGCTTAGCTATATGCAGACGCAGATTGACGCCGGTCACGGCTGTCCGCTAACCATGACGTTTGCCTCGGTCCCCACTATAAAATTGAGCCCGCGATTGGCGGAGGTTTGGCTTCCCAAAATTCTCAATAATGCTTATCAGCCTGAGAACGTGCCGTACTTTGAGAAGGACGCCGTGACGATTGGAATGGGAATGACCGAGAAGCAAGGCGGGTCTGATGTGCGGGCAAATACTAGCGTGGCGACGCCGCTCAGGGAGTCGGGAAATGGTGCCTTATACGTTTTAAACGGCCATAAATGGTTTTTGTCTGCTCCTATGTGTGATGCGTTTTTAATGTTGGCTCAAGCAAAGGGTGGATTGAGCTGCTTCTTGGTGCCGCGATGGCGTGAGGATGGCATTAAAAATGGGCTGTATGTCCAGCGCCTTAAAAACAAAATGGGCAATGTCTCTAATGCCTCGTCTGAGGTAGAGCTGCGCCAGGCGCAGGGCTGGATGGTCGGTGAAGAGGGCCGTGGCGTGGCCGCTATTATCGAAATGGTGGCATTAACCCGCTTTGACTGCATGGTTGGCTCTACGGCTGGACAGCGCCAAGCTGTTGCGCAAGCGGTAAATCATGCCCAGCAACGATCCTCGTTTGGTGTACGCTTGATTGATCAACCGTTGATGCAGAATGTGTTGGCGGATTTACAATTAGAAGTAGAGGGCTCGCTCGCGCTGACGATGCGTATGGCTGCTGCCCTTGATAAGCCGGACGATCCTGCAGAACAATTGCTGATGCGCTTAGGGACCGCGGTGGGTAAATTTTGGATCTGTAAGCGCACGCCCGGCCATGCCTACGAGGCGATGGAGTGCCTCGGTGGTAACGGCGTGATTGAAAATTGCATTATGCCAAGATTGTATCGGGAGGCGCCTATTAATGCGATCTGGGAAGGCTCTGGAAATATTCAGGCGCTAGATGTGCTGCGGGCACTACAGAAAACTCCTGCCGTACTAGATCGCTGGTTTATTGAAATGGCCAAAACGGCGGGTCGCTATGCGTTATTAGACAGCGCTATAGCTCAGCTTAGGGCTGTTTTTTCAAACTCAAATAATCTTGAGTTTCGCGCCCGCTATTTAATTGAGCAGCTAGCTTTAACCATGCAAGCTTCATTACTGATTAGCTCGGCCCCCCAAGCCGTTGTCGACGGATTTATTTGGTCTCGATTAAGCGGTGGGCGGGGCGTCTATGGGTGTTTGCCCGAGGGCGTTGACGCACATGCGATTATATCGCGGGTGCTGCCTGATAATCGTAGCGCCTAGTCTTGAAAAAATAAGTGTTGGCCCCATCTTATAGACACTGACCGCTAACGCTGCGGCCGCACTAAATTTTTTTTGAACAAAGGTAACAGCAATGTCGACAGCAGAAAAAGAAACTCTGGGTTTTCAAACTGAAGCGAAACAAATGCTCCAGCTAATGATTCACTCAATGTATAGCAATAAAGAAATATTTCTTAGAGAGCTGGTTTCAAACGCTTCAGATGCCGCTGATAAACTGCGCTATGAAGCTTTGGGCGACGGCAGCCTGTATGAAGGCGACCCAGAATTACGCATTCGCATTACCCTCGACAAAGAGGCCAATACTTTAACCCTTAGCGATAATGGTATTGGTATGTCTCGAGACGAGGTGGTGAGCAATTTAGGCACCATCGCCCGTTCAGGTACCGCCGAGTTCTTGAAGAACCTCAGCGGCGACGGTAAAAAAGACTCGCAGCTGATCGGTCAATTTGGCGTCGGATTCTACTCCGCGTTCATCGTTGCTGAGCGGGTTGAAGTGTTTAGTCGTCGCGCCGGTTTAAGCGCAGCGGAAGCGGTGCACTGGGAATCTACCGGGGAAGCCGATTTTTCAATTGAATCTTGCGAAAAAGCAGATCGTGGTACCACCGTTGTTTTGCACTTGCGTGCAGAAGATACTGAATTTGCAGATGATTGGCGGGTGCGCTCAATTATCAAAAAATACTCAGATCACATCAGCATTCCCGTGCAAATGTTGGATACACCGCCCGCTGCTAAAGAAGGTGAAGAGCAAAAAGCACCTGAATTTGAAGCCGTAAACAGCGCCACTGCACTGTGGACTCGCTCGCGCAGTGACGTTGCCGATGACGAATATCAGGCATTTTATAAGCACGTGAGCCATGACTTTAGTCCTGCGCTGAGTTGGAGCCACAACAAGGTTGAAGGCAAGTTAGAGTACACCAGCTTGTTATATTTGCCTGGCCAAGCGCCTATGGATTTGTGGAATCGCGAAGCGGCCCGCGGACTAAAACTCTACGTTCAACGCACATTTATTATGGACGATGCAGAGCAATTTCTGCCGCTGTACCTGCGCTTTGTTAAGGGCGTTATCGACTCCAATGATTTGTCATTAAATGTATCACGTGAGATTTTGCAGCAAGATCCTGCTGTAGACGCCATGAAGAGTGCGGTCACTAAGCGTGTGCTAGATATGTTGGGCAAACTCGCAAAAAATGACGTTGAGAAATACCAGCAATTTTGGAAAGCCTTCGGTCAAGTTATGAAAGAAGGTCCCGCTGAAGATTTTGGTAACAAGGAAAAAATTGCCAAATTGCTTCGTTTTGCCACGACTCACGATAATAAGGTCGAGCAGACTCATTCTTTAGAAGATTATGTGTCGCGCATGAAAGAAGGCCAGGCCAAAATTTATTATGTGGCCGCTGAAAGTCATAAAACCGCATCCAGCAGTCCGCATTTAGAAGTGTTTCGTAAAAAGGGTATTGAGGTTCTGTTGCTTTCCGAGCGTGTCGACGATTGGTTGATGAACCATTTGGCTGATTTTGATGGTAAGTCCTTCTTGGACGTTGGCCGCGGCGAATTAGATCTGGGCGATTTGGAGGATGAGGAAGAGAAAAAAGCCCAGGAAGTGTTGGCCGAAGAACACAAAGATCTGGTAGAGCGCGTCAATAAGGTACTGGCTGAAAAAGTTGAGGGTGTGCGGGTCACCAGTCGTTTAACCGAATCACCAGCGTGTTTGGTGGTGACCGAAGACGATATGGGCGCACAAATGCGCAGAATGATGGAGGCTGCTGGTCAAGCCTTACCACCAGGCAAACCTGTATTTGAGCTTAATCCCGGGCATCCCCTGGTGCTTAAACTGGATAAAGAGACTGATGAGGAGCGTTTTGCGGACCTAGTTGACGTTTTATTCGACCAAGCTCATTTGGCTGAGGGGGCGCAACTTGAAGATCCTGCCAGCTATGTGCATAAGTTGAATAAGCTGCTGCTGGAACTTAGCGCATAAATTTCCAGTAAAAAGGCGGCGAAAGCCGCCTTTTTTGTTTTAGTCCGATGCAGCAGTGATAAACTCCCAATAAATAAGATAGGGGTTCAACGGAGTATGACAAAAAAATATAGAGTTGCGATTCTCGGTGGCGGCAGCTTTGGCACTGCGATCGCGAATATTATGGCGGATAACGGCCATGATACCTGTCAGTGGATGAGAACCGGTGAGCGCGTAAAAGAAGTTAACGAGTTTCACACTAATGAAGTTTATCTGCCAGGAATACCGCTAAACCCCTCCTTACGAGCAAGCACCGACCTCCAAGAAACAGTGGCCGGTTGCGATGCGGTATTCTTTTCTATACCCAGTAAGGCCAGTCGAGAAGTTGCGCGTCAGCTCGCAGATCATTTGGCGCCGGGGACCATATTGGTCAGCACCACCAAGGGTATCGAGTTTGAAACCAACAAATTAATGAGTGAAGTGTTGCGAGAAGAGCTTCCTCAGGTTCGCTTAGGTGTCATGAGTGGCCCTAATTTGGCGAAAGAACTAGCAGCAAGAATGATTACCGGTACGGTGATCGCAAGTGATGATCCTGAACTCAATACCACTATTCAGGATATATTGCAGTGCGCCTATTTCCGCGTATACGCTGGCAGCGATATGTACGGTGTGGAACTGGCTGGCGCTTTGAAGAACGTCTATGCCATTACCGCTGGTATGGCTGCGGCCTTGGGTTGCGGTCACAACACCATTAGTATGTTGATTACCCGCAGTCTGGCAGAAATGAGTCGCTACGCGGTGATAAAAGGCGCTGATCCGCTGACCTTTATGGGTTTGGCGGGGGTTGGCGACCTTTTTGTCACGTGCACTTCACCGCTGAGCCGAAATTATCGTGTTGGTTATGAGCTGGGTCAGGGGCGAGACCTTAATGAGGTGGTTGCAAGTCTTGGTCAGGTGGCCGAGGGTGTTAATACCCTTAGGTTAATGAAAGAACAGTCTGAGGTCTTGGATATCTACATGCCATTGGTTAATGGTCTTTACGATATTATTTATAATGGCCGTGAGGTGGGTGAAGTCATAGGGACTATGATGTGCGCCGAACAGAGCCGCGATGTAGAGTTCATCATAAAATAACGTAATGGGTGATATGGAAATTTTGTTAGTACGGCACGGCTCGGCGTCGTGGGATACCAAGACAGATATCGAGCGGGAGTTAACTCTTCTAGGTCAGCAAGAGGCCAGCGCTGCAGCAGATTGGATTGGCAGCAATGGATGGCAACCAGATGAGTTATGGGTCAGTCCCTATCGCCGAGCGGTGCAAACTGCGGCAATTTTAAATCGCGACTGGCAACTCAAGTCGCGTTTGAAATCATCATTAACCCCTGATACGCCGCAGTCTGAGCTAGAGGCTATGCTGGCGACTTTTCGCGGTGAGCGCTTGCTCGTTGTCTCCCACAATCCGCTATTGAGCAACGCCATTGACTATTGGCACGATGGAGCTAATAAGAGCTACTGGGGGATGCAGCCGGCAAGTATGGCTCTTATTCGAGCCGAGGTGTTTGCCCAAGCCTGTGGGAATTTGGAGTGGCTGCGTCATTACCCTAACTACGATCACAACGGCCGGTGAGTGTTCTTTCGGCTATTGATAAGCGTTTTAATGTTGAGGGTTTAAGCATTGCGGCTAAGCTCTGGGGAGACGATTCTGGACTTCCCGTTATTGCATTGCACGGTTGGTTGGACAACGCGGCGAGTTTTGATGTCCTCGCTGAACAACTTCCTAGTTTACAGATTTTAGCCCTAGATCTGCCTGGACACGGTTTAAGTGATCACAAACCGCCATCCGGGGATTATGCTATTTGGGATGATTTACGCTGCATTGTTTCAGTGGCGGATCAGATGGGCTGGCAGGAGTTTTCTCTGCTAGGTCATTCGCGCGGCGCCATTATCGCTGCCTTGCTCAGTGCAGCTACTCCTGAGCGAATACGCCATTTGATCTGTCTAGATGGTTTGTTGCCGCCGCCGGAAACTGCTACTAATTTCCCAGCCCAAATGGCCAAATATCTCAATGATTATACTCAAACGAGTCGATCAAGAGGCGATAGAGGTCATGCCGATTTCGATGCAGCTGTCACCGCTCGGTGTAAAGCAACATCAATGGCCCCAGTCGCGGCGGCATTGATAGTGGCGCGAGGGTCCGTTCAGGCTGATGATGGCCGCTATTATTGGCGCAGTGATAAACGGCTAAAGTTAGCATCTCCGGTGAAATTAAGCCTTGAACAACTACAGGCTGTTATCGACGCGATCGCTTCGCCTGCCATGTTAATTTTGGCTAACCAAGGGTTTGGCGAATGGCTCGCAACCTTACCGGTGAATATAGCGAGTCGTTTTAGTGTGCGAGAAATTGATGGACAGCATCACTGTCATATGGAAGGGCAATCATCGCAGATAGCGACGTGGATAATGGAATTGCTGCATTCAGGACGGGGATGAGCTTGCTCAATAGCTGGTTATTGAGGCCCACATAAACCATGTAGGTGGGCCAATGAAATCGAGCTTATAAACTCAGCAGCGACAGAAATTCAGTGCGAGTGGCTTGGTTTGTCTTAAACGCTCCCAACATTGCGCTGGTACGCATTACCGAGTTTTGTTTTTCAACTCCCCGCATCATCATGCACATATGGCGGGCTTCTATAATTACCCCAACTCCTTCAGCACCTGTTACGTCCATCATGGTATTCGCAATTTGAGTTGTTAAACCTTCTTGGATCTGTAAGCGTCTGGCGTACAAGTCGACGATACGGGCTACTTTTGAAAGGCCGAGTACCTTGCCTCGGGGAATATAGGCAACATGACATTTGCCAATAAAAGGAAGCAAATGGTGCTCGCATAGTGAGTACAACTCAATGTCGGATACCACAACCATTTCATTGCAGTCGGACTCGAATAGAGCGCCGTTGACGACCTCTTTAACATCGCGACGATAGCCCTCTGTTAAGAATTCAAACGCTTTCGCTGCCCGGGCTGGCGTATCTAATAGCCCATCGCGGCTAGGATCTTCGCCGATTTGTTTAATAATATCTGCAAACGCTTTTTCCACTTTTTATCCTTGATGCGTATTGGGGTGCGAATGGTAGCAAACCCAGGTTAACTTTCCAAACGATCTTGAGCAAAGCAGTGTCTAGCACAAACGCTTTTATGGGCGATGTTAAACAGTGCAGGAATAATCGTCTCGGTCGTGTAAAATCCTCACTTTACGTAGCGGATGATGATATGAGCCAAAAACAAAATATTAGCAACGAGCTGCTGACCATTCGCGACTACCTTCGCTGGGGTATAAGCGAGTTCGGGCTCGCTGGTCTATTCTTTGGCCACGGCACTGACAATGCGTACGACGAAGCGCGGATTTTGGTTTCGCATGTTTTAAGTTTATCTTTTGATTTTTCACCCGACTTATTAGACGCGCGTTTAACGATGGCTGAGCGCGAAGCGATCTTGACGC
>NZ_JBLIKC010000034.1:0-29107 GCF_047636175.1 Zhongshania sp. | reverse complement strand
GTAGCAAGTAGTTTTTTAAACTTTCTCACCACCTCAACCGCGCTAATCACTTGCTGCCTCCACCTCGGTGAAGTCCGCGTTTGCGGTTGAGGAGGCGCATTATAGAGATACTAGGAGGGGAGTCAACTGCTTTCTACAAAGTATTTTTAAACCTTTGAAATCGCTGGAAAAGCAGCCCAATAATAATGACTGCATATAGGGCCGCATCAAAGTAGCTAGACCTCACCTGCAACGCTATATGGAGCCATGCGAGAAACAGTGCAGGATAGACTAGCATGTGGAGTCGCGCCCAGTTTTTCCGCAGCGCCCTGACTGCTCGATTATTCGACGTTAGGCCCATCGGGAGCATAAGTACCCAGGCCGCAAAGCCAACAAATATGTAGCGGCGCTCAGCCAACTCCTCTTGGGCAATAGCCCAATCCCAGCCGAACAAATAGGTTGTGACTATTAGCAAATGAAAGCTGACATAAAACCAAGTATATAAACCGAGCATGCGTCGAAAGCGTAAAGCCCAGCCCCAAGCTAACCACGTCCGCAGGGGACCGATCGCCATAGTAAGAATAAAGAAACGAATCCCCCACTCTCCACTCATATGAATAAGCGCTTTAACTGGATCGGCACCCAAGTTCTGGTTAAGGGCCGCATACACTATATAAGCTAAGGGCAGCAGGCAAATAACAAAAAACAGCGCCTTAGCATTACGCCAATGCCTTGATGTCAGCGCGGGCATTAATAGAAGCGACGCAAATTCATGTCTTTATACAAACCAGCGACCTGCTCACCGTAGCCATTAAACATTTCTGTTTTGATCCGATTAGGCCGCAATAAGCTACTTGGCAGGCGACGCTCATACGCTTGACTCCAGCGCGGATGACTCACCTCTGGATTTACGTTGGCATAAAAGCCGTACTCTCTCGGGGCGATACCCTCCCAGCTAGTTTTGGGCTTAACCGAAGTAAACCGCATTTTGACAATGGACTTGATACTTTTAAAACCATACTTCCAAGGTACAACCAAGCGGATTGGCGCGCCATTTTGATTTGGCAGGGTTTTGCCATACATCCCCACACTCATAAATGCCAAGGGATTCATGGCCTCATCCATTCGCAAGCCCTCGGTGTAAGGCCAGTCTATTGTACTGAAGGCGGACCGCTGACCTTTCATCTCGCCAGGACGATAGAGAGTGGTGAATTCAACGTATTTAGCATCCGAAGTGGGTTCAAACATTTTTATGAAGTCGGCCAACGAAAAGCCCACCCATGGAATCACCATCGACCAAGCCTCTACACAGCGCAGGCGATAGATGCGCTCCTCAAGGGTCATTAACTTCATAATATCTTCAAGGGGATACTTGCCCGGCTTGGCAACATGTCCCTCCACCTCCACAGACCAAGGGTCGGTGGTCAAAGCATGAGCATTGCGAGCCGGATCGGTTTTATCGGTGCCAAATTCATAGAAGTTGTTGTAGCTACTGGCGTCAGCGAAGCTAGCGGCCTTTTCGTCGGTATAAAAAGGGTTATCCGCTGCCTGAATCGCAGGGCTAAAATTTAGAGCTTTACGCAGATCATCACTCGCCGCAAAACCTGCTGCGGGCAACCCCAAACCTAAGGCCGCCGCGCCGACACCAACCCCGTGCATAAATTGACGGCGCTTGAGGTAAACGCTCTCTGGGGTAATTTCACTACTGGGGATATCTGAGGGCGAACGAATAAGCATGACGTGGTTCCCTAAAAGTATTATCAACTTATATTTAGATGAACCACGCTCGGGATTGTTACAAAACGCCGCTCATTTAAATCGACGGTATACTGCCTGTACGGGGCCAGACAAAGCATAGATCATGGCTGCCGCCAACAGGACCCGCGCGGGATCTACAGATACCAAGCCAAAGATAAAGACCACGCCAATCATCACCACAAAAGGTACCCGACCGCGAAAATCAATACCTTTAAAGCTGCTATATGGCACGTTAAGGATCATCAGCAAACCACACAAGGCCATCAACAATCCGGCAAACACTTCCAATTCAAAATGGACGCCCGGCTCTACCCAGCCCTCTTCAGCGCACACCCACACCAAACCCGCCATGACCGCGGCAGCGGCAGGGCTCGCGAGACCGGTGAAGTAGTTTTTATCGGCAGTTTCTATCTGGGTATTAAAGCGCGCCAACCGTAGCGCAGCGCAGGCGACATATATAAATGAAACCGCCCAGCCGAATTTACCCAGATCAGCCAAGGCCCAGCTAAACACCACCAATGCCGGCGCCACGCCAAAAGACACCATATCGGCCAAGCTATCGTATTCGGCACCAAATTTACTTTGGGCATTCATCAACCTGGCGACACGACCGTCTAAACCATCAAAAATCATGGCTGCGAAAATAGCGATGGCGGCATTTTCGAAATTGCCATGCATACCGGAAATAATCGCAAAGAAACCCGAAAACAAGGCCGCAGTGGTAAACAGGTTCGGCAGAAGGTATATCCCGCGCTTGCGCACCGTCTTGCCATTAACAGACACTTCTTCTTCGTGGTCATCGACCAGCAATAAAGCTTCTTTTTCAAAGCTTAATTTCGATTTCTCGCCGTCCGGCTGTTCTGACATAAGGTGTTCAACCTGTTAATACGTTGCAAAGTGCCGACATCATAAATTAATTTTGGGAGCTGTACGATGACTTGGCGCAATCCCAAAATGCTTTGACCAAGGGATTTGATAATCGTTGCCGTAACACTACCATACCTACCTCCATACTGGGCAAAGCCGGCTCCACAAGAATCACCCGCACCCGTTCACGTAAAAAGCTGGTTGCCAACACCAACTCCGGTACCACGCCAATACCAAGGCCAAGGGCAACGGTACTAACAATGGCCTCATGACCACTTACTTGAGCGTAGACACTCGGTCTAATTTGCCGCTGACGAAACCACTGCTCTATTAAGGTTCTGGCCACACCCCGCTCAGGCAAAATAAAGGGCAAGGTCGACAGCATTACCGGCGTTAAAATTTCATCTGCAGCCGCAATTTGCTCATTTACCGCACAGGGAATATTCGGTACTAGCAACCGCAGTGGCGAGCGCGTCAATTCCTGATACTGTAGCCGTGAAGACAGCTGCTTGGGCTTTGCAGTAATACCAACATCTTCACCGCCCTCGACAATACGCTCTATGGCATCGGCCTGGTCACCCGTATGCAGTTTCAATTCTATAGCAGGATATCGCTGCCTAAACACTTCAAGAATATTACTAAGCACACTATAAGAGGCGGTGACTGAGCAATACACCCCCAACTCGCCCTGCAGCGCTTCACCCTGGATATGCAAACGCTGTAATACCGACTGCCAGTTAACAACAGCCTGCTCTGCATAGCGCAGAAACTCGCGCCCTGCAGCAGTTAGCTGCACACGCCGATTATCGCGTTCAAAGAAGGCCACCCCCGCCTGATCCTCCAAACGCATAATAGATCGACTCACAGCTGAAGCGCTTAAATGCATGGCATTGCCGGTACGGCCAAAATGCAGAGACTGGGCAAGATGAATAAAGGTTTCAAGCTCTTTGATGTTCATAACAGCGCCTTCCCTCAAAACACTAACAAGCAATCGTTATAGTGGCGAAATACGCAACACTACATCAACTATATATCATTTTACGCAACATAAAAGCAGTGCTAAAGTGACTATCATTGTGGAAAAGTGCGATAGCATCAGTCCGCAAACCCGATTTTTACTTGCCTTTCAGGAGAGCCCCATGGGTCAGAATTATTTCAACAGTTTGCCGCTGCGCCTTCAATTACAAGAGCTCGGCAAATGCCGTTTCATGGACCGCAGTGAATTTGCTGATGGCTGCGAATACCTAAAAGGTAAGAAAATAGTCATTATTGGCTGTGGCTCACAGGGCTTAAATCAAGGCCTAAACTTGCGCGACTCAGGTCTAGACGTGTCTTATACATTGCGCGCCGAAGCCATTGCCGAGAAACGCCAGAGCTGGAAAAACGCCACCGAAAATGGTTTTACAGTTGGCACTTACCAAGAGCTTATCCCCTTAGCTGACGTGGTTATGAACTTAACACCAGACAAGCAGCACACTCCGGTTGTTAACGCCGTTATGCCGCTAATGAAAGAAGGCGCTTGCCTGGATTACGCACACGGCTTCAACCTTGTTGAAGAAGGTATGCAAATCCGTAAAGATATCACCGTTGTGATGATGTGCCCGAAGTGCCCAGGCACTGAAGTGCGAGAAGAATACAAACGCGGCTTTGGGGTGCCTACTCTGATCGCCGTTCACCGTGAAAACGATCTCAAAGGCGAAGGCATGGCTATTGCCAAGGCGCTAGCTTCTGGCACTGGCGGCGACCGCGCAGGCGTTCTGGAATCATCACCAATTGCCGAAGTGAAATCTGACCTGATGGGCGAGCAGACCATCCTTTGCGGCATGCTGCAAACTGGCGCCATCCTGTGCTTCGATAAAATGGTTAGCCAAGGTATTGAAGCTGGTTACGCCTCCAAGCTTATTCAGTATGGTTGGGAAACGGTTACCGAGGGCCTAAAGTACGGCGGCATCACCAATATGATGGATCGCCTGAGCAACCCTGCCAAAATCAAAGCGTTTGACTTGGCAGAAGAGCTAAAGGACATCATGCGCTCTTTATATGAAAAGCATCAGGATGACATCATCAGCGGACACTTCTCCAAGACCATGATGGAAGACTGGGCTAACGACGACAAAAACCTTCACGGCTGGCGCGCTGAAACTGCCGAGACTGCGTTTGAAAAGACCCCAGCAGGCGACGTTGATATTAGCGAGCAGGAATACTATGACCACGGCATTTTGCTAGTGGCTATGTGTAAAGCCGGTGTAGAGCTCGCGTTTGAATGCATGGTTGCTGCTGGCATGGAGCCAGAGTCTGCCTACTATGAGTCACTCCATGAAACACCGCTGATCGCCAACACTATTGCACGTCGTAAACTGTATGAGATGAACGTTGTTATTTCAGACACTGCCGAATACGGCTGCTACTTGTTCGATCACGCCTGTCGTCCACTGCTCACCGATTTCATGAGCAAAGTCTCTACCGATATCATCGGCAAAGGCTTAAACATAAAAGACTTAGGCGTAGACAACCAAGAGCTGATCACCGTTAATGCCGCCATCCGCAATCACCCCGTTGAAGTGGTTGGTCGCAGACTGCGCGGCTACATGACCGCAATGAAGAAAATCGTTTAATCGGTATTTAACATCGCGAACGGTCTATTAAAGGCGGGGCCCATTGGGCGCCGTCTTTTTTTATCAAAAACCTTCCACCACAAACAAAAAAAACACACACTCTGCATTGAAGGCGAACCGCCCATTGTGGTGACATTTACCACATTAAGACTTTCACTATGCAGCACTGGTGCGTAACATTCTCGCTCCTGAATTTCAGGTTTCACGCTAAACACCGTGCAACTCACTCAATACACCGAGCCATACTAATACCCTATGTCTAATATTTTTATCGCCGGCCAACGCTGGATTAGTAACCCCGAACCCGACCTTGGCCTAGGCATTATTCTTGAAGCCGAACACCGCCGTGTGGTTATCGCGTTTCCCGCGGCAGAAGAAGAGCGGACTTATGCTGCCGCTGCCGCGCCCTTATCGCGGGTTTTGTTTCAAGTAGGCGATGATATAGATGTAACGGGGCAAGGCCGCCTTATTGTTACCGAGCAGCAGGAGCATGGAGGCTGCATCGTCTATTTTGCCAAAGACGAAAATGGCGACGTACACCCCGTACCTGAGCAAGTTCTGAGCGCCAACATCAAGCTCAGCAATGCTAAAGAACGCTTGCTGGCCGGGCAAGTCGAACACTACCGCCGCTTTGCCTTGCGCGCGGCCACCCTGGAACAACAAAACACCAGTCAGGCCGCCAGTACCCGCGGCCTACTGGGACCCCGGGTTCAACTACTACCCCACCAAATGTATATTGCCGCTGAGGTAGCAAGCAGGGCCGCCCCGCGGGTATTACTAGCAGACGAAGTTGGCTTGGGTAAAACCATTGAAGCCGGTCTCATCATCCACCAGTTGTTATTGCTGGAACGGGCAAAAAGAATCCTGATTGTGGTGCCAGACAGCCTAGTTCACCAATGGCTTGTGGAAATGCTGCGCCGCTTTAATCTTAAGTTCAGTATTTTTAACGAAGCTCGCTGCCAACAAATAGACGAATATGAAGACGATCCAAGCAGCATTTTCTTTGACGAAGAAGAATCCAAGCAGAAAGAAGAGAATCCCTTTGAAGATGCCCAGCTCGTCATTTGTCCACTAAGTTGGATAAGCACCCATACCCGCCGCCAACAGCAACTCTGTGATGCCGGCTGGGACATGTTGGTGGTCGACGAAGCCCATCACCTCCAATGGCATGAAGACGGCGACTCCTCAGTAGAATACAAACTAGTTGAACGACTGAGCGCAGAAATCGCCTCAGTACTGCTGCTAACAGCCACCCCGGAAAATGCAGGAATCGATGGGCATTTTGCACGTCTTCGCTTGCTGGACCCCGCTCGTTATCCAGACCTCGCAGCCTTTCTTGAAGAACAAGGTCACTACGAAGAAATCAGTGAGCTGATACAAGGTTTAGCTGACACCCCAAAAGCTGCGCTAAACGACGCCGACTTTTGCCAGCGCCTGGAAGCCCTATTAGGCAGCGGCCAAGTAACTTCGCTTCAAAACGAGGCGAGCACTGAGCAGCTCGGAAAAACCATACGCGACCTTCTCGATCGCTTCGGCACCGGCCGTATGCTTTTCCGCAATACTCGCGCGTCAGTCGGCGGCTTCCCCAAGCGCGTTCTACACGAACACCCACTCAGCGTCCCGCCGGGATATGAGCAGGCCTGCACCACGGCAACTATTGAAGAATCACTTCATCCAGAACAGCTACTTGGTGTTATGTGGTTAAAAACAGACCCACGCGTCGCTTGGGTAGAGAAATTTTTACTGCAAAACCCCGACGACAAAGTCTTATTGATTGCGGCCGACTCCAGCGCTGCTAGAGACCTTGAATTACACCTGCGTTTACGTCGCGGGATCGCCAGCGCGGTATTCCACGAAGAACTCAGCTTAATTGAGCGCGACCGCGCCGCCGCTTACTTTGCCGACCCTGAAGATGGCGCCCAGCTTCTGATTTGTTCAGAAATTGGCAGTGAAGGTCGCAATTTCCAGTTCGCTCAACATCTCATTTTGCTTGATCTACCTTTAAATCCCGACTTGCTAGAGCAGCGAATTGGCCGCTTAGATCGTATCGGTCAGCTCGGCGACGTTAATTTACATGTGCCCTACTACGCTGACAGCGCTCAAGAAAAATTACTGCTTTGGTATCGCGACGCCGTCAATATTTTCAGCCAACCCTGCACTGTCGGCAATGCGCTAAATCTTGAATTCGGTGACGAGCTCCACGCTGCCCTAGCAGATACCGACACTGCCGCTATTAAGGGCTTAATTGCGCGCGCCTCGGCTAAAGCTGTTGAATTACAAGAACATCTGAGTAAAGGCCGCAATCGCCTACTGGAACTGAACTCCTGCCAGCCACAGCGCGCCGCTGAGCTAATTACCGCACTAGAAGCCGAGCAACGCAGCGACACTTTAGCTGAATACCTTGAAATGCTGGCAGAGCAATTCGGGCTCGATCATGAAGACCACAGCGACAACGCCGTCATTTTACGCCCCGGCGACCACATGATCACCGAAGCATTTCCACATCTGCCAGACGACGGTATCACTGGTACATTTGATAGAGAACGTGCGCTCAGCAGAGAAGACATGGCGTATTTCAGCTGGGAACATCCACTGGTCATCAGTGCCATGGACATGGTCATGTCCAGTGATTTCGGCAGTGCTTGCATATGCACTATTGCGGTTAAAGCACTCAAGCCTGGCACACTCTTGCTTGAAGGGTTCTTTAGCCCCGCGCTGCAAGCCCCTGCTTGGCTGCAACTACGCCGCTACTTGCCGGCGCAAAGTTTCCGTCTTGTCATCGATCAACAAAATCGCAACCTATCTAAGGCCGTTGCTCACAGCAAATTGAATCAACTGTCTCAAGGCGTGAAGAAAACCTTAATGCCTGTTTTACTACGCGAGGTACGCAGCACCATTACCGCAATGATCCCGCATATAGAAAGTCTTGCCGAAGATGCCTGCAAAGATTGGAGAAAGGTCGCCACCGAAGCCTTCCAAGTCGAGCGCAGCAGCGAGCGTGAGCGCCTACAAGCATTAATGAGCCGCAACCCGCACGTAGCGCCACAAGAGCTAGACATTTTTGATCAAGAAACCACGATGGGTATGACAGCACTGCAATCCTTGCAACTTAATATGTCAGCATTGCGCCTGGCCATTGTTAGCCAGTAAATGACCGGAGCAAACCATGTATTTATTCTCAGTTAACGCGACGGCCAAAAAAACCCAAGGTGAATTCACCGAGGGCGAACAAGCACCATTTATTGTCTACGTGGATTTTAAAGATATGTTTGGGGCCGAAAAACTGGCCCAACTTTTTGTAATGGCTGAAGGCTTTCGCGACGTCACCATTATAAAACGTAAGCTCATCGACAATACCCAGATTCCCAGTAATCCCGCGCTGGCAAAAGATCCACAAATTATTGAAGCGCTGGCAAAAGGCTATTGCGTGCAAGCGTTCAGCGCTCACTAAGCATCATTAGGATAGTAGCCTTATAACCCTGCAGTCAGACAAAACCTTAACCCCGCACACAAAAAAGGCGCCCGAAGGCGCCTTATCATCCGCACTATGACGCTTACAGACTCAGTATTTTTTCACCGCGAGCAATACCCGACACACCACTGCGAACCACTTCCATGATCGCAGCTTCGCCAACGGCTTCAAGGAAGGAATCGAGCTTATCCGCCGCACCAGTCACCTGAATGGTATAAACGCTGGGACCAACATCAACAATCTGACCACGGAAAATATCGGTGCAGCGCTTAATCTCAGCTCGTTGCGCGCCAGTAGCTCGCACTTTCACCAACATCAATTCACGCTCGATATGTGAACCTTCCGACAAATCCACCAGCTTCACCACGTCGATTAATCGGTTAAGATGCTTGGTAATTTGCTCTATTTTGTGATCATCACCGGACGTCGTTAGTGTCAAACGCGACAAGGTTGGATCTTCTGTTGCCGCAACATTCAAGGTCTCAATATTGTATCCACGCTGAGAAAATAGGCCCACCAATCTAGACAATGCACCCGGCTCATTTTCCATCAATACCGAAATAATATGCCGCATCAAGTACGCTCCGTCTTGCTCAACCACATATCACGCATCGATCCGTTTGGCGCTATGTGCATGGGATAAACGTGTTCGTGAGGATCGACATGAATATCCATAAATACCAAATCATTTTTACGGGCAAAGGCCTCTTTCATCGCCTCTTCCAAATCACTTAACTGAGTTACTTTAATACCAACGTGGCCGTAAGCCTCGGTTAATTTGACAAAGTCAGGCAGTGAATCCGCGTAAACGCTTTCTGAATATCGGCTCTCATACTGCATATCCTGCCACTGCTTGACCATGCCAAGGTAGCCGTTATATAAGCTGATAATTTTCACTGGGATCTTGTACTGGGCGCAGGTAGACAACTCCTGAATATTCATTTGAATACTACCTTCGCCAGTAACACAGGCTACGTCAGCATCCGGAAATGCCAATTTAGCCCCCATCGCTGCTGGTAAGCCAAAACCCATCGTGCCAAGGCCGCCAGAGTTTAACCAGCGACGCGGCTCATCAAACTTATAATACTGAGCCGCAAACATCTGATGCTGACCAACATCTGAGCTGACATACGCCTTGCCATGAGTCACCTTGCAAAGAGTTTCAATAACCTGCTGCGGCTTAATATAAGCTGAAGTAGTGTCGTAGCGGGGTCTTACCCACAAGCCATGGGTTTCACGCCATTCGTCAATCTGACTCCACCAGTGATTCAGTGAATTCGCGTCGGGGAGACTGGCGTCAGCCGCACGCATTTCACGAAGAACCGCAATTAAATCGGCTAGTACCGAATCAACCGGACCAACAATAGGTACATCCGCAGTGATAGTTTTAGAGATCGAAGCGGGGTCGATATCAATATGTACAATTTTTGCGCCGGGACAGAATTTACCCGTGGTATTAGTTACGCGATCATCAAAGCGCGCGCCTACCGCCAAAATCACATCACTGTGGTGCATAGCATTATTAGCTTCAACAAAACCGTGCATGCCCAACATACCTAAAAACTGCCGATCGCTAGCAGGAAACGCTCCCAGCCCCATCAAAGTATGAGTTACGGGGAAATTAAGCTCGCGCGCCAACACCCTTAACTGCTCAGAGGCATTCCCTAAAATTACGCCACCGCCGGCATAAATAATTGGCCGCTTGGCGCCTAGCAACATACTAGCCGCCTTTTTAATCTGCCCAGAGTGACCGCGAGTCGCCGGCGTATACGAGCGCAGCTTCACCTTTTTGGGATAGTTGTACTCGAATTTATCATGTGGATTAGTAAGATCTTTCGGCAAATCGATAACAACCGGGCCAGGACGACCAGTAGATGCAATGTAGAAAGCCTTCTTAATAATCTCTGGAATATCTTGAGTTCTAGTCACTTGGAAACTGTGTTTTACGATAGGCCGAGAAATGCCCATCATGTCAGTTTCTTGGAAGGCATCTTCGCCGATCAGGTGACTCATAACCTGACCTGCCAATACCACCATCGGGATAGAATCCATATACGCAGTCGCAATACCAGTAATCGCATTGGTCGCACCGGGACCCGATGTCACTAAGACCACACCAGTTTTGCCAGTCGCACGCGCGTAACCATCTGCAGCATGGGTAGCTGCCTGCTCGTGACGCACTAAAATATGGGGCACTTTGCAGCTTTTAAACAAAGCATCGTAAATATGCAGTACTGCGCCGCCGGGATAGCCAAAGATGAATTCAACACCCTCGTCTTCCATAGCACGCGCGATCATTTCGCCGCCAGATAACAACTCCACTGGAATACCCTCGATTCAGTTTGAATACGCAAAAATCTTGTCACAGCAACGCCGAGACAAACGCTCAGCAAAAGACATGAAACAAGAACAAAGATGTCGAAACACATTACCACCGGTTCGCAGCCGACATGGCTAGGTTCCAGGCGAAACGCCAAAATGCTGCAAGGCAGCGTTTATACGCATCGCGGGATAACGCGATACGGGCAATCTCGCAACACAGGTCATGTGTTTGCAGAGTGAATGGAACTACCGTAGGTAGCAGCGCGGCACGATGAGCCGCGCTCTGTACTTTGGCCGCAGGTAAGCGACGAGGAAAACAGCCATTTGCTATCGTAAAGATAGACTGCGTATTTTTTAGCCTATGGCGTGCTATGTCAATACCAAACAAGAACTTAATTCAGGAGATTTGCCCGCGAGTGCGCTCTATCGTGTCATATTAGCGTCGTGTTGCTGTCGTTTTTTCACACCGGGAATAATCTGCCATAATCTAAGTCATTCACCACTTACTAGTACGGTCATTTTCAACCATGAAAAATACTGCCCTAACAATTGCACTTTGCTCTGGTCTTCTGGTTTGCAGCTTCGGAGTCAACGCAGATAAAACAGGTTACTACCGCTGGTCCGACAAAGACGGTAAGCAGCACTTCTCACAGCAGCCACCCCAAGGCCGACCCTACGAATTTGTGAAAACTGGCAGCGGTGCGACCATGAGCGGTGGTGGTGATGACGCCTCCGTCGAGGTCCCGTATTCCAGTAACGACGCAGATAATAATAACAATGAAGCACCACCTGAGAAAATGGAAATTATTCCTCCGAAAGACCCAGCGCTGTGTGCAAAGGCAAAAGCGAATATTGATTCACTTAGAGCTAACGGAGCCAGAATTCGCATCACCAATGCCGACGGTACTAGCCGCATGCTAAACACAGAAGAAATCAAACAGCAGGGAAACCGGGCACTAGAGGTGATTAAACTTAATTGCAATTAGATTCGCTGGGCAGCCATATATAGTCCGCTGGCAGCTAGCGATAAACCCGCAGCAGGAAATACCCAGCGCTGATAATGGGCTTCCGCGCTCCACCGATATAGCAAGGGGAGAACAATAAGCACCAATAGCAACTGAGCGAGTTCAATGCCGACATTAAAACTCCCCAGAGCCATTAACTTCAGGGAACTGGCCGCCAGCAGATCAGACAACACACCCGCAAAACCAAAGCCATGAATTAGCCCCACACCCATTGCCAAGCCCCGCTGAAAACGATAATCAACGTCCATCAATGCCAACACGGCGGCCAAACTGATTGATAACGCAATGGCAATTTCCACGGGTTGTGACGGGAAACTAAACCAACCCAAACTCGCCGCCACCAAGGTAAAACTATGGGCCAAAGTAAACATGGTGACGACCAAGGCAACATCGGTAAATACCTTCCCCAACGGCAAGTGAACTCCGTTCTTTCTTAGTCGCGTTACCGGTAGTAGCAAGGCCAGTAAAAACAGCATGTGGTCATAGCCCAACAGCAAATGCACCGCGCCTTGCCAAACGAATACTTCGGCAGTTTCTAGCGCAGACACCCGCTCGCCTAATTTCGCCGTGTTGCTGGATGGGGATAGCACGCTAAGTTGCTTTTCACCGCTTAAATCGCTCACCAACAGCGCGCGGTGCAGGGGATCGACATCAAATAATAAAGAATAGCTGAGTTGCACCGCCGGTTGCGCCAAGCATTTGGAGCGAATCAGCCACACCCCATAGGGCCCGTCACTATGATCGCTAAGCCCCGCTAATTTAATGGCTAAGGGACAGGATTCACCGCCACTGCTAATTGAGATTCGCTGCGCTAACAACTGCGAAAATACGGTCTCGGCAGCGCGAAGCTCACCCCACTCGAGCTGTGAATCATTATTCAAATCCAATGACTGGATTCGCTGCATATCCTGCAGAGCGATGTCTAAACGTATTTGATCTGCGGTGATATACATAAAACTATCACTAGCCTTGTGAGCCAACACAGAGCGAGGAAAAACCGCCAATAAGCCCATTAGCAATACAAGCAGCACGATACGAGACTTCATTGTGCAGCCCCGATTTTAAGTGCTTCACGCGCGCGTTTTAGAATAAGCGCATCGGGCCATTCTCGTTGATGCGCCCAGTTGTCTTCCGCCATTTCCAGGGCGGCTTCCGGATTCTTTTCAATATCTAGTAAAAATTGCGCGTAGGCGCGCTTATGTAAAATCTCGCCGCGCCAGAGGGCTTCATCAAAGCGCTCCCGCAACATTTTCGTCAGCGTAGTGCTATTACCTAAATATGTCTGGGCGATAGCACTGGACACCGCCAGCGCATCAACCGACAGATAGTCTTCGGTTAGCGGTATTACCTGCTGATAACTACCCTGTGCAAGCAGCGCTTCAGCGAGGCGCGCGCGAGTATAAAGATTGTCGCGATTCAGTTGTAAGGCAAGTTGCCACAGGGCAACCACGTTGTCGCGACCATCACGCTCGGCAATATCGGCCAAGGTGCCGCTTGCCCATATCAAAGCGCGACGATCACTTAAGACCCCAAACTCGCCCATTGCCTGCTTAAGATCCCGGTAGGCGATTTGCGGACCCACTAAGGCCTGGAGCTGTTGCTTACAGCTGGCCGCGTAAAGATTATTCTCGAAATTCTTGAGTGCCGCGCACGAACCCTCAGCGGCGGGGTAATCACCGCTTACAAAGTTAATCGTAAATCGCATCATCAGCGATTCTAGGGAATCGCCCTTTAAATCCGAAATCCTATTCAAGTCCGCCACTGCTTCGTCAAACATATGGAGACTTTGCTTGAGTGACGCTCGGAAGAAATAAAATCTTACATTGCGATTATTAGCGGGAATTATGGCGAGCTCGCGCTCCGCATCACCTAAATAGCGCGGATTAGCAGTATTCCTAAAGGATTTTAGGGCCTGCTCAACGACGTCCAAATGCTCTTGTGGTGTTCTTGAATTTAAAGGCAGCAATGCCGAAGACGAGGTAAGCCGAAAAACTACTGCCGCATCATCACTGGGCTGAAAGATATCGGGCCCTTTTATAGACGCCGCCGACAAGTGGCAACTAAACAATCCACAATTTATAATAAGTAGTACGCGAAAAAAAATAGCGCGGCGATGAAACCATCGCTGCGCTAAATTTTGGGCCTTTAAAAGACCCGTTAAATTACAGGCTATTGACATCGATCGGGTCAAAACTGTCCGTAATATTTTTGTCGTTTACTGATACTGGTTCGGCATTAGCGTCTTGCAGCAAGACCGATGTAAGCAACTGACTGGCAGCTATCGGCTTGTCACCGCCACCTGCCGCTCGTCCATCGTACTTACTGTCGTTGTTACACGCTGCTACGCCGAGAGCTAAACTCAGAAACAGGCCGCATTTAATGATGGTATTCATAAACGCCTCCTTATCTGTTAGTCGTTGCAACACCAGCGAAAGGTGTATTTAGGTATGGGAATACTGTCAGGTAATCACTTGTCACTGGCAAGGCACCATCGTTTACAACCGTACCGGGGTTAGCAACTACTGGAGAAGAACCACTTAAGTCACAGGTTTGAAGGCCATTAACACCCAATAATGCACCCTCAGCAACAGTAAGGGCAATATCTACCACGTCATCTGTTACTCGACGTCCATTAGGGAAACCAGCCAAATCACAGCCTAGAAAACCAAGATCGCTATAGCCGCTCGCTCCTGGAACCACAGTTCCTATTGCCGTGTTTAAGCGAAGCATTTCACCAGGCGTAGTCAAATTAGCCGGAGAGGTAAACTTAAAGTTAGCAGGCGTATCATTGGGGCCAGTCGTTAAACCAGTTACAAAGGCCGCTAGCAAATCAGTACGACCACCTTCTGGCATTGGCGCTGGCACACCAAACAATACTTCTACAATGGTTGGCAGCGTCGGAAACAGCACATATGTAGCGAAGTTTGCAACGTCATCCTTGGGCTCACTAGCATTAAATTTGTCTTTATCGGTGATACCAATAACTACTTCATTAACTAATGGGCTACCCAAACGAGAGACCTGTGTCCATGCACCCAACTCTACTGATGGGCCTTTACCTGATGCATTATCAGTTGGACCAGCCGGTGATGGGTTAAGAACCCGACCTTGACGCTTGCTCGCCGTTGTCCAACCGCCAACCACGGTATCGTCACCGCTAGTTAAACAACTTGCTGGCACTTCTAAAGCCAAGGAAGTCACGTTTTTATCGTCGATGGTATTTCTACGTGAATCACGCGCACCGAGAGGATTAAGGTTAACTTGGTCAAAAATCTCGCCCAAATTCACCACAAAGCCTTCGCGGCGCTGACCCACAAATAAACGACCCGGGGTAGCGCAACCCGGCACGGCCACTTCATAAATGAACTGGTTGGCATAAGCGTTGTAATCGGGAATCGTCAAGGCACCGATGTTATCCACGGGCTTGGTAAATGTACTGCTACTGCCGCCTGATTCAGTAACTGCGCTGCTACTGCCGGTGCGGCGATCACCGCTCACCACATTAACAGTATAGGTTTCGACCACGTTAAGCAGTCCGGTTTGACCGCCCACTACATCCGCAGGTCCAAAAGCCGCTAAGGGCACCTGAACATCACTGCCAGCGCCGGTATCAATACCGCCGTCGCGAATTAGGCCAGATAAATTAGCTTGGCCGTAGGCGTTATTAAATTCGAATTGAAAGGTTAAATCTTCGACTGCATCGCCATCGTTGTCGATATGGATTTCATAAAGTGCGGTGGGATCCATTGTAAAGTAGTTGGGACCACCGTAAGAATCTTGCAGCGGCTGGTAATTAGCAATCAGAGTAACAAAGTCGCCCCGGCCTTCTTCATAGCTGCGAAACATATAAAAATCAGTGCCATCAACCTTGGGCGAACCAGCGATAAACGGCGCTTCTCGGTGACTTGATGCAACTGCAAATTGTCCTATAACACTTGCACTGAGTAGTGACAGCGCAAGCACCTGCCCCCTTTTAGATAATTTCATAGTGATACCTCGGTTATTACTTATGGAACGCCGTGTACGCTGCCAAAACAAATACCGATCACTAAAAAAAATTATCTACACGCCCAACATCAAGCTATTACTTTAAATATTACTTTAGCTATTACTTTAAGTATTACTTTCGCTATTACTGTAAACGTGGCGTGGTGAATACAATGTTTTCACCGTCAACCGTCGCCGTAATAGTCTGCCCAGGGCTGAACTCACCCTTCAGTAATCGCTGTGCGAGTGGGTTCTCAAAACGCTGCTGAATAGCGCGTTTCAAAGGTCTTGCGCCGTAAACTGGATCAAAGCCAACATCGGCCAAGCGGCTCATCGCCTCATCACTCACTTCTAAACGCAATTCTCTTTCGGCGAGCCGTTGATTAAGTATTCCTATTTGAATACTGGCAATAGCCCGAACTTGAGCTCTGTCTAAGGGCTCGAACACAACTAGCTCATCGATGCGGTTAATAAACTCAGGTCGAAAGTGGCCAGACACCACATTCAAAACGGTCTCTCTCATTTTATCGTAACCGCTCGCTGCCAATGTCATCTCTTGAATCACATCTGAGCCCAAGTTCGATGTCATCACAATCACAGTATTGCGAAAATCTACTGTTCTACCCTGGCCATCCGTAAGACGACCATCATCTAAAACCTGCAATAAAATATTAAAAACATCGGGATGGGCTTTCTCCACCTCATCCAACAACAGCAAAGAATATGGACGACGGCGTACCGCTTCAGTTAAGTAACCACCCTCTTCATAACCGACATAACCTGGAGGCGCACCGATAAGTCTCGCGACAGAATGTTTCTCCATAAACTCCGACATGTCGATACGTATCATGGCGTCTTCACTGTCGTAAAGAAACATCGACAAGGCTTTACAAAGCTCTGTTTTACCGACACCCGTTGGCCCCAAGAACAAGAACGATCCGTTTGGTCTATTGGGGTCACTCAAACCAGCACGAGAGCGCCTTACCGCATTTGATACTGCGTCAACCGCCTCACTTTGACCAATCACACGGCGGTGCAACTCATCTTCCATGCGCAGTAATTTATCGCGTTCGCCTTCCAACATTTTACTGATCGGAATACCGGTCCAGCGAGACACCACTTCAGCAACCTCTTCTTCGGTTACCTTATTGCGCAGCAGCTGCATTTCGCCATGATCTACCGCATCGGCATCGAGGAGTTTTTTCTCTAATCCCGGAATCACCCCGTACTGCAATTCTGACATGCGCGTCAGATCTCCCGCGCGGCGGGCGTTATCAATATCTAATTTGGCTTTCTCAAGGTCCACCTTAATTTGCGCAGACCCTTGCAACGCAGCTTTTTCACCCTTCCAAATTTCTTCTAAATCTGAAAATTCTTTACCAACTTTATCAATATCTAAATTTAATTTATCTAACTGTTTACGCGCCGCGTCATCATCCTCTTTCTTTACGGCCTCCCGCTGTATTTTTAATTGAATTAAGCGTCGTTCAAGCTTATCCATGACTTCGGGCTTAGAATCAATTTCCATACGAATACGGCTTGCCGCTTCATCTATTAAATCGATGGCTTTATCAGGTAACTGACGATCAGTAATGTAACGCTGTGATAATTTAGTCGCGGCAATAATAGCCGCGTCGGTAATATCAACACTGTGGTGGACTTCATAGCGCTCTTTTAAACCACGCAAAATCGCAATCGTATCTTCTTCAGATGGCTCCTCGACTAACACCTTCTGAAAGCGGCGTTCTAGTGCCGAGTCTTTTTCAATAGACTGACGATATTCATTTAAGGTTGTCGCACCAACGCAATGCAACTCGCCCCGCGCCAGCGCAGGCTTCAACATATTACCGGCATCCATCGCACCTTCGGCCTTACCTGCGCCAACCATGGTATGTAATTCGTCGATAAATAAAATAACCCGGCCTTCTTCTTTACCAAGTTCATTCAATACCGCTTTTAAGCGTTCTTCGAAATCACCGCGGAATTTAGCGCCTGCTAACAGCGCGGCCAAATCTAGGGAAAGCACACGCTTACCCTTTAAGCCTTCGGGTACTTCACCATTAATTATTCGCTGCGCTAAACCCTCAACAATTGCGGTTTTACCAACCCCAGGCTCACCAATTAGAACCGGATTGTTTTTTGTTCTACGCTGCAAGACCTGGATGGTGCGCCGAATTTCGTCATCGCGACCTATCACCGGATCTAACTTTCCCAATGCCGCTAGCTCGGTTAGGTCTACCGTATATTTATCAAGTGCTTGCCGCGACTCTTCTGCTGAGGCGTCATTGACAGACTGGCCACCGCGAACTTTATCGATGGCTGCCAGTAAGGCAGGTTTAGCGACACCATTGTCAGTGATCAACTTTGCGGCCTCACCGCCAACTTCAAGCATCGCTAGTAAAATTAATTCGCTGGAGATATAGCTGTCTTGGCGCTGCTGCGAAATCTTATCGCTTATATTAAAAATCTTGGCTAAGGTTTGAGATACGTGGACATCGCCACCAGCACCTTGCACCGTTGGCAAACGACTCAACTCAGTCGCCACCGCTTGCTCCAATGCCGGAATATTAGCGCCAGCCTGAGTCAACAGGGGTCTCGTACTGGCGCCTTGCTGTTTTAGCAATGCAGACAGCAAATGGACAGCTTCGATATATTGATGATCCTTACCTAGCGCTATGGATTGCGCGTCGGCAAGTGCAGTTTGTAAAGAATTAGTAAAACGATCAGCACGCATATCGGGCTCTCCCAAAAGATCACGAATAGGCAAAGTGATACTTCGCCGTCCCTGAACTTTAAATGGGGTGCTAACTGAACAATTTCAAGCAGAATAGCTAAGGAGATACCGCTATAAATAATTAGCGACGATAAATAAGACTGACTTGGCGACCGGTTTGGCCATCGCGCCGAAAGGAATAAAAACGATCGGCATCAGCATAGGTACACAGATCTCCTCCACCGACCCAGGCCACGCCTAGGTTTTGCAGCTGACATTGGGCGAGGGCACTAATATCAGCATAAAAATATTCAGCCTTATAGGCAGAGGGTCTAAAAGCATTCTCAATTTGAGCCTTAGACACGCCGCTAAATCCCTTTAAGAAAGCCCGATACACCTCTGGGCCAACCTCAAAATGCGCCTGTGATATCGCCGGCCCTATCCAGGCCATCAATTCCTGTGGGGGAGAATTAAAAGCCGTCACGGTATTGACCAAGACACCGGCGCACAAGCCTCTCCAACCCGCATGAGCCGCAGCAACCTCACCACCGTCTATGCGACAAAACAGGACGGGGATACAATCGGCGGTTAACACCGCACACCCTAGCCCCTTGGCTTGGGTAATGCTGGCATCCGCGCAAACTGGCGCCGCACTGACACCGGAGACCTCACAAACCTCAACGCCATGCACTTGCTGCAGCCACACAATGGAATCTAATTTATCGCAGGCTGCGAGTACGGCCGCTCGATTCTTTGCAACGCTTAAAAGTGAGTCATCGACATGATCGCCGAGATTAAAGTGGGAGTATGCCCCGGAACTAGCGCCCGTATAATCCGGCAGCCCCATGCGGGTAGTCGCTAGTGCAACCACATTTGCGGGTGCAGGCCAATTAGGGACTATAAGATCATAACTTGTCATTACTGTGTGGGCTCCAGTCTCGCTCGATACCACCGCGCAAAAATAATCTAGCGAACATCTTCCGTCGACAGAACAGCCAACAAAGCCTTCATATCACTAGGAAGGGGCACCTCCCAAGACATGGTATCGCCAGTGATGGGGTGCTCCAGTTCCAATTTACGGGCATGGAGTGCCTGACGGTCAAAGCCCCGCAGGGTATTAATCAGCAATTCGGTTGCGCCTTTAGGCAAGCGCGGACGTCCGGCATATAGCGGGTCACCCAATAAGGGGTATTTTATGTATGCCATATGCACCCTAATTTGGTGGGTGCGGCCAGTTTCTAAGAAACAGCGGATATGGGTGTGATTAAGAAAGCGACGCGTTACCCGATAATGGGTCACGGCATCTTTGCCACCAATTTGCGATACTGCCATCTTGGTGCGATGGCGGGGATGACGCCCCATAGGCTCTTCCACCGTGCCGCCGCCGGTCATGGTGCCAAACACCACGGCATCGTACTCACGGTGTACTTCTCGCGACTGCAACTGCGAAACCAAGCTAGTATGAGCTTCCACGGTTTTAGCGGCAATCATCAAGCCGGTGGTATCCCGGTCGAGACGATGAACAATACCCGCTCGCGGCACTTTATCGATTTCAGGGTAATGATTTAGCAGGGCGTTCAGCAAAGTACCGTCGGGATTACCTGCACCGGGATGAACAACCAGCCCCGCTGGCTTGTTAATGACGATAACATAATCATCTTCGTAGACAATATCCAAATCGATGGGCTCAGCCACCGAGCGCACCTCAACCTGTAATTCCGCCTTTAAACACAGGGTTTCGCCGTCCACAACCTTGTCGCGGGTACGCCTAAGTTCACCGCTAACAGTGAGTTCGCCGCTTTTTATCCAGGTTTGTAATCGAGAGCGGGAGTACTCTGGGAACAACTGCGCCGCCACCTGGTCAAAACGACCACCATTGTGTGCTTCGGGGACGATTTCCTGTCGATCAATAATCTCGGTCATATGTGATTCTTTATACCATCTGCGCGCTGTGTTTAAATAGCAGGCCCTCGCTTTGGCAAGGGGTCGTTGGGATATTCCGCTATTTGGAAAAATTACATGAAAGCTGTCGTTAAGGTCTTTACACTACTATTTATTACCGTTTTGGTCGCCGGCTGTGCTGGTAAACCAGACCGCCCCGATTTATCTGAACGGGAAATATACGAAACCGCGCAAGGCTACCTGAAAAGCAAGAACTTTGCATTGGCTGTTGATAATTTGCAGCTACTGGAAAGCCGCTATCCGTTTGGTCCTTACGCTGAACAAGCGCAACTAGAAATCGTTTACGCCCACTACCGCCGTGGCGATAATGACGCTGCTGTTGCCGCTGCAGATCGCTTTATTCGTCTACACCCGCGACATGAAAAAGTCGACTACGCCTATTATATGCGTGGCCTCGCAAACTATACCGATGGCGAAGGCTTCTTGGAGCGCTTTATTCCCACCGATATGACCCAGCGTGATCCCGGCTCGACTATTCAGTCGTTTGACGACTTCCGCCAGTTGCTCCAACGCTTCCCTGACAGCGAATACACTGACGACGCCAAAGCGCGGATGATTCAGTTGCGCAACCGCTTAGCTCGTTACGAAATCAATGTCGCTAATTACTACTTCAAGCGCAAAGCCTATTTGGCCGCGGCTAATCGTGGTCGCTACGTAATTGAAAACTTGCCACAAACACCGGCAACACCCGATGCACTGGCGGTTATGGTTCAGGCATATTTGCTATTGGGCATGGAAGATCTAGCCGAACAGCCGCTAACGGTATTGCGTAAAAACTTCCCTGACCATCCTTCACTTGATAAAAAGGGCAACTTTATCAGCCAGGTCGGAATTGATCAGGAAGGCTCGGTGATAAATAAGGCGACTCTCGGTTTATTTGACCGCTACGACCCACCCAAATTTGATAACCGCGAACAGGAATAACACTCCGGTCGAATAGCGTTAAATCAAAAAGGCAGCTTAGGCTGCCTTTTTTGTGCCCACTCCCTATCTAACGCAAGCTAGACACCATGACTATGCGGTCGCCGCAATGTATTCCTGCAATTTTGCATCGGCCTCATCGCCGAATAAAATTTCGCAAGCTTCTTTCAAACCCGGTGCATTGATGATGTCATCACGACGCACCACCAGAGAAATCTTAGATCTGCGACGTAAAAAATCCTCCAGCTTAGTAATCATCTCTCTTCGCGCCGCATGCTCTATCTCGCAGCGCAGATATTCAGCATTTTCAATTAGTAACTCAGCGCTACTGGGGTCCTCGCGAATCATCTCTAACATCTCTAGTGCGCTGCGACCATAACGCCGCCACAAACGCTGCGTTAAGGGCTCTGAAGACGATGCATTCGTCATATCATCAAGCCCCATTAACATGGCTTGATGCATGAACTCTTCTTTTACACTATTGCTAGGTTCGCCGTACCAACGTTTAGCAGGAAAGGGCACAGCGACACCCAACTTAGCAACAATGTCCGACACTTCGTCGCCTACATTCAAGCAGTCGGTGAGCTTACCGCCGAAAATGCTTAAATGCTGATCGTCACTATTAATGTCTATTGCATGCTTACGCGACAGTTTAACCCAGTCAGCGACACCCTCACGTCCCTTTAACGCCAGCGGCCTTACGCCGCAGCGCTCGGCAATCACATCTTCAGGAGTCAGGGGCCGCTCAAGCTTCAATATGGCATTCACATTATCGAGTACGAACTGACGATCTGCTGCGGTCACCTCAACCTCGGGGCTACTCTCCTGAGTATCGGTGGTACCAATACAGGTCTTTGGCCCCATGGGAATCACAAAGAATAGGCGCCCGTCACTGGCAAAAAAGGTAAGGATGCGATGAGTTTCGGAGATCCGGTCAACAATTAAATGAATTCCCTTAGAAAATAAATGCCGGTGCTCGGTGTCTTGACCCGCAAGTTGATTGTGAGTGTCAACATAGGGGCCACAGGCGTTAATCAATACCCGGCTGCGCACCTCAAATATCTCGCCGCTTAGTTTGTCCTGCAACTGGGTATGCCAGAGCCCGCCCCGGCGCTCAGAGCACATAGATTCCACATAATTGGCGGCGATACAACCGTAATTCAAACTGCTGCGAATAAAATTAAACACAAACCGTGCATCGTTGTCGTAGAGATAGCAGTCGGAGTATTCAAAGCCACCCGCTGCCAAGGCAGTATCAATAACGCCATCACGCTTACTCAAACCAGCTGGGCTCAAATATTTGGGTGCGCGGGTGGCAAAGCGGCCAATAATCCAGTAAAGAATGGTGCCGAGGTAGACGATAAAAGGCGGAAAACGAAAGCCTTTTTGGATGGTAGTCAAAAATCGAATTTCTTTTACCGTTGACGGGTAGCTGCGCATTAGGTGATTGCGGCTGCGGCAGAGTTTATCGACCAAAAAGTATTCATGATTCTCTAAATACTTAATACCGCCCCACGCTAAATTAGATGAATTAGAGCTGGTTGAGCCGGCAAAATCACCTCGATCCACTAAAGCGACCTTCACGCCCTTAGCTGCCAATGACGCCGCAGATACTGCGCCATTTATGCCACCACCTAAAATCAATACGTCGAAATAACCATCACGCAGTTTGCTGACATTGTTTGCCCGTAATTCCATTGCGATCCCGATTTTATTTCAGAGGTAGTTAAAGAGTGCATTCTGCTCAGTCATAAAAACGACCACAGACTAGCCATACGAAGCAAAAAACTCGCCGGATTAGCATAAACCGTTTGAATTCACAGTACTGGCAGATGCGACAGCCACGCTTGCCGCAACCATCAGGAAAATCTTAGTCGCCGATAAGCCATTTTTGAGTAATCGGGTAGCGGCGGTCACGCCCGAAGCCGCGCTCGGTGATACGTGTTCCTATAGGCGATTGGCGGCGCTTGTATTCGTTTAAATCAACCAAGCGTAAGACACGATACACCATCTCGCGATCAAAGCCCGCCTCGATAATGGTTTCGGCGCTCTCGTCGTTCTCTATATAGCGTTCCAGTACCTGATCCAAAATATCGTAGGGTGGCAGACTATCCTGATCCTCTTGCCCCGGCGCCAACTCAGCCGATGGCGGCCTATCAATAACCCGCTGCGGAATAACTGGCGACACGGTATTGCGATATCTCGACAACTCAAACACCCGCATTTTAGCAACGTCTTTTAGGACGTCAAAGCCACCGGCCATATCACCGTATAAGGTCGAGTAGCCCACCGCCACTTCACTCTTATTACCGGTAGTGAGCACCAAATAGCCTTTCTTGTTTGATATTGCCATTAACAACACACCCCGGCAGCGAGCTTGCAGGTTTTCTTCTGTTTTGTCCGCAGACATACCCGCGAACTCATCAGCTAAGGCAAGTATAAAACTCTCGTACAAGGCTTCAATCGAGATCACTTTATAGCTCACACCCTGCACCTTGGCTTGGGCTTGGGCATCTTCCATACTCATGGACGCGGTATAGCGGAACGGCATCATCACGGCTTCAACGCGGTCCGCACCCAAGGCATCTACGGCTATTGCCAAAGTCAGCGCCGAATCGATACCACCCGACAAGCCCAAGACCACACCGTTAAAACCATTTTTGTTGACGTAGTCACGCACGCCCAACACCAAGGTCTCGTATATGTCTTCTAATACCGGCCGCAGATCACTAACCTCGCCGTCATCAAAGCGCAAACGGCGACCATCCCAGCGAGCACTCACGCAATTAATGTATTCAACGTAGGCGGGGCTGCGCGCAATTAATTCCCCTTCCTCAGACACCACCATTGAAGCGCCATCGAATACCAGTTCATCCTGGCCACCGACGAGATTGCAATACACCACCGGCATGCCACCCTGCCAAGCGCGTTGCGCTAACAAGGCTTCACGCTCTATCTGTTTGCCAGCATGGAAGGGCGAGGCACTGAGATTTAACATTAACTTGGCCCCTTCTGCTTTGGCGCCGGCCGTCGGTGCATCTTCCCAAACATCCTCACAAATACTAATCGCAGTAGGGACACCAAAAATATCCATCACTAGGGTTTCGCGGCCTTCCTTAAAATAGCGCTTCTCATCAAAAACCCGGTAATTTGGTAAGCATTGCTTATGATATTCATTGACCAGCTTGCCCCCGAAAAACACACCCGCCGCGTTATACAAATAACCATCCGTCGAGCGCGGATAGCCTAATATTACGTAGCATTTGGGCGCATGACTGGCGATGCGCTGCAGCGCGCGCTCAACGCGGTGCGCCAGGCTGGAGCGCAGTAATAAATCTTCAGGCGGATACCCTGTAATCACTAATTCCGGAAACAAAATCAACTGGGGGTCGTGACGCGATACCGCCGTTTCAATGTTGGCAATAATCTTATTTGTATTGCCCTCAATATCTCCGACGACGGGATTTATCTGAGCCATTACGATACGCAGGGAGGTCATTAATACAATTCCATAAATAAAAACGAGGCCATACCCGGTCGTCCCCAGGCAAGCACATGAATACAGCGATCTATTCTAGCAAATAAGCGAGAGTGCATCCCCCACTATGGGCGTATAAACTACGCTTTAGCTAACATCAGGGCACAATATGTTTTTTGCGCAAGACTTCTTCCAACAACGGGCCATAATGCGAGTGTATAGCGCGTATCGGCTTGTTCTAGCAAGCATGATACTGATTGCCTTACTATTTGGGCCAGCAAATTCCACTTTGGGAATTCTTGCACCAAAATGGTTTGCCGTCGCCGTCATCGGCTACACGATCTTCGCCTTTGTGGCCCTGCTAATCCACACCTTGTTTAGCGCCAAATATAGCCAAACCCAGCTATTCTTCGAGTTTTTTGTCGACGTCGGCGTCATCATGCTAATGAGCTATTGCTCTGGCAGCGCCGACTCTGGCCTGCCGCTATTACTCATTGTCACCATCAGCGCCGCCAGTATTACCATGCCCGGGCAGCTAAGCTTAGCCATTGCCGCGCTGGCAACCATATCTGTAATCAGCGAAGTCGCCGCCCACACTTTGAGCGAACGGGTATCTTCCCAACGATTTATTGTTGCAGGCATGACCGGCACCACCTATTTTGCGGCCGCTATTGCCATCCGCTATTTAAGCGCGCGCATCGTTAAAGCCCAGCAATTGGCCGAACACCGTCGTACCGACATAGAGCAGTTGTCGCGAATCAATCAGCGGATTGTGCAGCGCATTCAGACCGGAATAGTCGTGATGACCCAAACCGGGCAAATAAAACTCATCAATGCGGCCGCCACAGAGTTACTCGATATCCCCACCCCCGTCAAAGACAACAACCATTATGTGCCTCATGTGCTGATAGACATGGCCCGCCATCATAAAAACACGACCAAAGTTATCAATATTGGCGCGGGGCATTTAGACGTCCATGTCAACATGAGCATTCTTGAAGAAAATAGTGATAGCCACCGCTTACTCTACCTCGAAGACATCAGTAAAATTAATCAACGAGCACAAAATCTAAAATTGGCTTCGCTAGGCCGCTTTACCGCCAGTATTGCTCATGAGATCCGCAACCCGCTGAGCGCCATAAGCCACGCCGCGCAACTATTAGCAGAAAGCCCTGATTTGAAAGATGCGGATCAGCGCTTTGCGGCCATCATTCACAATCACGCGCTACGTATGAACGACATTATAAAAAATATTCTAGAATTATCGCGCGGTAGAAGCCCAGAGCCGCTGCGCTTTGCACTGAGCTCATGGCTAAAACAATTTCTAGATGACTGGCAACCATCGAACCGTAAACCGCTGGATATTAACGTGGACAGCGCTCTAAAGGATGACGACGTCAATGTCGATCGCAGCCAGCTAGTGCAAATTATTTCTAATATTGCAGAGAATGGTGCACGTCATGGTGCCGAAAATAGTGATAAAGCCATTCTTACTTTTCGCTGCATAAAAAATGCCAGCTCCGGAGCAGTAAGTCTTGATATCATCGACAACGGGTCAGGCATCAAACCCGAAGATGAAGACAAAATATTTGAGCCCTTTTTCACAACACAAAAACAGGGCAACGGCTTGGGACTTTATTTGTGTCGAGAACTTTGTTTAGCCAACCAAATACACATTTATTATCGCCGTACAGAGCGCGGAGAAAGCTGCTTCCGACTGCAATTTTCCCACCCTGACCGCGGCACTATCGCAGACTAAAAAAGAATTTTAAAAGAGTCTAAACAGATGCAAAAAACCGTATTAATTATCGATGACGAACCGGATATTCGAGAACTTCTCGATATCACCATTAGTCGAATGGGCTTGAAAACCATTGCCGTTGGCAACGTTCACGATGCCATACGGGCACTGCAGTCAGACTCCGCAATTAACTTATGTCTAACGGACATAAAATTACCTGATGGCTCCGGTCTAGAAATAGTCCGCCATATCCAACAGTCATCCCCCTGCACCGCGGTCGCGGTGTTAACCGCCTACGGCAGCACCGAGGTGGCAGTCGACGCATTAAAGGCTGGCGCTTTCGACTTCATTAATAAACCGGTTTCAGTAGAGCAACTCCGCAACCTTGTTAAAAGCGCCTTAAAACTTGGCCTCCGCGACACCCAATTTGACGGTAGCAGCAATACTCGACTTCTCGGCGAAACCGCATGCATCGTCACCCTGCGCGAACAGATCATCAAATTATCACGCAGCCAGGCGCCAATTTACATCAGCGGTGAGTCCGGCAGTGGTAAAGAGGTAGTTGCTCGGCTCATTCATGCCAATGGCCCACGCAGCGATGCACCGTTCGTACCCGTAAACTGCGGTGCAATTCCCAGCGAGCTCGTAGAAAGTGAGTTTTTTGGCCACGCCAAAGGCAGCTTTACCGGCGCCTATGACCACAAAGAAGGTCTATTTGAAGCAGCCAATGGCGGCACGCTATTTTTGGATGAAGTGGCTGATCTACCCTTGAATATGCAGGTGAAATTATTACGCGCCATACAAGAAAAAGCGGTTCGGCGAATTGGCTCCAACCAAGAAATATCCGTCGACGTTCGTATACTCAGCGCTACCCACAGAGACTTGAGTAAAGCCGTTACCGCAGAACATTTTCGCAGTGACTTGTTCTATCGAATTAACGTTATTGAAGTACAAGTGCCAAGCTTGCGAGATCGCCGGACAGACATTCCTTTACTCGCGAAATTCATGCTCGATAAAATCGGCAGAGAGTGGGGTTTGATACCTCCGGTCATGAGCGATAAAGCACTGCAAACCCTGTGCGATTATCACTTCCCCGGCAATGTGCGCGAACTAGAAAATATTATTGAGCGCGCGGCTACGCTCTGCGAGAACAGCATCATAAAACCAGATGACTTGTCCCTGCCCTCCGCGCCGACAAATATTGAAGGTGCTAACACGTCGGCAACAACGACAAACGAGTTATCGCATGTGGAGGCCGCCAAGGGCGATATGGAGAGCTATCTTGCAAATATAGAAATGCAGATTATTTCCGATGCACTGGAAGCTAACCGCTGGAATAAAACTGAATCGGCAAAAATGCTTGGGGTGACGTTTAGGCAGTTCCGCTACAAGCTCAAAAAATATCAGCTAGACAATTAAAACCGGCGGCTACCTGAGGCTATTTAGAAAAATAATACATCCGCCGACCACTCATGAGTGGCCTATCGTCATTGGATTTAAAGATCGAATCGTCGTCCCCGCTCAATAGCGAGCAGCGAATTTCTCCATTCAACAAAACCAGTCCTGACATTGTGGTTGACGTCAAGCCACCATCAGATCAAAGCTACTGGTGAGCTGCGCATCAGACGGATAAAATTTTTCTGACGTTATTCCCAGTACCCACTCGGAGCAGCAAACTTAGTAAGAATGATTTCTGTACGCGCAGTGGTAGTAACGGCCTAAGGATAAAAGCATGCAATTGTGATGACTCGCTTTACACTTTAGGAGGGAGTTAGGTCGGTGCCAGCTAAGTCTCGATGACCGGTAGAAACAAATTCAACGAAATCTTAGCTAGCGTCGCCAGCAATCGCTTATGGTTTTTGAAGAACCCATTGGTATATCCGTTATAGCAAGGGACCCTGTTTCATCTAAGGTAAAATCTCCGCAGCCATCGTTTGCCATTAATCCCGCTCGACTGGCCCTGAGTGTGAATGCATTGGCGGAAGCAGAGCTAGACGTAATGGTATAATAGGCTGCGCCATTTTCTGGCACCTTAGTCAAAAATACCGACGGCAAAGTCGAGCCTGCCGAAGTGGTTGTATAGCGCCCATTTGCCGAATAATACCGCTCTAAAGCTTGAGCGGCCGATAGCAGCGCACTACTCGCTTCCGTACGCCGCGACTTAGCCACTTGCTCTTGATAGGAGGGATAGGCGACAGAAGCCAAAATACCGATTATCACTACAGTAATCATAAGCTCTATTAAACTAAAGCCTCGCTTAGAATGTA
>NZ_JBLIKC010000033.1:0-31003 GCF_047636175.1 Zhongshania sp. | reverse complement strand
CACAGCTCAAACTGGCCAGCCGCTTTGCGCTGCATCCACTGCACAAAAACAACATCATCGGCCGCCAAAAATGCACTGGCGCCGATCAATAATTTAATACTATATCCGCTGGCCAGCCGCTGCTGTAAGAATTGCGACAGCGGCTCCGCGATGGTTTCTCCCCATGCAACCGATCCGGTCAAGACAATATACGGTTTATCACTAATGCGCTTGATCTGTAGTGCCGGCAGGCTATCAATAAAAAGGGGTAAGCAGTCGAAGCTTTGTACACAGGGAATATGTAAAGACTGCAGCAAACGCAAGCTCACCGGCTCGCGCACTGCAATAAAGTCGAGCTGCTGATACACCCTTTGGTAAAGTCGATTCAAGGGGCCATCGCTGCTGGTGTCGGCACCTTGCGGATAACAGGAGTGATTTATAATTTGCACTGTTTTTGCCAAGCGGGTTTTGGCGACAAAAGCGATATACAAAAGCCCTACCGGCACTATTCCGCCGCCGTGTAAGCTGCCCTCGCCATTTATCACTACGATGTCAGCCGTAATCAACTGACTAACTAAACTAGTATTTTTTGAGACAAAAGCAGCGTAGACCTCATCGCTATCAAATTCCTCCGGGCTGGTAGGCAGAGCTGCCAAGTTCTGGGTCAAGGCAATTGGCAGCGCTTGCACATCATAGCCTTGCCCACGCACAGCGCGGTGAATACTTAAACTGGTAGCGCTACATCCCCAGTGATACCAGTTCGAGGTGTCGTTCAAAAATACACAGGTTTTGGCTTCCGCAGTGCTAAGGAGAATGGGCTCAGGGATATTACCGGTATCACTAATTGTAGGTTCGGCAGGTCTGGCAGGTTTGAAACTGCTCAGCTCCACCACAAGCTTGGCCATCACGTCACGCCAGCCGTCTTTACCGTCACTGTTGCGAAATAAACGCGCAGATGAATACCAAGGGCTGTCATCACGATCGTCCGTCCAGCGCCGGTCTGGACCCCGTGGCAGCAGCACCCACACTGGCACTCCCAACGCCCCCGCCAGATGCACGGTGGTATTATCAACCGAGATCACTAAATCTAAATTGGCCATTAATGCCGCCAAACCATCAATATCGTTGAACACATCTAAGTCGCTAAAGGTGTGAACCTTATCGCCAAGCTGATCGATCTCGGTTGATTCACAGCGATATTGCAGATTAACAAAGCTCACATCAGTAGTGGCAAGTAATGGCCGCCAAGATTTTAAGGCGATACTGCGTTCTTTCATCACCCGTGCTTCAGTACCGCCACGCCAGCAGATACCGACTTTTAACTTACTGCCCAGCTGGTGAAGTTTAGCCTGCCAGTGGGCCTGTTTATCCGCGGCGACTTTTAAATAGGGCCGCCCGCCAAAGTCATTATCCTGCTGGCGAAAGTGCATAGGCAGATCGCCGGCAGGCACAAAACTGTCTAAACCAAGGGGATTAACACTGTGTTTTACACGCACCTCGGCGGCCGGGAATGACCGTGTATATAGCGCCACTAATCGCGGATCACATTCCAATACACAATGTTCGGCGCTAGCAATAACGTCGTCAAAACACGAGGCAAACATAATTTCGTCGCCCAAGCCCTGTTCGCTAGAAATAAGCAGCCGACGCCTAGCAATATACTCGGTCTCGGTGTGCGGCAAGCCCGTTGAGCGCGGCGGATTACTTGCTAGGAATGACTTCGCACTAAATCGCCAGCGATACTCTCGCCAAGCACGCTGCCATTGTCCCGACCGCAGTAAACTCCCAGACCGTTTAAGCCGCAACTCTGCATCCGCAGGTGCAATATCCAAAGCCTGCTCAAAACATCGCACAGACAAGCTAGTATGTCCGGCTTTAAAATGCAGAGTCCCTAAGTTTTTCAAGGCGATTAGTGACAGCGGATTATGCTCCAGCGCCTGCTCATAGGCTTGCAGCGCCGCGTCATCGCTGCCGCTATCTTGCAGAGCAACACCCAGGTTTTCATAGGCCTGCTGGTAATCGGATTTTAAGCGAATCGCCTGCCGGTAGGCCGCGATGGCCGCGAGGTCATTCCCCTGACTCTGCAACACCACCCCGTAATTAAAATGATATGCCGCAATCTTAGGATTTAAGCCGAGGGCCTGGCTGATAAGGGCAGCCGCTTGATCTGATTTATTGAGAGCCTGGGCAACTAAACCCAACAAGTGCAGAGAGTCTGGGTGTTTTGGAAACTGCGCCAACACCCGTTCATAAAGCGGCGCGGCCAAATGCCACTGCGCCGCTTTATGATATTGCAGTGCTTGCTGAAATAAACCTTGGGCGCTGGCTGACAATACCTGGGCCGCGTTAACCCCACTGCGTTTAGCCGGTCGAGGATGAGCAGCTGATACACCGCTGTTATTTTTCTTTTTTGCCACTCGAGCTTCCCTTGCGTATTTCGGGAGAGAAATCCCAATAGCTTTAGCTACCGGACAAATAATAAGCTTGCCAGTGGCAAACCACTATTACGAATAACCCCTATATTTGCCGTCGAAACCCAATCTAGTTCGAAGAAACTTAGCCTCTCACTATGATCGCCGCCGCTGGCATTGCCTGGGCGTTAGTCCGGTCTCACGTTTGAAAGCACGATTAAAAGCACTTTGTTCTGAATACCCTAGCAATAGCGCAATTTCACTTTGGCTAAGTCGGGTGTCAGCAAGATATTCACGCGCGAGCTGCACTCGCAGCTGTGAAAGCACCATCTTAAAACTCAAGCCCTGCTCATTCAAACGTCGAAATAAGGTTCGCTCCGACATATTCAACGTTGCCGCCACGTCAGCTGATCCGGCGCGTCCATTTTGCAGGGCTCTAAGTAAGACACCGCGCAGTAGCTGGGTAAACCCTTCGTTATCAGGAAGCACTGCCAAGGCGGCCTGAGCCTGCCGTTCCAGTATATGACGCAAACCCGCGTCGCTATTACTGACTGGCAGGCTAAGATAAGCCAGCGGAAAATGTATTGCGGTCGCAGCTTGCGAAAAAACCACTGGCGCGTTAAAAACCTGGCGATACTCGTCGCTAAACACCGGCGCAGCATAAGTTAAATCAATCTGCAGCGGCGCCAGATCTGGTTTAGCCGTTATCTGGCGGATAAAAGACAATAATCCAGCCAGTAGCACTTCGTCTGACAGCGGTGTAGATGGCCCAAAATCGCTAGTCCAACTCATCACCACCACATTATTTTGTATACTTATAGCCGCTTTATCGCCGTCATGAAGTAAGCGTTGATAGCGCTGAAATGCTGTTAGCGCTTCAGCCAAGGTATCACTTGCCAGCGTCAGATAGCCCAACACTCCCAAATGCTTAGAACGCACGCTCTGACCAAGCGCTAGACCAATACTGCGCGCGGGAAATCTCGCCTGCATTTTATCCAGCAGCGTCCACCACTGAGCAAAGCTCATGCGACTACTGAGACTAAAAGACTGCAAACCAGTATAGAGGTCACAGTCGACGTCACCCTGCTGCTCTAGAAAATCTCTAAGCAACTCTGCCAGATCGCCACTAAGCTGTAATTGCGCGAGCATCAATATTCCTTACATTAAGCTTGCCCCATCATCACAATGATGGCGGGAAATGTCAAAAATATGTCTGGTATAGTCAATATCATCAATATAAAGTTAGATAAAGTACTATGCGTTACTAAACATACAGTGAGGTCTGCTCGTGCAAGACGTTCTTCATGCTCTATTTTTTGTTACCGTCTTCGGCATGGTATTCCTCGCTGTAATTGCCGCCGAGTACCTCTATGTTCGCCGCGCCGGTAAAGCCGGTGTCTATCATCCTCGCGAAACTGTGGCGAATCTAGCCGCCGGATTTTCATACAAAATTGTTGATGGCATCGCCGTTGCCCTTTTTATCCAGGCGTTTTACCTGTGGGTCTACCAATACGGCTTGCAGTGGAATCCCAGCGCCTCGGTAATCAGCGTTATCGCCTTGATCGTGTTCATCGATTTTTGCTTTTACCTAAATCATTACATGATGCATAAAGTGCGCTGGTTCTGGAGCGGGCACATCACCCACCATTCATCAGAACACATGAACTTTTCTACGGCCTTACGTCAGAACTTTACCTTTGCTTTTTCCGGTAGCTGGGTACTGTGGTGGATACCCGCCGCCTTGGTGGGCTTCGACAAAAACTGGGTGCTTTTAGCCATTGAAGGCAATCTGGTTTACCAATTCTTTTTGCACACCGAGCAGATTCGCAAACTGGGTGTATTAGAAAAAGTGATGAACACACCATCTCATCACCGGGTTCACCACGGTAGCAACCCAGCTCAAATTGATCGCAACTTTGGCGGTATCTTTATTTTTTGGGACAAGCTATTTGGCACCTTTCAAGACGAAGACACCGCTGGCGAAATTAAATATGGCGTCAACCACATGCCAGTAAAACCCTACAACCCCTTTTACTTGCAAGTACACGGCTGGGTAGAGCTTGCGCAAGATGTATGGCGCTTTAAGGATTTGCGCATACTCTACAAGCACCCTGAGTGGGCAGATGAACACTACGGTGATGGTAATCAGGCAATACCCGAAATACCGTCGACAGAAAAAGCCTAAAAGTCAATACTCTCTGGCAGGGTCTATGCTTTTAGAGGCGCTGACCACACGGCAAATTCGTTGCCGTTGGGATCGGTAGAATGGAAGCGGCGACCACCGGGGAAATCAAATATTTCCTTGGTGATTGCGCCGCCAGACTATATTACCCTGCTTCGATTTTCCTCTAGGGACTCACTATAAAATACAGTTAGTGCGCGAGCCCCTAGCCACACTGACAGAAATCTCTGCCCGATAAAAGCCACCGTCTACCCCCTCGTTGGCAAACGCCGTGTAATCTGGCCCATAATCAGTAAACGACCGTCAAAGGTCTTTCTGAAAAAGTCTTTCAACGCCCAATACCGGCAGCAGATAATTTAATATAATTAATTTTCCCGTGAATATTCATGTATAAAATCCCGCCTAATTTAGTATTTCAATAATTTCTAATGTGCGCCACATCAAACGTAGTCGACGGTGTTCTATCAGAACGATAATATTGCCACGATCATCCACGGGGACAACAATATAACTATGAACGACTAAACACATTGCCGCAGGTCTACCCCACACGTAGTACACTGACTTATTTATATAATACTCATTGAAAGCTAATATGCGAAAAACCGACAAAAAGTTAGACAATACAATCCGCGCAGAGCTTACCGAAATCTGTGAATATGCCCTGAGTCACACCCAGGGCTTTCTGTGGTTAACACATACCGTGGACTATCAGCGCTTCCCCAGCAGCCTAGAGGTTCGCTGTGTATTCACTCCCGAATCACTGCAAGCCGCCATTCAAGATCGGCCGCTCAATAGCTTGATCACCAGTAAACTCAAAAATGTCGACATTACTATTCAGCGCGAAAAAATCCACTACACCCTCGAAGTCATTCAGTAAGACCAGGACTCAGGGCACGTCATAGCGCTCAAGCGAATAACCAAGCAAATCAAGTCTCGCTTTGCACGATTGCTATTAAAGTCTATTACGCCGTTAATTATGGCGATAAATACGCGATCATGATTTTACAATAAGATTCCGGTAATAACGCGGCACGCCTTTATTAAGCAATGGTATACCGCACGTAATTTCTTATAAGGCTTCCGTAATCACCGCATTCGTAATACGAACCGTGCGGTGCGGTTGAAACTGGGGATTGTTTAACTGCTCTATTTTGCCCCCTCTACGTAAAAAGTCATCGACCTGACGAGAAATTTCAGCTCTAGCCCGCTCTTGATGCAAGTTGGAGTAGGTGCCATGCTGCTTAATATAACTATTCATATCACAACCCTTCTAGCTCATTATATATTCGAAAGCCAATAGTCAAATGACCAAGCCCGCAGTGCCTTTCAGCACGGAGAATGCTATACATGGAAGGTGACAAAATGAGGATGCTTTTATGACAAGTCGGCAACAGCCAAACCCAAAAAAGGCCGCTTTCGCGACCTTTAACTACATGGAAAAAATGCAATAAAAAATTATACTAAGGGCATCTCATCGGCTATTTCCCGCAACTTATTCTTAGCTACTTTATCTAAGGTCGCACGCGGAAACTCCTCAACGAAATATACCGCACGAGGTACTTTAAAGTCGGCAAGATTGGCCTTGCAGTGATCGAGAATCGCCTGTCCAAAGGCGGCTTGGTCTTCCGGTGCTCCCCAGCCTTTAATCACAAAAGCTACCGGCACCATATCTAGCATCTCATGAGATTTAGCTACAATAGCGACCTCACCGATACCGCCGCCGGGCACCTGCATGCAAACTTCTTCAACCTGACGAGCTGAGACATTTTCGCCCCCCACTTTAAGTGCGTCTTTATCGCGATCGGTAAAAAAGAAATTACCCTCGTCACCGACGTTGACCATGTCTCCGGTTTTAAACCAGCCATTCGGCGTGAACGATTTGGCCATGGCCTCTTCATTTTTATAGTACTCAAGGAAGATATTCACGCCCCGTGTACCATGCACCCAAAGCTCGCCAATCTCGCCTTTTTTGCACATAACACCGGTTTCAGGGTTTACCACTGCAAGGTGATACCCCGGGGTCGGTTTGCCAATTGAACCCTGGGGCCAGTCGCTTACAAAGTCTGAGCGGGTGGCGTGGGTCACCGTTTCGGTCATACCCCAACTCGCAAACGGTTTGGCCTTGAGCCAGCCTTCAATCTCTTTCCAAATAATACCCATCGGCATTACTTTCAAGCTGTGCTGCTCAGGTACCGCTTGCACGCCAATAGCTTTAAAGACGAAGGGAATCATTGAACAGTGACTGACTTGGTGCTTTTCAATAATTTCCCAAAAGCGACTTGCCGTGAACTTAGGTAACAGTACCACTGTGGCGCCCACACCTAATGAGCCCCAAAACGCCCAGCTTTGGCAGTTGACATGAAAGAATGGCAGAAAGCCCAAGTACACACTGTCAGTGTCCATACCCATACTTTGCGAGCCCATATTGCCAGACCAGAGTGCGTTGGCATGAGTATGCACCACCGCTTTTGGCAAAGAGGTTGTACCGGAGGTAAACATAATTCCGGCCGGCAACATGGGTTCAGCTGGTCGCGCCGGCAGTGAATCTGGGTCGCCGTACAGGCTACTAAAAAGGTCGGCGCCAGCGATGGATTCTTCAGCCACTTCACCGGAGTTACTATCGGTGCTAACAATCCATTTCAGACTGGTGGCACTGTTGCGAACTTCCTCGAAAAATTTAGGTTGGGTAATAGCGCCAACCGCCTCGGTATGACGGGCGAAATATTCGATTTCCCCCCCCACACTGCGAGTATTTGTGGTTACACCTACAGCACCCACCTTAGCGCAGGCATACCATGCCAATACCATTTCTGGGCAATTTTCGGCGTGAATCATCACCTTGTCATGCTTGCGAACGCCTTTTGCGTATAAGCCAGCTGCAATTTTTGCCGTTTCTTCGTCGAAGGCTTTATAGCTCCAGCTGCGATCTTCGCCAGAGCGCGGCTCCCATATCATGAAGGCATGATCAGGTTTCACCCGCGCCCAGTGGCGCAGCCGCTGCGAAATATCCTGATCTGCGAAATCGAATTCGGCGGCAGCCACCGCGACGTCCAAATCCATACTCATAGCCCTTCCTCTGATTATCGTTATGGTCTTAAAAGCACGCCACCTTTCACAAGGACAGCATTACCATTTCAGCTATGATCATAGCTAAGCTCGGCCGCTCCCACTATGACATTTCCACTCAATCAAGCTCGTAATGAGTGTTTCGGTCAGTCCCCGATGACGCGGATAACAGTGCCTGTCAGCTCGCTTATATTCTGCTAGAATAGACCGCATACGCGCGGACACCAGCCGCGATTCCTCAGACCCTTTGTACAGAAGCCGAAACAGCCCTATGACAGCGCTATCCCCCACTCTGCAACTTGCCTGTGAACTCATTGAACGGCCATCAGTCACCCCCACTGACGCCGACTGTCAGACCATTATGATGGCGCGCTTAGAGAAGATTGGTTTTCAATGCCAATCACTGCGTTTTGGCGATGTCGATAACTTTTGGGCTGTACACGGCAGCAGCGGGCCAATCTTTTGCTTTGCTGGCCATACCGACGTGGTACCCACCGGCCCTGCGGTAAATTGGCAGACTCGGCCTTTTGACGCCGTGATCCAAGACGGTATGTTACGCGGACGCGGAGCCGCCGATATGAAAGGCAGCCTAGCCGCAATGATTACTGCCTGCGAGAGCTTTGTCGCCGCCCACCCCGACCACAGCGGACGTATTGCATTTTTGATAACCAGCGACGAAGAGGGCCCGGCGATAAACGGTACCGTCAAAGTTATTGAGTGGTTAGAACAGCAGAATGAAAAAATAACATGGTGCTTAGTTGGCGAACCATCCTCGACGGATAACGTTGGTGATGTCATTAAGAACGGTCGCAGGGGCTCGCTGGGGGCGGTAATGACGGTTCACGGCATTCAGGGTCACGTCGCCTACCCACACTTAGCAAAAAACCCAATTCACTTGTCAACGCCGGCCTTGACTGCGCTCACCTCTGAGATATGGGACGAGGGCAACGACTTTTTCCCTGCCACATCGTTTCAAATCTCTAATATCAACGGTGGCACCGGCGCGACTAATGTCATCCCTGGCGAACTCAAAGTGGTCTTTAACTTCCGTTTCTCAACGGAGTTAACAGCTGAGATATTAAAAACCCGGACCCATGCCATCCTCGATCAATTCAAACTCGACTACAGTATTGACTGGAATTTAAGCGGCCAACCCTTTTTAACCGCCGAAGGCCCCTTGGTGGAAGCGGCGCAAATTGCGATTAAAGCAGTCACCGGCACCGACACCATTTTATCTACCGCCGGCGGCACGTCTGATGGTCGCTTTATTGCGCCCACCGGCGCGCAGGTAGTGGAACTTGGACCCGTGAACGCCACCATCCACAAAATTGATGAGTGCGTTAAGGCTGCGGATCTCGATAAACTATCGCTAATGTATGAAGGTATACTTAAAGAACTATTGGTCTGAGCAATTATTTAGCAAAGGCTTTTAATGGATAAATATCAAAGCGCACCGCTTTTCCCGCAATAGATAATTGCGGTTTGCGCTCACCCAAATACGGCGCCTTTGGTGGTCGCTTTACCACCACCCGGTGCCGTGCACGCTGCAGAGCCAAATCCAATAGCGCGCCACTATCTTCATCCAAGCCCACTAAAGAATGGAATAAACGCATTTCTTTTTTTACCAGCGCCGACTTACCAGACACCGGAAACATAGGGTCTAGGTACACCACATCAGGACAGTCTGCCTCAGCTAAGCCCGCCAAATATGCGGCGGCATTTTCTTGGCGCAAATCCATGCGGCTGGCGATCTCGGCGCAGTCATAAGAACGTCCAGCGCGGCGTAAACCATCAGCCAATAGTGCGGCCACCACCGGCATGCGCTCGCACATTGTGACCGTGCAGCCATAGCTCGCTATTAAAAAACTATCTCTGCCTAAGCCTGCGGTCGCATCTAGCACGGTCGCGCGATTGCGACTCCCACCCACCGCCTTAAGCAATAATTCTTTGCCGGGATGACGATTGCGCAAGCTTAATTCAAAATCAACGGCGACGGGGTTTTCACGATTGCGCGGCGCCAAGCCGATCACTAGACGACCCTCATCAAAAAATACGTGCAGCTGATCAGGCTGCTCGCTCCACTCATCAACCAGGCGCAGACCCAGACTGCGTGCTAATTCAACGCTAGCACTGGTGGCATTTAACACAAGAGGAACTGATGAGACGCTCACAACAACCTGTCTATTTAGGGTTAGGGGGCATGATGTTAGGATATTTATCGCAGCGCGAACAGCTACAAAGCACCTTTTCAGATAAAGATAGCAGGCGAAGATAATACTCATACCCGCTATAATCCCCGCCATATCACAACAACGGCAGCGCCATGAAACTATTGATTCGCAATTTGAACCGCACAACCACCGAAGCCGAGCTTCTCGACCTGTTTGAAGAATTCGGCATCGTCCAATCCCTAACGCTAGTCAGAGACGAAGAAGCAAAACTGTCAAAGGGCTTTGGCTTCGTTAATATGCCTAAGGCCGGTGAAGCCAAAGTGGCTATGCAAAATCTGAACGGCAAAATCATTGCTGGTTTTAAAATCCGCGTCAAAAAAGCCGACGTCAGCCCGGTAGCCACAGAAAGTGATGATGTAGACAGCAGCGACGACGAAAACAGCGATGAACGCTAAAGACCCCAGCAAAACAGTCACTGGCTCAAAAGATCCCTTACACGGGCTAACCCTAGAAATGGTCATCACTCGGCTAGAAGCACAATTCGGCTGGGAAGAACTGGGACGCCGCGTAAAAATTAAATGCTTTACCGAAGACCCTAGCGTGTCGTCTAGCCTGAAATTTCTACGCCGCACCCCATGGGCAAGACAAAAAGTAGAAGCGCTGTATATTCGCAGCCAGCGCTCCGCTCGCAAGTCCTAAGCCCTCAGGCGCTAATCGCTGCATCAAGTTTAATAAGCGCAAGTGTCACCGGAACCCCATTCAGCACAGCATTGCCAGAAAGCTCATCAATATGCATCTCGTCTGTCAGGTCGTTAACACTCACACCGGCGTGCTCTTCTGCTATTTGCCACTGGGTGCCACTAAGCTTATGCCCCCAGCCGTGAGGAATGCTAATCACCCCAGACATCATTTCATCACTAAGCTGTGCCGCTAACTCAACACTGCCAACCCGTGAGCTTACCTTGACCATATCCCCTTCGGTGATCGCCAACTTCTGCGCATCAATGGGATTGATTAAGGCCGTGCAGCGGGGCTTACCTTTTACCAGTCGACGGCTATTGTGTAACCACGAATTATTGCTCCGCACATCGCGGCGACCGATGAGCAAAAACTGCTCAGGCTTGCTGTTTTGATTAAAGAATTTGGTCTCCACCCGCGCCAAGTCGTTTAGGAAAAAGTCGGCTTCTAGGTGTATTTTACGATCGCGATGATACAGGCCCTCTGGCAGGGCCGGTTTAAGTGCGCCCAGATCAATACCGTGAGGAGACTTTTTCAATTTAGTCAGCGACAAACCTTTGAAAGGATTTAAACCGCCACCATAGGGGCCCTGCCGAAGCAGAAACCTAAGTAATCCAGAGGGACCTGCGCGGCGCAGTAATTCCCGACTCAACTTATCTTTAAGACCCTTAGCTGGCTGCAGACGATCTTGTAAACCAAGCAGAATTTCCCAATCGTGTCTGGCGTTGGCCTTTCTTGGGAATAGCGCCTTGGCATATCTCGCATTATTGCGCACGGCTAATACATTAAAAATAACATCGTAGTGTTCACGCTCCAGCGGACTCACCGGCGGCAGAATAAAATCCGCATGACGACTGCTTTCATTAATATAAAAATCTATAGCAACCAGTAAATCTAAGCCCTTAAATGCGCGATCTAACTGCTCCCCATTTGGCGTGGACAGCACCGGATTACCGGCCATCAACACCATACCCTTAATCTGGCCTGCGCCCGCGGTGGTAATTTCCTCGGACAAAACAGCGACTGGCAACTCGCCGTTAAATTCCGGCAGACCGCGAACCCGGCTGTGGAAGCGGCCCATATTGCCGCGGCCACTCTGGGCAAGAATATCAACAGCGGGCTTGGTAAACATTAAGCCCCCCACGCTATCCAAGCGCCCAGTGAGAATATTAAACAGCATAATCAGGTACTGCGTGAGGGTGCCAAATTCTTGCACTGACACGCCCAAACGACCATACATCACCGGTGCCTTGGCAGCACAAAAATCCTTGACCAAGCCACGAATGACCTCAGCTGACATGCCCGTCTGCGGGGCAACTTTCTCAGGGGTGTATGAGCTAAATTTATCCGCCAAGCTCATTGGCCCCAGATCTAAATGCTTCGCCAAACTGCCGGTATTCACAAGACCTTCAGTAAATAACACATTAAGCATTGCCAGTAATACCAGCACGTCGCTACCGGGTCGTACAAAGTGATGGGCATCGGCCAGCTCTGCCGTCGCCGTGCGCCGGGGATCAATAACAACCACTTTACCGCGCTTGCGAATATCTTTGAGTCGCTGCTTAACATCCGCCACACTCATAATGCTGCCATTCGAAGCCAGCGGGTTGGCGCCCATGATAAGAAAGTGATCGGTGTTTTCGATATCGGGGACTGGAATCCGCAGCTGATGGCCGAATAACTTCCACGACACAATATGGTGGGGAAGCTGATCTACCGACGTTGCCGAAAACTTATTATTGGTTTTTAGCGCACGTAACAGGCCACCGCTCATCAGCATCGATCCGGTGTTATGAACATTGGGATTACCGAGATAGACGCCCAATGAGTCGTTGCCATACCCGGCTTGCAAAGATTGAATACGCGCCGCGACTTTGTCTAAAGCCTCGTCCCAAGCCAACTCTCGCCATTCGCCATCGACTTTTTCCATTGGCGTGCGAATACGGTCTGGGTCTTCGTACAAATCTTTGAGGGCAATCGCTTTGGGGCAGATATGGCCGCGGCTAAAGCTGTCTTCCGCATCGCCTTTAATGGTGGTGATTTTGTCATTTTCCACCGTGATCTCGATACCGCACATGGCTTCACATAGATTGCAGGTACGGAAATGTTTGATTGTAGATCCCACAGTATCACCTCGCTCACGCATCGTTATTATCATCCAGTACGTTGAATCTACGTACAAAGTAGCTCGATGTTATCAGCGATTACACCCAATTAGCTAATTTCGAGAAAATTTGCGCCATACCTCTAAGACCCATTACTTCAAATACCACCGAAGATGCTAAGCTTGCCATGATAGTTCACCCCAGTCTTTCTATGAAGATCATTCACACTAAACGACATTCCGATACAAAACGATTTATGTCACAGCTACAAAGATGTTCGGCATAAGATTTGCTTGTAAAAAAACACCAAGAAAACGACAAGAAATAGGTGATATGAAGCCAACTCTGACTGAAGACGAGGATGTCCTCCACGCGCTGTTTGAAACGTGTAAAAGTCTAGGCATTGATCTCAAGGATGCCGCGAGTAAATCAGGCCTACCCGCCAAATTACTGACATTGCCCAATCATTTTGTGCCCAGTCATCTATTTAACTACTTGCTTGAAAACATTGCCAAGAAATACCACTGCCAAGACTTCGCCCTCCACCTTGCGAACAAACTTCAAAGATCAGAGCTGGGCCTACCCACCACAGTAATGTCACTGTGCTCTAACTTTAAAACGGGATTAGAGCACGCTAGTCACTACAGCGCGTACTATCAAGACACCGGATATTGGCGCCACGAAATATGCGACGAGCAGGTTACGCTCATCAAGTCTGCCAATGGTCTCAGCAGCAAGTACTACCGCCAGCGGAATTTACTCGGCACGGCACAGATGTTTTTACTGCTAAACACGCTGTCCAGCGATCTCTGGCAACCCAAAAAAGTCTGCTTCAGCTTTCCGGATCCCGGCGCCAAATTTTCCGACACATTCCACGATTTTTTTGATTGCGAACTCATTTTTGATCAGCCAAATGACAGCATTTCCTTTCCTGCGGATTATCTGGAATTCAGCATTAGCAGCAGTGACCCAATGCTCTTACGCAGCATGGAAGTACACATAAAGGGCTTGCAAGAAGAGTTACTCCAGGGCCGTGATTTCGTTGAACGTGCCCGTTTACTCATCGATGAACGCCTGCGGTTTTCCCATTGCTCTGAGGAGGAGCTGGCATTTTATATGAAGCTATCCTGCGCCGAATTGCGGAGTGAACTTAAGCAAGCCAATACAAATTTTAGCCAGCTAGTGGAACAGCAGATAAGTGATAGAGCGGCATTTTACGCCGAACGCTGCCATGTCCCCATGGATATCGTTCTCTCCTCGCTGATGCCATACAATGAAGACCGACTATACGAATTACTCAAAGACAGAGAAAAGGATCCCACTGAACCGATCTTGAGACAGGACGACATTATAAGAGGCGGTATCAGCAAACCACCCTCGACCCACTAAACAAACACCAATAATTACAGTTAAAATGTAAAAAAGCCGGAGTGTTTAGCTCCGGCTTTTTTATTTACAACACTATCTATCGATGGTGCCTTAGCGATTAAGTCTTAGTATCTTCAATTTGATAGTAATCCATCAAAATTTTAGCCACCTCTGGGCGCGAAAATTCTGGCGGTGGCGCAATGCCATTACCCAACATTTCACGTACTTTGGTGCCTGACAGCAACACGAAATCTTCTTTATCGTGATCCGGTGCATCGCGCATCATCACCACTTTATCGAGTTTCTTCGAGTATGCGGTGTGGTCTGCACGGTAGATTTCGATATCCATTGCACCCGCTGGCACTTTCTCATCGAAAATTGTCTGTGCGTCGAAACCACCGTAGTAGTCGCCTACACCGGCGTGATCACGCCCGACAATCAGGTGAGTACAACCACAGTTTTGACGGAACAAGGCGTGCAGTACTGCTTCACGTGGACCAGCGTACAACATATCGAAGCCGTAACCGGTGATCATTACAGTATTCTTAGGGAAGTAAACATCGACCATTTTGCGGATAGACGCATCACGTACGTGGGCAGGAATATCGCCAGGCTTCAATTGACCCAACAGCATGTGAATCAAAATACCATCAGTGCCAAGGTCTTCCATAGCCATGCGGCAAAGTTCTTCATGCGCGCGGTGCATTGGGTTACGCGTTTGGAAGGCAACAACTTTTTCCCAACCACGCTCAGCGATTTCATTGCGAATCTCAACCGCAGTGCGGAAAGTATCGGGGAAATCAGCTTGGAAATAAGAGAAGTTCAAAACCTGAATAGGACCTGACAACAAGGTGTTGCCCTGCGCTTTAAAGGTTTGCACACCTGGATGCTTGTCATCCAAGGTGCCAAAGATATTCTCGGCCATGAAATCAATTTGTTCAGCGCTAACCGCCTCAACTGCTTCCACGTCCATAATGGCAAGAACAGGGTTACCTTGTACATTAGGATCGCGCAGAGCAATACGCTGACCGGCAGTGATGCCTTGGGCGTCTTTACTCAGATTCACAATAGGCACGGGCCAGAAAAGACCTTCGGTAGTGCAAAGATCTTTAGCCACTGCCATCGAGTCGGCAAGGTTCATATAGCCTTTTAGCGGGGTGAAATACCCTGCACCCAGCATCACCGCGTTGGCGGCCGCAGCAGAGCTAATTAGAAGCGATGGCAATGTTTCCGCTTCCGCATTTAGGGCGTGGTGTTTTTCAGTGTCGTATACAAATAGTGGGCTTAACTCATCAGCACCATGTGGCTTAATCATTTACTGTACTCCGTTAAAAAATAAGTATGTCTATATTTGCTAGTGAACAAAGCAATATAAAACCGCTGCTTAATCAGTGGCTTCTTAGATAATGCCGCGCTCAGTCATCATCGCCAGCAGAATCTCGACCTCTTCTTCCAAGCTCTGCTCATCACTATTCAATACCAGCTCGGCATTCAGTGGCGCTTCATAGGGATCAGAAATACCGGTAAAGTTTTTGATTTCACCAGCACGGGCTTTTTTGTATAGCCCTTTTGGATCGCGCTGCTCAGCAACATCCAGCGGCACATCAACAAAGACTTCAAGGAAAGCCATCTCACCAGCGTCATGCAATTCGCGAACGATATCGCGGTCAGCGCGGTAAGGGCTTACAAAGCTAGACAAAACGATAACGCCAGTGTCCACAAACAGCTTAGAAATCTCACCGATACGGCGGATATTTTCTGTGCGGTCTTCCGCACTGAAACCCAGATTTTTATTGATACCCAAGCGAATATTATCGCCATCTAAACGGTAGCAAAGGTGACCCTTCTCCATCAGTGCTTTTTCCAAGGCCACTGCAACGGTGCTTTTGCCACTGCCAGACAAACCCGTGAACCACAGGGTCGCGCCCTTTTGCTTTAATAAGGTGTTGCGATCTTCGCGGCTGACTTCGCCATCATGCCAATACACATTCGTTGCTTTAACGTCGGTCATTCTTCCATCTCCACGGCTAATACTAAATCATGATCTTTACTATGGCCGCTGCATTTAAACCCGCAAAGCGACCTAGCGATAACAGCTCGACATACTAAAAGTATTTTTATCACAAGTAAAACGGGATATTATTATAGTTAGTATCGATTTTATAGATACTATAAGCTTTCAGGCGAAAAGCTAAAACTGGCCATCACGGGCAAAGAGTAAAGAGGTATCACCATGAATTTTACTATTCGTCAGCTGGAAATATTCCTGTCGGTCGCCAAATATCAAAGTGTCTCTAAAGCAGCTGACACGCTATGCCTGTCCCAATCGGCTGCCAGCGCAGCCCTGCAAACCTTAGAGAAGGCCTATGGTGTCAATCTATTTGATCGCCAAGGCAATAAAATCAAACTCAATGCCATCGGTCATACCCTGCGCAAAGAGGCCGAAACCTTATTTGCCCATTGTCAGCAATTCGACGACGCCTTAAAACGCCATGCGGATATCGGCCATCTGCGGGTTGGCGCCAGCTTCACCATTGGCAATCACCTCGTGGTGCGTTACCTAGCCGATTATCTGAATAATTACCCGGATGCCGATGTGCAGTTTGACACCGCCAACACCCCGGACATTGTCGCCAAGGTACTTAATTACGAGGTTGACGTGGGCATGATTGAACGGGAGGTCCAACACCGTGAGCTAGAGCTGATTCCGTGGAAAGAAGACGAGCTGGTCGTCTTTTGTAGCGCCTCACACCCGCTGGCAAAAAAAGGCGTTCTTAAGGATAAAGACATTAAAGAAGCACGCTGGATTTTACGCGAACCGGATTCCGGTGCCCGTCATACCTTTGACCGCGCCCTTGCTGGGCTATTGCCAGATATTGAAATCTATCGGGAATTCAAACACAACGAGGCCATCAAAAGCGCAGTGGAATCAGGCTTAGGCATAGGCTGTCTTTCTAAGGTGGTATTACAAAACGACTTTCGCAACGGCGACTTAGTGCCGCTGAGCTTGGCTAACCGCGATATGACTAGAACCTTTTACTTCGCCCTACCCAAACAGCGGCATAAAAAAGCCGCTGTTGAGTATTGGATAGAGCTATGTAAAAGCATGAACTAGGCAAAGGGCCTATCTACGGCATTCACGCGATGGGTGGATATTTCTCCGCCATCATCACTCGAATATCTTTCTTCAAGACTTTACCCGTTGGGTTGCGTGGCAGGGCTGCAATATATTCCACCTTACGGGGAATCTTGTATCCTGCCAATTTACCGCGACAAAACTCGGTGAGTTCTTCTGCGCTAAGCTCTGGTTGGCCACCGGCCACCATCACCGCCAACGGAATCTCGCCCCACTTTTGATCCGGCACACCAATCACCGCCACATCTTGAATGTGATCGTGAGACATTAATAAGTTTTCAATTTCAGCCGGATAAATATTCTCGCCGCCAGATATGATCATATCTTTAAGGCGGTCTTGAATATAGATATACCCCTCTTCATCCATCCGGCCGGCATCACCAGTATGCAGCCAACCATCAACAACGGTTTTGGCAGTCGCTTCAGGGTTCTTCCAATAGCCCTGCATAATCTGCGGACCTTTAGCGACGATTTCGCCTATTTCACCCAGAGGCAGATCCTGACCTTCATTGCCTACTATTTTGACATCGGTGCCAAACACCGCGCGTCCGCATGAGCGCAATAAATCAGGACGGCCAGCTAGCGCCTTCTTGTGATCTTCTGCGGTAAGGAACGTGAGTGCCATCGTCGATTCAGTTTGGCCGTAGCCCTGCACAAAATCACAACCAAAGGCCGCCATACACTCCTTCAGCAAGGACTCTGAAATCGGCGAAGCGCCATAATTGATAGTATGTAATGCTGAGAAATCGTAGTCTTTGATGTTAGGTACCATCGCCAAAGAGAACTGCAGCATCACCGGAATAACGGCCACCACACTGATATTTTCTTTAGAAATAGTTTCGATCATACCCACTGGATCATAGTCACTATGAATAATCATAGAACCGCCGTAGATCACCCCCAGCAACGAGCCGACCAGACCGACCGCGTGGAAGGTAGGGGCAATGACCAAGCTGCGCTCGCCAACCCGACTACCTTTACCAGTGGTCATGGGTGCCTGATAGGCGTTCGCAAGGACATTGTAGTGATTTACCAGCACACCTTTAGGTAAGCCCGTGGTACCACTGGTATACATTTGAAACAGAATATCGTCGCCGTTTATCTCGACTTCAGTCAATGTTGCAGGGCTTTGCAACCAGCTTTCCAGCTTGGGAGCCGCTTCGTCGCTATCCATGCAAATACAGGTGGTAGCGCGCAAGTAATCGCCACGAAGGCTGTCGAACTCCTTGTCAAAAAACAACATTTGAACATCTGCATTACTGCCGATAAATTCGACTTCCGCAGGTGCCAGTCGGTAATTCAAGCCAACCACCACCGCACCAATGCGCGCACAGGCTAGAAAGACACACAGATTATCGACTGAGTTCTTGGCCAAAATGGCCACTCGATCGCCCTTTTTAATACCACTGCTTTGAATATGCGCAGCAATCACCGCGGTATAGTCCCAGGCCTGGGCGTAATTCAAGGTCTTTTTACTATCGCTGGCCATCATCATGTCGCCGCGAATACCGGCATGAAACTTAGTATGGTCATTCAGATTATTAAATAACTTCATCACATTCCTCTGCTTTTATCTTTATTATTTAAGCTCACATAGCTTACAGATAACGCATATCGCTAAAGCGCCGACGATGGATGTCTGAGCCACCAAAATACATATCAATCATCATTAAGCGCTTCAAATAATCGCCGATAGGCATCTCGTTAGTAACCCCCATACCGCCGTGCAGCTGAACCGCTTCTTCCGCAATCTTACGACCGTATTTACCGACCATTGCTTTTAAAACGGCAACATCTTGGCTGCGCTCAGCACTATTATCTAATATGGCACATTGCGCTCTCACTAATAAAGATCGGCATTGCTCAGTGGCCATAAACATATCAACCATACGATGCTGCAAGGCCTGAAAACTGCCAATGGTGACGCCAAATTGCTTGCGGGTGTTGCCATATTCAGCGGTTGCCTTGTACAGATACGTCATTGCACCCACCGCTTCCGCACACAGCGCTACTAAAGCCTCTTCTACCACATCGGCAATCAATGGGTAAGCGTCGCCCTCGGCAGTGAGCATATCCGTCTGTTTAACAACAAGATCGGTAAATGTGATGTTGAGAGCGCGCTGGCCATCCATTAAGCGAACACTTTCGGTGTGCAAGGCGGGGTTATTCGCATCGACTATGAAAAGACTAATACCTGACTCACTATTTATGTCACCAGCGGTACGCGCCGCAATGAGCAGCTGATTTGCACTGGCATTGAGTACTAAGTTTTTCTTGCCATTTAAGTGATAGCTATCGCCGTGCTTGGTCGCTGTGCTACTGACATGGCTCAATAGAAAACCGCTCTGCGCCTCTAACCAGGCAAAGCTGCACTGCGTCTCACCAGAGATCACCGCTGGCATTAAACGAGTCTTTAACTCGTCATTGCTACAGCGCGCAATCAATTGTCCCGCTAGGACAATGGAAGACCAAAACGGCTCGACCACCAATACCTTGCCAAACTCTTCCATCACTGCCGACACATCGGCTATGTTGCCACCAAAGCCGCCAACATCCTCAGAAAATGGAATAGTTAACCAACCTAACTCTGAAAAAGTTGCCCAGTGTTGGGCACTAAAACCCGCTGCGTTGTTGACCACTGCTTCGCGTTGATCTGGTGCGTAATTGTCAGCTAGAAATTTTGCCACGCTGTCTTTGAGCATGACTTGTTCTTCAGATAATGAAAAATCCATTCTTTAACCCTCTAGAGCGCTTATAGACCGAGCGCATATTTAGCAATGATGTTGCGCTGTACTTCGTTACTGCCGCCAAAGATGGTGCAAGCACGGCCAAACATGTATTCACGGCGAGCTATATTGCCGTCACTTCCCCAGAGTTCATCGTCCGCTTCTGGTAATATGCCGCCAAAACCTGCCGCAACATCCCATTGCAAAGACTGCACAGCTTGCTGTAATTCGGTGCCTTTAAGTTTGAGTAAAGACGACTCCATACCCGATGCGCCACCGCTATCTAAATCACTTAATACTCTAAGCTCTAAAAACTCCAGCGCCATCACTTCCATTTCAACATCAGCTAAGCGCGCGCGAAAATCGCTGTCATCAATCAAACGTGCTCCGTCAGTGGCAACCTGACTCGCCAGATTGCGAATATTGGTCAGTATCCGCTTGCTGTAACTGACGCCTGATAAGGCAGTGCGCTCATAAGTCAGCAGTGCTTTGGCATAAGTCCAGCCCTGATTTTCCTCGCCAATACGATTCGCTATTGGCACCCGCACATTTTCAAAATTCACTTCGTTCAAGTGATGTTCATCATCAACTGAAATAATCGGTGACACTGTCACCCCCGGCGATTTCATATCGATTAACAAGAAGGTAATACCCTGCTGCGGTTTACCCAAGGTATCGGTGCGAACCAGGCAAAATATCCAGTCGGCATGCTGGGCATAAGTGGTCCAGATTTTGGTGCCGTCAATAATATAATCGTCACCATCACGCAGCGCACGAGTTTGCAAGGCCGCTAAGTCAGACCCTGCACCGGGCTCAGAATAGCCTTGGCACCACCAAATTTCTGATGATTTTGTTGGTGGCAGAAAACGCGCCTTTTGCTCTTCTGAACCGTAGCTATACAAAACCGGCGCCACCATTTTTATGCCCATAGGCACTACGTCCGGGGCTCCCGCCGCAGCCAACTCAGTGGTGTAAATATACTTCTGAGTTGCTGTCCAGCCACTACCACCATGCTCTTCAGGCCAGCCATTCGCTGCCCAACCCTGACCGTCCAACAGTATTTGCCACTCTATCATGGCATCTCGGAATGTCTTGGGGTGATGAATCCGGGCCGCGAGGTCCGCCGTAAAGCGGTCGCGCATAAAACCGCGAACCTCTTCCTGAAAAGCCAATTCTTCAGCGCTAAATTTAGCGTGCATAAGAGCTACCTTAATATGTCATGGATAAGAATCTGAACTTGCAAAAGAGGTAGTGGCGCATTTACCGCCCCCACTCTAAGGCAAACAATTTTGCGAGCTGTTAACGAGGCTGCATACGAATTGCGCCATCAAGACGAATGCATTCACCGTTAAGGTACTCATTTTCTGCCATCATTACCGATAAGTGGGCAACTTCTTCGGGACGACCGAGACGCTGCGGATTAACCACTGTGGACTCCAATGACTTGTAAGCCGCTTCAGGCAAGGCCTCAAACAAAGGCGTATGAATGAGACCGGGCACAATAGTATTAACCCGAATACCGTAAGAGGCTAAGTCACGCGCCATAGGGAGAGTCATCCCTACCACACCACCCTTAGACGCACTGTAGGCGACCTGTCCAACCTGACCTTCATAGGCAGCAACAGAGGCGGTATTGATAATCACCCCACGGGCATTAGCGCCATCGTAAGGCTCATTTTTTGCCATTTGCTCGGCAACCAAACGCGCCACGTTAAAGGTGCCAACCAAGTTAACATTAATAACCGTTTTATAGGCATCTAATGGGAACGCACCTTTTTTACCCAAGGTTTTAATCGCGTTCCCGATACCGGCGTAATTATTACAGATATGGATTGCGCCGAACTTTGTTATTACATCAGCAATGGCAGTGGTCACTGACTCTTCATCGGCAACATTCACATTGTGAAAACTGACCTTGTCTGCACCCAGCTCTGCAACAATAGCGTCGCCACGCTCAGCATTCATATCGAAGATAGCGACCTTGCCACCCTTGGCAACGTAGGCGCGGACCGTCGCCTCACCTAAACCTGAGGCGCCACCGGTAACAATCGCAATTTTTCCATTAATATCCATGATTTTTCCTTGCTAATTAGTCGAAGAATGAGACAAATTTATCCGAGTACAAATCACGACCAATAATCAATTTCATAATTTCAGAACTGCCGGCAAAAATCCGCGTAATACGAGCATCAGAATACATACGGCTAATCGGATACTCATCCATATAGCCCGCACCACCGTGCAACTGCACGCCTTCATCGACCATTTTGCAGAGTAATTCACTAGTGTAGAGCTTGGCCTTAGCTGCGTCTTCAGAGGTCAGTAACCCTTGATTGTGCGCCGCGACACATTGATCAACGTAAGTTTGTGCAATATCAATTTCAGTACGCAAATCTGCCATTTTAAATTCGGTATTCTGCATTTTAGACAATGGCTTGCCAAAGACCTTGCGCTGCATAGTAAATTCGCGAGTGACCTCAAATGCACGGTGGGCTCCAGACAGGAAACCACACGCACCAATTAAACGCTCCTCTGCTAAACCTTCCATCAGATAAATGAAACCTTTAGTCGCATCGCCCAGCACGTTTTCCTTAGGGACCCGCACATCAGTGAAAAACAGCTCTGCGGTATCTTGACCCTTCATACCCATCTTTTTAAGATTGCGACCGCGCTCAAAACCTTCCATGCCGCGCTCAATCATGAACAGACCAACAGCATAAGGATTATTTTCTGGGTCGGTTTTAGCCGCCACAATAATCATGTCTGAATTGATACCGTTAGTGATATACGTTTTGGCGCCGTTCAACACCCAGTGATCCCCCATATCCTTGGCATTGGCGCGCATTCCCGCCAAGTCTGAACCCGCATCTGGCTCGGTCATGGCAATCGCCAAAATAGTTTCACCACTAGCGCACTTTGGTAAAAAGCGCTTTTTTTGCTCATCAGTTCCAAAGCGGTTTATATAGGGACCAACCAAGCGGCTGTGCAAGGTATTGGACCAATCACCAGCATGAATACGACTGGTTTCTTCGATGATAATTTGTTCAAAGCGAAAATCATTTTCGCCCATTCCGCCGTACTGCTCTTCCGGCCAAATCATCAAAAAGCCCTGTTCACCGGCCTTAGTAAAGGCCTCGCGATCGACAATACCCTGTTCGCGCCAGCGCTCTATATTTGGCTCAATTTCTTGCTCCAAAAATTTACGGTAAGCGGACCGAAACATATTTTGTTCTTCAGTAAAATTACGTGGCAACATAGACGATGTACTCCGGTTATGTGCTGGCATTCATTGCGACGACTAAATAGACGTCATGAATTACCTTTTAGGTTTTTCATAGCGGCGGTGAGTTGCCCCACCGCCATTCGTTTTGGTACTAAAAGCTTAAGCGAACAACTCGCCATCGGCGGCTTTCTTCAGTAGCAATGCAGGTGGGTTAAAACGCTCGCCATATAGAGCACTTAGCTCTGCAGCACGGTCAGCAAATTTCTGCACGCCATAGGTGTTTATGTATTGAAATACGCCGCCGGTGTAGGGGGGAAATCCAATACCCATAATGGAGCCAATATTGCCGTCAGCCACTGTTTTCAATACGCCCTCTTCCAGGCAGCGAACTGATTCAACAACTTGTCTAAATAAAATACGCTCTTTAATATCTTGATTGGGAACGGCGACATCCGCCTTAACAAAGCGCTCGCGAATCGTTGGCCAAATCGTCTTACTGCCATCGGCGGCGTAATCGTAGTAACCACCTTCGTAAGCCTTACCATTACGCTTGTACTCGTCGACAAACACATTGGACATGCGCGCCGATGCAGTATCGACACTCATATTGTCGCCAAGACGCTCGTTGAGATCGCGGTTGGTTGCCACCACCTTCTTGGTTAGCTGCTGACTGACTTCGTCGTGCACCGCTAGCGGCCCAACCGGCATACCCACTAATTTAGCAAGGCTTTCGATCAGCACCGGTTCAACACCCTCTTCGATGAGCATCGCGCCTTCATCAACAAAGGTGCCAAATACCCGCGAGGTGAAGAATCCGCGAGAGTCATTAACTACAATCGGGGTTTTCTTGATTTGCAGGGCGTAGTCAAAGGCCTTGGCCAAGGTCTCTGCCGAGGTTTGATCGCCAACAATAATTTCTACCAGCGGCATTTTGTCTACCGGTGAAAAAAAGTGAACCCCAATGAAGTTTTCAGGCTTGGCTGAGGCTTCCGCCAACAAGGTAATTGGTAGCGTTGAAGTGTTCGAACCCCACACTCCGCCCTCCGCCAATAGCGGCTCCAGGTCGCGGGTCATATCGTGTTTAAGATCGACATTTTCAAACACCGCTTCAATTATTAAATCGCAACCCTGCAGGGCCTTGGCATCAACTGTCGCGGTAATTCGGCCAAGAATGTCGGCTTTCTTTTCCTCAGTCATACGGCCACGGCTGATGGCTTTAGTGAGTATCTTATCGCTATAAGCTTTGCCCTTATCTGCGGCGTCTTGGCTTATATCCTTGAGCACCACATCCATGCCGGCACGCGCAGAAACATAAGCAATGCCCTGACCCATCATGCCCGCACCTAAGATACCAACCTTCTTAACTTTGGTTTTCGCAATGTCTTTAGGACGACTGCCGCCACCATTCACCTGATTCATTTGCAGAAAAAAGGTCATCATATTTTTAGCTTGTGGACTGGTGACCAAGCCAGTCAGCGCGCGGCTTTCGATGCGCAGGGCGGTATCGAAATCCACCCGCAGGGTATTGGCAATAACATCCAATATTTTCTCAGGCGCCGGCATCAAACCTTTAGTTTTCTGCGCCAACATAGGCACCGCACCCTGAATCATCTGCGCGATATTTGGCTTGCGCAAATCGCCACCCGGAATTTTAAAGCCCTTCACATCCCAAGGGTTGATCGCTTCAGGGTTTGCCAATATCCAACTTGTGGCTTTGGCCATCATGTCGGCGGTGTCGCTAGCTAGCTCTTCAACCAAACCGAAAGCAGCGGCTTTCTCGGCATTAAAACGCGTACCTTCAAGCAATGGCATAATGGCTTTTTCAACACCCATCTTGCTAACTAGACGCACAATACCACCACCGCCAGGCAGTAAACCCAAGCTCACTTCTGGCAAGCCAATAACCACTGCGGGTGCATTCAGCGCCACCCGATAATGACAGGCCAAGCAAATCTCATAACCACCACCCAGCGCTGCGCCATTAATGGCAGCGACAACCGGTTTGCCAAGCTTCTCTAAGCGCCGCAACAAACTCTTAATAGACTCTGTTTGTGCAAACAGGGCTGGCTCATCAACACCGGGCACCGCTTTAAGCATATTTTTTATGTCACCACCGGCAAAAAATGAGCTTTTTGCTGAGGTTAAAATCACACCGGCGATGGCATCACGCTCGGCTTCCAAGCGCTCAATAGTCTCGGTCATCAAGGCGATGTATTCATCGTTCATGGCGTTAACCGGACCGTTCATGTCCATGGTCACCGTGACAATATTGGCGCTGTCTTTTTGATACTTAAATGTTCCGCTCATTGCACTACCTATTTATTCATTTAGTCGTCAATACTGATCCGGACTTACCCGATCAGCAGCTCTATATTTTGAGAGTCTGCCTCGCAAACTCTGGTCTCAGATACGCTCGATAATAGTTGCGATGCCCATACCGCCACCCACACATAAGGTGATCAAGCCAAAGCGCTTATTGCGACGCTCCAGTTCATCTAGGCAGGTGCCAACCAACATAGCGCCGGTAGCTCCAAGCGGGTGACCCATGGCAATAGCACCGCCGTTGACGTTAATTTTTTCGTCGGGAACACCGGTTTCTTTTTGGAAACGCATAACCACCGATGCAAAGGCTTCGTTAACCTCAAAAAGATCAATATCGTCGATAGTCATACCGGCCTTTTTCAGTACCTTCCAAGTCGCCGGCGCTGGACCGGTTAGCATGATAGTTGGCTCGGTGCTGGTCACTGCAGTGGCAACAATACGGCCACGGGCGGTTAAACCTAGCTCGGCGCCGATTTTCTCACTGCCAATCAACACTGCTGCAGCGCCGTCGACGATGCCGGATGAATTGCCTGGGGTGTGGATGTGATTAATTTTCACTACCTGAGGATATTTACTCAGGGCGATATCGTCATAGCCTAGGGAGCCATGAAACTCAAAAGACGCTTTCAAACGCGCCAAGCCCTCTATTGAAGTCTCGGGCTTTATAAATTCATCACGCTCAAGGATAGTCACGCCGTTTTCATCCTTAACAGCCATAACAGACTTATCAAAATAACCAGCCGCTCTTGCTGCTGCCGCTTTCTGCTGCGAACGCACGGCAAAGCTGTCTACGTCTTGGCGACTAAAGTCCGCCAAGGTCGCAATTAAATCCGCACCTACACCCTGTGGTACAAAAGCAGTGTCAAAGGCAGTTTGAGGATCTTCGCCCCAGGCGCCGCCATTGCTGCCCATAGGGACACGTGACATACATTCAACACCACCGGCCACAACCAGATCTTCCCAACCGGACGCCACTTTCTGTGCAGCAAGGTTTACCGCTTCCAGACCTGAGGCGCAAAAACGGTCTAACTGAAAACCGGCAACGGATTCGTCCCAACCGGCCTTCATCAAAGCGGTCTTTGCAACGCAAGAACCCTGTTCACCGATAGGCGTAACACAGCCCATAATGACATCGTCGACTTTGCTGGTATCAAGATTGTGTCTATCGCGCAGGCCATTCAATAAACCAGCGAGTAGATCAACCGGCTTCACTTCATAAAGCGAGCCATCTTTTTTACCTTTGCCACGTGGAGTGCGAACTGCGTCGTAGATGTAAGCTGTATTAGCCATTTTATGTATCCCTAACTGACATGATTTAATACCTGAGCGAGAGAATCGCCTTCCCACCCGATTTCCGCAATGACCGTCAATGACATACAATAGACATTATATTACAAGCAAGCACCCCGGCCCGCCTAATCCTGCGCCTTAGGCAAATAATGGGTATGCGGGGATATAAACAAGTCGCCCTCTATAGGTAATTCATGGAAAACAGAACCATCTCCATCGCCTTTGTGCGCAATATGGTATCTGGCTGCGGCCTACCAAAATCCGACTGTGAGGCATTACTTAAGCGCGCGGGTATCGACCCACAAACCGTGACTAGCTCCCGCGCAAGGGTCACCCCAACCCAGCTTTCCCTGTTAAATAAATGGATTACCGACGCCACCGGGGACGAAGCTATGGGGCATTATCAACGCCCCCAAAAGCACGGCACACTTCACGCCTTAACTCATTACCTACAAACCTCAACTGACTTTAAACAAGCGATAGAGCGCAATGTCAGCTTTTACAATTTATTTGATTTTGGCTTTAGCCTAGCACTGGTTCGCAATGGCGAATACATTAACTATCGGCTGCAAGCGGATCTAGGCGTCACCTTAACAGACTGGGTTTATGAGCAGCACCTAATGATAAACTACCGTTTTTTGTGCTGGCTAACGGGCAGCTCCATCCCCCTACATCGAGTTAATTTAAACTACCCTGCACCCTCCCACAGTGGCGAATACCACTACTTATTCTTTAGTGACACCCGCTTTGACCAAGACCACAGCGAAATAGTATTTCACCGCCAATACTTTGCTCTGCCAGTCATACGCTCTAGCGCTGAGCTTGACGACTACCTATCACGCATTCCCACTGAGTTTCTTTACACGCCAAAGCATGGCAGCAGTTATACCGAGCAGATCAGACGTATTATCAACAAAACCCTGCCGGAAATTCCGAGCTATGAAGACATGGCGGTATCATTAGGACTGACGCCACAGACCCTTCGCCGCCGCCTGCGGCAGGAGGGCTGCGACTATCGTTTAATCAAAAATGAGATAATCCGAGACACTGCAATTGGCTATTTGTTACACGACAACAGAGAGATCAAAACCATTTCTTATGAACTGGGCTTCTCGGAACCCAGTGCATTTATACGATCTTTTAAAAAATGGACCGGCTTAACACCGCACCAGTATCGCGACAAACACTCCTTGGGCAATATCCGTCCAAACTAGTCTTGCCATTGTTGATTCGCCCAACAGCTTGCCAAATATTTAAATCATATGTCGGCCAGAAGCGCAAAATATAGGCCCTAAAATTTAAGTCCAGGTGATAGCCTTACTCATAACTTGGCCGTCTAATTACTCATGAGATGGCCGAAACCAGTTCAGGAAATAACCCATTACATACTCAGTGTGACTGGCTATAGCGTCACATAAGCAGTCAGTCGCGTTAGCTTAACCAGTAACAACATTGGCTATCTCGTCATGAAATTCGCCCTTCAGCGCTCGTTCCGCACCATCCTGGTGTCAACACTAGAGGCGTTTCCATTAACACCGTGGTGAATTACTTAGCTCATTTAAATTTATATAAAAAGTGATATGGTTAGAGGGAATAAGCCTCTTCTTGATAAAGGGGCCAAAGTGGTAAAGAGCGCGAGTCGCTATAATAAACTGTTATGTGCTTAACATCGTGCCGCGAATTCAAATCCAAAGTGCATCAAATTTCAAGCTGCAATAGCAGCTCTGTAATCGTCTATTAATTGACCTGGGGTTTTAAACCCCAAAGCTTTTCTTGGGCGAGCGTTTAGTCGTCTCACGGCTTTATAATAATACCAATAAGGAAGAATTATGCTGAATCGCAGATTATGGGGTGGTGCACTGGCAATGGTGGTATTGCCTGCAGCCGGACTTGCCGCTGAAGCTAAGCCTCGTGCGCAACTAGAAGAAGTGATAGTTACGGCTCAAAAGCAGCAGCAAAGTTTGCAGGACGTACCAATAGCGGTGGCCGCCGTTGATGGAGCCAAAATACGCGATGCGGGACTGCAGCGTATGGAAGAACTGTCGGCTTATGTGCCGAATTTTAAAATAGCGGTTACCGGTCAGGGTAACGCGGTGTATATTCGCGGCGTTGGCTCGGGCGATAACCGTGGCTTTGAGCAATCCGTAGGCATGTTTGTTGACGGTATCTATGCTGGGCGAGGCCAACAATTTCAAGCCCCTTTTCTTGATATCGCCTTGGTTGAAGTGCTTAAAGGGCCGCAGGGAACACTTTTTGGTAAGAACACCATCGCCGGTGCGGTTAATATCACTACCAATCGCCCAACGGAGGAGTTTGGTGGTGAGCTGAGTTACCGGCTTAATCCAGAGCTGGGCGCGAAGGAGGTGACAGCGGTACTGAATATTCCCTTAGGCGACAGCTTTTCCGCACGCGCAGCATATAAGCGACTTGAGGAAGACGGCTATCTTGGAAACTTTGTGCTCGACCGTGATGAGGCGCAGCGTGCAGATGAATCACTGCGTTTAGCGCTGCGTTGGGATGCCAGCGACAAGCTGGATGTTAACCTTAAGCTGGAGCAGTCTGCTTTTGGTCTTACTGGCACGACTTTTCAGCTGACGGATAAAACCGGTACGTTTAGCTTGTACCAGTCCAATATCTCCTTGCCAATTGATCTCCCGATTTCACTACCCCTGCCATTGCTGTCCATTAACCTGGAGGACGAAATAGATCCTCGCGAGGACGGCAAACTTGATCGTCGTAAGTCTGATCGGCAGTTTGCCTGGCAGCCGGCAATGACTCAGAACAATAGTGATGCCGCAGTACTGACACTAGATTATGAGATGTCGGATACGATTACGCTCACCAGTATTACCGGTTACTCATATTTTGATTTCACTTTTAATCTCGATGCTGACTTTACCGATTTAGAATTTATCGGCACAGAAAATGGCGAGGAATTTACCCAGCTCAGTCAGGAGTTTCGCTTAGCTGGCAGTGTCGGGGAGAGCATCGACTTTATTGCTGGTGTTTACGCGCACACTCAAGACCTAAGTAGTACCTTGTGGCTTAACTTGGACTTTGATGCCTTGGGTGTACCTAGCTCCTTGCCGATTCCTGGGCTAACAATTTCGCTGCCATCACAGCTGGCAACCTACACTGAGTTTGAACAGACCACTGACAGCGTGGCGGTATTTGGTCAGGCCACATGGAATATTACAGAGGCGCTCAGCGCAACGTTGGGCCTTCGTTGGGGCCAGGATGAAAAGCGTGCAACAAAGTATTTAAATGTCGCCGAGTTTCGTTCTAAGGAGCGCACGGCTAATCCGCTGTATGCGGTCATTGCTGGGGCATTAAATAACTCGGAAAACCACAATATTAGCAATGCCCGCAAAGTCGCCAATGTGTCGCCGGCGTTCAATTTGCAGTGGTATGCCAATGAAGATGTTATGAGCTATTTTCGCTACGCAAAAGGCTTTAAAGATGGTGGCTTTAACGCCAGTGACACCACCGCGAGTCAGACTGTCTTTACCTATGAGGATGAAGAAGCTGACACCCTTGAACTTGGGCTAAAAACTACCTTGCTCGACGGCGCAGCGACCTTCAATACGGCGTTGTTTTACACTGAATTTACGAATCGTCAGGTCAGTAGCTTTACCTTAACAGGCTACGTGGTAGGTAATGCTGCAGAGTCCATTACTCAGGGGATAGAGGCCGATATGCGCTGGGCATTGAGCGACCGCTTGACGGTTGGCGCATCAATGGCGTTCCTAGATTCCTACTTTACATCATTTATTAATGGACCGTGTACTGCCGAGCAAACCAATGCAGCTTCTCAGGCCGGCAACCCTGATTGTCGTCAGGATCTGTCAGGCGAAGGGACAGATTATGCACCTGAATTATCGGCAAGCTTGACCAGTCAATATGTTCAGCCAATTGGCAGCACGATGGAATTGCGTTTGCAGTTGGATCTCAATTACAGCGATGAGTATTTTTACACTCAAGACCGTGATGAATCAGATCTGCAAGAAGCGTATTACAAGATCAATGGTCGCGTATCATTGTTGCACTTTGAGCAGGGTTGGGAATTGGCGTTGATCGCTAAGAACTTAACAAATAAAATGACACGCTCAAGTGGTAATGATGTTCCGCTATTTGTAGGGGCGCACTTTGCTGCTACAGATGCACCGCGCAGTATTGCCATCGAGGGTGTTATGCGTTTTTGAATAAAGCGGTCTTTATTCTTTTGCCCAGACTAGTGCTGGGCTTTTTTACGTCTGAGGCGTGAGCTTGCGCAGATTGGCGCT
>NZ_JBLIKC010000032.1:0-32897 GCF_047636175.1 Zhongshania sp. | reverse complement strand
GCCAAAACCGGACGTCGCGAACCTCTGTGGCCTGCACGGTCGCCGCCAACAAAAGTAAACCGCACAATACTGCCCTGCTAATCCGTTTCATATTCGCTCAACTGCGCCAAAATTCTCTGTCCACGTACGGTCTCGCTTCGCGCGGCAATAATACGACCTGCTCCCTGCGCCTCAATGCTAACCATTATGTCAGCAGATGGCAAAAAGCCATGGCCGCGCTGGGGCCATTCGATTAAACACACCGCATCATCATTAAAGTAATCGCGAATACCCATATACTCCAACTCCTCAGGATCGCCGAGACGATATAGATCGAAGTGATACACACTGACCGTCTTAAGCTGCGGCGGTTCCGTTGCCCAAACTAAGTCTTCATACGCCTCTACTAGCGTATAGGTTGGACTTTTCACCGGGCCAGCATAGCTAAACGCCCGCAGCACCCCGCGACAAAATGTGGTTTTACCCGCGCCTAATTGGCCATCCAAATACACCACAGCACCGCCGCGCATGGCCTTACCCAAAGACTCTCCCGCCGCCACCGTAGCGGCCTCACCGTCAAGATACCGCTGCATACCCGTTGATCACACCTCGTAAATTGTCGACAACATCGCCAGCCAACATGCCTCTCTCGCCCTGTCTAGCCGCGCAATCTGCAGCGGCAGCGTGAACCGCAGCCGCCAAACACGTTGCCGCAGTGGGCGCATGTCCCTGCGCAATAAACGCAGCTATGACGCCAGAGAGTACGTCGCCCATACCGCCCGTCGCCATTCCGGGATTACCACCGCTATTTAAATACAGCGGCGAGGTCCTGCCTGCATCTGCGATGAGGGTTCCCGCGCCTTTGAGCAGCACTGTCGCCTGATATTTATCCCGCAAGGCCATCACGCTCGCAAAGCGATCACTTTGCACTGCGGCCGTGCTACACGCCAACAGTCTCGCCGCTTCACCTGGATGCGGCGTGAGTATACGTGGCCCGCTGTGAGAATGCAGGAGTTCAGGGCTCTGGGCCAATAAATTAAGTGCGTCCGCGTCTACCACTAGTGGTTTATTAGAGCGCAACACCGCCTTTAAAAGCGATTGCCCCCACTGCCCTTGACCAAGTCCAGGACCAATTACAATGACACTGGCCTTTTCGATCAATGAGCCCAAGATATCGCTGCTCGCCAATTGCTCGAGACTTATTCCATGCACCATCAATTCCGGCCTAGCAGCAACAAAAATGCCACTGTGCTCCGGTTGCGTGACGCACGACACCAAACCCGCGCCACTGCGAGCAGCGGCGGTTGACGCTAGCAAATTTGCACCCGCCATGCCTAAATCACCACCGACAACTAACACATGACCAAACATGCCTTTGTGAGCGTTGCGAGGCCGCGCGCGCCACTGCGCCAACATTGAAGCACCATTCAAATGCAGGGTTATTTTAGCTCTGCTGGCATGAAGTTGCTGGTAAATCCCTCTGGGCACCGCCAAGCCATCAAACACTTTGCAGCCAGCGCAATCACTTCCCGCTAAAGTATATAAACCGCGCTTTCGACCAATAAAGCTAATGGTCGCTGAAGCGTGAACGGCGGCACCCAACTGACTACCAGTATCACTGCACAGGCCAGAGGGTACGTCTATTGCCAACACTGGCGCACCACTCGCATTAATAACCGAGATTGCCAGTGTATATTTTTCGCGAACCACGCCGCTCAATCCCGTACCGAGCAGCGCATCGACAATGACACTGTTTAAATCCGGCTCCTCACCTTGCCAAGACTTTATTTCCACCCCCGCGTCCAAAGCCTGCTGCATTGCCAGTGCGGCGTCTCCATGCAATAACTCGGGATCCGCTAAAGCCCATACCCGCACCGGCAAACCATCCGCCTTGGCCAGTGCCGCAATAATGTAACCATCGCCGCCGTTATTGCCGCCACCACAAAACACCTCGATGGGGGAGTGGTCGGGCCAGCGCTGCTGCACTTGTCTAAATGCCGCCAAGCCAGCTCTACTCATCAGCTCTATCCCAGGTATACCGATAGCAATGGCGAGTCTATCCAGCTCACGCACCTGCGCGGCGGTATAGAGTATTTCCGGATCGATAGTTTCTTGCTGTGACATACAGATGTTTCCCGAATGTGTAAAATGCGAAAGCATTTAATAAAGATACAGTCTCTCCACCATCATAGCGCGCGGGCAAAAACAGGCAATCCGATGACAGCGAATACCGATTACGCAGCGCTGGCCGAACAAGTAAAAGCGTGGGGTCAGGAACTAGGCTTCGCCCATATTGGTATTAGCCCCGCAAGTAATGCCGCCCACGCCGAACATCTTCACAACTGGCTAGCAAAAGAATACCACGGCGAAATGAGTTATATGGCAGAACGCGAAGGACTGCGCGCCGCACCCGATGAATTACTGCCGGGCACCATTCGCGTCATCAGCGCTCGCCTAGATTATTTACCGGACGGCGAAAGCTGTGACACTATTCTTAGCGACCCTAATAAAGCCTATATTTCCAGATACGCACTGGGTCGGGATTACCACAAATTAATTCGTAAACGCCTAGGCCAATTGGCCGCAAAAATCAGCGCCGTCGCCGGCGGCAGCCACCGCGCCTTTGTAGACAGCGCACCGGTGTTAGAGCGCGGCTTTGCCGAGCAGGCCGGACTTGGCTGGATAGGCAAAAACAGTATGCTCATCAATAGCAAAGCCGGCTCGTGGTTTTTCTTGGGCGAAATTTACACCGACATACCTCTGCCGACAGATCCCCCACAAGAAGTCGGTCATTGCGGCAGCTGCCGCGCCTGCCTTGATGACTGCCCTACCGGCGCTATTGTCGCACCCTATCAAGTTGACGCCCGGCGATGTATTTCTTATTTAACGATCGAATTGAAAGACAGCATCCCCGAAGACTTGCGCCCCCTAATGGGGAACCGCGTATTTGGCTGCGACGACTGCCAATTAGTCTGCCCCTGGAATAAATTTGCGCAGCCCTCAAAAGAAACCGATTTTTCACCGCGCCATCAGCTTGATAATAGCGAACTGCTCACCTTATTTTCATGGACCGAACAAGAGTTTCTAGACAATACCGCAGGCTCCGCTATTCGCCGCATTGGCTATCAGCGCTGGCTGCGCAATCTCGCCGTGGGCATAGGTAATGCCCCGCCAAGCAATGCCGCGGTGCTAGCACTAAAATCACAATACCCCGCAGCAGACGAAATGGCCCGGGAACATATTGACTGGGCGTTGACAAAGCAACAAAGCCAAGTCGTATAAGGTCACACTGCAGACGAAAAAAAGCCCCATATAATTCCCTTATACAGGGCTTTTTCTTACTACAAGTTCAGCGATTAAAAAGGCAATGAATAATTCAGCATCACGCTTTCACGCCCTTCGCCTTCATCGCTGTAATTAACATTTAATGCTAAGCGAGACTTATCCAAAGCCACAGACGCACCGATAGTCGCATCCACAAAGGTGTCGTCATCTGCGCTGTAAGTAGGCATCCGATAACTGCTAAACGCCAAGTTAGTATTGGTCACTTCAACAGTTTCATCACCGTCTTCAAGTTCAGATACAGAGAACACTTCCGCGAAGAAGCTAACGCCCTTACTCACCGCCATATTCGCTAACAGGCCCGCTCTAATCTGACGACTTTGGCGGCTCTGCTCACCCCACTGGTAATTAGATACTGCCCCGCCGGACTCAGTGTAGCCATCAACTTTGCCGCTCAATAAACGGGCACCCAGTGCTGGAGCCACGCTCAACGTTTTCGATGACGTCAGTTGATAAGCCACCTGACCATCAAAATGCCAACCGTAGCCATCCGTGCCGCCACTCGCTGTCAGCGCACGATCACCCAAGTTAAAGCGACGATCCACATCACCATAGTCAATAACGCTTAAACCCACGCTACCTTCCGCCAACCACTGACCCTCGCGATAATTCGCCAAACCGCTCAAACCCACACTGGTCGCTGAAAAGTCAGCACCGTCGGTGTCAGTCTCATGTTTTGCCATATTAAGTGCAGCCCCAACACTCATGGCTGGCGACACGACATTACTTATACCAAGTGTGAGATGGGTGGTTTGATGATCACCACCGCTGGGAGTATCTTCATTAGCGCCGCTGGAATTAATGAAGATACGACTGGTGTTTTGATACCAGCGATTCTCGCGCATAGTTTGCGTCAGGCTATCGTGCTGAGTGCGCGCAATGCCTAATGCAATACCAGAAAGCTGGCCAACGAGCTGCGGTGCAACCACAATATCAATCAGATAATCGCCAGTAATTTCGCCAACCTTAGCGGTAGGATGAACACCGTCATTAAATAACAACTTATCCGGGTCTGCAGTAGCGGCGCTAATACCGAAGACCGGATGCTCTGCACAGCCCCCGCCGCTAGCATCGAAACACATATACCGTTGATCTAAATTCGCCAGCGGCCCAAAAGCCGCGTTCGTGCCGTTAGCAAAGCCATAGGCTTCGGCATTGGCAGAGATGTAATTAATAACACCGGCTAAATCTACTGGAATAATATTGGCTTGACTAAAATTCGCAAAGGTCATTAAGGCCTGATTATAGCCGGCAGCACCCGCAGACGAGGTGGCAGCTGAACCCGGCGCCCCCAATTCTTGAGCCTGAACAGCAGCTGTCTTGCCTAGATCAGGCAAATTGCTGAGCATAATATATTGACCACCGGCGGCACTAATGGCAGCAACCCCAGCGATCAATGTTTGTGCCGAGTTAGCGATAGTCGCCGCATCGAACGCGGTACCTTTGAGAAAATCATTACCGCCGCCGTCGATCAAAATCAGGGTCTTGGAATTGAAGCTACTATTGTCGGTCAGATAAGCAGGCCTTGCCACCGGCCCGCCTGCAGGCAAAGCCAAGCCGGTGCCATTGATCGAATTTAAAATATCTGCCGTTTCATAGCCGCCCACAGCGTAGTTTGTGCCGCCAGCGCCACCTGCAGCCGGATCGGTAGGTAATCCCAAGGCCATACCCAAATATTGGGGCGCAATATTTGCGAAGGGCCCCACACTAAAATCACCGTTGCCGTCGCCAAGCCGGTTAGTAAATCGTAGTCCAAGATTTCCGCTATCTAACAAACTGTCACCAAAAATGACCAGCTCGTCAAAATAACTTTGCGCGGACAAAGGGGAACATATTAATGAAGCCACACACAGTGCGGTTAGTTTTCTCATAGCATCTCACCTGCTTATTATTGCCTTAGTTCGTCGTCAATCCGACTTTGATTACGCTATTCTGGGTAAGTAGCTCAACCAAGCTCTGCCAGATTTTCGTCGACAACATAGTGTGCTACAAGACCCGTTTTATAGCCGAACAACAATACGAGTAAATACTGATAGCTGCTTAAACATAGAAGACAAATTACACTTACGCAAAAGCGGGCAATAATTTAGAGGGCAAATAATAGCGAGATGGCTCGCACCGCCGTTTCAGGCGATCACGAGCAACTTTGAAGAGAGAATTACGATAAGCGAAGAAAATGCTCGCGGTAATAGCTAAGCTCAGCAATCGAATCATAAATATCATCTAGCGCAAGATGCGTTGCCGACTTTTTCAAGCCAGCGCTCAAATCCGGACGCCAGCGTCTAGCTAACTCTTTAACGCTACTTACATCCAAATTGCGGTAGTGAAAATACGCTTCTAGCGCCGGCATTTCACGAGCCATAAAACGGCGATCCTGGCAAATACTATTACCGCACATGGGCGACGCGCCCTTCTCAACCTGATTATCTAAGAATGCCAGGGTGAGACGTTCCGCTTCTTGCGCAGTAATGCAGGTGTCTTGCACACGCTTGGTCAGGCCGGACTGACCGTGTTGGCGGGTATTCCACTCATCCATCTCGGCCAAGACCTCGTCCGGTTGATGAATCGCCAATACCGGCCCCTCGGCAATCACATTCAAATTAGCGTCAGTCACCACAGTCGCAATTTCAATAATGTGGTCATTTAAAGTATCCAGACCGGTCATTTCCAGATCGATCCAAATTAAGTTCTGTGCTTTATCCATAAGACCGCCTCCAACGCGACATTTAATAGCTATTGCAGCATTCGGCTACATACTCTTGCGAATAACAGCGAGCGCGACTTACATCCACAATGACGCAAAGTGTCGATTGTAGCAGCACATAGGGTAAGATGATGCTTCCTAAGCGAATGATCCTTCATGACAAAACGTAAAATCAGTCGACAGCAGCGCTGGCGCATCGAAAAAGTCCAAGCCGAACGCAATGAACGTGCCACCAAGCGCGACTCTAAGCTAGACCAAGCGCTGACTGAAGGCGAACTTGGTTCAGAGCAAAATGGGCTTATTGTCAGCCATTTTGGCCAACAAGTTGAAGTTGAAGCAGAAACGGGGTTTCGACAGCGCTGTCACGTCCGTGCGCACATTGACGGCCTAGTGACCGGCGACAGCGTAACGTGGCGAGAAGGAAAGCCTACAGGTGTTGTCGTTGCCTGCAATACTCGCAATTCTTTGCTGTCTCGCCCAGATAATCACGGCAAATTAAAGCCTGTAGCCGCTAATATCGATCATATCGTGATCGTAATCGCCCCTGAACCCCGCGCCCACGCCAATCTCATCGACCGCTATTTAGTAGCCGCCGAAGCCATCGATATTCGGCCTATTCTACTGCTCAACAAATCGGACTTGATTAACGATGACAACCGCGAATATTTAGACAATATGCTCGCCCGCTATCAGGCTATTGGCTATGAGGTCACCCGCGCGTCGACCGAAACCGATCGCGGCCTAGATGAACTAAAACAAACGTTGCGCGGCCACATCAGCGTATTTGTTGGTCAATCTGGGGTCGGCAAATCATCGCTAGTCAACAGCCTACTCCCCGGCACCGACACTCGGATAGGCGCGCTGTCTGAAAGTACCGCTAAGGGTAAACATACCACAACGACTGCCCGCCTTTTTCACTTCCCAGACGGTGGCAGTCTAATAGACTCACCGGGCATCCGTGAATTTGCGCTTTGGAACATGGATAGGGAAAAAGTGCTAGCCGGATTTATTGAGTTCCGAGCTTTTCTAGGAATGTGCCGATTCCGCGACTGCAAGCATGAACGCGAGCCTCGCTGCGCCCTATTAGAAGCCGAAGCCGAGCACAAAATCAGCCCAGAGCGTATGACCAGCTATCGACAAATCATTCAAAGCCTTACCGGCGAGTGATGTTTATCGTAATATATCATGCACTGCACTTAACAAAATGCCTCGCCGCAATGACTTTAAACTAGTGCTAGAAATACCAAAAATTGACAGTATTAATAAGTAAGCACTGCTACCATTCACGGCAACCTTTAGAACAGGTTATTTATTATGAAAAACTGGCCACTATTATTAGAAACAACACAACTTGCTGAAATGCTTTACGATCCCAAATTACTAATTTTGGACACCAGCAGCGCAGCCAATTACGCAAAGCATCATATTCCAGGTGCGGTGCATATCGCACCGTCGGAGCTACAAAGCGGGATAAAACCCGCAGTCGGAAAATTACCCAGCATAGAGGCCCTCAATAGCCTATTTGCAAAAGTAGGACTGACACCAGACACCCATGTTATTGCCTATGACGACGAAGGCGGCGGCTGGGCAGGCCGCCTAATTTGGACGCTGGATGTCATCGGCCACCGCAATTATTCCTACCTCAACGGTGGATTACACGCTTGGCTGGACGAGGGTCACCCTAGTGAAAAAGTAGCGAATCACCCAGCGCCCACAAAGCAAGATATTAGCATTGATAGCCTAGTAATCGCCGAGATCGAAGACTTCATTAGCATGCTCGACAATAGCCAGCTGGCAATTTGGGATGCGCGCTCAGCGGAAGAATACCGCGGCGAAAAAGTGCTGGCACAGCGGGGCGGCCATATTCCTGGGGCGATAAATCTTGATTGGCTGGAACTCATCGATCGCAACAATCACATGCGTTTAAAAGATTTAAGTAGCCTGCAAGCAAAACTCAACGAGCTCGGCATCACCGCTGATAAAATGATCATAACGCACTGCCAAACTCACCACAGGTCTGGCCTGAGCTACTTATTAATGAAGATTCTCGGCTATCCACATATAAAGGGCTATCACGGCTCTTGGGGCGAATGGGGAAACAGTGACACCAACCCCGTTGAGATAGGTGATCATCCCCAATCTAGCGCCCAAAAACCCTGATAACGACCAAAAGGAATGTTCGTGAAGATTGCGTTTATTATTTTTCAATATCTAATACCCCAACATCTGTTGTCGAGACTCGTCGGCAAGCTCGCGGAAACTAAAATCCCCTGGCTAAAAGATCTATTAATCAGCCGTTTCATCAAACAGTACCAAGTTGATATGAGCGAAGCGGCCGACCCAGAGCCACGTAACTACGCGAACTTCAATGCCTTCTTTACCCGCGCATTAAACGATGGCGCAAGACCTATTTGCGAAGCCGACAACACCATTGCCTGCCCGGCAGATGGCGCCATCAGTCAAATTGGCAGCATCACTGGCGGTAGAATTTTTCAAGCCAAGGGGCAAGACTACAGCCTGCTAAGCCTGCTAGGTGGTGACCGTGAGGCAGCTGCGCTTTTTGACAATGGCAGCTTTGCCACGGTGTATCTGTCACCCCGCGACTACCACCGCGTGCACATGCCAATAGCCGGCACATTGCGCACCATGAGCTACATTCCCGGAGTATTGTTTTCGGTAAACGCCGCCACCGCTGAAAATGTGCAGGGCTTATTTGCCAGAAATGAGCGCGCAGTGTGTTTATTTGACACCGAAGCGGGCCCCATGGCCGTCATCTTGGTGGGCGCCATGATTGTCGCCGGCATTGAAACCGTTTGGGATGGTCAGGTCGCGCCACCACCGAAGGGCATTAGAACAACCGACTACCGCCAGGGCGCGCGCAATATTCATTTACAAAAAGGGGAGGAAATGGGCCGTTTCAAACTCGGTTCAACTGCCATCGTGCTGTTTGCAAAAGGGCGTACGGAGTGGCAGGAAAGCTTTGTGGCAAACACGCCAACCCAACTTGGCGAGGTATTAGGCCGTATTAACAGCAGCGCCGAGTAAGTCATATTCTGCGACGTGGCCGGCTAACACGCGGTCACGCCCGCTCCAAGGGAAATGCAATAACCTCATCGATTCGCTCTGCCTTACACGCCAACATCACTAGTCGATCAAAGCCCATTGCGACCCCAACGCATTCGGGCAGCGTGGTCATTGCTTTCAACAAATGCCGATCAATTGGCGGCAATACCTGATTATTGTCGGCGCGGCGGCGATGATCATCACTGATACGCCGGACCAGCTCTCTCGCGTCACCCAATTCATCATAGCCATTCGCCAGCTCCATGCCGCCATAAAATGCTTCAAAGCGCGCGGCGAGCGGAGCCTCCCCAATATTAATGCGGGTTTTGGCCAAGGCGGCCTGCGAGGCGGGAAAGTCGTAGACAAAATTGAGGACACTGCCATCAAGGGCCGGCTCGACGACCGAAGACATCAGCAGTTGCAGCCAAACATCGCGGTCTTCGGTGTCAAAACTAAGGTCTAAATGATTGCGCGTGCATGCTTTTAATTCTGCAAGCGACGCGACATGGGGATTCACACCACAATGTTGCTCAAAAACTTGCTGGTAACTAGTGTGCTTGGACTCAACCGTACCCATCGCCAAGCTCACAACGGCAGCGACTTCATCCATCAATTCTGGCAATGACAGCCCGGGACGATACCACTCGAGCATAGTGAACTCGGGGTTGTGTCGCCGTCCTCGCTCCCCGCGCCGAAAGGCCTTACAAATTTGATAAATAGAACCACTACCCGCTGCCAGCAAACGTTTCATGGCAAATTCGGGAGAGGTCTGCAAATACATGGTGGCATCACCATCAGGGGCGATGGTGTTAATGGCTTCTATATTGGGGTCAGTGACTGGCGCCGAGGCCAGCAAGGGCGTCTCTACCTCTAAAACACCACAGCCCGCAAAAAAGGCACGTACTGCAGCAAGTAACTGCGCTCGGCGGCGTAAAGCCGAAATATCAGCCGTCGGCCGCCAGTCAGACATTTAGATCTTTACTCGGTTCTGATATTCACCAGTGCGGGTATCGACTTTAATGACGTCGCCAATACTCAAAAACAAGGGCACTTTGACCACCGCACCCGTGCTCAGATAAGCGGGTTTAGTGCCGCCTTGAGCGGTATCACCCTTAACGCCGGGGTCAGTATCCGCAATCTCTAGCTCAACAAAATTTGGCGGTGTTACCGACAATGGTGCGTCGTTGTAGAGTGTCACGGTGCATACATCTTGCTCTTTCAGCCAGTTGGACGCATCGCCGACCGCCTTGAGATCCGCTTGATACTGCTCAAACGATTCAGGTTCCATAAAATGGTAAAACTCACCATCATTATATAAATATTCCATATTCTGATCGATGACATCCGCGCCTTCTAGCGACTCACCTGACTTAAAAGTACGCTCCCAAACCCGACCTGAGTTAAGATTACGTAAGCGAACGCGGTTGAAGGCCTGACCTTTACCCGGTTTAACAAACTCATTATCTAAAATAGAACAAGGCTCGCCGTCGAGCATCACCTTTAGTCCGTTGCGAAACTCATTGGTAGAATAATTAGCCATGATTCTCCTCAGCGACGGTGTAAAACCGTAATTTAAAAAGGCAGCAATGATACCCCTAAAAGATACATTTTGGCAGACCGAAAGCTGGCAGCAGCAAATGAGCGGTATGATCCGCGATCCAGAGCAGTTATTGCAGCGACTGCGACTAAACCCCGAGGAACATCCGGATATAGCAGCGGCAATGCAACAATTCCCACTTCGGGTGCCGGAAGCCTTTGTTGCTAAAATGAAGATCGGAGACTGGCATGATCCGTTACTAATGCAGGTTTTACCGCTAGCAAAAGAAACTCAGGAGCAGGTCGGCTACGTTAATGATCCGCTCGAAGAAATCGATGCCAACCCGGTGCCAGGCTTAATTCACAAATATCACGGCCGTGTTTTACTAATCGCCAATCCATCCTGCGCCGTTCACTGTCGCTATTGTTTTCGTCGCAACTTTCCCTACGACAGCAATAATCCCAGTCAACGGGACTGGCAAAAGACCCTAGACTACATTGCAGATCGCCCAGATATCAGCGAAGTCATCCTCAGTGGCGGCGACCCGCTATCGGCACCCGATGAGTACTTGCAAAAGCTGATAAATAAAATCGCCCTCATTCCGCATGTCACCACCCTACGAATCCATACGCGCCTACCTTTAGTCTTACCGGCTAGAATAACGCCAGCGTTAATTAGGGTCCTCAGTGAAAATCGCCTCCGCATTGTGATGGTAATTCACTGCAATCACGCCAACGAAATTGATAGTCACACCGAAGTTGCCCTGAACACATTGCACAAAGCGGGGTTTATGCTCTTAAATCAAAGCGTATTACTTAAAGAAATTAATGATAGCGCAGATACTTTAGTAAAGCTGAGCCAGCGCTTATTCGAGGTTAACGTCATGCCGTATTATCTGCACTTGCTAGACAAAGTAAGAGGCGCTGCGCATTTTGATGTTAATGAAGTGGAAGCACAGGCCCTAATGAACGCTATACTAGCTAGATTACCGGGCTATTTGGTGCCGCGATTGGTCGTAGAAGAGCCTAGCGCAAGCAGTAAACGACCACTTGCACTATCGTGAATTAACGAGTAAAAACATAGGCTTAAAATGCAAATTATATGCAATTCTACATCAAGACTGTCATAAACTAGATTTTATGAAAAATAACTCCAGTCTTGCTATCTCAACGCCAGAAATAACCCGCGACTCACACAGTCAGTTCGCGCTAACGGCAAACGCCGTCAATTCCTGGCTGGGTAGCCTGCCGCTTGCAAACTTGGGCGAATCTACCCGCCTACTGTTTCAAGCGCTGTCGGAATTAAGTCATACCGCCTGCAAACCTAAGGACCGTTATGAGATCCTGGAAATAATCCGACCCCAGGCTCATAACATCATAAAGGGGTTATCACCCCACTACTTGAACAAACCTGTAGTGCTGCCAGAAAAAACTCAAAAGATTGTACTGCTGGCCAACACCTTAAATACCCAGCTTGCCACCGGTTACTGTCAAGTATTCCAAGGTTTGGAGGGTAAGAAGGGGTTGCTGCGTTCTAAAGATGCTATGGCAACATGCTTACATCGCGCTCTTACCGAGCACAGCCGAATACTCATGCGCACTTATCAACTTTATCGCTCTACACATCCGGGATTCTGGCTAAACGCGCATAAAATTTATCGATGCGCGCAGACACTCAAAATACGAAAACCAAAGGTCACTGATAATGTTTACGGTGACGGCACCTTACAACAAGCTTATTTACGATTATTAATGCTGAGCTGCAGTAAAACTCATCAACTCCCGCAGCGTCACATCGAAGACGTATTTAGTGAACTGAACAACTGGTCTGCTTTCGTTGGACTTCGCACTGACAAGCTGGAAAGCTGCGTATTTTTATTCAACCCAATAGAAGATGCTGCTCCAGCGTACCGCGAGCTAATAGAGCGAGCACCATCTTTAGGCTGGCTGGGCATTGATACTAAACCGCTATTTTCTCAGCCTGGTGGCCTAGCCGCGATTGTATCGTCTCGCAGATCAGCTAGCGCCGTCACCCAGAGTAAAACAATTCTCGACCACCTAAGTATTTCATGGCGTTCCGCGATCTCCCGTGCAGCCGAACGCATACCTTGCAATGAGCCGGTACTCCTTGCCGTTGGCATCAATACGACTCACTTTCACCTTGCCAACCAGCAGGATTTTAGTCTTTTCCAGTTTGAGAGCGACAAATCGGCCCAATTTCAAGAGCAAAGTAATGGCAAAGATGATGTATGGAGCCAAGCCGGCAATAAAGACACCCGCATCCGCGGCGGTGGCGCGACCGAGCAAATTAACTACAGGTCGTCGAAAGACTCCGTAGAGACCATTAGCTATAGCTTACCGCAGAACAATCCGACACCAGTAACACCGAGCAGTAAATACGAATATTTGCGCTCACGGATACTAGACAACAGCAGCTCGGGCTGCAGAATTGAATGGCCAGAAGACACTAAGTTGCGTGTTCGTACCGGCGAGCTAGTCGGCTTAAAAACGGATGATTACGACAACTGGCGAGTGGGCATTGTGCGTTGGCTGCGCAGCGATGACAGCCACCAGATAGGCATCGAAGCCCTGTCCTCTGCAGCCACCCCCTATAGCGCACGATTGGTACAATCAGGCCTATCAGTTAATGAATATCAGCGCGCCATGTTATTGTTTGGCGGCCAAATAGCGCAAGGACCAATGCTACTGCTCGCCGGCGTTGTTGGTATCTCAGAAGGTCACACCGTTGAACTCTTTCGCCCAGGGCACTCAATGCGTATAAAATTAGGTAAGATCGTCGAGCAATCAAATGCCTTTAAGCTTTTTCACTTTACAGACACTGCCTCCAATCCAATTGAAATTGCTGTGCCGGAAGAAGATGAACCTAACAAAAATGACTTCAATCAGCTCTGGGATATTTTGTAAGCATCAGCTAAATATCGCATCGTTTTTAAAATCAAAACCGTTACCACAATCGGGCTATTATGAGCAGCAGTAGTACTGTCATTAACATCCTCCTATTTTGCTTTGCAGACAGCGATGCAGAGCAGCTGGCAACGCACTGCCGCCGCGGTGGACGCATTGCCCACACCCAAGGCATCGATACCGGTGAAAAACTAGCCGTCGCCATTTGTGCCAAGAACTGGGACGTCCTTATTTTCGATGCCGAGCAAGCACAGCTAGATATTCAACGCTGCTGCCACATACTGCGCAAATACCAAAAAGATATTCCGGTAATTTACATGGGCGAAGGCGATGCTCTGCGCCCACCCGACCCCTGTGTCGTGGATATTATTAATAAATACAATATGGCACAGGTCGTAAACGCCGCATTTAAGGCGCAATCAGCCCTACAATTGCGCTGCCAATTGGCAGCAAGCCAAATTGCGGTGACGGAAGCGGAGGAGCGCAACAAGCTACTATTGCATGATCACCAAGACCCGATTGTCTACATTACTGACGGTATGGTCATTTACGCCAACGCCCCGTTTTGCAAGCACATGGGCCACGATGATCTCGATGGCTTCCCCATCGTAGATTTGATCACCAATAAGGATCAAGAACGCTTTAAGAGCGTGCTCAAGAAACAACAGCAGAATAACCAGCAACAGCAGGTGGAGATCAGTTTTTCCCTCGCCAATAAGACCGAGCTCAAAACCCGTATACTATGCGATAGCGCCCACTACCAAGGTGAAGATTGCATCCAGATTGCAATCCAAAAAACCACCGAAGATAGCGTCATCAATGGCGTAGACCACACCACCCGAATGAGCAGCAAACACCAGTTTCTGGCACTGCTCCAAGAATTTTTGGAACAGGAACGCAATAGCAATTCTTCCCTAGTTTTGATTTCAATCGACCACTTCAGCAAATTGCGCCACAGCACCAGTCTCAATGATGTTGAATACCTAGTTGAAGCACTAAGTAATCTGGTTCGAAGAGATATGCCCGCACAGCATTACGGTCGCGTCGCCGACGATATGATCGCCGCCATTGCACATCACGTCGCCAGCGATACTGCGCTTGAAAGGGCGCTTGAACTAAGTAAAACGATTGAATCTGAAATTTTTGAAGTCCGTAAGCAGTCGCTGCAATGCACAGCCAGCATTGCCATTTTACCTATCAATCATCTCACTCCACCGAAAGCTACACTGCTGCTAGACACTGTCTTTGATGGCGCCGAAAAGGTCTACCACGCGGGTGGCAACAATGCCGAGATTTGCCGCCGCGAGCGTCAACAGCTCAAGAGCAATGCAACAATCGATGAAGTTATTGCCGAATCGATGGCCAATAAGCGATTGAGCTTGCTGTTCCAACCCTTAATCAATCTCGGCGCGTCCAGCGGAGACCACTACGAAGCGAATCTCCATATTAAAGATTGGGTAGCAGGTGAAATTACGGCGGGCGAAATGCTGCGAGCTATTGAGCGCGAACCAGAAAACACTCAACTCGACCACTGGATTGTGGTTGAAGCCACCAAGCAATTAGCGAAGGAAAGGCTTGCAGGCCAAGACATCAAACTCATTATCAATCTTAGCGGCAATGTATTTCACGACCGGGAATTTTGCGCCTGGCTGAGCGTCGCATTCAAAGCGGCCGGACTACCGCCGTCATCAGTTATTTTTCAGTTTAACGAAGAAAGCATCGCCGACGCCCTAAAGCAGGCCCTAGACTTTACAACCCAATTACAAAAGCTAGGCGCTTCGCTCGCGGTGAGAAATTTTGGCCGCGCCAAGCAGGGCAATAAATTCTTAAGCCAAATTCATCCCGCGCTAGTAAAACCGGGCTTCCGCCCCACCGACATGCCCACTGACCAGCAAATTCGGGATATGGTTCAACATGCCCGGCTGCTCAATAGTCAAATCCTTATCCCCAATGTAGGCAGCGCGGCAACACTGGCCATGCTGTGGCAGCTGGGACCGGATTTTATTCAAGGCAGCTATGTGAATGAACCCATGCCTATCATGAACTACGAATTTGCCGCTTTCGGCTGAAGCCCTAGCCATTCGAGCGAATGACAGCGCAAAGGGCTCGACTACTTTCCAGTTAAACGATCACTAATTCCCAGCAAGTAGAGAATACCGTCTAGGCCAAGCGTAGAAATTGACTGCTTGGCATTTTCACGGACTATAGGCTTAGCCCTGAACGCAATCCCCAGACCAGCTATACTGAGCATAGGTAAGTCATTGGCGCCATCGCCAACCGCAATAACCTGTTCCAAGCTCAAACCCTCACGCTCGGCAATCTCCCGCAACAACTCAGCCTTGCGTTTACCATCCACCACAATGCCCTCAACCTCGCCCGTAACTCGGCCATCGCGAATAATTAGCTCGTTGGCGTATACATAGTCGATACCCAATTTGCGCTGCAAATAATGGCCAAAATAGGTGAAACCACCCGATAGAATCGCGGTTTTATAACCAAGCTGCTTAAGGGTCGACACTAAATTCTCAGCACCCTCGGTAATCGGCAAGCTCTCGGCAATCCCCGCCAACACCGACTCATCTAAGCCTTTTAACAAGGCCACCCGCGCCTTAAAGCTCTCGGTAAAATCGATTTCACCGCGCATTGCACGCTCGGTGATTTCTGCCACCTGCTCGCCCACGCCAGCGGCAATCGCTAGCTCATCAATGACTTCGGCCTCAATTAAGGTTGAGTCCATATCAAAGGCGACCAAGCGACGTGTACGACGGAACATATTGTCTTCTTGATAGGCAATATCAATATCCATCTCACTAGCCAAATGCAAAAGCTCGCGGCGGAAATCGGTGGCATCGGGTAAATTCCCGCGCACCGACAACTCCACCGAGGCTTTAGATTGCTGCTCAACACCCTCCAGCGGCACCCGCCCCGACAAACGGTCAATACGGTCAATATTGAGCGCGTAGCGAGATACCACGTCGGTGACCCCGGCAATATGTCTTGCCGTAATTTTACGTGCCAGCAAAGTAACAATATGACGCTGCTTACCCTGACCCGACACCCACTGGTTATAACTTTCCGGCGTGACCGGCAAAAACCGCACCTGCATACCCATTTCATGGGTGCGAAATAAAATATCTTTTAAAATACTGGCTGCTTCAGCGCCCGCTGGCACCTCTACCAACAAACCCAAAGAAAGATTGTCGTGAATCACCGCTTGGCCAATATCTAAGATATTCACCTGATGATCCGCCAAAATACTGGTGATTGTGCTTGTTACCCCAGGCCGATCATCGCCCGCTATATTGATCAATATGATTTCGTTCACACCACCCCCTACAGCAATCGGCGTATTGTAACGGTAGACGTGACTCCACCCAAGCACCACAACCTTGATATACTCCCAAAATAATAGAAGTCACGCGTTCCAGATGGAAAGTACATAATGCTCAAGCAGCTCCTTAAGTTACCACTGTCGGCTAAATGCGGACTGATTACCGCGCTGATATGTGCTGTAGCCGGCCTAACATTGCTTCTCACCAGCATGACGGCGAGTAAGCAAATTCTTCTTGAGACCACCCATTTAATCGGCCAGCAATGGACTAACCAACTGGCATCACAAAGCCAGCAAGCCCTTTTGCGTAACGACAAGGTCAGTCTGCAGGCCATTTTACAGGACTATATCAACAGTCCACTCATTGTTTATGGCAGTATCGCCAGTGCGCGCAATGAAACCGTGGCGGAAACCGGGCATTGGCGCGCAGAAAATTTGAATTACGAAGCACAGGTTGCGGCTGATGGTCGGCTTGGCGTGGTCAAACTATCGCTTAGCAGAGAACTCATCGGCGATGAAATACGCGATCTCGGTAAAACCTTACTCATTCTCACCGGCCTATTAGCCTGCTTTAGCTATGCGATTATTGCTGTGCCGATGAGACGGATCGAAGAATTGTTAGAGCTCGCTCGCGCCCGTCTCGCGCAACCCTTGCGCAACGACCAAAGCGGCTACCCCGGCTCTGACAGCTTAGGTCAATTATTGGAAGAAATTCACAACCCACAAATACGATTAAGTAAGCTCGGCAAAAATCGCTTTAAAGATTATTATATTTTACATTGCCACTGGCAGTCTTACAGTGCTCTGCAAGCACAAATGGCGCCAGACAGTTTCCGCGAACACTTACGTACTAGCTATGCGCGCGGCGAAGCCATCGCCAAACTGTACCACGCTGATATTGTGGTACACCGACACAACGCCATTAGTCTGCGTTTTTTTGATGTGACCGGCACTGACCACGCTTTATTTCGCGCGCTTTGCTGCGCCGAATTATTGCAAAGTTTAGATAAAGTATTGCGCAATCGAGCGGGCATTGCCCACATTCATGGCGAGGGCGATCACTGGGAATGCGCTGCCAAGGAGTGCGCTGCCATCGATAACTTACACAACGTCACAAGCGAAGGCAAAGGCACTTGGCTGGACGACAGCAGTCGCGATAACGAGCGCATAGATGCCTGGGTAGATATTCGCGGTAATCACATCAGCGCAATGAAAGCACCTTACAATGATTTATTGGAAAGACAGCAAACCCAGTTGAAAAAACTCAGCCTTGAGGCTTTCAAACAAGACGCCGCCAAACTGCGGACTGACACTAGCGCCCCAAGATCTACTTAAGGTCATAGGCGCAAGCCCCAAAGCTGAAGTCTGCGCCGTCCTGTCAGCCAATACTTCGCCTTAGGCTATTAGCCCACCACTGTCTGTAAGGCATCTACCTTTTGGAAGCCGCGAGGCAGCTTATGTCCACGCCGGCCGCGCTCACCCAAATAGTGCTCCAATTCTGCAAATTTAAGCGACAAATGGCGTTTTCCCGAGATCACTTTCAAGACATCCCGCTCAGAAAAAATAGTCACTGCGGTCACATATTCGTCCCGACTTGCGACCCTCGCCGATGGAATGCCGATCATTTTATTGCCCTTACCACGCGGCATTAACGGCAAATCGCCAACCGGGAATATCAACATGCGGCCCTCGGTAGTCACCGCGACGACATGACTAGAACTCATATCTGCGATAGCCACCGGCGGCAAAACCAAAGCCCCTTTTGGCAGTGTAAGCGCCGTTTTACCGGCCTTATTTTTACTCTGTAAATCTGACAGCTTGGCAATAAATCCATAGCCGGCATCAGAGGCCAACAAATAATGACCGTCATCACTACCCATCATCATTCCAGTAAAATTAACACCAGAGGGCGGATTGATCCGGCCGGTTAGGGGCTCACCCTGTCCCCGCGCCGACGGTAGACCATGAGCGGCAACGGTATAGGTTCTGCCGGTACTATCGAAAATAATCACCGGCTGATTACTTTTGCCCTTAGCGGCCAATTTAAAGCGGTCACCCGATTTGTAACTTAGGCTAAGCGGGTCTATATCGTGGCCTTTACCCGAGCGAATCCAGCCCATTTCCGACAGAACCACAGTAACCGGTTCTGCCGATATAATATCTTCTTCAGAGAAAGCCCGCGCCTCAGCGCGTGTCACCAAGGGCGAGCGACGCTCATCGCCAAATTCTTCTGCCGCGGCGAGTAACTCTTTACGCACTAACGTTTTCATACGGCGGGCAGAACCTAGGGTTAATTCTAAACCGTCACGCTCAGTGGCAAGTTCATCTTGCTCGCCACGAATTTTCATTTCTTCAAGCTTGGCTAAGTTCCGTAACTTTAAGTCCAGTACCGCCTCAGCTTGGATATCAGTAATACCGAAGCGCGCCATCAGCACTGGCTTGGGCTGATCCTCTTCGCGAATAATGGCAATCACTTCGTCAATATTTAAAAAAGCGATCAGTAACGCATCCAAAATATGGAGGCGCTTCAGGACCTTCTCTAAGCGGTATTCAAGCCGACGACGGGTAGTTATGGTGCGTATTTCCAACCACTCACCAATAATTTTATCGAGACCTTTTACCTGCGGACGACCGTCCAGTCCGATGACATTCATATTGACGCGGTAGCTGCGCTCCAAATCTGTGGTCGCAAATAGATGATTCATAACCGCCTGTTTATCGATGCGATTAGAACGTGGTATTACCACTAAGCGCGTCGGATTTTCATGATCAGATTCATCGCGCAAGTCCACTATCATCGGTAGTTTCTTGGCCTGCATTTGCTGCGCTATTTGCTCCAACACTTTGGAGCCTGAGGTCTGATGCGGCAGAGCAGTGATAACAATGTCGTCGCCCTCATCCTGCCAAAGGGCGCGCATGCGCAATGAACCGCGACCACTTTCATACATTTTTCGCAGATCTTCAGCGGGCGTAATGATCTCGGCATCCGTGGGAAAATCTGGTCCTTTTACGTGCTCACACAAGTCGGCCACACTGGCACTAGGCTGATCGAGCAGGTGAATACATGCGCTCACCACCTCGCGCAAATTATGCGGTGGAATATCCGTGGCCATACCAACGGCAATACCGGTAGTGCCATTAAGAAGAATATTGGGCACTCGCGCCGGCAAGGTAGCGGGCTCGTCCATTTGACCATCAAAGTTGGGCACCCAATCAACAGTGCCCTGTCCCAACTCACTAAGCAGAACCTCTGCATACTTGGTCAGCCTAGACTCGGTATAACGCATGGCTGCGAAGGATTTTGGATCGTCTGGCGAACCCCAGTTACCTTGACCATCGATAAGCGGATAGCGGTAAGAAAAGTTCTGCGACATCAATACCATCGCTTCATATACTGCGCTGTCACCATGGGGATGAAACTTACCAATAACATCACCAACGGTACGCGCCGACTTCTTATGCTTGGCACTCGCTTTTAGCCCAAGCTCACTCATGGCATACACAATGCGGCGCTGCACAGGCTTCAGACCATCAGCGATATTCGGCAATGCGCGGTCGAGGATAACGTACATGGAGTAGTCCAAATACGCTTTTTCGGTGTAGCTCTTCAGTGGCATTTGCTCAACGCCATCGGCGCCAATCACAATAGTTTCGGACATATTCTGTTATCTAACCCTTTTCAATGATTATTTAAGCGCACCGCTAGGTAATATCCGCTATGGAACACTATGTGTCCTAAGGGTAATTACGAAGATTCACAAGCCTTGTGGCTCCGTATACTGATTGCAAGTTGATCAGAGGAGATCCAACATGACTGCGCAAAAAGTAGTAAGCCTATCAGAATATCGCCAAGATACGCAGCAGATGCATATTGACGACATTAGCGCACAGGCTTTCTTGTTTCTACAGGAACAAGCCCAAGAACTCGATCTCCCTATGCGCAAACTATTAAAAGAGCATTTACTTGGTATCGCCTGCGTCGTCAAAGCCGTTGAAGGGCTAGATGCGGCACAAAACTGGCTCGCCGTCATCAGTGATCAAATCAGCGCTAGCGAAAACCACTAAGCTCAATTCCTACTAGTGTGCGGTGACTTTCTTCTCACCGCAGCGTTCACATATATATACTGTCACCAGCTTACCCAGCTTCACATCAAACTGCTTTTTCTTATCAACCCGCCACTTGTGAAATCCTTCCCGACATAAAGTGTTCGGCGTTTTGCCTTGTGGCAGCTTTCGCTTAAAGGGCAGCACATCGCCCATAGTAATTCTCCTATTAGATTCACTACAACGCCCTACCACTGGGTGGGATTCAAGATTACTATACGCGCCTTGAGAAAGCTGCGCGATAACTGAACGCAACGAGGGAAAATCATGGAAATCAGCCGCAATAAAGTCGTGTCATTCCACTACGAACTAAGTAATGGCGAAGGTACCGTACTGGAAGACAACTTCAACGACACCCCGTCCTTATATATGCACGGGGCAGATAATATTATTAGTGGCCTAGAAAACGCCATGGCCGGCCACACTGGTGGAGATGAATTTGAAGTCACGCTTGCAGCCAAAGATGCTTACGGAGAAATTGAGCCGAATAAAACCGAGCGAATTCCAGCCAAATACCTGAAACACGAAGGCAAGATAAAAGTCGGCCAAGCAGTGCGCTTTAACACCGACAAGGGCATGCGCAACGCCACAATACTTAAAGTAGGTAAATTCTCAGTCGATGTTGATCTTAACCATCCACTTGCAGGTCAATCACTGTCCTTTAAAATTCTGATCAAAGATATTCGCGAGGCCACCGAAGAAGAAATCCGTCATCGCCATGCCCACGGTGAAGGCGGTCATCAGCACTGATAGCAAAAATCCTAGCGAGTGCATTTATGGCAATCCGACTCAAAATACTTTATAACATTGCTACGGTTGTGTCCGCACAGCTGCCAAAGGAAAACATATCTAAAAAGCACACGGAGCACTTCAAATATGAAAAAAATTATACTTACTGCTGCTATGATGGTAATGCCATTTGCAACTCAAGCCGCTGGTTATAGTGCAGCGGGCTGTGGTTTAGGCGCCACACTTTTCGAAGGTCAATCAGGTTTAGGCCCCCACGTATTAGCTGCTACAACAAATGGCTTCTATGGTACGCAAACGTTTGCTATGACATCTGGCACACTGGGATGCGACGTGGACGGTGTCATCAACGCTCAGGCGTCTCTGTATATTGACTCAAACTTGGATCAGATCGCAGCGGATATGTCTAAAGGTAGCGGCGAAGCACTTGACGCACTAGGCGCTGTAATGGGCGTTCAAAAGGCTGATCTGGCGCAATTCCGTTCGGTTATGCAAGCAAATTTCACCCGCATTTTCCACAATGAAACCACTACGGGTTCAGAAGTTACCAACTCCATTACCACTGTAATGAAAGGTGATAGCACACTGAACAAGTACGTCGGCTAAGCTCTCTGAGCACTAATGCTGCTCGGCAACATACTCTGTTGGTCGAGCAGCATGTTCCTCGAAGTCACTTCATAATCCTGTTTATCACTTCCATGATTGCCGCAGGTTGTTGTGCATCCGCCTCGATTAATAGCAGTTACAAACAACTATGCGCCGTCTACTCGTATTTATTTTCACATTTATAGTATGGCAATCACCCTGCCAATCCAGCCCCGTAAATTCAAGCGAACTGAATCCAGAATGGGCTAGCAGTCCCACTTGGATAGCGCTATTGAGCTACCAGCAAACACTATTCAATCAAGGTTATACAAGCCAAGCCGATAGCACGGCCTTTTTTCTAGCAAGCAATGGAAAGAATGATCCAAATTCTGAACTACTAGCCACTTTTGACGGGCTTTTTCAGAACAGCAATCTAGGCGATGAGCATCCACGCTGCCGTTTCCCAGCACGATACCACTGGCTGATAGAGAAACTCAGTACATCGATCAAGATTCCTGCAGCGCCGAAGTGCGGAGCATTTAATACATTCCGGGAAACCCTGAACGCAGCCGGGGCAACAATGATCTTCCCAGCCGCCTATCTCAACAGCCCATCATCCATGTTTGGTCATACCTTGCTGAGAATAGATCAGCATGGCCAGGACAAAAGCAATCGTATTCTCGCCTATACTGCCAGCTACGCCGCGAAAAATGATCCTTCAGACAATCAGCTCAGCTTTGTATTCAAAGGGCTTATGGGTGGCTATCCAGGAGAGATGACCGTACTGCCCTACTATATGAAACTGAAAGAATATCGAGATATCGAAAGCCGCGACATCTGGGAATATCCGTTAAATCTTACCCAGGAAGAGACCGATCAGATGGTACGCCATCTCTGGGAAGTATCAGGAGAAACATTCGACTACTATTTCTTCACTGAAAATTGTTCCTACCGCTTGCTGGGGGTTCTCGATGCGATTCGATCAGAAAAGCCCATGCTTAAGGCTTTTCGACTGCATGCCATTCCGGTCGATACTGTCCGCGCAGCATTGCAGCGCGGCTACATAGTCGATGCGATCTATCGTCCCTCTATCGTCAATCAATTTCAATATCAACTAGACTTGCTCAGTCCTGATCAGCGAGATCTGGTTTATGGGCTTGTGAACCACCCAATTCCGGAACACGCGAACTTAGAACACTACCCCGCTGAGCAGAAGGCCGCAATTTTGGAAACAGCCTTTCTCTATTCAAGGCTGGTCACTACAGTCCCCCAGCAAGTAGCGGCCAAACGCTCATTGCAACTGTTGCGCGACAGAAATGAATTGGATGTCGAAAGCCCACTGCCGGAGCTACCAACACCAACGCAGCGCGACGATCAGGGACATTTATCAAGTCGACTCCAAATTTCAGCTGGTAAGTTCGACGATCAACCCTATATCGGTTTCGACTGGCGACCTGCATACCACGCACTGAGTGACCCCGGACTCGGTTACCCTTTAGGCTCAGAACTTAAATTCGTAGATATGTCTTTACGCTACTACCAAGATGATGGCTTAAAGATGGAAGATCTCAGCCTGATAGGTATTAAATCGATCACTGCTCGAAACCGCTTTTTCCGACCTTTATCATGGACCTTTGATATTGGCGGTCATCGCGTTGAAGAACATGAAAAACGCGCATGGGTTCCCCATATTCAAGGATTAGCCGGGCCGGCATGGGATGTTAACGGCGGACTACTCTACGTCCTAGCCGGCGGCCAGGGACAGGTATCAAGTAAATTGAAAAGTGGATTTGATGTCAGGGCGCACACAAGCATTGGCTACCTGCGCAAAACGCACTCACAGCAATTTTTGATAAGCGCAAATTTTGAACAAAGCGCCATAAATGAGTCGGATCCCGATCTAAATCTGTCAGCCCGTCACGACCTGCAGCTCAGCAGCAACTGGAATATCTTCTGGGAGTTCGAGCGCAGTAAAATTAGCGGCAGCTACCGCAATCAGTATGAATTGGGAATTAAAGTCTTTTACTAATACAGAGTGCAACGGTAAATGGGGTACTAGAACAAGCCAAGAGAGCCGAAGCAATAAAGAATTTTCCGTAATGAACTGTTATTAAATCTTATACTTTTACAGCTGCTCGCAAAGAATTGCACCGCTGAAATGACAACATTTCTACGAGCACTTACTTCATTAAATCCCAAGCAAAAAAAACCCCGCTAAGCGGGGTTTTTTAACGAACAGCTTTACGCCTTATTCAGCGCTTGGCTCACTCGCTTCTTCCGCTGCAGCGGCTTTACTATCAGCTATTGCTTCTTTGATAGAAAGTTTGATGCGGCCACGAGCATCAACATCCAGTACTTTAACCTGAACATCTTCGCCTTCTTTCAAGTAATCGCTAACGTTCTCTACACGCTCATCAGAAATCTGAGAGATATGCACAAGACCGTCTTTACCCGGCAAGATAGTGACAAAGGCACCAAAGTCTACGATACGAGCAATTTTACCCGTGTAGATTGCACCGATTTCAGCTTCAGCCGTAATCGCTAGAATCCGGTTTACTGCATCGTCACGTGACGCTGCATCTGAGCCGTATACCCGAACTGTACCGTCATCTTCAATATCGATTTGGGCACCAGTTTCTTCGCACATGCTGCGAATGGTTGCGCCACCCTTACCGATGATGTCACGGATCTTATCTGAATCTACCTTCATAACGTGCATGCTTGGCGCGTTTTCAGAAACACCGCTGCGTGACGTAGCAAGAACCTGATTCATTTGACCAAGAATGTGTAAACGCGCTTGCTGAGCTTGTTCTAGAGCTACTTCCATGATCTTTTGGGTAATACCCTCGATCTTAATATCCATCTGCAGTGCAGTGATACCATCGGCAGTACCGGCAACTTTAAAGTCCATGTCACCCAAATGATCTTCATCACCAAGGATATCGGTCAAAATAGCGAAACGCTCACCTTCTTTAACCAAACCCATCGCAATACCGGCCACCGGGGCTTTAAGCGGTACGCCAGCGTCCATCAATGACAAGCTACCAACACAAACTGAGGCCATTGAGCTGGAACCGTTTGATTCAGTAATTTCCGACACCACACGAATAGTGTAAGGAAATTCTTCTGCTGTTGGTAAAACTGCTTCTAAGCTGCGACGTGCCAAACGACCGTGGCCAATTTCACGACGACCGGTGCTGCCCATACGACCGCACTCGCCTACTGAGTAGGGAGGGAAGTTATAATGCAGCATAAAGTTGTCTTTAAACTCGCCAGCCAACGCATCAACAAACTGCGCGTCACGGGTTGTACCTAAAGTAGCAACACCAATGGCCTGAGTTTCCCCACGAGTGAACAAGGCTGAACCATGAGCTTTGCCCAAAACGCCAACTTCAACCGAGATAGGACGCACTGTGCGGCCGTCACGGCCATCAATACGAGGCTCGCCATTCAATATACGATGACGAACAATTTGCTTTTCAAGCTTGGCAAATACACCGCGAACGTCATCGGCGCTGTATAGCGCATCATCGCCAGTTGTCAATTCTTCAATAGCTTGTTTACGCAATTCACCAATTTTGGCGTAGCGTTCCATTTTATCAGTAACGCGATAAGCATCACCAAGACCAGGCTTGTAGCCAGCGGCAACGGCGCCTAACAAAGCAGTATTTTCTTCTTCTGGCTGCCAATTCCAAGACGGCTTGCCAGCTTCAGCTGCCAGCTCTTTAATCGCTTGTACTGCCGCCTGCATTTCTTGATGGGCATATAGTACCGCGCCCAGCATTTGATCTTCGGTCAGCTGCTGCGCTTCGGACTCAACCATTAATACGGCGTCTTCGGTACCAGCAACAACCATATCTAATAGACTGGCTTCCAACTGCGCGAAGCTCGGGTTGAGGATGTAGCCATCTTCAGCGGTAAAACCAACGCGCGCTGCACCCACTGGGCCAGCAAACGGAACACCTGATATAGCCAACGCTGCAGAAGTACCGATTAATGCGGCAATATCTGGATCGTTTTCTTTGTCTGCAGACATAACAGTACAGATAACCTGCACTTCATTCTGGAAACCTTTAGGAAACAGCGGACGAATCGGGCGATCGATCAGACGTGAGGTTAAGGTCTCTTTCTCTGATGGACGCGCTTCGCGCTTAAAGAAACCGCCTGGAATTTTACCAACGGCGTAAGTACGCTCTTGGTAATGCACAGACAAGGGGAAAAAGTCCTGACCAGGTCTAGCAGATTTTGCTGCAACCACAGTACATAGAACCTGAGTATTATCAATTTTAACTAGCACTGCACCACTCGCTTGACGAGCTATACGGCCGGTTTCCAAGGTAACAGTCTGACTGCCCCACTGGAATGTCTTAGTAACGGGATTCACGGAGTAATTCCTCCCAAATAGGGGTTATATAAAGTAATAAGGGGGCCACTAAGGCCCCCTCACTTGTTCTTTTTTTAACGACGCAGACCTAAGCTTTTGATCAGCTTGCTGTAACGCTCTTGGTTTTTGCGCTTCAAGTAATCTAGCAATTTACGACGCTGATTTACCATGCGGATCAAACCACGACGTGAATGGTGATCCTTTTTATGACCTTCAAAATGGCCTTGCAGCTTGTTAATGTTGAAGGTTAACAATGCAACCTGTACTTCTGGAGAACCGGTATCGCCTTCGGCAGTTTGGTAATCCTTAACAACTTCAGCTTTCTCAACAGCAGATAATGCCATCTTCTTATTCCTCATTACTAATATGCGTTTATAAATCAAGCCTGACCGTGCATATTTACAGTCAGGTTCGGAAGGAATAGCGAAGTGCCAAGCCCTTCATTTCCTTTTACCGGGACACCGGCATAAATTCAGCCGGGCATTATCCCACAGTTGAGACCAAACGACGAGGCGTAACGCGCCCATCGTCCAAAATTTCACCAATTCCCAGTAATTTTCCATCTTCCGCAAGTAACACCACTGTCCCTGAGGTGGGCGCGCCGGAGACCTGCACGGGCTGCCCCTGCAATAAATAGTAGACTGCCGTTTCACCCAGGGTGAGCTGTGGAATATGGCCAAGTGCGTCAGTGATCGGCAGCAACAGGGCATCCAATCCGGCAAAATCGTCCGCATCACGCAAGACCTGCAGTGCGTCGGTAGAGACTGCTTGAGCCTCAACAAATGGACCAGCCTGCAACCGCCGCAAACTCGACACATGCCCACCACAACCAATAGCGAGCCCTAAGTCTTCGGCAAGAGAACGAATATATGTGCCCTTGGTACAACGCACCCGCACTACCGCGACAGCTATAACGCCGGGAGTAAAGGATTCCAATTCAAATTCACGAATAGTAACAGGTCGTGCTGGACGCTCAACGGTAATTCCCTTGCGTGCCAATTCGTATAAGGGTTTGCCATCACGCTTCAACGCGGAATACATGGGCGGCACTTGTAAAATATCACCGCGCAACTTGGCAATGTGCGACTCGAGCTCTGCCGCAGTGAGATATGAAGCGTCAACCTCAGCCAATACAGCACCTTCGGCATCGCCGGTATCGGTACGCTGACCAAAGATGAAGTGGCTGCGATACTCTTTATCGGCGTCCAATAGAAACTGGGAAAACTTGGTTGCCTCGCCAAAACAAATCGGCAGAACGCCGGTAGCAAGTGGGTCTAAGGCGCCGGTATGGCCGGCTTTGGTGGCATTATAAATGGCACGCGCAGTAACCATTGCACCATTAGAGGAGCGGCCAGGGGGTTTATCCAACACCAAAATGCCGTCAATGGACCGGCCTTTGCGACGTCTTGCCAAAACACTTATTCCTTATCGTCATCCGTATGACGGCTGCGATCAGCCTCAACCGCATCCTGAATAAGCTTACTGATATGCTGACCACGGTTAACGCTGGTATCGTAATAAAAGCGCAGCTGTGGCGTAGTGCGAGCGTTATTGATTTTAGCAACTTGGCTGCGCAGAAAACCCGCGGCCTTGTTTAACACGGCCAAGGATTCTTTCGCCTCTTCAGCTGTGTCTTTCCCCATAACGGTCACGTAAATCTTGGCATGGCTCAAGTCACGACTGACTTGAGCATCGATGACGCTGACCATACCAAGCCGCGGATCACGGAGCTCTTTCTGGATAAAGCTACCCAGCTCTCGCTTTAAAAAATCCGCTATCCGCGCTGTACGACTAAACTCTTTCAATTGACATGCTACTCCGCAACGTCAGCCCCTAAAGGCTGCGTGCAATTTCCCTAACTTCATACACTTCGATCTTGTCACCGGGGCGTACATCTTTGTAGTTCTTCACGCCGATACCGCATTCCATGCCGTTTTTAACTTCGGCAGCATCGTCTTTAAAGCGGCGCAAGGATTCCAACTCACCCTCGTAGATAACAACATCTGCGCGTAGAACTCGGATACGCTTACTGCGATAAACCGTACCTTCAATAACCATACAGCCAGCAATATCACCAAATTTCGGCGAGCGGAATACATCCCGCACTTCAGCAACGCCAACAATGTCTTCGCGCATTTCAGGGCTTAACATACCCGTTAACGCCGCTGTCACATCATCAATCACATCGTAAATCACGCTGTAATAACGAAGATCAACGCCTTCGCTCTCTGCTAATTTACGCGCACTAGAGTCAGCCCGCACATTAAAGCCGAACATTACCGCGCTGGAAGTTAACGCTAGGTTTACATCTGTCTCGGTAATACCACCAACGCCAGCTGATACGATGTTGACGTTAACTTCGTCATTACCAATGTCCATCAATGACGCCTGCAGTGCCTCTAGGGAACCGCGAACATCAGTTTTAAGAACAACATTCAAAATACGACGCTCGGCTGATTCCATGCTTTCAAACATGCGATCAAGCTTAGCGGCTTGCTGACGCTTAATACGCTGTTCGCGATCTCGCACTTGGCGGAAATCGGCCACTTCACGAGCGCGCTTGTCGTTTTCAACCACAACAAAGCTATCGCCCGCTTCTGGCGTGCCATCAAGACCCAAAATTTCTACAGGAATCGAGGGGCCCGCTTCTTTAACAGGCTTACCATTCTCATCAAGCATGGCACGAACACGACCGGAACATTGACCGGCCAACACGATGTCGCCTTGGCGCAATGTGCCGCTTTGAATCAACAGGGACGCAACCGCACCGCGGCCCTTATCCAAGCGAGATTCAATGACCAAACCATGAGCCGGCAAATCCGCAGCCGCTTTCAATTCTAGCAATTCAGCTTGCAGCAAAACGGCATCTAGCAATTTATCGATACCTTCACCAGTATGTGCAGATACATGCACAAACTGGGTATCACCGCCCCACTCTTCCGAAATAACATCTTTTGCAGACAGCTCGTTCCTAACGCGATCAGGATCCGCGCCTTCTTTATCCATTTTATTGACAGCAACAACCAATGGCACGCCAGCTGCTTTCGCATGCGCTACAGCTTCTTCGGTCTGCGGCATAACGCCGTCATCTGCTGCGACAACAAGAATAACGATATCGGTACTCTTGGCCCCACGAGCTCGCATCTGAGTGAACGCAGCGTGACCAGGCGTATCGAGGAAGGTGATCATGCCGTGACCAGTTTCAACATGGTAGGCACCGATGTGCTGGGTAATACCACCCGCCTCACCGCTTGCTACCTTAGTCTTCCGGATATAATCGAGTAAGGATGTTTTACCGTGGTCGACATGACCCATTACGGTAACAACGGGCGCGCGGGCAATCATTGTGCCTTCGCCGCGTGCTCCCAAGGTTTCTTCAAGCGCCTCCTCAACTGCGTCATCAGAGACCAGCTTAGTGCTATGGCCCATTTCTTCGACGACAAGCTGAGCAGTCTCTTGATCAATAGGCTGATTGATGGTGACCATCATCCCCATTTTGATCATTTCTTTAACAACTTCTGAAGCCTTAACTTTCATTTGCTGAGCAAGCTCGGCCGCGGTGGTGGTTTCACCGATATTAACCGCGTAAACAATCTTGTCAGTAGGGGCTTGGAAAGCATGACGCTGCGCGTCGTCTGGTAATTTCAGGGTCTTTTTCTTGCGGCGACCGGCGAAGGAACCTGCCCGATCTAGATCATCACGCTTATTGCCGCGAGACTTACCACCCTTGCGACGCGGACGGTCATCATCTGCGGCAGCGGCAGGTGCTGCTGCACGACGATGATGGCGAGGTGCTGGCTTTTCGCTAGTATCGCTACCAGCTTCTTTCGCGGCAGGCGCAGGCGCAGGTGCGGCGGCAGCTTGGGCGGGCGCTTTTGCTTTTTCCTTGCGCAGCTCTTCGTCGCGCTTTTTATCAGCTGCCACTTCTGCGCGGCGCTCCTTAACTCGTTTCTCTTCTTCTTTGCGGCGGATGATTGCACGCTGACGAAGAATTTCAGGATCGACGTCTAATACGTCTTCAACCACTTCTCGATATTCATCGGTTTTATTCGCAGGAGCGGTTGTTGGCACTGGGGGAGCAGCAGGCGCCTGTACAACAGGCTCTTGTTTTACCGGCTCCGGCGCTTTTTCTTCTACAACTGGCGCTGCCTCGGGTTCGGCTTCTGGCGCTTTTTCTTCAGCAATAACAACCTCTACTACGGGTTCAGGCGCAGCTTCAACAATCGCCTCTACCTGGGCCACCGCATCAACAACGTCGTCTTTTGTCCCCGGCTGAGCAAGCTCTTGCGCCGCGGCGTCCGCAGCCATTTCAGCAGGATCACGTTTTATGTACGTCCGCTTTTTACGAACCTCAATATTAACGGTTTTCTTACCCGCGCCGGATCCTGTTTTAAGCGTGCTAAGTGTCTTACGCTTCAAGGTGATTTTCTGCGGTGCCTCGGCTGATTCTCCGTGGCTCCGCTTTAAGAAAGTCAGCAAAGTTTGTTTGTCTTCATCAGACACAGCTTGCCCAGCAGCGCTGTGCGACAGCCCCGCTTCCTTCATTTGTCGCAATAATCGTTCTACAGGCGCGCCAACGACTTCAGCAAGCTGGCTCACGGTAACTTCAGCCATTCATCATTCTCCCAAAACGGTACGACTCGCTTATTTTGCAGATTCTTCTTCGTCTGCAAACCACGGAGCACGGGCAGTCATAATTAACTCACCAGCCCGTTCTTCAGTCATGTCTTCAATGTCGAGAAGATCTTCAACAGCCTGTTCGGCCAGATCTTCCATCGTTACAATGCCACGGCTGGCAAGGATAAAAGCGAGATGCTTTTCCATACCTTCCATTGCCAGCAGGTCTTCAGCCGGCTCGGCACTCTCTAATTTCTCTTCGCTAGCTATCGCCTGAGTCAGCAAGGCATCCTTAGCGCGAGCACGCAATTCTTGCGCAATCTCTTCGTCAAAGCCTTCTATAGACATCATTTCTTCAAGCGGTACGTAGGCAACTTCTTCCAAAGTTGTGAAACCTTCTTCCACTAATACTTCAGCAATATCATCACCGATATCTAAGGCGTCGACAAAATAACTGATGACCTGACCAGATTCTTGCTCGTGCTTGGCGCCCATCTCTTCAATGCTCATCACATTGATAGTCCAACCAGTCAACTGCCCGGCAAGGCGCACATTCTGACCGGCACGACCAATGGCCTGGGCAAGATTGTCGTCTGCCACACCAACATCCATAGTGTGGGTATCTTCATCCACAACAATAGATTCAACTTCAGCCGGGGCCATAGCGTTAATAACTAACTGTGCTGGATTATCATCCCATAAAATAATATCGACGCGCTCATTGCCCAGCTCACCAGACACGGCTTGCACACGCGAACCACGCATACCAACACAAGCACCTACGGGATCAATACGACCATCATTGGTTTTCACGGCAATTTTTGCCCGTGAACCAGGGTCGCGAGCAGCAGCGCGAATTTCAATGACATCTTCAGAAACTTCAGGCACTTCAATTTTAAATAATTCGATCAGCATCTCTGGGCACGCGCGGCTCAAAAACAACTGCGGGCCACGTACTTCGGGACGCACGTCAGCGAGAATTGCGCGAACTCGGTCGTTAATCCGAAAAACCTCACGGCCAACTAATTCTTCACGGGGCAATAAAGCTTCTGCGTTGCCACCAAGATCAACAATGATACTGTCGCGAGTTACTTTCTTGACTGTGCCATTAATTAGCTCGCCAACGCGACCGCTATATTCTTCAACAATTTGAGCACGCTCGGCCTCGCGTACTTTTTGCACAATAACCTGCTTGGCAGTTTGTGCAGCAATACGACCGAAACCAACATTTTCAACCAATTCTTCGTGGGTATCGCCAGCCTTTAAGTCAGCACTATACTCGTGCGCCTCTTCAGTCGTGAGCTGAGTACCTAGTAGCGCCATTTCATCGTCTGGCATAACCAACCAACTGCGGAAAGTCTGATAATCCCCGGTGAGTCGATCGATCACCACACGGATTTCAGAATCTTCGTCATAGCGTTTTTTAGCGGCTGTTGCCAATGCCTGTTCAATCGCTTCGAAAATAATGGTTTTAGACACACCCTTTTCGTTCGATACGGCTTCAACTACCAGTAATATTTCTTTACTCATTATCCGCCTCTTTCCGCAGCCGGCCATTTGAAACATTCATCCCCGACTAA
>NZ_JBLIKC010000031.1:0-35436 GCF_047636175.1 Zhongshania sp. | reverse complement strand
GGCAGTAAAGTCAGCAATAACATCCAGCTAGCAATAGGCACATGCCGGCCAAACTCAAAGGTTTCCAGACCACTCCACAACAACAATAAAATGGTTGCCAATACCCCGTGAGCCACTGAAGGCAAGGCCCACGCCAAACTCAGCGCCGCCAGACACCACAGTAAAAAACCATCAGGATAATGAACGTCAAAATGATAAATTTGCGCCACCAACCAAATGCCGGCACCAAACAACATGGTCCCCAGCATGTGTAAGCTTTCCACCACGCGGGGATTAGACTTGTCATTTTTGGCCAAGAACAAAGCACTGCTATGAGCGCCAAGAAGACCAAGACCGATCACCGCTAACTTTACATAGCGATGCATGCCATCCCAGTTGTAAGCAAACAGTAAAATAACCCCGAGTCCAAAAACACCAGCACCAAGCAATGCAAATATCACCCTACCCCAAGCACCATCACCTTTGGCACGATAGGTAACAACCGTCGGATAGCGAGCATACAAGGCATTAGCCTGTTGGTCATTGATAATACCTTCCCGCAGCCATTGCGCAATTTCGGCGCGTAACCAGGGGTTATTGTTTTCCATGTTGCTCCTGCAAAACTAGATTACTGGATAAAAAAACCCAGCAAAAATCATGTTCCTGTTCGATATTATGGGCAAGCAAGCCGCGGTATTAAAGAGCTGACTTGGGAATGTGGATAATCGCTATTCTAAATATGTCACAGTCTCTCCGCGCGGGCAGCGCCGCACCAAGGACATGTTTAAAACCTAGGATAAACCTCTTAGTTCATCTCTTCCATTACTCGTTCAGCAAAACCGTGACCCGCTTCAGCGTAGAGGTTAAAGGTGATGCATCCCATACTTATCAATTCTTCCTGCTGATCGGAGAACCTCGAGACGACCGCAATATTGCCTTTGTAATTAAGCTGTTGAAGAAGCTTAACAACATCGACATTTTCAGAGTGGTTGCTCAAGCTGACCAGTACCATCTTACGGCGATGGAGTTCCGCGCGCTCTAGAAAATCGCGGTCACTGGCGTCTCCTGGCACACAAGAAATACCAGCCAAGCGGAGCTTTAAGGCTTTGTCTGCACTCTCTTCAACGCCAACGATCTTATCCGGGTAGTGCTGACTCAGGTAGTCATAAGCACCACTGCCAATGCGGCCCATGCCAAAAATTACTATTTCGGCTTCGCCCATATCGGCGGGTCGCTCCTGCACTAGCAGCTCGCTGCGCTCCATTTTCTGAAGGCGAGTCGCAAAACGGGCATATAATGAATGTACGTAGGTGTTAAAGGGCGCGGCAATAAATAGCGACAGCGCCATCGCCACCGCCAAGGTCGTTAGCCATGCTTCGGGCAGCTGCCCACCCTTGACCGCCATCGCAGCCACAATCAAACCAAACTCGCTGTAATTAAACAGCGATAGACCGACTAATAATGAGGTTCGCGCTCGCAGCCGAAACATCAACAGGAGTCCAAAATAAATCAGCGGCCGAATCATAATTAATGACGCAATCACCAGAGCAACCAATAGCATGTCACCGCTGGGAAGACCGGTGTAACCAATGCTGAGGAAAAAGGCAGTGAGAAATATATCCTTAAAATTAATGAGACTCTTATAAAGCTCTACACTCTTATCTACGCCGGACAACAAAATGCCAAATAACAAAGCACCTAAGCCCGCCTTCAGGTGGACCATTTCAAATAATTCCGCGCTCCCGAGTGCCACGGCAATACCAAACAAAACTAGCAGCTCGCCATGTCCGGCCTGCTTTAAGAAAAACACCAGCAAGGGTCTAAGTAAAGGTAAGCCCAGCAAGGCAAACGCCCAGGGTGATGGCGCGCGTTCCGCCGATAAAACTAAATAACTGACGGCAAAAATATCTTGAACAATTAAGATACCAATCGCGATCTTAGCGTGTAAGGCGGAGCCCTCACCACGCTCATCAAAAATTTTGACTGCAAATACGGTACTGGAAAACGATAAGGCAAAGGCTAGTGTCAAGGCAACAGTCGTGTCCATGCCGCCAATGCCGGGCATTAACAACACCAGGCCCATTAACATTAGTGACGTTAGCGGCACCACAATGATGGTGTGCAAAGATGCTGTGGCCCATATCTGCGGCGCCAATAACTCTCGCACATTAAGCTTTAAACCAATAGTGAAGAGCAGCAGGATAATGCCCACATCCGACAACACATTGATCACATCGGCATCGCCAAGCTGTAAACCGCCGGCTAAAAACCCTGCTAATAGATACCCTAGTAACGGCGGCATGCCAACGCGTCGAAATGCTAAACCCGCCAGAAAAGCGACGCCCACCAATACAGGCTCAATCATCAGTATTTACCCATTTCCCAAATTTGCAAAACACCCTAAGCAAGTCCTAAGCCCTAATGTAGATATGAGCGAACCGCCTATAGGGCGACTCCACTAACGCTGGTCAATAAAAGGGTAACAACACCATAAAAAGCAGATGTCGTATCCGAGACTGCACCGCACTTAGCGGTAAGCTCCATCGATTAGCGCGACGCTTTTGACTGTTTCGCGGGCTTCAAACTATAACGCAACACAATATAGCCAAGCCCGCCGGATAACAGCGATCCCAAAATGATCCCCAAGCGCTCGTCAAACATACGGTTAACACCCGTCTCTTCAAACGCCAGTGAGCCAATAAACAGACTCATGGTAAAACCAATGCCGCAAAGTAAGGCAGTACCATACAAGGATGCCCACGACATACCGTCGGGTAGACGCGTGAAATTAAGCTTTATGCCTATCCAACAAAACAAAAATACACCAAGCTGCTTGCCGACAAACAAACCGAGGGTAATACCCAGTGGCACTGGATGCAAAATATGCTCTAAACCCACACCACTAAAACTAATACCCGAGTTGCAGAATGCGAACACCGGTAATATAAAAAACGCCACTACGCTGTGAAGATCGTGTTCCAAAGACTTAGCTGGAGAACTCTTTTCGGGATTCTTAGCACGCATGGGCACAAACATCGCCAAAACCACGCCACCCAAAGTCGCGTGAACACCCGACTTTACCAGGGCAATCCACATCACCACACCAACGATAAGATACGGGCTAAAATCATCAACGCCGCGACGATTTAAAAACCACAACACCACAATACATATCGCCGTGACCACTAATGCTGCCGTCGAAATATTACTGGTGTAGAAAAAAGCGATAATGAGTATGGCGCCAATATCGTCGAATATCGCCAATACGGTTAGAAACACTTTTAAGGTAAGGGGTACACGTGATCCCAACAAACTCAAAACGCCTAAGGCAAAGGCGATATCCGTCGCAGTGGGAATCGCCCAGCCGCGCTGCGCCACCGGATCATCGGGATTAAGCAATATATAAACTAACGCTGGCACCGCCATACCGCCTATAGCGCCCAAACCCGGTAATATAACGTTGCGGTAGTCTGAAAGCTCACCCTCTAAGAACTCCCGTTTGAGTTCCAAACCAACAAGTAAAAAAAACACTGCCATAAAGCCATCATTGACCCACAATAGCAGCGGCTTGGCGAGCTTGAGTGCGCCGACTTGCACTACCACGGGGGTGTCGATCAATAAATTATAGAAACTGACAAGCGGACTATTCGCCAACACCATCGCTAAGGCGCCAGCAAACACTAATATAATGCCGCCGGCAGATTCTTGTTTTAAAAAATTCTTGATAAATGAGTCATCCGACTGGGTCATAAGCACCTAAAACTAGATCATTATAATCTTGTACAAAAAACACAGGCTAACGCGCTGGCTCTAATCGTGGTTAACCACTGCATGTCAGCCCTTAATAGCAAGGATCATACCTACTAGCCTAGCCAACACAAGTAATACCGAGTTTTTCGATGTTCGTTACAAACTGAATGACAAGCACCCGCTACAACTAAAATAGTAGCACCAAAACAAGCCTTGCTCCCGACCACAACTTGACGCAGCATAAGGAGCAAGTCACTAGTAAGGACATAATGAATGGCGAATAAATCAAAACTGCGCGGCGCTAACTTCCCCTCTGCCCGCGAGGAAATGCCCAGTAACCTAGAAGACATGCCAGAGGCGTATCGACTGGCCTATACCGACCAAGATTTTTTATTGCGTGAGGAACTGCGCGGCCTGCGCTTTCACTTGGAATTACAAAAGCCGGAAATGATTCTCAAGGAGCACGGTGTTGAATCGACGATAGTTATTTTTGGCAGCGCTCGTTTTTTATCGCCAGAGGACGCCGATGTTGCCTTCAAAGCCGCCGAGGCCGGTGGTGACCCGGCTAAAATCCGCGCAAGCAAACGTGACCAACGCAATAGCCACTATTACCAGCAAGCGCAACGCTTAGGTGAGCTTATCACCTCGCATTCGTCTAACTCTGACTCCAGCGAGCAACTCTACGTGGTGACCGGCGGCGGTCCCGGCATTATGGAGGCTGCAAATCGCGGCGCCATGGAAGCGGGTGGCAAATCCATAGGCTTGAATATTGTACTGCCCCACGAACAGGCACCCAATCCCTATATTAGCCCAGAGTTCTGCTTTCGCTTTCACTACTTTGGCATACGCAAAATGCACTTTATGCTGCGCGCTAAGGCGGTCATTGTTTGCCCCGGCGGCTTTGGCACCTTTGACGAGCTCTTCGAAGCCCTCACGCTGATTCAAACCGGCAAATCAAAACGCGTACCGGTCATTCTTCTTGGTCATGAATTTTGGCGCCAGGCGATCAATCTCGAATTTTTACGTGACGAAGGCGTGATCAGCCCTGACGACGTCAATATGATTTCGATTGTGGATACCGCTGAACAAGCCTGGCAGCAAATCGTTGATTTCTACGAGCTAAGCCCCGGCGAGTGCTTAAGCTGCTAGCCACAAGGATCGAGCGCCAAGGTCTCAATTGGCGCTCTTCTCTATGATATCATTGGCGATTATTTTTCAGTTAAACGGTTTCACATGTCTGCCCCAATCGTCCGCTTTGAGCAAATTCGTTTTGCCTACCAACTCGACCCCATCCTTGACAATTTCAATTGGCAGTGGCCGCAGCGGCAGCACATTGCAATTCTTGGGGGCAACGGTGCGGGCAAAACTACACTAGCTAAACTCATTACTGATACCCTGCGGCCAAACAGCGGCGAAGTGCATTATACCGACAGTATTGGGCCCGCCGACATTGCCCATATATCCTTTGATTTACAACGCGAGCTAGTGGAGCGCGACAGTCGATTCGACGATAGTGAAACCAGAGACGACGCCTTCGACGTTGGCACCACCGTCAAGAATATTGTCTTGCAAGGACAGCCAGCCACTGCAGAGTTTGAACAACTCTGCTCGCGCTTGAATATAGGCCATATTCTCGACCAAGGCATTCGCTATATCTCCACCGGCGAAAGCCGAAAAGCCCTGCTGGCACGCGCACTATTCGCCAAGCCCGCCGCCCTCATTTTAGACAATCCCTTTGAAGGCTTAGACGTAAAAGCCCAAGCGGAAATGCATACCCTATTGGCAGAGCTAGTCGGCTCCAGCACACCGCTGGTGCTGCTCACCAAGGACGCCAACGATATACCCGATGCCATCGACACGGTATTTAATATGGCACACGGCAAGATCCTTGATGAATGCTCAGCAGTAGAGGCAAAGCAACAAGCCAAAACCGTCCACCATTACGCCAAACCTTTACCTATTGCCGAAGCGCCAGATCACCCCGCAGATACTGCCTTGTTGGAACTGCGAGACATCAGTGTCAACTTCCGCGGCAAGCAAGTATTGAGCGACATTAATTGGACTCTAATGCCCGACCAACACTGTTGTATCAGTGGCCCTAATGGCGCAGGAAAATCCACTTTACTCGGTCTCTTGTGCGGCGAAAACGACAAAGCATATGGCCAACAAGTATTTTTATTTGGCCGCCAACGCGGCAGTGGCGAAAGTATTTGGGAGGTGAAATCTCAATTCGGCCTGCTCAATGCCAGTATGCAAATGAGCAATTTAACGCGCACCAAAGTCATCGATGTGGTTGCCTCTGGTTTATTCGACTCAGTAGGCCTGTATGCTGATTACAGTGAAACTCAGCGCCAATTGCTAATCGCTTGGCTTGACGCGCTTGAGCTATTAACACTGAAGGAACATCGCTTTGGTCGCTTGTCTTTTGGTGAGCAGCGCATGATTTTACTGGCGCGGGCAATGGTGAAATCACCGCGCATTTTAATTTTAGATGAACCCTGTATTGGTTTAGACAATGAACAGAAATCTAAATTATTAGGTGCGGTCGATCAAATTGCCAGCCACGGCCAAACTCGGATTCTATTTGTTAGCCATCGCAGTGAAGAAGTCCCAGAGTGCATAAACCAATTTTTGGATTTAGTGCCCTCAGACCAAGGCGGCTATACCGCCCAAATCCGTGAATCTTAAATCTATAAAGACGTTTGAAATTAATCAAAGACGCCTTTAAACCAGCGCCACATTTTCTCGCCGTCTGGGGCGCAGCCGCCACTTTCAGTCGGCGCGCTACCACTCATAAAGGGCATATAGCGCGCGCCCTCACACCAAGACTGGGTGAGCTTGGCCGTCTCTCCATCTACCCAGTGGTAATCCACACCGGCCATTTGGGAGAAGGGCATTTGCTCGGTGCTGGCCTCGGCCATAAATTGTCGCCACACCGTTAGCGCGCCGCTGGCCCCCGTTAAGCCTGTCGACGCATTATTATCTAAACCCATCCACACCACCGCCATATAATCACCGGCAAAACCGGCAAACCATGAATCGCGGGTTTTGTTACTGGTACCGGTTTTACCTGCCACCCGATAATCCTTTGGCAAAACCTTGTAAACCCCTTTGCCAGTACCTTCGCGCACAGTTTCCAACATCGCGTATTGCAAGACATGCACCGCTGCAGGATTCACCACTTGCTCAGGCTTTTGCGGATAGCGCGCCAATAATTTACCGTCGCTGTCAGCGATCGCGTAAATAGTACGCAGCGGTGTATAGCGTCCATCAGCAGCAATCGTCTGGTACATGGCGGCCACTTCAATAGGCGCCAATTCTGCCGCACCCAGCAACATTGAAGGCACTTCTAGCAGTGGCCGTTTAATCCCTAAACGCTGAAACATATTCATCACATTATTCAAACCCACATCCATTCCCAAGCGGGCAGTGGCAAGGTTATAAGAATGCGCCAGCGCGGTGTGCAAGGGCACATCGCCATGGGATTTATGATCGTAATTAGAGGGTTTCCAGAGCGAGCCGTCGGCATTCGGGATGCTAACTGGCGCGTCCGAAACTCGGGTGAGTAGATTGTAGGAGCGCGGTTGATTCCATGCCGCCAAAAATATCGCCGGCTTAGCCAGGGAGCCAATCGGGCGCAGGGCATCCAAAGCCCGATTAAAACCAGCATATCGCGGCCGCTTGCCACCGATCACCGCCACCACATCACCGCTATTAACCCGCGTTACCACCATCGCGACTTGCAGATCTTTTTGGCGGCTTTCCAAGCGCGCCAAGGATCTAACCGTGGCTTTTTCAGCCCGCCGCTGCAATACCGGATCAAAGGGTGTAAAAATTCGCAGCCCACTATTTTGCAATTCTTTACTTTGATAATCACGACTAAGCTGTCGACGAACCAAATCAACATAGGCCGGATATACTCCGTCCAATGCCGAGGTCTTCGCTAATTCCAAGGGCTCTTTCTGCCAGGCGGCTAACTGCGAAGGTGTCAACCAACCCTGCTCAGCCAATTCGCCCATAACAATATTGCGGCGATTTTTTGCGCGCTCGGGGTGGCGCCAAGGATCGTAGTAAGACGGCCCTTTGACTAGGCCGACTAACATAGATATTTGAGCCAGATTTAACTCATTTAAAGGCCGGTTAAAATAGTGGCGTGCCGCCAAACCAAAACCATGAATAGCACGATTGCCCTCCTGCCCCAGATAAACCTCATTAATATAGGCTTCAAGAATGCGATCTTTGCTGTAATGCATTTCAGTGAGAATCGACATCACCGCCTCTTTGGCTTTGCGCCAAAGACTGCGCTCATTGCTGAGAATGGTGTTTTTCACCAGCTGCTGAGTCAAGGTACTGCCACCCTGGACAGTGCGACCTGCTTTAATATTTACCAGTAATGCGCGGGCTATGCTGCGTGGTGAAATGCCAAAATGGCTGTAAAAATGCTGATCCTCAACCTGCACCAAGGTTTCAACTAACATCTGCGGGATTTCCGCCAGACCAAGCATCAGACGGTCTTCATGACGACCCGGATACACCCCCCCTATCACCATGGGATCCAATTGCTCTTCGGCGATGCGCTCACCCAAGGTATCGCGCACCACGCCGACGGTGGTCGGGGCCATATCCAACTCTATTTTACGCGCGGGCCGCTGACCATCAGCAAATGCGAATGGGCGCAGAAATATCGAGAAATGATCGCCCTGTCGATAGTAAGTTCCAGGCTCATTCACCAAGCGTCTTGAACGATAACCTAGCTCACCCAGCTCTGACTCAAGCTCATACGCCGTCAAAATTGCACCGGACGCCAGCACTAATGGCCGGGCATAAACCTTGGCTGGCTGCTCATAGCGTTTGGCGTCAAACGCGCCACGCACCTTGGCATCACTATAGGCAAATAAAATTAGCAATAATACCAAACCCACAAGGGAGACTTTCAACCCTAGGCTCAACCAGCGAATGTTTTGAAACTTACTAGCAAGGTTCTTTGGAGATTTTTTAGCCATGGATCACAACCAGATAATATTCATTAATACACATAACACTTTATATACAGCGCCAATACTGCCAAAGCCCGTTCCCATCGAAGGTATTCAAGCGCTAACGCATTGCAAATCGATCCTCAAACCGGATAATAGTGGCACTTTATCGCAAGTAACTGGCAAATAAGATGAAAAAATATCACCTCTACGGTATTGGCGCTGCACTCGTCGATACTGAAATTGAAATTAGCGACCAAGAGCTGGGCACGCTCGGCGTTGAAAAAGGGCTTATGACACTCGTTGATGAGCCTCGTCAACAAGAATTATTGGACAAGCTCAGCGGCCATATGGTTCATGCCAGCTCAACCAGCGGTGGCTCGGCCTGTAACTCCGTTGTTGCGGCCGCGTATTTTGGCGCTACAAACTACTATTCTTGCAAAGTCGCTAACGATGAGCACGGCGACTTTTTTATGAACGATATTAAAGCGGCCGGAGTCAATGCCGATTTCGACGGCGACAAGCCAGCCGGTGTCACCGGTAAATGCTTAGTCTTAATTAGCCCTGATGCCGAACGCAGCATGAATACGCACTTGGGCATCAGTGCAACGCTGTCCATTAGTGAGATCAACGAAGCCGCACTTAGCGATTCGGAATACTTTTATGCCGAAGGCTATTTGGTCACCTCTGACACCGGTCGCGCCGCCGCAGTTGCCGGTCGTACTATTGCGGAGCGCAGCGGTGTTAAAACCGCAATAAGTTTTTCGGACCCCGGCATGGTCAGTTTCTTCCGCGATGGTTTAGTGGAAATGCTAGGCGATGGAGTAGATCTTATTTTCTGCAATGAAGCGGAGGCCTTGGGCTGGGCGCAAAGTGAATCACTTGATGACGCGGTAATTGCGCTGAAAAAGATCAGTAAAACCTTTGCTATCACCCTCGGAGCCAAAGGCGCATTGGTGTTCGATGGAGAACATCTCCACACCATTGCCGGCCATAAAGTGAAAGCGGTAGACACCAATGGTGCGGGCGATATGTTCGCCGGTGCCTTCCTCTATGCGATCACCCACGGCCACGACTTTAAGAAAGCCGGGGAATTAGCGAGTCTTGCTGCTGCCGAGGTGGTATCTCAATACGGCCCACGGCTAGCCGGACCGCGTCACCGCGAGTTACTGGCAGTTATTGCCTAAAACAAGCGCTCGGACACTAAAAAAGGCAGAACCCCACAAGGAGTTCTGCCTTTTTTATCGCTCTAATAATTTATCAGATCTTAATTTCTTTTCAAAAACGCCACTAATTTTGGATCTGAAAACATACTGATTAAGACTTCTGCCACCAGATCATTGACCAGCTTACTGTTGTGAGAATTGCTGGGCGCATTAAAAAACTTTTGATTGCGCTTTATACGGTAGCGACCCTCGTAATGTTCATTGCCACGCCTTACTTCAACCTCTACGCCCGCCATCATATCCATGTCATAGCCTAAGCCATCTTCCTTGGGATGATCGTAAACCAGCGAGCTAAAAATAACATGCACGTTTGTAGTATTCGGATCCAAGCTATTAACATCGTAGCCCATGGCGCCCATATAAGCAGACAAGGCCGTCTCGACCGGCAAAGACAGATCGTTTGCGAGGGTGATCACCGAGGTTTCACGGTAGGCGCCGCCACGACTCCCCAACACTTTATTCGCGCGCTGGTCGCTAACCCGAACATGCACAGGATTGCCGTCGCCATTGACCTGCGTAGGGGCGGGGAACTCCGGCGCCACTTGGATGGCTTGGGGGCTCTGCGCGCAGGCCGTTATCAGCAGCGCCGCCGTTAAAACACAGCCTTTCATCAACGTTGTATAGCTCATCATTTATCCTTGGGATAATAAATCACGTAAGTCAGTAATCGCAGCATTGGCGCGGGTAATATACGAAGCCATAACCAACGAATGATTAGCGAGCAGACCAAAACCGCTGCCATTCAACACCATTAGACTAAACATCGCCTGCTGGGTGCCCTCTAGCTCGCGAATAATTTGTCGCATACTTACCTCGGCATTTTTGTCGGCAAGGACGTCGGCAAAATCAATTTCAATGGCGCGCAAGAAACAGATCAATGCCCAGGCGGTGCCACGGGACTCATAAAACACATCGTCTATTTCCAGCCAAGGAGTTTTCACCCGCTCGTCACTTACCGCCGGCGTAGACTGGCGCGCATTGGGATCATTGGCTAAATCTGTATTCAAACGCGGACGACCCACGCTTGCGCTTAAGCGCTGCGACAAACTCCCTAATCGAGATTCTACCCCCGCCAGCCAGAACCGTAAATTGTCCGCTCGCGCGTAAAACTGCGCCTGTGGGTCACCTGCATTACTCAGACGTTGACGGTAGGCCTTGAGATATTTAATCCCCTGGCGGTACTCAGACTCCGACGCGGGTACTGCCCAGCTATTATTGGAAAAATTAAACCGTGGTTCAGATTTCGCTAAATCGCGATCTTCTCGCGACTGAGATTGCGAACGGCTAAAACTTTCACGCATAGACCGACTTAATTCGCGCACCTGAATCAATACTCCATATTCCCAGGCCGGCATATTATCCATAAAAAGACCGGGCGGAGTCACATCATTGCTGATGAAACCGCCGGGTTTATCCAATAGCACCTCACTGACGTCAATCAGCGCCGAGGTTGTCGCGGTGCCCACCACCGCCAAGGTCGCATCTTGCTGCATATAGCGAGTTGCCGGTATCTCCGGTGTAAAGCTCCAGTAAACACCCAGCACTATCACCAATAATATATACAAGGGCAGCACAATCGCTGCCACTCGCCACAGCACACCGTCGCCCATCCAGTCCTGCAAGGCTTCTTTGATTCTTGAATTTAGTTCCATTATTTTTTGCTTCATTATTAGTGCACCCCTGCATGTTCTTTGATAGCCGACGATTCTTTTAATACACTGATCACCGGTGCAAGCACAGTGATTTCTTCGCCATCGTAAGTAGTAAGACTAAAGCTTAACTGATCACCATCACGCACAGCGCGAGTAAGATTAATCAACATTAAATGATAGCCACCAGATTCAAACACCAAGCTTTCGCCCGCAGCGATACTGACTGATGTCTGCTCTCGCATCGACATCATACCGTTGCGATGTTGATGACTATGAATTTCCAACCGCTCGGCGGCATCAGAGCGACCCGCCATCAACACAACGGGTTTATCGCTGGTGTTCAGTACGGTAAAAAATGCCGCGGTATTACGCTGAGTTGGCGGCAGTCCGCGCACGTAGGCGTCTTTAATCTCAATAGACTGAGCAACCAATGGGCTTAGCGCCAACGCAGCTACTGCCAGCTTCCATATATTTACCACAACGTTCTCCGATTAATGAATTTGTGCGCCAAGCATTCGCCCGTGACACCACAAATCTTCTCGCAAGCTGCAACTGGGCAGGCAGCAAGGTTATACTTCACGGTCTAACACCGCTGATTTAACGTATCATACCGCCACCGCTTTAGTGATTGTATTTATGAAACAGATTTTATTATTGGTTATTTTTCTGTTTGCCAGCAACAGTCAGGCAGCAGACGACTTTTTTTCTGCTCAGTCGCCAGCGAGCTTTAGCGATAGCAGCCCGCAATTTTTGCCGGTAGAGCAAGCCTACCAGTCACAGCTGCTGTGGAATAAGGGAAATTTATTGCTTAGCTGGACCGCAGCTGATGGCTACTATCTTTACAAAGAACGCTTTGCGATCAATGCCACTATCGACAGCAAAGCAGCTGCCATCACTAGCGAATTTGAAACCGGTAAACTTAAACAAGACCCCAATTTCGGCGAAACCGAAGTCTACTACCACAGCACAACGATAACCTTAAGCGATTTACCCACTACGATGTTTACTCTGAGCGTCACATCTCAGGGTTGCGCCGATGCCGGGCTGTGCTACCCGCCACAAACGCAGCACTATCAAATTGATCCCCAGCAGCAAAATGTCGTGGCAGTTGGAACCCCAGCACATCTAAACTCAAGTAAGGCCGTTACACTTGCTGGCGGCGACGATAGTGATCGCGCACTTTGGCTAGTGCTAATTTTTGCTATTTTGGGCGGCGCCATTCTTAATCTTATGCCCTGTGTATTCCCGGTACTAGGACTCAAAGTATTAAGCTTTACCAACGCCAATCACGGCAATCCACTAAAGCACGGCCTTGTTTATAGTGCCGGCGTCGTAATCAGTTTTCTTGCGGTTGCCGCCTTACTCATCATCTTGCAACAGGCTGGGCAAGCCATCGGATGGGGATTTCAATTACAAACGCCGTGGTTTGTCGCCCTGCTAGCGTGCTTGTTTTTTGTATTGTCCTTAAACCTATTGGGACTCTTTGAAATCGGCGGTAGCTGGGCAAATATCGGCAGCGATCTCAGTCGCCAAAGCGGTTACAGCGGCAGCTTCTTTACCGGCGTGCTCGCCACTGTCGTTGCCAGCCCTTGCACCGCGCCCTTTATGGGCACTGCAGTGGGCTTTGCCGCTAGTCAGCCTCCGTTTATCGCCCTGCTGGTCTTCGGCTGTATCGGCATAGGCTTGGCACTGCCAGTCTTACTGCTAACCTTATTTCCTGCCGGCTTACAACGCCTTCCCAAATCCGGTCAGTGGATGATCAGCCTGCGTCAATTTTTGGCTTTTCCCTTATTGGCCACCGCCATTTGGCTTATTTGGGTAAGCGGTCGACAAACTGGTGTCGACGGCATGGCCCTCATCTTGTCAGCCTGGCTAGTCATCGCCTTTGGTCTTTGGCTATACGGCAAGGAGAAGAAATTAGCCGCCGCCGTACTTGTAGTCGCCGCGCTCGCTGCGGTTACTACCACACTGGCAACCCCGCCAGATAACATCGTGTCGAAAAGCGGCAATTTTGACCAAAACGAAATACAAATGCTGCGTGAGCAGGGCCGCAATGTATTCCTGGATGTAACCGCTGACTGGTGTATTACCTGTATTGCCAACGAGACCTTAGTGCTCAACACCGACACTATTCGGGATGCCTTTGCAGAGCATAATGTCGAGTATGTAATTGCCGACTGGACCCGCTACGACCCCGCCATTACCTCGCTATTGGCTGACTATAAGCGCAATGGCATTCCCCTCTATATTTACTACCCTGCCGACCTCAATGCGACAGAGATCATGCTGCCGCAGGTATTGACCAAAGCGATGATTCTCGAGCTGCTAAACCGATAAGATTAGCGGCCAACAGTGTTAGCACCGAAAACACTGGCGTCGGCAAAACGACAGCGATCTTCTGCAAAATTGCAGACAACGGCTGCTATCTTAAAAAAATTTACGAGATGCGTTGGACTCTAAAAACCAAATAAGGCACAATCGCCACACACTCTAGATGGCACGTTCAAGCAGTGACTTATGGCATCGATACTCGTTCTTCACGGCCCCAATCTGAATTTACTAGGCACGCGTGAACCCGGCGTTTACGGCAGCAACACGCTGGCAGATATTGACGCCGAGTTGCAGCTTATTGCCAAAGAGCGCGGCCACCATCTGCAGTCAATGCAAAGCAATGCCGAATACGAATTAATAGATCGAATTCATCTGGCGCGCCCAGAGGGCATTAACTTCATTATTTTTAACCCGGCCGCGTTTACCCACACCAGTATCGCTCTCCGCGATGCCCTGCTGGCGGTCGATATTCCATTCATTGAAGTGCATCTTACCAATGTACACGCCCGTGACGACTTCCGTCATCACTCCTATTTTTCAGACATCGCGCTCGGCGTCATTTGCGGCCTGGGAGCCCAGGGCTACCAATTAGCGCTACATGCAGCGATGGATCAGTTAAACCAATAAAGAATTAAACTTAGCCAATTTAAGAGAGCGACCATGGATATTAGAAAAGTAAAAAAATTGATCGAGCTACTCGAAGAGTCAAATATCGACGAACTAGAGATTAAAGAGGGCGAAGAGTCTGTGCGCATCAGCCGCAACAGCGCCGCCAAAGGCATGCTAGCGCAACAGTATATTGGCCAGCCGATGATGCAAGCGCCGGCAGCTGCGCCGGCAGAAGCACCAAAACCAGCTGAGCCCAATGGCCACATTATCAAGTCGCCCATGGTTGGCACTTTCTATCGCTCGCCATCACCATCATCACCCTCCTTTATCGAAGTGGGTCAGCACGTCAAAGTCGGCGATGTTATCTGTATCGTTGAAGCCATGAAAATGATGAACCAGATCGAAGCCGACAAATCGGGTGTGATCGAAGCCATACTTGTAGACGACGCAGAGCCCGTTGAATTCGATCAATCCCTGATCACTATTGTATAAAACCGGCCTAACCGGAACAAACAATTGTCCGATCAACATACCGAAAAGGGATTGATTTCAAATGCTTAAAAAAGTTGTCATTGCCAACCGTGGAGAGATTGCATTGCGCATACTTCGCGCCTGCAAAGAGCTTGGCATTAAAACCGTAGCAGTCCACTCCACTGCAGATCGCGATCTAATGCATGTCCGGCTAGCCGACGAATCGGTCTGCATAGGTCCCGCACCGTCACCAGCTAGCTACCTAAACATACCCGCTATTATCAGCGCAGCTGAAGTCACAGACGCCGTGGCTATCCATCCTGGCTACGGCTTCTTAGCAGAAAATGCCGATTTCGCCGAACAGGTTGAGAACAGCGGCTTCGTCTTCATTGGCCCCACCCCCGACCTGATTCGTATGATGGGTGACAAGGTCTCTGCTATAAAAGCGATGAAAAAAGCTGGCGTCCCTACCGTACCCGGCTCAGATGGCCCTATTACCGACGACAATGACCACACTCTAGCCGTGGCCAAACGTATCGGTTACCCCGTTATTATTAAAGCTGCAGCGGGCGGCGGCGGACGTGGCATGCGCGTTGTTCACAGCGAAGCTGCGCTGCTGAATGCGGTATATGTCACCCAGTCAGAGGCTAAAGCGGCCTTTGGCGATGAGACAGTTTATATCGAGAAATTCCTCGAGAACCCACGCCATGTGGAGATTCAAGTTTTGGCCGACGGTCAAGGTCACGCAATCCACTTAGGTGACCGTGATTGCTCGCTGCAACGCCGGCACCAAAAAGTACTTGAAGAAGCACCCGCGCCAGGTATTCCAGACGAAATCCGCAAGCAAGTTGCCAAGTCCTGTGTTGACGCCTGTGTCGCCATCAACTATCGCGGCGCTGGAACCTTCGAGTTTCTCTATGAGAACGATCAATTCTTCTTTATCGAAATGAACACCCGTATTCAGGTTGAACACCCTGTCAGTGAAATGGTGACCGGTATTGACCTCATTAAACAGCAATTGCTGATTGCCAGCGGCAGGAAATTATCGATCACCCAAGACGATATTAAAATCAAAGGTCATGCCTTTGAATGCCGTATCAACGCCGAAGACCCCAAAACCTTTTTGCCCTGCCCCGGCCTTGTAAAGCATTATCATGCACCCGGCGGCTTGGGTGTTAGGGTCGACTCGCATTTATACAGCGGCTATACAGTGCCGCCCCATTACGACTCAATGATTGCAAAAATTATTACCTGGGGTGATAGCCGCGAGATTGCCTTGAGCCGAATGCGCAATGCTCTCGATGAATTAGTCATTGATGGCATTCGTACCAACACTGACTTACATCGTGACTTAGTGCGCGATGCCGCGTTTAAAAAAGGCGGCGTCAGCATTCATTATTTAGAGAAAAAACTTAAGCTCTAAGCATGCTAAGTCTGTAACATATCAAGGGGTCTATTTTCGAATAGACCCCTTTTTCATTTCCAACGCCAATAGCAATAGTATTTTCAACAACAAGAGCACCTCATGACCTGGTTACAACTACGACTCGACGCCGACCCCGCCACTGCCTCCATACTTGAAGATGCGCTCTTGGACGTAGGTGCCGCCGCTGTCACTATGGAAGACAATGCCGACCAGCCGGTGTACGAACCCGGCGTGGGTGAAACCCCCGTGTGGCAACACACCCGAGTAACAGGCTTGTTCACCGCCGACACCGATATGACGGCCACGCTCGCGCAGCTACAAAGCCATTACGGCCAAGCACTGCCTGCGCTGCGCATAGAAATATTAGAAGACCGTGATTGGATACGAGAGTGGATGGACAGCTATCATCCCATTCAATGCGGCGAGCGCCTGTGGATCTGCCCAAGCTGGCGCGAGCCTGTCGACCCCAAGGCGGTAAACTTGCTCCTTGATCCCGGCCTCGCCTTTGGCACTGGCACGCACCCCACTACTTGGCTGTGCATGCAGTGGCTAGACCAACAAGACCTGAGCGGACTCACTGTGATCGACTATGGCTGCGGCTCTGGCATTTTGGGCATAGCCGCCCTGCTGCTGGGCGCCGAGAAAGTCATAGCGGTGGACAACGATCCGCAGGCGCTACTCGCCACCCGCGACAATGCCCGCCGCAATAATATCGACGATGCCCGCATCGAATGCCTGCTCCCCGAGCATATTCCCGACGGCTTGCACGGTGATATGGTGGTCGCCAATATACTTGCCGGTCCATTAACCGCATTGGCATCGAGCCTTGCGGCCGCGCTCAACGAAGGCGCAGCTATTTGTTTATCGGGTATATTACAAAGCCAAGCCGAAGAGCTAATGGGCTGTTATCAACAGTGGTTTAACGCGCTTAATCTGACGGCAAAAGACGAGTGGGTTAGGATAGCCGGCACTAGAAACCATAGTTAAGGCGACGAAACACCGAGATGAATACAATAAATACCACCCCAAAAAGCATTCAGTGTCCGCAATGCGAAACCCGGTTTAGAGTAAAAGCCGAGCAGCTGCTACTTGCGGACGGCTTAGTGAGGTGTAGTGTCTGCATGAGTATTTTCAGCGGCATTGATGAACTCACCGATGCCTCGATACTGCTAACAGACCTAGATGACAAGACACTCAGCACTGATAGTGAACTGGAGCGAGCGTCGTCGCCAACTCTGAATATTGAGACCACATTAAATGGCATAAACGCCGAAGAAGATGGCGCCCTCACCGGCGAGCCACCGGAGTTAGACCTACTGACCGGCCTGAGTACTGTCAACCACGACTTTGAATACCACCAGCCGCGTCGCGTCGGCGTCCAGTGGTTTTGGCTAGTCGCCAACACCATCGCCCTAGTGGTACTTATCGGGCAAATTGCACTTTGGCAAAAAGCCGCCCTCTTCGCCAGCCCTATTGGGGACGAGCTCCGCAAACTTTGTCCGCTGCATCCGTCAATCTGTGAAAATCCGGCACAAAAACGCAGTTCGGCGGTAACCGATGTTGTCAGTACCAAGCTGGTGGTCCGCAAGCACCCCTCAATTGACAATGCACTCTTGGTCGACACCATCTTGTTAAACCGCGGCCCAGCCAGTACTAGCTTCCCTGAACTACAGCTGCGCTTTAGCGATATTAACAACCGCACCATTGCCACGCGTTCATTTAAACCGGCGGAATACCTTGCTGGCGAACTCACAGCCGACGCCAACCTAGCAAGCCAGCAACCCGTTCACATCGCCCTAGAAATCGTCGACCCTGGCCCAGCTGCAGTCAACTACCAGTTACAGCTGCTGCCGTAAAGCCGATTTTTTACGCTCAAAACTGGTTATTTTTTGAGCGCAAGACTTCCGGTGACGTCGTTGAACGAGTATTATGGCTGCCCTGTTTTCCTACGATTAATTTCCCTTTACGGGCATGGCGATGATCCAAATTGGTCCTCACAAGCTTCCTGCCCGAGCCGTATTGGCGCCAATGGCAGGTATTACCGATCTGCCCTTTCGCCGCCTGTGCCGCGAGTTCGGCGCCGGCTTAACCGTATCCGAAATGTTGATCAGCGACGCCGCGCTATGGGACACCCGCAAGAGTTATTTGCGCCTAGCCCATGACGACAACACACCGCGCGCTGTTCAAATTGCCGGGGCAGACCCGCTAATGATGGCGGATGCAGCAAGACGCTGTGCAGACATGGGTGTCGACATCATCGATATCAACATGGGATGCCCAGCTAAAAAGGTCTGTAAAAAAGCTGCTGGTTCAGCGCTATTAAGAGAACCAGAATTAGTAAAAGAAATAATAACTGCGGTTGTCGCAGCAGTAGATATACCCGTTACGCTAAAAATACGTACCGGGTGGTCACGCGACCAACGCAACGGAATCGACATTGCCAAGCTTGCCCAAGATTGTGGCATTCGCTCATTGGCAGTGCATGGCAGAACTCGCGAGTGTCGCTATTTAGGGAATGCTGAATATGACACCATCGCGGCAATAAAACAGGCCATCGATATTCCGGTATTTGCCAATGGTGATATTTGCTCGGCGCAACACGCCAAGCAGGTATTGGACTACACCGGTGCCGACGGTGTAATGATAGGCCGCGGCGCGCAGGGTAAGCCCTGGCTGTTCCGCGAGATCAACACCTATCTGGCGACTGGCAAGCTAGCCGCCCCAGCAACACCAGGGGAAATAAAACAGGTAATGCTGAATCATCTCAGCGCCCTTTACCGGTTTTACGGTGAACACCAAGGACTGCGCATCGCACGTAAACACTGTGCATGGTATTTGCAGGAGCTCGATCCCACCACTGGTTTCCGCGGCATATTCAACCGCCTTGAGTCCACCAGTGCACAACAAGATGCTGTACATCACTACTTTGAACAGCACGAACAAAACCTAGAGGAAGCCGCAGCATGAATTTGACCAGCATAGACACCCCCCCAGTCGCTGAAACCACCACTGCCCCAACAACCGCCGCTAACGACGACATCAGTAAAGCAAAAACCCTGCGCGACAGCGTGGCGATTGCCCTGAACAACTATCTTGCCACCCTCGATGGTCAGGACGTCTGCGATGTTTACAATATGGTGCTCTCAGAAGTTGAGGCACCACTGCTCGAAGAGGTGATGCGCTACACCCGTAACAATCAAACCCGCGCCTCTCAGATGCTGGGCTTGAACCGCGGCACCCTTCGCAAAAAACTCAAACAATACGATTTACTGTAATACCGTTCGACACCGCTTCCCCTTAGCTATTATTTAAACTCAAGGTAACCCAATAGGCATGACTACAGACAACCAGCCCCGCCCCGTTAAACGCGCCCTTATCAGTGTTTCTGATAAATCCGGCATTGTCGATTTCGCCCGTGAACTCACCCAATTGGGGGTCGAACTGCTTTCTACTGGCGGCACCTATGCTCTGCTGAATCAAAACGACATTGCGGTAACGGAAGTGTCTGATTACACCGGCTTCCCCGAAATGATGGATGGCAGGGTGAAGACCTTACACCCCAAAGTCCACGGCGGTATCTTGGGACGTCGCGGCATTGATGACGGTGTCATGAGCGAGCATGGCATCGACGCCATCGACATGGTTGTTGTCAATCTATACCCCTTTGAAGCGACCGTATCCAAACCCGGTTGCACCTTGGAAGACGCCATCGAAAATATCGATATTGGCGGTCCAACAATGGTTCGCGCGGCAGCTAAAAATCATCGCGACGTGGCGATTGTGGTTAACGCTATAGATTACCAAACTATTTTAGACGAATTGCGCGCCAACGATGGCTGCACTCTTCACGCCACTCGCTTTGATCTAGCCATCAAAGCCTATGAGCACACCGCCGCATACGACGGTATGATCGCCAATTATTTTGGCCGCATGGTACCAGGTGGCACTGAGAAGTTTCCGCGCACCTTTAATAGCCAGTTCATCAAAGCCCAAGACCTGCGCTACGGTGAAAATCCACACCAAGATTCTGCATTTTATGTTGAGCGCCACCCTAGCGAAGCTTCAGTCGCAACGGCTACTCAACTACAGGGCAAAGCTCTGTCATACAATAATATTGCCGATACCGACGCCGCACTAGAATGCGTTAAGTCTTTCGTTAAACCCGCCTGCGTTATTGTTAAACACGCCAATCCATGCGGCGTGGCAGTGTCTTTAAACGGTATTCACGAAGCTTATAATTTGGCCTTTGCCACCGATCCTGAATCCGCATTTGGGGGTATTATTGCCTTTAACCGCGAACTCGATGCGGCCACCGCAAAGGCGATCTGTGAGCGTCAATTCGTCGAGGTTATCATTGCCCCGAGCGTCAGCGAAGAAGCGGCAGCCATCGTCGCAGAAAAGAAAAACTTACGCCTGCTCACCTGCGGTCTATGGGGCGCCAGCAACCCAGCATTCGACTATAAGCGTGTTAACGGCGGCCTGCTTGTGCAAGACCGCGACCTTGGCATGATCGGCGCCGACGAACTGAAAATTGTGACTAAACGCCAGCCCGAACAAAGCGAAATTCACGATATGATTTTTGCATGGAAAGTCGCCAAATTCGTGAAATCAAATGCCATTGTCTACGTTAAAAATCGTCAAACGATTGGTGTCGGCGCAGGCCAAATGAGCCGAATTAACTCTGCGCGTATCGCCGCAATTAAAGCTGAACACGCCGGCCTCACCATTAAAGGTGCAGTCATGGCATCGGATGCCTTTTTCCCCTTCCGTGACGGCTTAGACAATGCCGCTGCCAACGGGATTGCCTGTGTTATCCAGCCCGGTGGTTCTATCCGCGACGATGAAGTGATTGCCGCAGCCGATGAACACGGCATCGCCATGGCCTTTACCGGCATGCGTCACTTCCGCCACTAAGAAAGAAAAATCTTTTGGGCGATCCCGGTTTCGCTCAATTATAATTATGGTTGCTAAACCCAGCCACATCTTATTTATAGCAGGAGGAAGTACACGTCAGAGGGCGCGAATCATTTATATCGCGTTCAACGTGTCGCGGAACCATGAATGTATTGATTATTGGAAATGGCGGTCGCGAGCACGCGCTAGCGTGGAAGGCAGCTCAGTCTGCCGAGGTAGCCACCGTCTTTGTGGCACCCGGCAACGCTGGCACCGCACTTGAGCAAGGCGTTGAAAACGTCGCTATCGCCATCAATGATTTCGCCGCGCTGGCAGACTTTGCCGCCAGTAACAATGTCGGCCTGACCATTGTTGGTCCCGAAGCTCCGCTAGTCGATGGCGTGGTAGATTACTTTAATCAGCGCAAACTTCCCTGCTTTGGCCCCAGCAAAGGTGCTGCTCAACTAGAGGGCTCGAAGGCCTTTACCAAGGATTTTCTAGCCCGTCATAATATTCCCTCCGGCAGCTACCAGAACTTTACCGAACTGGAACCGGCACTGGCCTATCTGCGTGAGCAAGGTGCGCCCATTGTGGTAAAAGCCGACGGTCTTGCCGCAGGCAAGGGCGTTATTGTTGCCGAAACCCTCAAGCAAGCAGAAGATGCTGTGCGCGACATGTTATCCGGTAATGCCTTTGGCGATGCCGGTTGCCGCGTGGTCATTGAAGAGTTTTTAGAAGGCGAAGAAGCCAGCTTTATTGTGATGGTAGACGGCGAAAATATTCTGCCCATGGCCACCAGCCAAGATCACAAGCGGGTTGGCGACGGCGATAGTGGCCCTAATACTGGCGGCATGGGTGCCTACTCCCCAGCGCCAGTGGTGACACCCGCAATCCACCAACGGATTATGGATGAGGTCATTATTCCCACTGTGAAAGGCATGGCGAGTGAAGGCAATCGCTACACTGGTTTTTTGTATGCCGGTCTAATGATTAATGCCAACGGCGACCCCAAAGTCATTGAATACAACTGTCGTTTTGGTGACCCTGAAACGCAGCCGATTATGTTGCGCCTGCAATCAGATTTAGTGGCGCTATGCCTGGCGGCAATAGCCGGCAAGCTAGACAGCGTCAGTGCCGATTGGGATCCCCGCCCTGCAGTTGGCGTGGTAATAGCTGCGGGCGGCTATCCCGGCGCTTATAAGAAAGGTGATGCGATTAGCGGTATTCCAGACGGTAGCAGCAGTGGCAAAGTTTTCCACGCCGGCACCCAATTGGAAAACGGCAATTTAGTCACTAACGGCGGTCGAGTACTCTGCGCAACCGCAATGGGCGACACGGTTAGTGCCGCACAACAACTTGCGTATTCAATTGCCAAACAGATAAAGTGGCAAGATGCCTTCTACCGTAACGACATTGCTTACCGCGCCATTGCCCGAGAGTAAGTTGGCCAAACACCTGCTGTGTGCGGTATTGCTGCTGTTATCTATCACCGCACACGCAGCGCCAATTTTAACGGTAACCTCAAATCAGGGCGCAATCTCGCTCGATGGTTTCAGCGATCTCATCGAAGATCCAAATAAACTCTACCGCATCGATGATATTTTAAGCACCGCCGTTAATCGCCAGTTTCGTCCCGCAGAAAGTGGTGATTTCAATCTATCCCAGAGCATTGGCAGGTATTGGTTTCGCTTTACCCTCAGTAATACCAGTAATCAAATAATCCAGCAGTTGCTACAAGTCATGCCGGTAGATCTCAACGCAGCCCAGCTATACACAGAAGCTGGACAACACATCGCGCCAATGTCCACCGACGACTTAATTCGCACCGAAACTCTATTCTCTATTCCAGTGAACGCCAACAGCAGCACCAGCTATTACCTCGCCCTCGAGTATCCCTTCGACCGTCAACTCGAGCTAACCCTGCACGATTACACCAGTTTTCTGGGTGATGTCAGCCAGCGCGAGTTCCTGAACGCATTATTTTTCGGCATTGTTATCAATCTGCTGGTATTCAATCTCATCAATGCGGCGCTAACCCGTGACTCACTGTTTCTCATTACCGCGATCTACGCCCTGCTTGTGATTAGCGGGCAAGTCACTGCCTGGGGCTATATTGGCGCCCCGCAAGGATTATTACCCCCCTGGAATGGCTACGGTCTTATCCTCGTTATTTTAGGTATCAGTCTGGTTGATTTAGTCTACGCGCTGCGATTTCCAGTTTTCCCACCCGGCAATCCCGGTCGGTGGCATACCATCATTCGGCTATTGATCATCGTCGATGTCGTGGGTGTGGCACTCAGCGTCATCGGCAATGACACTGCGGCGGTCATCACCATCTACACACTGTTCCCGCTGAACTCCATCGCGCTATTATTTATTGCCCTCAGCTCCTTTTTCCAAACTTACAACCGACTCATTTTTTACTACATGGTCACGCGAATTCTAATCGTGTTGACTCTAAGCTTAACAATGTTTAGTTATAGCCTCTCCATCATCACCGCCACCAGCACCAACTTGATCTTAATTTTCTTGGCCACTGCGGCCGGTACCGCTCACACAGCGCTATTAATCGTCCGGCATCACCAGCGGGAGCGCAAACAGAATCTAGACGAGCAAAGTATCACCATCTTGGGCGCCGTAAATCGTGCCAAAACCGACATTCTCGCGCGGATAACCCACGACATTCGAACACCAATGAGCGCCATGCTCGGTGTCTCAGAACTCTTGCAAGAGACCCGGCTCACCGCGAATCAAGAAGACCACGTGCGCACCCTGCAACGTTCCGGCCACGAACTCTTGCAATTACTTCAAGAAGCCAGTCAAGCAACCCGCTTTAATGAAAATGACATTGAGCTCCGCACTGAGCTATTAAGTGTGCCGGAGATTATCGACGAATCTGTTTCCGGTTTCCGCAATATTGCCGCCGAACAATCCTTAGAATTTATTTGCGACATTGATAGCAATGTAAACGAAAAGCTCATCGGCGATTCCTCACGCATTCGCCAATTACTGTCGCACGTGATGAACAATGCCTTTGAACACTATGAGTCAGGCTATATTCTCCTTAAGGTCTACTCTTCAAGCCTGAAACAAGGCTTACTCCACTTTGAACTAAGCCATCGTGGCAAACCCTTTAGCACCCTCGAAAAACTCGCCCTTGACGGCTCAACATCTGAGCAAGACGGCATCATCAATACCCGTCTAGCCATCGTCTCACAGCTAATAGCACTAATGAACGGCGGCGCCGCGGTGCGAACATCGCCTAACGGGGTGCATACTCTGCGTTTTTCCATACAGCTGGCGGTGCCTAATAATGATGACGCTAATACTTTGCAAATTCGCACTGGCTTACTAAGTAATAAGCGGCTACTAGTTGTCGACAGTAACCAGACCTTCTGCAAAGTCGTTAGCAAACAGTGCGGCAACTGGGGAATGCCCGCATTTACAGCCAATAGCGACAGCGCGGCAATCGCCACTATCCGCAATCAGTCGCTCTTAAACGCCCCCATCGACATTATTCTCATAGACCACACTCTAGCGGGTGGCGGGCTGGCACTAGCTCAGCGAATATACGACGAAACCAAGGATCAACAGAACACCCCGATCGGCCTGATGCTCGCCCACGCCAATATCATCTTCGACCGCGACAAACTGCGCGCTGCTGGTATCCGCCGAGTACTAAGCAAGCCGCTCACCGGCATTGCTCTGCGCAGCGCCTTGCTCGCCGAATGTCACTTTGACGCCAATGCGGTTAACCACTTGCCAGACCAATATCAAACCGATGCCCTCACCTTAAATTCATTGGAATGCTTAATCGCGGAAGACAATCCCACCAACGCCCAAGTACTAACCCGCATGCTAAGCAGCCTCGGCATCACGGTGCATCGCGTTGAAAATGGCCAGCAAGCGGTCAACATATTTATGCGCAAACGCTTTGACGTGGTAATCATGGATGTCGAAATGCCGATCATGGATGGCGATGAAGCGACTCGTCAAATCCGTCAGTTCGAAAAAGACGAAGAGCGCGAGCGCACCCCCATTATTGGCTTAACCGCCAATGCCCTAGACGAGCAGCGCGACAGCTATTTGCGCGCGGGAATGGATCTACATTTGGTAAAACCAATCCGCCTATGGGAACTTGCCGAGGCCATCAAACGCTGGACAGGCTATCAGAAAAACAAGTCATGACCCCCTATTTCGGCTACAATATCCTCCGGAGGTCAATGCAATGACTAGACAATACACCTTACTTGATCGCGCCCTGATGGGAGCAGATCGAAGTCTAAAAACTCTTATTAAAGGCAGTAGTACTGCCCGGCGACAGAGTCCTGCCCAGCACATTAGCAGCTCGCTCAGTACCGACCAGGATCGTCGCCATGTTGCCGGCTTAATGCGAATTAATCATACCGGCGAAGTCTGCGCTCAGGCCCTATACCAAGGCCAGGCACTAACGGCAAAAAATGCCCATGTTAAGGCCTCTATGGAGCATTCCGCGACCGAGGAGATTGACCATCTTGCCTGGTGTGAGCAACGCCTGCACGAGCTTCAAAGCCACACCAGTCATTTAAATCCGCTGTTTTACGCCGCCTCATTTGCAATTGGCGCTGCAGCGGGTGTAATCAGCGATAGAGTTAGCCTTGGTTTTGTTGCCGCCACTGAAGATCAGGTCTGCGAACACCTGCGCGAACACCTGCAAACACTGCCGGCTGATGACCAAAAATCACGCGCCATACTCCGGCAGATGCTAGAAGACGAAGCCGAGCACGCCGCCAAAGCGATAGCATCAGGCGGTCAGATTTTCCCAAGCCCCGTAAAAAAAGCCATGAGCTTGATGTCCAAGGTCATGACCGGCAGCACTTACTACGTATAACGAGCTAGCGGCCGCTGATAGGCGGATGAAAAATGAGTTGTACCAAATTGCCGTCGGGGTCAAGACAGTAAAAACTGCGGGCACCGTCACGGTGAGTGCGCGGCTCGGTCTTAATACTCACCTGATTCGCCAATAAAAACGCATGCCAAGCATCCACATCCTCTGGGGCATTTAAAATAAACCCGATATGATCCAGACGCTGCCCAGCTACCGGCCGAAGCGGACCCTGATAGCGGTGCAGGGCAAGATTGTCATTACCCGAACACAAAAAGATATTATCTGGGTCTGGCTGCCACTCCACCGTCATACCCATCAAGTCAGTATAGAAAAAGAGGGTCTCGTCGAATTTTTCCACAAACAGAGCAATATGGCGCATACCACCATGTGGCTTAGGACGAACTAGCTTCTCAGACACTGTCGATGACCTCATGGCTATGGCTGACTTCGACGCCAGCGGCCGCCATCATAATAGATGCGGAACAATATTTTTCAGCGGACAACTCCACAGCACGCTTTACGTGCGCTGGCTTTAAATTCTTACCACTAACAACAAAATGCAGGTGTATTTTTGTAAAAACGGCGGGCACCGCATCGGCGCGCTCGGCATCCAGATCACAGCGACAATCAGTCACATCTTGACGCGACTTCTTCAACATAGTCATCACATCAAATGACGCGCAACCGCCCATCCCCACCAGTAGCATTTCCATGGGGCGAATCCCCATATTGCGGCCACCATGATCTTCCGGACCATCCATCACTACCGAGTGACCACTTCCCGACTCGCCGAGAAACATAACACCGTCTACCCACTTAACCGTCGCTTTCATTTCACCCTCATAGCGATAACAAAAAATTTAACTAAGCTTACCACAGCGTCCAGATTCTAGCTCGCCATGGCCGGCAAAGCAGGTCATACTAAAGGCAGTCATGGGCCGAAAACATAATTTAAATCTGCCCAAAAATTAGTAAATGGATTTACTGTTTTAACGAGAGTCCCAAGCTGTGTTGAATCCCTTAAAACCAGAAATAGCCGATTTAGAGAATTTTCTCACCCACTGCCATCGGCGGCGCTACCCCAGTAAAAGTACACTCATCTACGCCGGCGACGCCAGCGATGCCCTGTACTACATTACCGAAGGCTCAGTCACCGTCATTATTGAAGATGACGAGGGTCGCGAAATGATCGTTGCCTACCTCAATAAAGGCGACTTCTTCGGAGAAATGGGAGTTTTTGATGAAGATATTCCACCAACTCGCAGCGCTTTAGTTAAAAGTCGCACCGAGTGCGAAATAGCTGAAATCAGCTATACCAAATTTCGCGAGCTCAATAAGCAATACCCAGACATACTCTTGGCGCTGGGCAAGCAAATGGCCAAACGGCTGCGACTAACCACCCGCAAGGTCGGTGACCTTGCGTTTTTAGATGTCACGGGCCGCGTGGCTCGCACGCTCTTAGACCTCTGTAAGCAACCCGACGCCATGACTCATCCCGACGGCATGCAAATCAAGATCACCCGTCAGGAAATTGGTCGTATCGTGGGCTGTTCGCGGGAAATGGTTGGCCGGGTGTTAAAGACCTTGGAGGAACAGGGATTGGTGCAAGTAAAAGGTAAAACCATGGTTGTCTACGGCACCCGTTAGCGCACTCAATTAGCACCCGGATGCCGCAACACTTAGGCAAATAATTCTGCCAATTTCTCGCCGGGCTCAGGCGCTCGCATAAAGGCTTCCCCCACTAAAAAAGCATTAACCCCGTGTTCGCGCATTGCAGACACATCCTCTGCGGTGTGAATACCACTTTCGGTCACCACAATATAGTCAGCGCTGATCGACGTCAGTAAATCGAAAGTATTCTGCAGCGAGGTTTCAAAATTATGTAAATTGCGATTATTAATGCCCACCAAGCGATTACCCAGTGGTAAGGTTCGCGCCAACTCCTCGGCGTTATGAACTTCAATCAAAACATCCATCCCCAATCTCTGAGCCAGTTTATTGAGGTCTGTCATAGCCTCATCATCCAGCGCTGCGGCGATCAATAAAATACAATCTGCACCAATCGCGCGCGCTTCATAAACCTGATAAGGATCGATAATAAAATCTTTGCGGATCACCGGCAGCGAACAGGCCGCGCGTGCCTGCTGTAAATGCGCCTCCGCACCTTGAAAAAAATCCGCATCAGTTAATACTGATAAACAAGCTGCTCCGCCCATTTCATAGCTTGATGCGATATCGGCTGGATTAAAGTCTTCGCGAATCACGCCCTTAGAGGGTGACGCTTTTTTCACTTCAGCAATCACCGCCGACTTACCGGCAGCCAGCTTGGCTTCTATTGACTGCACAAAACCGCGGGGTGCCGATGCGCTGCGTATCTGCTCTTGCAATTGAGCGATCGACACCCGTGCAATGCGCTCAGCGATCTCTTCACGCTTGCGATCAAGAATTTTTTTGAGCACCGTTGGGGTACTGCTATTAATCATCATAGCTCAGCCTCAGTAGTAGGATTCAGGCCCTGACTAAAAGCCGCCAGCTCACCCATTTTCTCTAGCGCTTGACCACCATGAATAGTGTCCTCGGCCAAGGCCACACCGTGCTTTAATGTACTGACAACACCCGCCACATATAAGGCGGCGCCAGCATTAAGGGCAATCATATCTGCCGCTTTTTTACCCGCTTCGGTTTCACGCTTACCTAAGGCATCGCGAATCAGAGCCAAGGAGGCATGGCTGTCTGAAACATCCAGACCCACCAAACTCTGACTGTTTATTCCCACATCTTCAGGTGTCAGCAGATATTCACGAATCTCGCCATCTTTAAGCTCGACCACTTCCGTGGCGGTCGCCAAACTAATTTCGTCCAAACCATCTTTGGCGTGAACTACCATCACATGCTCGGCGCCCAAACGCTTTAAGACCTCAGCCAAGGGCCGGCAGAGCTCGGAACTAAACACGCCCAGCACCAGACGCGTCACTCCCGCAGGGTTGGTCAGCGGCCCTAAAATATTGAAGATCGTGCGCTGGGCAATATCACGGCGCACACCAATCGCGTATTTCATAGCGCTGTGATGATTAACCGCAAACATAAAGCCAAGGCCCACTTCACGAATACAGCGCTCAACCTGCTGGGGATTCAAATTGAGTTCAATGCCAGCGCTTTCCAATACATCGGCACTACCGCTTTTAGATGACACCGAGCGGTTGCCATGCTTTGCCACCTTGGCACCCGCTGCGGCAATAACAAAGGTACTGGCCGAGGAGACATTAAATAAATTGGCGCCATCGCCACCGGTGCCAACAATATCCACCACGTGGTCGAGGCCATCAATATTCACCGGTGTCGCTAACTCGCGCATAACTCGGGCGGCACCTTCAATCTCATCCAGACTTTCGCTTTTCATACGCAGCGCAATAAGAAATGCGGCAATCTGCGCATCGCTGCATTTACCGGTCATAATATCGCGCATTACCGCCGCCATATCGTCGGAACTCAAGCTTATACTGCGCACCACTAAAGCCAGTGCATCTTTAATGTTCATATCGCTCATGCGCTGCGCTCCAAAAAGTTTTTAAACAGCTCGTGGCCCTGCTCTGACAGAATCGATTCTGGATGAAACTGCACGCCCTCAATATCTAAGGTCTTGTGGCGCACGCCCATAATTTCATCTACTGATCCGTCGGCGTGTTGGGTCCATGACGTAACTTCCAAACAATCCGGCAAGCTGTCTTTTTCAATCACTAAAGAATGGTAGCGGGTCGCCACTAGCGGATTATTTAAACCGCTGAATACACCACTATTGAGGTGGTGCATCGGCGAGGTTTTACCATGCATCACGGCGCGCGCGCGCACAATCTTGCCACCAAATGCCTGACCAATACTCTGATGACCCAAACACACACCGAGAATAGGAATCTCGCCAGCAAAAGCCTTAATGGCCGCCAGTGAAATACCCGCCTCATTGGGCGTACAGGGACCAGGAGAGATCACTAGGTGGGTGGGCGCCAGTGCGCGAATCTCGTCAACGGTAATCTCATCATTGCGCAGCACTTTTACATCGGCGCCCAACTCAGCAAAATACTGTACGACGTTATAGGTGAAGGAGTCGTAATTATCGATCATTAATAACATTATGACGCCTCCCCTGTTGAGTTGGTCTCACTGGCTACCGTGCTTTTTACCGCACCCTGCACCATCGAGGCCGCTTTAAATACCGCTCGGGCCTTATTCATAGTTTCCTTCCATTCCAGCCTAGGCTGCGAATCGGCAACAATACCGGCGCCGGCTTGAATATGAAGTTGATTGTCTTTGATCACTGCGGTGCGAATCGCAATGGCGGTATCCATATTGCCATTCCAACTTAAATAACCCACCGCACCGCCATATACACCGCGTTTTACCGACTCTAACTCATCGATAATTTCCATGGCGCGGACTTTCGGTGCGCCGCTTAATGTGCCAGCGGGCAACGTGGCCCGCAGCACATCCATCGCGGTAATATCGTCACGCACTTGCGCGCGAACATTAGACACAATGTGCATGACGTGGGAGTAACGCTCCACCACCATTTTATCACTCAATTCTACCGTGCCAGTTTTAGCAACACGGCCGGCGTCATTACGCCCTAAATCGATCAGCATTAAGTGCTCGGCAATCTCTTTAGGATCGGCCAGCAATTCTTTTTCAAGCGCCAAGTCTTCGGCTTCAGTATGTCCACGGCGACGCGTACCCGCGATCGGACGAACCGTTACTTCGCCGTCTTCCAGTCGCGCCAAAATTTCTGGCGAAGAGCCTACAATATGAAAGTCGTCTAAATTGAGGTAGTACATATAAGGCGAGGGATTAAGGTGACGCAACGCTCGATAAAAATTAAGTGGTGAGGCGGTGAATGGAATACTTAGACGCTGCGACAACACCACCTGCATCACATCACCTGCCAGCACGTATTCACGCACTTTTTCGACGGCATCCTTGAAGTTATCCTCACCAAAACTCGATACAAAATCTGCTTCAGCGACACCGTCGGCATCCAGATTTAGCTCAGGCAGCGGTGGTGACACACCGCGCAGCATCAGCTCGTAGGAATCCAATCTTTGCTGTGCTTTTGCATAGGCTTTGTCATCTGTCGGATCCGCGTGGGTAATAATTTTAACGGTGCCAGACAGGTTATCAAAAACCAGTAATTCCTCTGATAACATTAATAAAACATCTGGTGTCCCCAAGACATCACGCGGCGTTCCCAAAAGCAACTTGGGTTCTATATAACGCACACAATCGTAGGCAAAATAGCCGACCAGACCACCATAAAATGCCGGCAGTTCGTCAATCTCAGGCACTTGATAGCGCGCCTGAAAAGCTTCTACAAAGGCTAGCGGATCTTCACACTCATGGGTCTCTATTACATCGCGATCACAGGCAATCGTGACGTGTTTGCCTTCGGCCCGCAGCACTGTTCGTGCGCCCAAACCAATAATAGAATAGCGCCCCCATTTCTCACCACCGTGTACAGACTCAAACAGAAAACTGTAGGGCGCTGCGGCGAGTTTTAAATAGGCACTGAGAGGAGTGTCAAGGTCGGCGAGCACATCGCGATAAACCGGTATCCGGTTATAGCCTTGCTGCGCCAGTTCATTGTATCGCTGGGCTTGCATGATAAATCCTTAAAAACGGGGGTCGGCTTAGTGATCTGCTAGTTGCAGTAATTTGCTTATTGCAAGAGCTACCATCGCCATCGACGGCAATCACACAGCAGTATTATGCGGGCGTTATGCGCCATTTTTTCGGACTCGTCACACGTCATTAGAATAATGGATATTGTAACCGAGCCAGCACCATGGGGAAACCTCAAAAATAGTTGCCACTGCAGACGCCGATCGGTGCGCCCCATGCCCGCATCAGGCGCCGGGGAATTTAGGAGCCTAAGGCCCTGCCAGCTCAAGCTTTTAAGTAAGAAGTGTCAAGCCAAGGCATTCGCACCATCACTCATCATTGTCGGTCATTACTGGCTTGCGAATAAGCTGCTGCATACTTTGCTGCACATCGGGTCCCAGCAGCGCCACCCAGCGCTGCGACAGCGCCTCCAAGCGTTTATCAACCCGCAAAAGCTCACCGGTCTCATGCTCGGTCGCGAGCAATAAACCCTGCTGAATCAAGGTGTCGATATAGCCACGGAAAAGATTTTTATCAAAGTATTCCGGTGCTTCTCGACCACTCAATATTGCCAGACGCTGAGCCATCTCAATAGTATGGAGTTCAACATCGTCACGCAGGGCGGGTACTTCAGAAATATCCTGCACCAAAAGCAAACTGGTAATGGTGTAACGTTCAAAGGTCTCACGCAAAATTCGGCCCAAGCCCGTTAACACCGCATAGCCTTCGGTGCCGACATTGGCCCGACTGAGACTGTCACCCGCACTCTCTCGAGTAAGTAGATTAAGCGCCACGAGATTATTAATTTGCTCTTTTACCGCAGCAGCGCAGTCCTCAATTTTCACGCGCAGGAATAATTCATTTTTAACAAAGGGGTATAAAAGGACACAGCCGTCTATCAGCTCTGCCTCACTCACAGATTGACTGTGACGGAAAAACCGCGCAATCAAACTCGGCAAGGCCAATACATGCATAACCGAATTGCGGTAATAAGTTAGCATCACCGCCTCTCGGCCGGTGGCGGTAATAATCGGGCCCCAGGGATGATCTATTCTAGAAAGGCCGGCTGTCCGCGCTGCCTGCTCAAAAATCTCTTTCGCGCTGCCTTCGGGCAAAGTGACATCTGGGCTATAGGGCAAGCGTCGTAAAATCGCGATAAAGTGATTTATTTGCAGCAGCAACTCATCTTCCGCCATCGCGTGCTGCGGACTAGACAGTAAAATCATCGCCACTAAACCGATAGGATTAACCACCGCCGCCGCATTAATCCGCTCCATATTTTCCTGTGCAATGTAGTCAATAACCGCGGGCACAAAGGAATCATCCCCCGCTTGGCTGCGTTTACGCCAATTGGGTTCTATATGACTAAAACACTCATCCAGACTTAGAGGTTGCCCAAAGGCCACATGAGGACTGCCATAGGAGGACTTAAAAATTTTGCGCGCCTTTAACAAGCCACTTGCCGATTCACTTTGCTTGCTCGCACCACGCAGTTCTTTGACGTAAGAGGCACTTTCCACGAGCTTGTCATAGCACACATAGACTGGCACCAAGGCCACTTTGCGTCCGGGCTGCTGCACAAAGCTCTCTACTGTCATTTTCAACATACCGCGCTTCGGCGGCAGTAAACGTCCGGTGCGACTTCGCCCACCCTCAGGGAAGAACTCGACCGGATAGCCCCGCCCCAACAGCACATCCAAATAAGACTTAAACACCGCTGAATATAATTTTTTGCCGTCAAAACTACGGCGTATATAAAATGCGCCGCCGCGACGCAGTAAACCACCGACTGGCCAAAAATTCAGGTTCACACCTGCCGCAATATGCGGTGGCACTAGACCCTGCACATAGAGGGTATAAGAAATCAGCAGATAGTCGAAATGACTGCGGTGAGATGGCATGTAAATTAATTGCCGATTATTGGCGGTCTCGCGCAGGCGTTCGATATGGTGAATTTTTAAACCAGAAAAAATTCTACGAAACGCCCAACTCAATATTAACTCAAGGGCGCGAATCATTCGTCCATCAAAATTAGCCGCCACCTCTTCAGCCATTTTACGGGCCTGCTTGTTGACCACCCCCGGCTTGGCAATGGATATTTCCTGCTCTTCAGCAATGGCATCGCGAACCGACTGACGACGTAATACAACATCAACTATTTGCTGGCGTGATAATAAGGTGGGGCCCAGACTTGCGGTTTTTCGCCTGGAATAATAAAACGACAACATGCGCGCCATAACTGCAGCAGCGGCCACCGGATCCTGCTTGCGCGCAACAAAAGTACTGAAGTGCACCGGCTGTGCGATATGAATAAGCACATTGCGACGCTGCGCCAATATAACCATGAGCTTGCGAAAGGCACCCGCCCGCTCACCGTCACCTAATAGCAATTTGAAAAACGAGGTTTCGCTGCCTGGGTCTCGCCCCCAAAACACCGATACCGGCACAATCCGCAGAGGGTAGTCGCCCTCGGCTGCCTGCGCGACCAAAGCAGCCATGGTATTAACTCCCCGAGAACCACCTCGCTGACCACCCAGTACCGGTAAATACAAACACGCAGCACGCTCAACCTCAGGTAATTTTCCGGCTCTCGCATTCAACATGGGTAGTTTGTAGGTCTTAAAAACTCGCTCCAGCAAAAACCGGTCAGTCCAGCTATGCTGCCGGAGTACGTAGCAAACCGGTTTGCCTTCTAATTGCGCATGTAATGACTCATCGAACTGCACCAACTTGGGTTTAATACCAGCAAGGAATGGTGCCGACAACATCCGACACAGCACAAAAAATAAACGGGTAAACCAAGGCATGATACGCAAATCCTTATAAAATGATGCCGTTTGTCCACGCCGTTTAGTCGCTCGGCATGGGACTTCTTACTGGTAAAATGAGCCCTCGGCCGCGATTTTACTTGGTCTATCTCGCCGCGTCGCGTTTTTCACACCCGAGCACGCGAATGATGGCCTCTTGCACGCCGCACTCACAACAACCGTCGGCGCCCCCAGAGCAAACGATTCCTGTATAATTAGCTGCAATCCAAGGTATAAAAACCTTAGCTAAATTGTCTTACCGTTTTATGCAGGCCATACCATGACTTCTACCAACAGCCCCGTTTTCGACAATAGCTACGTCCAACAAAACGAGCGATTTTACACTGCGCAGGCTCCAAGCTCGGTGCCAGCGCCGAGTTTAATCCGCATCAATGTCTGCTTGGCGACCGAATTAGGCATAGACCCGCAGTGGCTGGCCTCGCCCGAGGGCATTGCCAGCATGGCCGGCAACCATATTCCTGCCGGCGCTGAACCCATCGCCACCGTCTATGCCGGGCATCAATTCGGTGGCTGGAATCCGCAGTTAGGTGACGGACGGGCCGTCTTGCTTGGCGAGCTCATTGCGGACAGCGGCATCCGCTACGATTGGCAACTTAAAGGTTCAGGTCGCACTCCCTACTCCCGAGGTGGCGACGGTAAATCGCCCTTGGGGCCAGTACTGCGCGAGTATATTCTCTGCGAGGCGATGGCGGCACTCAATGTACCAACGACACGTGCGCTCGGTGCCGTGACTAGCGGCGAGCTCGTTTTTCGAGATCAGGCGCTACCCGGCGCGGTATTCA
>NZ_JBLIKC010000030.1:0-35909 GCF_047636175.1 Zhongshania sp. | reverse complement strand
ACAAAACCGCCCTTGGCGCCGACTGGCACAATAACGGCATTTTTAACCATTTGTGCTTTCATCAAACCGAGGACTTCGGTACGGAAATCTTCTGGCCGGTCTGACCAGCGCAAGCCGCCGCGCGCGACTTTGTCGCCGCGTAGATGCACGGCTTCAAAGCGCGGGGAGTGAACCCAGATTTCAAATCGCGGCCGCGGCGCAGGTGCTTCTAGGATATCTCGCGTCGAAAATTTAAACGCATATATGGCGTTATTTACGGCTAGCTCATTCTCGTTTTGATAATAGTTACTGCGTAGCGTCGCTATTATTAGGCTGCGTAAGCTGCGGAACAGGCGGTCGGCATCTAGGCTTTGGACAGATTCCAGTGCAATGTCTAATTGTTCAGTTAGCTTTGTTTGTAGTGTGTCGCGGTCGGTGACATGCAGCTTGAAACGGGCGTGGAATAAATCAATTAACAGGCGGCTGATGCTGCTGTTGTCAACCAATAATTTACTGAGATAATTTTGCTCGAAGTGGCTGCCAAGCTGTTTGAGATAACGGCAATAGGCGCGAATGAGTGCGGCTTCGCGCCAGCTGATATCGGCGCTAATAATCAAACGATTAAAATCATCGTCGTCACATAATTCCTTGTGAATGGCGATAAAGGCCTGCTCAAAGTGGCTGGCGTCGTGCCAAAACACGTGATTCACATTGACGGCTGTCTGGGCACGGAAATCCTGAATCCAGTATGTTTTATCGTTGTTAATGGTGACTGGGTACAAATCTTCCAATACTAGGCGCAATCCGAGGTTGCTCAGCCGCGGCAGTATGTCGGCTAGTGGTAATGGTTGATCCTTAAAATAACAACGTAATTCAACGCGCTCGTCGGGGCGAGATGCATCGCGGAAAATTTTTACTGCTAAGTTGTTGCTTGATTTTTGTAATTGCTCAATTTGTTCTATGTCGGCGGCGGCCTTGTCAATATTTGTCTTTGCAATATAGGCCGCCGTAAACGCCTCGTCGTAATGCAAAAATAGTTCTTGAGCCGTTTTGCATGGATAGTTGGCGTACAGCATCGACTTTAGCTTTTCAATCCAACTTTCCGTAACGCCACAGATCATTGCTTCTAGCGCCGCGTTGTCTAAAGTTTTCGTCTCCCCCATGCGAATTTGAACGATGAGATGTAGGCGCACCATTCGGTTGTCGGTGAAGTAAATGGCAAGGTCGCTACTATCGGCATTCAATTTTGTTGATATTAACGTTTGTATTTTCTCACGAACGTTCTGGCTGTATTGCTCTCGGGGAATGTAGACCAGAATAGAGTAGTAACGCTGAAAGGGGTCGGTACGGCTGAACACCCGAACGCGATTTTGTTCTTCTATGGCAACCAAACCCATGGCGATTTCAAATAATTTTTTGGCGCTGCTTTGAAATAGCTCATCGCGTGGAAAGGTTTCTAATATTTGTAGCATCACTTTGCCATTGTGACTGCCAGGTGGAAAATGGGCGAGGTTCATCACCGCATGGATACGATCAGCTAGCAGGGGAATATCAAGTGCTCGGCAATTATAGGCGGCGCGGGTCATCAAACCATAAAAACGGTGTTCACCTTTCAGCTCGCCCTTGGCGTTGTAATCTTTAATAGCGATATAGTCCATGGGCACAAAGCGTCGAATGGGCGCCAATTCGCTCGATTTGGTAATGGTCAGTACGCGTGGACTTTGTAAATAATGCTCTAGAATTTGCTGCCGCTGCTCCGGCGATTGGATGTGTTCCCAAGGAGTAGACTCTAATTTCATACCGAGCCGGGACGACTCGATCGCTTGCAAATTTCTTTGACCGCTCTGTTGCTTGACCTGCATCTCAACATAGGCAAGAAAGGTGAGGTTGTTGGCGGTAAGCCAGCCGAGGAAATTACAAACTTGCCGGCGTGACTTCGTTTTTATCGGTGCAGGGTTTTCTGAGTAATATAGTTGCAGCGCTTCCGCCTTTTCGCGCATGGGCTGCCAGTGCTTAACAATTAGCTCTATGGTACTGAGTGCTTTGCGGATACGCTGTTTTAAGCGAGTCGGCGATATTGCGCTTGGGCTAGCTTCCAGCTCGTAGCGCACAAAGGACTCTGCCCGGTAGTCGGTGTGCTGCTGTTGCTTACGATCGAGTGCAACGATATCAAGAAGTTGTCCGGCCTTGTCTCGGTTTACCCAGAAAATGGGGTGGTGAGATAAAAGTATGGTGTAACCGGCGTCGTATAGAAGGCTGGAAAGGGTATCAAAAATGAATGGCTGATCTTTGGTAACCATTTCAAATATCAGCAGGCCGCTGTCTTCTTGTTCACTAATACGTATTTGGGGATGGTCGGGACGTCTTGATTCGGCGAGACTCAGGTGTGACTGAACGATACCGAGGAGCTCAGCGGCGCTGCGCTTGGTAATGGTTTCACCGGCCGTAACATCCCAATAGCGGCTCGCTAAGGCATTTAGCGCTGCAGACTCAGGGGTATTGCCGAGTTTTTTTTGAATGAGACGTGTTAATTTTAAGATTTTAGATTTCATATGTCAGGCTTGCCTAATAATGATCAAGGTATTGACTGTGTAGCGCGCTCAGTGCACTACCGGACAGCAACCGGGCTTGAGTTCAGCTTAGTCAATATGTCGGCGATTTCAAACGTGCTCGCGAGGATTGGGGTCGGAAATCCTCTTATTTCGAACTTAATCCCCAGGCCTCAGATAAAATTGACCTCTCGGCTGAGAATGCTCGGCTTACGTCGGAGCTGTGGCGCATAACGGAGGAGCGCGACATCCTAAAAAAGACCGGAAAGTACTTTGCCAGCAACCCAGAGTGAAGTACGGCTTTATCCGCGATAATCAACACGAGCTCCCTGTCCAGGCGATGTGTCGTGTCTTTAAGATTAATCGCAGTGGGTATTATGCTTGGCTGAGCAAACCATTGTCTGACCGAGCCATTGAGAATCAGCGGTTATTGAAGCCGATAAAAGCATTGTACGTTGCTAACGGTGGTACCTATGGCCGCCCTTGGATAAACCGTGATGAAGGCGAATCTTGCAGTGTTCATCGTGTGGCTAAAATCATGCGATAAAACAAGCTCAAAGTTCAGGTCGGCTGCAAGCGCAGGGACATCAAAGGGGGCAAGTCCGGCAAGATTGCTGACAATATATTAGATCGGCAATTCAATCTTAAAGCCCCTAATCACGGGTGGGTGGGTGAGTGATATTACTTACATCAGAACCCACGAAGGATTTTTGTATGTGGCGACAGTAATAGATTTATATTCTAGAAGAATTGTTGGCTGGTCAATGGACAAAACGATGAATCGCCACTTAGTTATCAATGCGTTATTAATGGCCGTATGGCAGCGGAACTCCAAAAACGAAGTGCTAGTGCACAGCGATCAGGGCAGTCAGTATGCCAGCTCAGATTATTTAGTATTCATGAACGAGCAGAAGCTAATACCGTCGATGAGTCGACGGGTTAATTGCCATGGTAATGCCGTCGCTGAAAGCTTTTTCGCGACATTTAAAAAGCGGGTTACCAAACGAAAGATATACTCGATCAGGGAGGAAGCCAAAGGGGAGGAGATTCTCCGCCCCTCCTGTATTTAAAGTTCGCGAGCTATTCTTCTTCCTCGAGCTTGCTCATCCGCAATAGATGAATTTGCCGGCTATCGGCGTTCACTACTTTGAATTCGTAATTTTCGAGCCGCGTTACTTCATTGCGGCTGGGAAGATGACCAAAGGCTTTCAGCAGGAGGCCGCCGATGGTGTCGAACTCATCGTCACTAAAGCGCGCATTGAAATGGTCATTAAAATCGTCGATGGGTGTGAGGGCCTGCACCACAAAATCGTTTTCAGCAATTTTTCTAATGGGCAGATCGTCGTCCTCGTCGTACTCGTCTTCGATCTCACCGACAATCTGCTCAAGGATGTCTTCAATGGTAATAAGGCCAGCGGCGCCGCCGTATTCATCAATAACAACCGCCATATGGTTACGCTTTTCGCGGAAGTCTCGCAGCAGCACATTCAGGCGCTTACTTTCTGGCACCAAGGTGGCAGGACGTAAAATATCGCGGATGTCGATATCGGCGCTGGTTTCAAATTTCCACAGCAGCGGCAGCAAATCTTTGGATAGCAGGATGCCCAATACATTATCTAGGGTGTCACCGATGACAGGGTAGCGAGAGTGGCCGGTATCGATAATCATGGGGAGAAGTTCGCTGAGCGGCTGGTCGGCTTTCAGTACCACCATTTGCGGGCGAGGAACCATGATTTCTCTGGCCTGCATATCACTGATATGCATAGCGCCTTCAACAATACTTATGGCGTCGTCATCAATGACTTCATTCTGTTTGGCAACAGCAAGCAATTCAAATAGATCTTCCCGTGTTTTGGGTTCAGATGAAAAAGCATAGGCTATTTTCTCGATCCAAGATTTGTCACTTGGATCGGTGCTAGATCGATCTTCGCTCATGGTTTTGGGTGCTGTCCTCACTAAATAGGGGTATAGGGGTTGCTGATATTCAGCGTTTTTAGAAGCGCAATTTCTAGCGTTTCCATCTCTTCGGCTTCGTCATCTTCAATATGGTCGTAGCCTAAAAGATGGAGTGTACCGTGAATTACCATATGCGCCCAGTGATCTAGGCAGGCTTTGTGCTGATCCGCCGCCTCACGCTCTACCACTTGCTTGCAGATGGCGAGATCGCCGAGCAGGGGGAGTTCGAGTTCTGGGGGGAGATCAGCCGGAAACGATAATACATTGGTTGAACCGATTTTTTGCCGATATTGCATATTTAATTCGGCGCTTTCGCTCTCATCGATGAGACGTATACTTAGCTCGGCATCGTCACGCAGCCCCTGTAGTGCAGCTGTTGCCCAAAGTCTAAGGTCTTGTTCTGTCGGCAGATTTTCCGCGTTACAGGCGATTTGTAAATCCAGCTCTAGCTCGATGGCAGTATTCATCGCGGTGGTTCGTCGTCAGCTTCAAATGCAGCGTAGGCTTCAACAATACGCTGCACCAGCGGATGGCGAACCACATCTTTGGCGGCAAAATGAGTCATGCTAATGCCGTCAATATCACCAAGTACTTTCATAACGTGAATGAGTCCAGACGGCGTGCCGCGGGGTAAATCTATCTGGGTGGCGTCGCCAGTGATCACCGCGGTAGAGCCAAAGCCAATGCGCGTTAAGAACATTTTCATTTGTTCGCGGGTGGTATTCTGCGCTTCATCCAAAATAATATACGAGTCATTTAGTGTTCTACCGCGCATATAGGCCAGTGGAGCGATTTCAATAATGTTGCGTTCAATTAATTTGGTGACGGTTTCTAGGCCCACCATTTCGTAGAGTGCGTCGTATAGAGGGCGTAGGTAGGGGTCTATTTTCTGCGCCAGGTCACCGGGTAAAAATCCCAATTTTTCGCCTGCTTCGACCGCTGGCCTAACGAGCAGAATACGTTGAACTTGATTCGATATTAGCGCCTCTACCGCGCAGGCGACTGCAAGATAGGTTTTGCCCGTGCCGGCGGGGCCAATGCCAAAGTTGATATCACAGCTTTGAATAGCCTTGACGTAGAGCTGCTGATTTTTACCGCGGGGTTTAATACTGGCTTTTTTAGTTTGAATAACCACTGGCACGTCGTCTAGAGTAGTGGGACGACTGAGTTGTTCGATGCCCGACTCTTGCAGGTGGAGGTGTACGGTCTCGATATTGAGCCTGCTGCCGTTTTGGCTTTCGTTGTAGAGCTGTTTAATTAGCTGCACTGCGTCATCAACCGCATTGGTGTTGCCATTGATTTGGAAGGTGTTGGCGCGGGCGGCAATGCGAACGTTTAGGCGTCTCTCAATCAATTTGAGATTGGTGTCGAGATGCCCACAGAGATCGGCCAGTAGACGGCTATCGTTGGGTTCGAGTGTAAGTACACGTTGTACGTCTTGTGCAGTCAATGGTTCACCGAATGCCGCAGGCGCGGCGATAAAAGAGATATAAAAAGCATAGGCTTAGCAAGTATCACTTAATTGCACAGCTCGCCGCGCAGTGAGTTGGTATAGGCTTCTAATATATTTACATCCACAAATTGGCCGATGACAGCCCTATCTAAGCAGGGGAAGTTTACTACTCTATTGTTTTCGGTGCGGCCCTGCAATTCACCCGGGTCCTTGCGGGATACGCCAGTGACTAAAATCCGCTGCTGGCTGCCTGCCATTTGCCTGCTGATTTGCGCAGCATTTTGCAGAATATGGTGCTGTAAGGTCGCCAGTCGTTCCTTTTTCACATCTTCTGGCGTCTCATCGGGCAATTGCGCCGCCGGCGTGCCGGGTCGAGCGCTGTAGATAAAGCTAAATGAGTGATCGAAACCAATGTCTTTTATCAGCTGCATGGTGGCGTTGAAGTCTTCATCAGTTTCGCCGGGGAAGCCGATAATAAAATCTGATGACAAGCTAATATTGGGACGAATGGTCTTTAATTTGGCTATTTTTGCGCGGTATTCATCGGCGGTGTGGCCGCGTTTCATGGCCGCTAAGATGCGGTCACTGCCGTGTTGGACTGGTAAATGAAGATGATTTACTAATTCCGGCACGGTGGCATAGGCCTGAATAAGTGCCTCGCTAAATTCAACCGGGTGTGAAGTGGTGTAGCGAATGCGATCAATACCATCGACCTGGGCCACAAAATGCACCAGTTCTGCAAAGTCGATAATCTCGCCTTCGTGGTTTTCGCCCCGATAGGCGTTTACATTTTGGCCGAGTAAGTTTACTTCGCGCACACCTTTGGCGGCTAGCTGTGAAACCTCGGTGATAACGTCTTCAAAGGGCCGACTGACTTCTTCGCCACGGGTATACGGTACGACGCAGAATGTACAGTATTTGGAGCAGCCTTCCATAATTGAGACGAAAGCACTGGGGCCATCCACGCTGGGTTCAGGCAGTGAATCGAATTTCTCTATTTCTGGAAAGGTTACGTCGACAATAATTGGGCCGTCGAATTTCTTGGCGTCCAGCATATCTGGCACACGGTGCAGTGTTTGCGGTCCAAAAATAAGATCGACATAGGGCGCGCGTTTGCCTATATCACTGCCTTCTTGGCTAGCAACACAGCCACCGACACCTATTTTAAGGTTTGGGTTTTTGTCTTTAAGTTTTTTCCAGCGGCCAAGTTGATGGAAAACCTTTTCCTGCGCTCTCTCGCGAATTGAGCAGGTGTTGAGCAAAAGCACGTCAGCCTCATTGGGGTCGTCGGTTCGCTCATAGCCATGGCTTACCCCGAGTAGATCCTGAATGCGGGAAGAATCGTACTCATTCATCTGGCAGCCGTGGGTTTTGATAAACAGCTTTTTAGGCTTGTCAGCGATGCTTGGGGTCGCCGTCACTGGCGCTTGGCTGGCGTTATTTGACGTGAGTTCTTCTGGCATAAGGCGCAAACAGGCTGCTGATAAAATGGGAGTGCATTATAGCTAAAATATCGTCTAAAACCCAGAAGTGCAGTGGATTTAGCAAATTTATGCTATCATCCGCGGCCCGGTTTTCCGGCGTACAACAATCTACATAAGTGCCCCAAAGCAGTACCCAGAGACAAGGGAAAGACTATGGCCCAACTACCTATTTATAAAGTCATTTTTCACAACAACAGCAAGGTTTATGAGCTTTACGCGCGCGCAATTTACCAGAGCGACATGTACGGGTTCATAGAAATTGAAGAGTTTGTGTTTGGTGAGCAAAGCCAGATTGTGGTCAATCCAGGTGAAGAAAAATTGAAAAATGAATTTAGTGGCGTCACTCGTAGCTATATTCCTATGCATTCGATTGTTCGAATTGACGAAGTTGAAAAGGAAGGCACGGGTAAAATAGTGGATGCCGAGGGTGGCAGCAATGTACGGCACTTTCCCAGCGTTCCGGGACGGCCGATTACCCGTACCCCCGATAGTGAATAGTGCTGATACATCGCAATAATGTGATGTTCTGCAGATATAAAAAAGGGCGCCAATTGGCGCCCTTTTTTCGCTTGTATTGCGGAGTTTAGTGTAAATGCCCGCTGATAAACCTAAGAAATATAGCGATTACGCCCCGCTTTGGAGGCGCTGTTTTACTGACGCCAGCTTAACGCAGCTCACGAATACTGCCATGGCGCGGTCAATTTCATCTAGGCTAGGCACGCTGGGAGCAATACGAATATTGCTGTTGGCGGGGTCTTTGCCGTAGGGGAATGTGGCACCAGCTGGGGTCAGCTTAACGCCGGCCTCGGCGGCTAATTTCACCACCTCTTTAGCCAGACCAGGCAGGGTGTCGAAGGACACAAAATAGCCGCCCTGGGGTTCGGTCCAGCTAGCCATACCAGACTCGCCTAAACCTTCGCGCAGATGTTTGAGCACGATATCAAAACGCGGCTTAAGCACGGCGGCGTGCTTGCTCATATGATCTTTTATGCCGTCAGCGTCTTTTAATAGTCGAACATGGCGCAATTGGTTGATCTTGTCTGGACCAATTTGCGACATGCCGAGGTGGTGGGTAAATGCCTTTAAATTGCCTTTAGACATGCCTGCGAAGGCGACGCCAGCACCGGCATAAGTGATTTTTGAGGTGGAGCCAAACAAATATACGGTGTCTTCAGTGCCGTATTTGCGGCAGCTGTCCATTAGGTTTGCTATTTCGGGGGCATCGTCGCTCAACTGGTGAACGGCGTAGGCGTTGTCCCAAAAAACCCGGAAGTTGCTGCTGGCGATCTTGCCTAGTTGAGCAATGCGATCAACTACGCTATCGGAGTATACGGTGCCGGTGGGATTGCTGAAGCGTGGCACACACCAGATGCCTTTGATGGACGGGTCGTTTTTCAGTAATTCTTCGACGGCGTCCATGTCTGGGCCGTCGTCGTTTAAGGCCACAGTAATAAGCTCAATGCCAAGGTGTTCGCAAACACTGAAATGACGGTCGTAGCCGGGCACTGGCGCGATGAATTTAGTGTTGCCACCGTCGCTAATCCAGCTTGGTGCCAGCTTGCCAAAACCTTGATATAGGCCAAATTGTGCGGCCATATACATTAGCGTCAGGCTGCTATTGCCACCGATTAGAGTTTCTTCTGGCGTGACGCCAAGTACTTGAGCAAATAAGTGTTTGCACTCTGGTATGCCATCAAGGCCGCCGTAGTTGCGTAAATCAGCGCCGCTTTCGTTGCTGAGGTCACTGCCTAGAATTTCGTTGATGCTGTCTGATAGCGAGAGTTGTTCTGCACTGGGCTTGCCGCGAGTGAGGTCAAGATTCAGACCTGAGGCTTTAAACTGCTGATATTCTTGGGTCAGCTTGGTTTCCCATTCGCGCAGCTGTTCGGTAGTTGCTTGGTCTAGTTGCAAAGTCATCACCTTAAATGCGTGATCGCTACGATAAGCGATCAAACTGTAGAAATTGGATCGCGTTAGACCGCGATGGTCAAACATGAGGGCAGGAAATTATACCTAGTTTTGATTGGTATCAACAACTGTCAGCGTCGATTGACTCAAGGCTATTGCTCAGTGGTGCTAGTGATTGACATCGGGTTTGCTAAGCTTAACGCTGCGACCAGATGCGATTAAGCGGAGTTTATGGAGGTTTTCAATTAATGCTTGGGTGGCGTGGTAGCCATAATTGATGCGCTGCAAACCGTTACTCAGTTCAGTTTCTATATCTTTGCTCATTGCTTTCGCGCGGCGAAGCGCTGACCAGTCAGAGTGCGGTTGAATATACCAGAGTATGTCATCGATAAGTTGCAGGCTGCGGCGTAGCGTAGCGCTGTTACTGCCGTGGCGCAGCCAGTGATACAGAATGACCGTTGTCATAGGACCGTAGAGCATATTGTCGATGCTCAGGGGGAGATCAATATGCTGGGTTTTCTCGTCTAGCATGTCGTGCACTTTCCTGCGTAAACGAGTAAGTCGTTTCTGGCCAACTTCGGCATTCAAGTTGCGCCTGTCATTGAGTTTGATGCTTTGCAGTAAGTGTTGGCAGCAGGCATCAATTTGCTTGCGAATGCTATTGAATTGATTCGCTTCGATATTGCGGTCGTTAAATTTTCTGCTGATCGTTTTTAGTTCGGCTTCAAACTGCTGGCGCTGAATGGGCTGCGCGTCGTCCCACTGGTCGAGAGTGTTGATTATCTGACAACAGACCTGTCTGGCGGGGTGAAGGGGATGCATAAATTCACTGCGATCCCGCAGCGCCAGTGCGCTAATACAAGTTTGCATGGTATTGAGCGAGGCGAGCACTCCAGAAGATAGCCTGCGCCTAGCAGGTAACTGCCTAAAGATATTTGCTACCGCATCGAGTAGCTCGCTGTCACTGGGTTCTATTGTCGCAGCATTGCTAGTGACGCTGCGGCGATGGGAGTGCATTTTGAGTAAACGCTGGAGTCGCGTTTCTGTCAGAGCGCGCTCCTGGGTAGACAGATTCTTTTCTTTTAGCTGTTGTTTTATATGGCTGATCCACGCTTCCACGTTTTCGGTTTGGGTTTCCACTGGCAGAGATTCGAGTAGCTCTTCATAGAGTTTGCTGAGTTCCTGAATTAACAAGCCTTGGAACATCGTCAGCGCGTGATAGCGATGTGCCTCCTCTAGTTTTAGGGGCGTCAAAATTTGCTGAAATCCCGCCAATATCGTTATGGGCGCTATTGCGCGGCAAAAATTTCGGAGTTGTGGCTTTTCACTTTCAAAATACGCATCGGGTAATTTTTCTAGGCGTTGCGCCAATCGATCTAGGGCCGGGTAGCTGCCGGTGTCATAGGCGCGTTTGCTATTAAATCCACTATTGATGTGCTCGGCAAAAAGCCGAAAGCCTTCGTCTTGACCAAGTTTGACGGCATGCTGCTGGCTGAGCAGTTCGGATTTTTCGGCGGAGTCTGTTGCCGTTAGGGAGCGACGATGGAAGTTGTCTTGGAGGCGGTCAAAGTAGCGGTACAGGTGCTTGCCGAACCACAGTCGAGACTGAGATTTTAAGCGGTCAGCTAGAAGTCCTGTTCCAGTTTGCTGCATGATTCGACCCGTCGTGCCTATTCTTAAAAGTTTTGGCGCATGCGCACACTTTAAAGTTTGTCAAACATAACACAAAAGCCTCTTTTTGTGTCGTTGATCCGCGGCTTAGTGGGGTCATTAGTGATATATACTTTCTATTTTATGAGCTTGTTAGGGCTTTTCTGCAATAAAAGTGGCCCGCCGTGGCGCGGGGTAGCCTTCAATCGTTTGGTTCGAGTCGTCAGGATTGAGAAACTCAGCCAGAGAATGAAATTTCATCCAGTCAGTGCTGCGTTGTTCATTCCTTGAGGTTTGGCTAACGTCGATGAGCTTAGGGGATTTAAAACCGGCTTTTTTTAGCCAGGCCTCTAGGGTGGCCGTGCTTGGAATAAACCATACATTTCCCATTTTACTGTAGCGTCCTTCAGGGACTAAAACTTCACCGACTTGGCCTTCAATGACTAAGGTTTCTAACACCAGTTGTCCGCCAGGGCGGAGGCTGTCGCGCAGTGCCATCAGGTGATCAAAAGGGGAGCGGCGATGGTAAAGAATACCCATTGAAAATGTGGTGTCGAAAGCCTGTAACTTTTCTGGAAGGTGCTCAATACCCATTGGCAAAACAGCGACGCGCTGGTCTTGAAGGTATTTTTGCAAGGCGAAATACTGCATAACAAATAGTGGTGTTGGGTCTATGCCGACAACTAAGTTTGCACCGGCGCCGCGCATACGCCAACAGTGATAGCCGCTGCCGCAGCCAACATCTAAGACGGTGCGTCCCTCAAGTGGCGCTATCGCATCTTTGAGTCGATCCCATTTCCAGTCTGAGCGCCATTCGGTATCTATGTGCACGCCAAAGAGTTCATACGGACCCTTGCGCCATGGGTGTAAACCTTTTAGCGCCTCTTGCAGTTGCTCGCGCTGACTACCACTGACGCTGCCATCAGCGCCCACCCGCGAGGTATTCAGCGCGATGGTATCAGGGCGAAGATCCGGTAATGCCGCAAGTGCCTCTTTCCAGCGGGGCAGGTCGCCAAAACGAGCTTCGTTGAGGCCTGCGGCTATTTGCTGGGGTAACTCTTTTGACCAATTTGCGAGTTGAGGGTGCTCGCTAAGATGGTTTAAAAATGCTTGATAGTTGATCATTTGATAGCCACGAGAGAGGCGAAATTAAAACACTGAAACCACACATCAATACTGCTGAATCCTGCTTCGCGCAGTCGTTGTTGGTGTTGCTGTAAAGACTCGGGGACCAACACATCTTCTAGCGCGCTTCGTTTTTGCGCGACCTCCAGCTCGCTATAGCCATTGGCGCGTTTAAAAGCGTGGTGTAGCTCGGTGTTGAGTTCCTGTAGGCGCGGATCTAAAAAAACAATTTTTTCCGACAGAATTAAAATGCCTCCGGGGCGCATGGCGTCGCTGATTTTTTGAATCAGGGCGGCGCGCTCGCTGGCAGGTACAAATTGTAGGGTGAAATTAAGAACGACTACCGAAGCGTTTTCGATCGGTGTGTCTTGGATGTTTTCGCAGCGAAGCGCAATAGATTGCGGTATGTCGGCAATATAGTCTTTGCAGCGCTCAATCATGGCGGACGAGTTATCGACACCGATAATTTGGCAATCACGCTCGCCAATTTCCCGTGCCATTGCCAACGTGCTGGCGCCCAGTGAACTGCCAAGATCATAGCAATTACTGCCGCTCTGCGCATATCGACCTGCCATTACTCCAGTCATTGCAATAATAGTTGCGTACCCGGGTACTGACCGCTGAATCATGTCGGGGAATACCTCAACAACGTGTTCGTCAAAGGCGAAGCGCGGGAGGCTAGCTTGGGGCTGGGCGTAGATGGTGTCGTGTTTGGTCATTTTGGTATTTTTTAGAGCAAGGCGCGAATTCTAACATATTTATGGTGAAGCTTTGAGGGTGAAGTGCCGGCCCTTTCGGGCCGGTTAATAGGGTAATAATTATAATTGTTGAATGCTGCTTGTGCCTTGAGACTTGATACTATTCGGCGTTGTAACAGTTGCCGTAATTGTTCCTGATCCAGGGTTGGCAGCTTGTCGCACAAAAAAGGCGTAGGAGATTGGGCCGTCACTATTGGAGTCGGCAATAGTTTCATTGCCATTCAAAATCGTGCCGAATGAGCTGCTTACGCTTAGCGTAGTGCCCGCTGCCGGGAGTTTGTTGCGACCCGCTTTATCTTGAATCGTCACGGTAACTACTCCATCGCTGCCGTTCAATATCACGTTAGTAACGGTAACATCAAAGCTTGAAGCACCGAAAACAATAATGATATCTCTGCTCACCAGTGTGGTATTGGATGTGCCGCATTCGGCACCCGAACACAAAAGCCCCTCATAAGTGGTATTTTGAGTATCCCACTGGCCGTTTCCATTTGTGTCAATGTATTGATCGAAGTCACCACCTGCTATGTCGATATCCCGACTTGATGAACTTGGGATGGCTTCTGCGTCCACAAATGGTTCTACAACATGGAAGGTAAGCTCACCATCGTCGTGTCGGCCATTCGCATCTTCGTCTTCAAAACTCTCTTCACCAACCGCATAGGCGAGAACTGTGACATTACCATCGCTAGGTTTTGGTTGTTGAGAGCTTAGGAGGACGGAGCAAACCCCATTTAATGTAAAACAGGTGCCAGCTGGAGATTCTTCTGGAGCTCCGTTCACGGAGCCAATCGCTCCACCTTCAGTTATAAAGTTAATTGCGGTGCCGTCAAGTACCGGATTGTTGTAGCGGTCTGCAGCTCTCGCTGTAATAGCCGTAGTTTCGCCGTCGAAATTATTTCCTTCTATATTTAGTATCTCAGCCGAAATTGAAAAGCTGTTGCTATCAGGGATTCCTGTAGTGATAGCAAGTGATGATGAAACTGCAGATTTTTGGGTGCCTGTACCGCTTTCTGTGAATGTCGCAGATACCCTTATTGGTATGGCAACCGTTCCGGCATTTACTATTGTTTTAACTCGTCCGACTGCATCACTAATTGCGGTGTATACACTTAAAAATGCGTCATCGCCGATATTCCCATTTTGCGCTAATGGCTCTCCGTGATTGATAACAAAGTTAACTGTTTGTTGCGGAAGCGGAGTTCCATTGGCGTCATTGACTTGAAAAATAACAGTCGACTGTGAATCCCTATCTGGGCCACCCGTCCCCGCTAGGCGAATAATTCTCGGGGTGGCGCTAATAAACTGTAAACCGCCTACAACTGCGGGTTCGGTTTTAATATTTACAGACGTAGTTAGTGTTGCACCCGAAACACTTGTGGTTGCCGTAATACCGTCTGGTCCGCCTGTCGGTGTGGTACAGCCCCGAGCTGTGTACACGGCTGAAATTTGCCCTGTGGTTGTATTAACTACCACTGGATCTATTTCTGCTGTTCCCGCCGCGATGCAGGTAGAGGTGAAAAATACGTCAGATGACCCAAGATATAAGTCATTGTCTTGGTCAATCAAAGAGGCGGTTAAGGTGACACTTTCGCCCGGGGCGAGCCCATCGTTATCGATTGCGGCACTAGCTTTTAAAACGCCTTCACTAAAGTTGTTCCCGGTGTAAGAACCGAACCTTACATCAGGGGTATCTACAGAGACTGTGGCTGTTGCGGTCAGAGTCTCGCTGCCGTATCGAGTTTGAGCGATTATAACGTCTTCACCCACGCAGCCATTGCCTGTATAAGCTGCAGTGATTGTGCCGTTTGAGTTTGTCACTGACGACGGAGTTATTGATGCTAAACCCTGTTCCAGGCAGTCTGAGGAAAAGCCGATTTTAATGGCGTCAGAAATTAAGACATCACTACTATTGCGAAGCTCGACCTTCAAATTAGCTGTTTCGCCATTTTTGACAATCAGTTTATTCGTGCCAGTCTGTCCGGCCTGAATGCGGCCATCGATGAAAATGCCGCCACTGAATGAACCAAAGTGTGTGGTAAGTGATGTGGTTAACACAGTGCTTGCGAATAGTGTTTCGCCATTAACTGTTGTAGAAGCTACAACTAAATCTTCACCATTACAGCTATTCGAAGTGTAATTAGTTTCGATTAAACCGTTTGTATTGTTGATGCTCGCGGGAGCTGCTGTAGATAAACCGGCACTTATACATGTAGATGTAAATATTACGTTTGCAGGGTCCGTGAAAGGGATGTTATTTGCGTCAACTAGTGCGACCGAAAGTCCGGTGGTATCTCCTTGCGAAAGATTAGTAAAAACAGCTCGAACAAGGCCTTCTGCAAAGCTTCCACCGCTGGTTGAACCCAGCTTGATAGTATTGTTTCCGGTGCTGTTGCCGTCTGGCGGAGTTAGGCTCGGAGTGCCATCACTGCCACCGCCGCAGCCAGCAAATAGAAATGCTGTGAACATTAACAGGCAACTACGAAACAAGACTTTCATAAGTGACTTCCTCTATCTCTTCGGCAGTTCTGACTGACCGTGGTGGTTGACAGATATTATATTTTTTCGGCTTAGCAAGTTACTAATTATGAAAGCATATTAGCGTAGTTTGCTGATTTGTGCGGGAAACTTGCAATGGGAAGGTCAAAAATAGTATTCGTGGCTCATCTTGCTGTGCGGTTGCGCGGGCGAACACCTTAATCGATGGCCTGCCGGGCCCCTTATCGGCCCTTGCGGCAGTTAACCGGCGGCCAAAATACGAGTTACTTATGGATGCTTTCTATACTGCTATCACTCTTTAGCGCTATCTGACGATAGCGGCAATGCCCTTCACCGCGCTGGAACGCAGAGTTGGCAATTAGCCACACGCCGACGACCTTTTCTGGCAGTGGCCCGCCGATAGCCCTAAGATAGTCAGCCTGAATATTGCGTGACTCACTCAGCCAGCGACCTAGATCTGCCGAGTCATTGCGAAGTACCCAATGTGTTTCGCGCTTATCCCACCACGGTAAGGGACATTGAAAAATCGTGTCGACATCCAGCGTGCTGCTCCACATATAGGTTAGGTCTAGGCCGTTGTCGAACTCTATCGCGATAGACAGATAGTCGTGTGTTGGTTGGATATGCTCGGCCAATTTAGAAGGCAGAGCGTCAACACACCATTGCCAGTTAAAGACCAAATCGCTGCTTAGCGGCATATCGAGTGGATATTGCAAAATCCCGCCATCAGCATGGGTGGTGCAGCACAAACCATCGTCATCAGCTTTGTAGATCTCACTGGCGCCCAGACGCCAAAGATAGTGCCAGCCCTTTGGCGCCCGAACAGGATTTTTAAAGCGCGCCAGTATTGGTCCGAACAAATCTACGTCCGCCGCAGCCGCGGCAGTCAATGCGTTCTCAATATTTGTAAGCCAGCGTAAAACCACCACGCTAAACTGGCCACTAGTAGGCAGTTTAGCGATACTCGAATCGAAACCGCCCTGCGGATCGCCAAACTCGCCGGGCACGGCGGTAATTAAGTGTAATCTACCGTCTTGTTCCGCGCTTATCGCGGCTCCGCCCGTTGGCAGTTTATTAATATGCCCTGCGCCATCCCGATTGACGATTCGATACCACAAGCCAAAACTCGGCCCGATGGCCACATCCAGCGGACGTGAAAGATATAAGCGGCCATCTCCCATCACTGTTACCCACTCGCCTGCGGCCATATCAATGCCGGTATCAAGCCACTCTTGTTTGCCAGCGACCAAGGTAAACCAGGCGTAGCTGCGCATCTGGCCATCAAGGGTTTCAATGACTGGCTCTAAACGTTGGACAAAGGCGTCGGAGATCTCATCGGCCTTTGGCGGCTGATTTAGCAGACTGAGGCGCGAGCGAATAAAATCAATAAAAGTCGGCAGCGGTGACGGTGGGTTTCTCTGCGGCGGCATAGCCAGATCACGCGGCGTCTGATCGCCAATCAGACCAAGAGATTGATAGACGCGCTGCAAGATATTAGCTGGCATTTATTACCCCGATAGAATTTCCCGTTTCAGTATAATCACCACTTAGGCTCCCTCAGTCTAGAAGTAATTTCATGGAAGGCTAGGGCATTTTTGGGATCATCGTTTGGACGGACGTCGTTTGATGGGGGCGTTGACCGTATTTGCTTGGGACGTTATTGATGTAAGGAAGCGACTCGATGCTGATTCATCGGGAGGTCGGAGTGAGGGAGTGGGTGTCAGGTGCGGAATGCGGATTAATCAATAATAGGCTAGGGCCTGTTATTGCCCCCTCGGGCTGCGCCATGTATTGAAATGCATGGCTTGTTCCAAATGCTGATCGCATTTGGTCGAACCGCGTGGTGGTTATCATCCGCCCGTCAGGTGCAGATTACTTATCTGGATGCAAAAAAAACCACCGTTAGGTGGTTTCTTTAAATAATGGTAGCAAGGGGCGGATTCGAACCGCCGACCCCAACATTATGAGTGTTGTGCTCTAACCAACTGAGCTACCTTGCCACAGTCTCTCTGAAGAGAGAAGGCGCGCATTTTCCAAGGATCGGCGCACCTTGTCAAGCGCCGATCAGTTTGTGTTACACATTGAAGCGAAAATGGACAACATCGCCGTCTTTAACAACGTAGTCTTTACCTTCTAACCGCCATTTTCCTGCGTCTTTGGTGCCTTGTTCGCCTTTGTATTGAATGAAGTCGTTGTAGGCGATAACTTCTGCGCGAATGAAGCCTTTTTCAAAGTCGGTGTGAATCACGCCGGCAGATTGCGGTGCGGTGGCGCCAACGGGTATGGTCCAGGCGCGAACTTCTTTTACACCGGCGGTGAAATAGGTTTGTAGGCCCAAGAGTTGGTAGCCGGCGCGAATAACGCGGTCTAGTCCTGGCTCTTCCATGCCGAGATCTGCGAGGAATTCGGCTTTTTCATCTTCGTTGAGCTCGGCAATTTCGGATTCGAGTTTATTGCAAATAGGCACCACGATGGCACCATCTTCGGCGGCGATGGCGCGTACTATGTCGAGATGTGGGTTGTTTTCAAAACCCTCTTCGTTGACGTTGGCGATGTACATAGTCGGTTTGATGGTCAGCAAGTGCAGGGTGTTGGCGCGCGCTAGTTCATCGCTGTCCAGTGCCAGTGAGCGCACGGGTTTGCCTTGGTCTAGGTGGGCCAGCAGCTTTTCAAATAAGTTTTTGAGGATGGTGGCTTCTTTATCGCCACTTCTGGCGACGCGCGCCACTTTCTGTAGCTGTTTGTCGATGCTTTCCATGTCGGCCAGTGCCAGTTCGGTATTGATGATTTCAATATCGGCGGCGGGATCAATTTTGTTGGCGACATGAATAATATTATCGTCTTCAAAGCAGCGTACAACGTGCGCGATTGCGTCGGTTTCGCGAATATTGGCGAGGAATTTATTGCCTAGGCCCTCGCCTTTTGAGGCGCCGGCTACCAGTCCGGCTATGTCGACGAACTCCATGGTGGCGGGCATGACACGCTCTGGCTTTACAATTTCTGTCAGCGCGTGCAGGCGCGGATCTGGAACCATGACGATGCCGGAATTGGGCTCTATGGTACAGAATGGGAAGTTGGCCGCGTCAATGCCGGCATTGGTTAGGGCGTTGAAGAGGGTGGATTTGCCGACGTTTGGAAGTCCGACGATGCCGCAGTTAAAGCCCATGTGATATTACCCTTGTTTGTAGCTATGCAGTTGATTCATGGCTTTGGCCCAGTCGCCGCGCACCGCGTCTTCTAAGGTGCGCAGTGCTTCGTCTATGCAGCGATCTATGCTGATTCGCTCATCTGCGGGTGGTTTGCCAAGCACATAATTGGTGACTTGAGAGGCGTGGCCGGGGTGGCCGATACCGACTCTTAGTCTATGAAATTTACTATTGTTGCCCAGTTGAGCAACGGTGTCGCGCAGGCCATTGTGGCCACCGTGACCACCGCCATTTTTATAGCGCGCGGTGCCGGGCGGAATATCCAGTTCGTCGTGGGCGACGAGTATGGCTTCCGGAGTGATTTTGTAGAAATTAGCGAGTGCGGTGACAGCTTGTCCACTGCGGTTCATAAAGGTGCTTGGAATAAGCAGACGCAGGTCATGGCCGTGGTAATGAATTCTGGCGGTGTCACCAAAGAAGCGAGCTTCGCTATTCAGCGTGCAGCCTTGTTGCCGGGCTAGCTCTGAAACAAACCAGGCGCCCGCATTGTGACGTGTATCTTGATATTGCGGGCCGGGATTCGCCAGCCCTACTATCAGTTTTATCGTTTCCAATGGTGCGCCTGTGACTGTTAGCCCCGAAGGGCTAGCAGTTTACTCTTCGACAGCTGCTACTGGAGCCGCGTTGTCATCTTCGTCTTCGTCACTGCCGCCACGTGGCGCATGTACAGCGGCGACCGCTTGGTCGTGATCTTCACCTAATGCCAGTGCGGTGCTTTCTACGCCGGCAGGGAGTTTCAGGTCGGAAATGTGCAGGGTGGTGCCGACTTCAACCAGCGCCATATCCACTTCGATGAACTCAGGAAGATCTTTCGGCAAGCAATGCACCTCTAAGTCAGTTGCGGCGTGAGTGATGTTGCCGCCCTGATTTTTCACGCCAATGCAGTTTTCTTCATTTAAGAAGTGCAGTGGTACGTGCAGAGTAAGCATAGTGTTGGCATCAACGCGCAAAAAGTCAGCATGTAGCAGTTTTAGCTTAGCTGGGTGGCGTTGCAGATCTTTCAGCACAACAGATTCTTGCTTACCATCGATATCCAGAGTGACAACAGAAGTGAAGAAGGCTTCATCTTCCAAGAACCATAAGAAGTCTTTATGCAGGATGCTGATCATTTGTGGGGCTTTGTCGCCACCGTAAACAATCGCTGGTACTTCATTTTCCAGACGACGTAGGCGGCGGCTCGCACCTTTCCCTACATCTGCGCGCGCTTTGGCGCTGACTGTGTAATCGTTAGACATAATAGTTTCCTTGATAACGCGAAAACCGCCGACTTGCGACCAGTGCGGCGGTAAATGTCGATGGCCTTGCCGTTAAACCGCAATGGTTTAACGAAACAGGGCGCTTATCGACTCTTCATTACTGACCCGTCGAATTGACTCGGCCAATAGATTTGCCAGGGTTAGCTGGCGAATTTTTTTGCAATTGCGTGCATCTTCTGACAACGGAATGGTGTCGGTGACAATCAGTTCGTCGAGTTCAGAGCCATTGATGTTCGCAATGGCGGCGCCAGATAATACAGGATGTGTACAGTAAGCGACAACTTTTGCTGCGCCGTGCTCTTTTAATGCCTCGGCTGCTTTACATAAAGTGCCTGCGGTATCGACCATATCGTCAACCAGCAAACAGGTTTTTCCCCGTACTTCACCGATAATATGCATGACCTGAGCAACACCGGCCTGGGGCCGACGCTTATCAATAATAGCTAGGTCGGCGTCATCTAACTGCTTAGCTACAGCGCGGGCGCGAACCACACCGCCAATGTCAGGCGATACCACCATTTGATTGGTGTATTGCTGACGGCTGATGTCATCGAGAAGAACCGGTGAGCCATAAACGTTATCTACCGGGACGTCGAAAAAGCCCTGAATCTGTTCTGCGTGTAGATCAACGGTTAGTACGCGGTTGATGCCCACGCCGCTCATCATATCGGCAACTACTTTGGCCGAAATAGGTACTCGCTGGGAACGCACCCGGCGGTCTTGACGAGCATAGCCAAAATAAGGAACAACGGCGGTAATGCGGCCGGCTGAGGCTCTGCGCATGGCGTCGGCCATGACAATCAGTTCCATCAGGTTGTCATTGGTTGGCGCGCAGGTTGGCTGTAAAAGGAAAACGTCAGCGCCGCGAACGTTTTCATTTACTTCCACGTAAATTTCGCCATCGCTGAATTTGCCAACGGTGGCGTCGCCGAGCGGTAGGTGCAAGTGCTCAACAACTTTACGTGCAAGCTCGGGATTGGCATTGCCGGTGAAGACCATCATCTTGGGCACGGTCAGAGTCCTGTTGGGCATGTGTTTTGAAAAGTTAGGTGCTTACTGCCGGCGTTATTAAAAACCGAGCAGTCTTCAGATCGTTATTTTGCGCGACTGATGTCGAACACCATGCTGTATTTGACAGCATGGTTTGAAATTGGCTGGGGTGGTAGGACTCGAACCTACGGATGCTGAGATCAAAACCCAGTGCCTTACCACTTGGCGACACCCCAATAAACTTTTTAAGATAACTTTTTACAGTAAGCCCAGTGCGTTATGCAGTGGCGAGGTATTTATGCCTCGAGCAACAAAACCAAAAAATTCATTTGGGCGTTGCGCGCAAACTGCCTGTGCAGCCATCTGATCTTTGAAGCTGGCAAACACGCAAGCGCCTGTTCCGGTCAGCTTCGCGGGAGAGAATTGTTCCAGCCAAATCAAGGCCTTATCAATGTCCGGATAAAGTTTTCGAACCAATGGTTCGCAACTATTTCCGGTACCCCCCTCAAGAAAGGTCGCTATTTTGATCGGTGAGTCATGGCGTGTCAATTGTTCATGAGAAAAAATTTCAACTGTGGCGACATGGCAGTCGGGCTTTAGCACCACATACCATAAGTTTGGGGTTTCTATTGGCGTTAATTTTTCGCCTATTCCCTCCGCCCATGCCGTTCTGCCGCGTACAAATACCGGTACATCGGCGCCCAGTTCAAGACCGATCTCCGCTAAGGTATTAATGCTGAGACCAAGCTGCCATAGCTGATTCAGGCCTATGAGGGTGGTGGCGGCATCCGAGCTGCCGCCGCCGATACCGCCTCCCATGGGTAGCCGTTTTTCTAAGGTGATGTTTGCGCCGGCGGGAATGTCGACTGCCAAGTGCTGAAGTTTTCGGGCGGCGCGTATCACTAAATTATCTTCGCTGTTGACGCCATTAATATCGCTAATGAGGTGAAGTTCGCCATCGGCGCGGTGTTTTAGTATCAGTGTGTCGCCGTAATCGAGAAGTTGAAAGAGCGTTTGCAGTTCATGGTAGCCGTCTTCGCGACGGCCGGTGATATTAAGAAACAGGTTTATTTTAGCCGGGCAGGGCAGAATAAGTGTTTGCATTATGGGGTGCAGAGCTTGGGCCGGTCTTGCCATTCGCTGATGATTAGGGTCAGGCGGGTATTGGCTGATTCGGCGGAAATTCTATTGGGTAGCTGATGAAACGGCGTTTTATAGCGATAGCTAATCTGCCAGCCCATTTGCGCCAATTGCTCTAATTGACCATTGGTATTCACCCGACCGTCTAATTTCTCGCTGGGTATGGGGCGGCCTCTTACCCAGAAGCGAAGTGCTTCGACGGGTATCGGCCACTCGGCGCGACTGGCGAGCTCGTCGATACTGCTGGCTCTGCTAGTGTCGCCGCCTTGTATAAGGCGGGCTCCAGATTGATCTGCGGATAACTCTATGCCGCCGGCGCCGAGTGGCCCGCTAAGGCGGATGCGGACTTGTTCAGTGCTGCATTGCGACCAGTCAATAGTCGCGCTCTCTTGCGTATCCTTATACCAAAGCCCTATTTTCCCCTGCAATTGCCATGTTTCAGATTCGCTATCAATAGGCGGTTTTGGGGGCGTGGCGCAGGCGCTAATAAGCAGCACCATGAAAATGGCGAGGCTTCGCAGTGCTAGCGGCGTTGACATAATTGGTTTACTCATTAAAAAGTTCGAGCCTACGAAGTGTTTCCATAATGATTGGACTGTTTGGCGTATCTTTTAGACCCGCTTCCCACACGACTTTCGCGCGGTCTTTATCGCCACTTAGCCACAGTGCCTCGCCTAGATGGGCCGCAATCTCATGATCTTGAGTATGTTTAAATGCCCGCTCTAATAATGTTATGGCTTCCTTGATATTACCCTTTAACAGCATTATCCAGCCATAGCTGTCGATAATAGCGGGATCATTAGGTTCTAGTTCCAGTGCGCGCTTCACTAATGCCTCGGCCTCGTCTAAGCGAGTACTGAGATTGGCAAGACTATACCCCAGTGCATTCAGCGCGGTGGCATTTTTTGGGTCGCGATCAATAATATATTGTAAATCACTTTCTACGGCGTCGATATTACCTAGTCGTTCGCTGAATAGTGATCGTGCGTAGCGAAGCTCTTCGTCATTAGTATCGGCTTTCAAGGCGGCAGTGAGTAAGTCATAGCCCTGTTGGTAGCGCATTTCTTTGCGCAATATTTCTGCTTCCAGTAGATAGATGAAGACGGTCTGTTCAGGGTGGTTAAGTCGCAGTGCGCGTAGGCGTGCTAGGGTCTTGTCGACATCTTCTATAGCCAGGCTGATGCTCGCAATACGCTGGCTAGACTGATGAAATTCATCGCTACCGGTAGCCTGTAAATAATGGTCAATAGCGTTTTGCCAGTTTTGATCTTCCTCATCTAGGCGGCCGAGAATATAGTTGGCGCGGCTGCGAAGTTCAGGGGTGTCGTTAAGGGACTGTAGTTGTGCTGCAACTTCATCAGTATTGCTGAGTTCGCGATTGATCAACATGAGCTCAAGCAGTAAGTCCCGCTCGGTGGGGTTTTGCCTGACTAGCTCTTCGTATTGGGCTTTGGCTTGGAATAGATCGATTTTGACCAAGTGTCTAGCGAGATCGTGTCGCAGACGTTTATGGCGAGGATTTTGATCTACAGCGTAGCGCAGGCGGGTAAGCGCTTCGTCGTTGCGACCCAGTTGGCTTAGGGTACGGGTTTCAATTAATAGTGCGTGGGGGTTGTCGGGCTCCTCATTCAGCACTTCGCGAATAAGTTTCAGCGCGGCGTCTTCCTCCTTTTGGTATTGCAGGATTAAGGCCTTGGCAATTTTTAGGGTGTTGTCGCCAGGGTGCAGCTTAAGCTGGTTATTTAGTTCTTGGATGAACTCCAATTGCTCGATTTCTGGACGCGTAAGCACGGTTGCGGCTAAGGCGGCAAAATTACTGTCGCCACCGAGATCCAGTACTTTCACCATATAAGGCAGTGCGGTAAGCGGATTTTGGGTTTTAGCTAGCGCTGAGGACAGAATGAAGTAGCCCTCTGCGGCATTAGGCTCCGCGCTCACCCAGCGCTGCGCGTAAATGATGGCGATATCGCTGCGGTCAAGGTATTGGGCCAGTTTGGCAGTGGTAATAATGACGCCGAGATCACCGGTTTTCTCTGCTTGGTAGGTGTAATTGTCCAGTGCGGTTTCAAGGTCTTGATTGCGGAGCGCGATTTCGGCAACCAGTAAATCGAAAAAAGCATCCTCAGGAAACGGGCGTGCGATGGCCACCGAGCTCAGCTTGGTGGCGTTTTCATTGGCTTGCTTCTGCTCTGATTCAGGGATTAGCGCGGCGCAGCCACCCAGGGTAAAGATAGCGAAGCTGATCAAGAGACTAGTGAAGATGTGGGGCATAGCGAAAATGTCGGTACCGTAATTAAAAGCCAATATTAGCATGGCTCTTTGCTGGTGGTTAGGGTTGCATCATAGGACATCCATCACAGAATTTAATTCGTTGATTGTGCCCTTGGCGCAGATTGTTTAGTGAAAGCTGGTAATAAAATCCACATTTGGCCCCTGTCTTGCTAAAATTCTCTGCTATCTTAGCTTCGCTTCAGAAATGCAGGCACTCGGTATCTAATGAATTTGCTCGTAATTGGCATTAATCACAATTCAGCACCCATCTCGCTTCGCGAGCGGGTGGCATTTGTGCCTGAGCAAATGGAACAAGCCTTGAAAGACGCGCTGGCCTGTACTGGGGTGTCGGAGCTGGCTATTTTATCCACCTGTAACCGTACCGAGCTATACGGGATTGCTGAAGATGATAGCGATGCTGCGGCCAAGGGTATGCTGGATTGGCTGTCGGCGTATCACCATATTGATCGTGCTGAACTCAGCGCATGTATTTATGATCATCGACGCGACGGCGCTTTGCGGCACATGATGGAAGTGGCTGCGGGGCTGGACTCAATGGTCTTAGGGGAGCCGCAAATTTTCGGGCAAATGAAATCTGCCTACGCGCTTGCTGTTGATGCGGGTACCGCTAATGGTATTCTGCACCGCATCTTTGCTCATGTTTTCTCGGTTGCTAAGCGTGTCCGTACCGACACCGGTGTGGGAGAGAACCCAGTATCTGTGGCTTACGCGGCGGTTAATTTAACGCAACATGTGTTTTCGTCACTAAGCAGTTGTACCGCGCTACTCATCGGTGCCGGCGAAACTATTGAGCTAGTGGCGCGTCATCTTCATGACAAAGGGGTAAAACGCATTATTATTGCCAACCGCACCCTTAAGCGCGCCCAGGAATTGGCTCAGAAATTTGGGGCGGAGGCGGTGATGCTGTCTGATATCCCGCAGAGCCTCGTTGGCGCAGATATTGTGGTGGCCTCTACCGCCAGCCAGCTCCCTATTTTGGGCAAGGGCGCGGTAGAAGGGGCACTAAAAAAGCGTAAACATCGGCCAATGGTGATGATTGATATTGCGGTGCCGCGTGATATTGAGCCCCAAGTTGCCGAATTAGCAGATGTTTATCTGTATACCGTTGATGACTTGCGCGAGATTGTTGAAGAAAACAAACGTGCCAGACAGGGTGAGGCTCACAAAGCCGGCGATATTATTACCCTCGCCCTCACCGATTGGGAATCACAGTTGCGCGCCTTAGACGCAGTGGATACGGTTAGAGCGTTCCGAGCAAAGGCAGAGCAATTGCGCGACACCGAACTTGATCGCGCGCTGCGAAATTTGGCGCGGGGAGACGATGCCGAGCAAGTGCTGGAACAGCTAGCACGAGGCTTGACCAATAAATTGATACACAGCCCGACGACACAAATAAAAGAGGCGGGTGCGAAAGGGCGGACCGACCTTATTCACTGGGCGCGAGAATTATTCCAGCTTAAAGACAGCGATTCCTGAGCACAGCCACCACACCTTAAGTGAGAAACTATGAAGTCCTCTATTGTCATTAAGCTCGACAATTTACTTGATCGTTATGAAGAAATCGGCGCGCTGTTGAGCGATGGTGAAATTATTGCGAATCAAGATCGTTTCCGCGGCCTGTCGCGGGAGTACGCCGAAATTGAACCCGTGGTTGAAGCCTATGGTCGATTTCGTCAGGTTGCTGAAGATCTGGCCGAGGCGACGGCGATGTTGGCGGAAGATGACGCTGATATGCGTGAGATGGCCGAAGACGAAGTGGCATCTGCCAAGGTGAAAATGGCAGCGCTAGAAATAGAGCTGGAAACCTTGCTACTGCCCCGTGACCCCAACGATTCCCACAATGTATTTTTAGAAATACGCGCCGGTACCGGCGGTGATGAGGCGGCTATTTTTGCCGGGGATTTGTTTCGTATGTATTCTCGTTATGCGGAGCGCAAGGGCTGGCGAGTAGAAGTGTTGAGTGAGCGCCAGGGTGAGCATGGCGGCTTTAAAGAAATTATCAGTCGAGTGGAGGGTAAGGAGGTATACGGTCACCTCAAGTTTGAATCTGGAGCGCATCGCGTGCAGCGTGTGCCAGAAACGGAATCTCAAGGCCGTATCCACACGTCTGCCTGTACTGTGGCGATCATGGCCGAGCCAGAAGAGGCTGATGAGATAGAAATTAATAAGGGTGATCTGCGCATCGACACCTTTCGGTCTAGTGGCGCCGGTGGTCAGCATGTAAACACCACTGACTCGGCAGTCCGTATTGTTCACATTCCCACCGGTATCGTCGTGGAATGTCAGGACGAGCGTTCGCAACATAAAAACAAGGCGCGGGCGATGTCCCTGTTAACGGCGAAAGTGAACGATGCGGCTAGCAGCAAACTGCAGCAAGATCAGGCAACAGAGCGGCGTAATCTTGTGGGCAGTGGCGATCGCTCAGAGCGTATTCGCACCTATAATTTTCCGCAGGGACGAGTGACCGATCACCGAATCAATTTAACCTTATACAAGCTAGATGAATTTGTGCAGGGAGATGTGGATTGTGTTGTGTCGCCGCTACGGCAGGAATACCAAGCCGATCTCTTGGCCGCGCTGGCGGAATAATGATGGATCAGCGCGATACGACCGCATTGACGATTGCTGCGGCGATGGCGATGCGACAGCGTTTGCTTGGGGCAAGCGATTCGCCCGATTTAGATGTCGCTCTGCTGCTGTGTCATTGCCTTGGAAAGCCGCGCAGCTACCTATACACCTGGCCTGAACGTGTACTTGAAACGATTCAGGCCCAGCAATTTCTGGTTTTGTTAAATCGCCGTGTGGCCGGTGAGCCGATAGCGCATATTTTGGGCGAGCGCGATTTTTGGTCGCTGCCCTTGGCAGTGTCGCCGCTCACACTTATTCCTCGCCCAGACACTGAATGCTTGGTTGAGCGAGCACTAGCAATGCTAAGCGCATGGACCAAACCGCAGATATTAGATCTTGGCACCGGAACTGGCGCCATAGCGCTAGCCTTGGCATCGGAGCGGGCAGATGCATTTGTGCTGGCTTCAGACTTTTCTGCCGAGGTGGTTTCCTTGGCTGAGCAAAATCGCATGGCGCTGGGTTTGATGAATGTGCGGTTAGTTTGTTCAAACTGGTTTGCGGCTATTCCCGCTCAGTGCTTTAGTCTCATTGTGAGTAACCCGCCTTATATAGATTTTCAAGATCCGCATTTAAGTGAAGGCGATGTTCGCTTTGAACCCGCATCTGCGCTGGTGGCGGCTAATGGTGGTATGGCAGATTTGCTCAGTATTATTGGCGAGGCGCCGGCGTATTTACTTAATGGCGGAGAATTACTGCTGGAACATGGCTACCACCAGGGCGAGTCGGTTCGGCAGGCCTTAGTTGAACGCGGTTTTGTCGATGTGGCCTCACAAGCCGACTACGGTGGCAATGAGCGGATTAGCTGGGGGACATGGCCGTGATGACAGATGAGCAGTTACTGCGTTACAGCCGCCATATTTTGCTTCCGGGTTTAGGCGTCGACGGCCAGCAAGCCTTATTAAATAGTAAAGTATTGATTGTGGGTATGGGGGGGCTAGGTTGCCCTGCGGCCCTGTATCTTGCGGCATCTGGGGTGGGTGAATTACATTTGGCCGATGACGACACGGTTGAATTGAGTAATTTACAGCGCCAAATTGCTCACGCTCAGGCTGATATTGGCCGCTTAAAAGTGGAGTCGGTCGCTGACAGTATTAAAGCCATTAGTCCAGAAACTAAGCTCGTGATGCTAGATATACGTTTATGTGGTGAGGCGCTGACGGACGCAGTGCAGCGGGTCGATGTGGTGGTCGACGCCAGCGATAATTTCACCACGCGTTTCGCCTTGAATGAAGCCTGCGCCTTGGCGCGCCGGCCACTCATTTCGGGAGCGGCGATTCGTGGTGAAGCCCAGTTAAGTGTATTTGATTTCAGGCGAGATGACTCGCCGTGTTACCGCTGCCTTTATCACGATGCGGATGACGCCGCTTTGAATTGTGCAGAGAGCGGTGTACTTGCTCCCGTCGTCGGCATGATGGGCAGTATGCAGGCGCTCGAAACCTTAAAATGTATCACTGGGATTGGTGAAATGCTGGTGGGCCGGCTGCTGTTGATTGATGGCTTGAGTATGGAAGTGCGGCAGTTAAATTTACGCCGTGACCCAAAATGTCCGGTTTGCCGCTTGCGGGGCTGATGTTACTGGGGTCTGGTGCTGCGGAATGTTGTTGGGAACTGTTTCGGTGGGTGCTTATCCTGGCGTTGTTAAAATAAAATCCCGACATGCAGCACCATGACAATAACAAGGCATTATTAAGGGAGCGATTTTCGGGGCATATTATTTTCTACATAACGGTTTTTTTACGCTGCTTGCCAAGTTTGATGGGGTAGCCTCGTTTTTCACTCGTCTTTATCTATCGCCGATCATGCTCGCTGCAGTACTGTATAAGCTGCAATACTTTGATGCGACGATGACGTGGTTGGAGCAGAGCTTGAATCTACCTTCCCCAGAGTTGATGACCTATTTGGTCACGTATACCAAATTGATTGGTAGTTTTTTATTACTGTTTGGCTTGGCGGTGCACTGGGTAAGTATTCTACTGATGGTGTTCATTGTGGTGGCAACGACTGTGCATTGGGACAGTGGTTGGTTTGCCATAGCGCCTAGTAATCCAATTACCAGCGCAGCTAAACCGCTCGCGGATATCGGCGTACCAATGGTCTACTTAATGAGTATGGCCACTATGGCTGGTTGACCGAAAAGGGCAGCATTGCCGCGCTGAACAGCGGTATTGAGTTTGCCACAACGTATTTTATTCTGCTGCTGAGCCTGTTGTTTAGTGGCGCAGGTCGCTACTTGAGTTTGGATTATTTTATCGATCGCAGCGCGCGGCAGTATCTCAAGCCAAAGGCGGTGGAGTCAGATGTGGAGGCTAAAGTGGAATCGGAGATGACGCCTGAACCTGAATCAGCGCCACCTGTAAAGCCCTGAGAAAAGCAGGCTGTCACGGTAGCTGACGAATGATGCTAGAATGGCTGACTATTGAGCAATGTAAGAAGACTGTATTTTGTTAAAAAAGTTATTTGGATCAAATAAACCCTCACCGTCCGCGCCTGTTACTCCTAGCGTCACCGATAATCCGCGAGTGGCGGTTAAGTCATCAGCTAAGCCAGATGTTAAAACCAAGCACGGCGACGGGCATAAGCGTGGAGGACGAGGTCAAAATAACGTCTCGGTAGTAGAAAAAGAAAAGTGGTCATTAAAGCAGTTCGAGGTGGTGCCTGAAGAAGGTAAAACTCGGTTTCACGACCTTGGGTTAGAGCTGAGCTTAATGCGTGGTATTGCCGATAGCGGCTTCAAATATTGTTCCCCCATCCAAGCTGAATCGCTACCCCATACCTTGCGCGGCAATGATGTGATCGGTAAGGCGCAAACGGGAACGGGCAAAACCGCAGCGTTTTTAATCACCATATTTAATGATCTGCTGACCAATCCCATTACTGAAGAGCGCTTTGCGGGCGAACCGCGGGCTTTAATTATTGCCCCAACCCGTGAATTGGTGGTTCAGATTGGTGAAGATGCCCGCGAAATCGGTAAGCACTGCGGCTTAAATGTGGTCACCTTAATTGGTGGTATGGATTACCAAAAGCAGCAAGATAAACTGGCTGGTATGGTTGATATCGTGGTTGCAACACCGGGTCGGCTGTTAGATTTTGAAGGTCGCAAAGACCTTTATTTGGATCAAATAGAAATTCTGGTTATAGACGAAGCTGATCGTATGTTGGACATGGGATTTATTCCGCAGGTCAAACGTATTGTGCGCTCATGCCCGCAAAAAAGTCATCGCCAAACTCTGCTGTTCAGTGCCACATTTACCGACGACATCATTCGGCTTACCGAACAGTGGACTGACGAACCGGTGAATATTGAAATTGAGCCAGAAAGTGTGGCGACTGATACCGTTGATCAAAAAGTGTATTTGGTTGAGTCTCGGGATAAATTCAAACTGCTGCTTAATATTGTTCGTCAAGACAGCGCGAAGAGCGTCATTATTTTTGCTAATCGCCGTGATGAAACTCGGCGACTGTTCGAGAAAATGCAGAAGGCGGGTATTCGCTGCGGGATGTTGTCTGGCGAAATTCCGCAGAATAAGCGCTCGCGTACCCTGCAGCAGTTTAAAGACGGTGATATTGAATGTTTAGTAGCCACCGACGTGGCTGGTCGTGGTATTCATGTTAAGGGCGTCAGTCACGTTATTAATTATGTATTGCCTGAAGATGCCGATGACTACGTGCATCGCATCGGTCGTACTGGACGAGCTGGCGCGACGGGTACGTCGATCAGTTTCGCCTGTGAGGACGATGCATTTTTATTGCCGGGTATTGAGGCTGAGCTGGGTATGAAACTACCTTGTGAGAGGCCTCCGGAACATTTGATTACCGGCGGGCGCTAGGCCTCGCCGACTCCCTGTCTAGCCTTTGTCTTTAAGGCGCTCAACCCACATTAGGGTCCCGCCGCAGACGGCGGCGGGCATAATAAATAAATTCAGTATTGGCACCATAGTGCCCAGCATGACTAGCGCACCAAAACTTGCGCTTGTGCCACGCTGGCTCGCAATGCGTCTACGCGCGTCTTTAAAGCTAAGTTTGTGGTTGTCCATGGGATAATCGCAGTATTCTATTGCCATCATCCACGCATTTAGCGCAAACCAAAGTACTGGCGCGAGCGGCGAAATCACAAAGCTGGCGATCAGTGTAAGAATCGCAAAACCCAGGTAATAGAGTAGCTTTTGAGCTTCACGACCAATACTTTTGGGAAAGCTGGCGATTGCCATGCCAATGGTTTCGCGGCCAGAAACCTCTTCCCCAGTCAGCATTTCCTCGACTTTTTCAGCCAGCAGACCATTGAAAGGGGCGGCGATGATATTGGCCACGGTGCTAAATATATACATTACTATCGCCAGCACCAGAATGACCGCCAGTGGCCACAGAATCCAGCGCAAGAAGTCTAGCCAGCCGGGTAGCCACTCGACCACTTGGTTTATCCAGCCAGACATGGCTCCCAGTGTCAGGGTAGTGAAGGTGCCGAAAATAATAAAATTGATAAGTAACGGAATGGCGACGAATAGGCGTATACCCGGTTGGCGCATTATTTTAAATCCGCGGAACAAATAGTCTGGACCGCTGAGTTGATGTACCGTCATGTGTCGTTTACCTGCAAATTGGAATTTTCGTTGAGTTCGCTTTCCCGCTGAGATTAAAATCGCTATGCTTTTTATGGGACGGGATATTCATTTGCTTGCCGGACATGATAACGAGCTAAGACCTTATATTGCTAACGGTATCGTGTTCGCTAGGTTGGTAAAACGCTCTAGCGCCGAAGAAATGATTTGTAGGATGGGAAATATGACATAGGGATTACTCTAGTTGGAGTAATCTATTTGGCGGGTGTTGCAATCTTGCTTTGCTTGTCACTGCAGCTGCACGCTGACGATATGGCTGACTCCTATAATCGGATGTGCGACAAAATGAAGTCTTGCGCAATGTAAAATATGGGTGAAGTCGATTTATCACCTAATACGCGGGCGATCATCACGGCGAGTCTTGAGAATGTGTGTGCCTCGCTTCAACAGCAATTTGATGGTGTAGCATCTAAGCATGCTTTACATAGTCCCGCTGCTACACGCTTAAAATCCATGATTAGGCTGAGTTGTGACCAGATTGAAAATATGGAAGACAGCGCTACGCCCGAGTGTGCCCATTATGAGAAAATGGTGGCTAACTACCAATAGCCTAGCGAATTTTCAAAAAGCGCGCCCACATTGTTGGCAGAGACAGCGTTTTTTACCGTCGATCGTATTGGCGCGATGTTGGGCTTGCTGCTCAATTTTGACAGCCATACACCAGCAGTTTGATGGCTTATTGCCGGCGGCAACGGCGCATTGATTGTCTTGTTCGCAAAGCGGGCAGCGCTTGGGGTCGGAATGAGATACGGGGCTGGTGATGGACATTTTTCATTCCTTTTGGGCCGATGGAGGTGAGCATGAGCGACGACGATAGATTGTTCGCTGAAGAGATGGCCGGTGTCAAACCGCTTGCCGTCGAGCAGCGGGTCGCCATTAGAAAGGATAGTAGCAGCGAAATAAATGTTGCCGCGCGGCGCGCTGCGGCGACCGCGGCAAGTGAAGCCCGCAATTTTTTGTCAAGCTCGGATATTGAGTTATTAGATCCCTACTCCGTGTTGGAATTTCGCCGAGAAGGGGTCCAACACGGTGTGTTTCGGCGCTTAAAGCAGGGTAAGTATACGATTGAAGCGCGGATGGACTTACATAAGATGACGATTGAGCAAGCTCGCTTACAGGTCTTCGAATTTATTCGTGAGGCGATGAAAGCCGACTTGCGCACTGTGATGATTGTGCACGGCCGTGGTCATCACAACGGGTCTAAAGGGGCGGTACTCAAATCTTATGTAAACCGTTGGCTGCCGGAAATGGACGAGGTACAGGGATTTTGCAGTGCGCAAATACAGCATGGCGGTGCAGGTGCGGTTTATATAATGTTGCGCAAGAGTGAAAATAAGAAGCAAGAAAACCGCGACCGCTTAGCTCGCGGTCGCAGTGCATAGACTAACCAGAGCTGGGGTTTAAATTGCTCCTTTAGCTTCAAGTGCGGCGACGTGCTCGCCAGAATTGCGGTGCTCTTTGGCGTAACTAAGGGCCGTGCGGCCGCTTTTGTCAGTGGCGTTGAGATCGCGGCCGGTTTCCAGAAACATGCCAATAAACAATTCAAAATCTTCGGCGCGCATGCTTTGGTAGGCCTTTAGCAGTGCGTGGAAGTCGCGGTTGGTGCCGGCTTTGGGCTCGGAATCTAGAAACTCACGTACGCGTGATTCAGTCCAAACTTCGTCGAGTACCTTTTCTTTGTCTTTCTTCATAACGTCGTGTCTACCTTGCTAGTGTTGGCGTGCTTAGCGGCCAAGTTTTTCGTTCAAAAGTGAATTGATGACGCCGGGGTTGGCTTGGCCTTTAGATGTTTTCATGATTTGGCCAACAAAAAAGCCAAGCATCTTTTTGCGTTTGCCTTCATCGGCAGCGCGGAACTGCTCAACTTGGTCGGGGTTGGCGGCAAGTACCTCGTCTACCATGGCGCCTAATGCGCCGCTATCAGAGACTTGCTTCAAGCCTTTGCTGTCAATAATCGCGTCGGCACTATCGCCCTCTTTATTCCACAGTGCGTCAAAGACTTGCTTGGCGATTCTGCCGGAAATACTGTTATCGCGAATACGTTGAATTAAACCGCCAAGTTGCTCTGCGCTGACGGGACTGGCTTGAATGGTTAGATTGTCGCGATTTAGCGCAGCTGACAATTCACCGTTTACCCAGTTGGCAGCGAGTTTGGCGTCGCCGGCCTTATCGGCAACAGTTTCAAAATAGTCGGCTACCGTGCGCTCTCCGGTTAGTAGCGCCGCGTCGTAGGCTGACAGGCCGAACTCACTTTCAAAGCGGTCGCGCTTGGCATCAGGTAGTTCCGGCATAGACGCCTGTAGCTCGTCGATTAAAGATTGTTCGACGTGTACCGGTAGCAAGTCAGGGCAGGGGAAGTAGCGGTAGTCGTTGGCTTCTTCTTTACTCCGCATAGGGCGGGTTTCATTTTTATCGCTGTCGTAGAGGCGGGTTTCTTGCCGGACTTTACCGCCGTCTTCGATGAGTTCAATTTGGCGCAAGACTTCAACTTTGATTGCGCGTTCGACAAAGCGGAAAGAGTTGATGTTTTTCAATTCGGCGCGGGTGCCGTACTCGGCTTGGCCTTTGGGGCGAATTGAGACATTGGCGTCACAGCGCATGGAGCCCTGGGACATATCGCCGTCAGAGATGCCGATGTAAGTCACAATAGAATGAATTTTTCGCAGATACGCCACCGCTTCTTCGGCACTGCGCATATCAGGCTCAGAAACAATTTCAATCAACGGGGTGCCGGCGCGGTTGAGATCTATGCCCGACATACCGTGATAGTCTTCGTGCAGTGATTTGCCGGCATCTTCCTCAAGGTGGGCGTGGTGCACGCGAACACTGCGGGTACTGCCGTCGCTCAGAGTGATTTCTACAACGCCGGCACCGACGATAGGGAAGTCCATCTGGGTGGTTTGATAGCCTTTGGGCGAATCTGGGTAGAAATAATTTTTGCGGTCAAAAACCGAATCGCGGCAAATATCCGCATTAATGGCTAGGCCGAATAGGATGGCCTTGTTTACGGCTTGCTCATTTAATACTGGCAGTGTGCCGGGCATCGCCAGATCAACTGCGTTTGCTTGGGTGTTGGGGTCGGCACCGAAAGCGGTGCTTGAGCCAGAGAAAATTTTAGATTTTGTGGTGAGCTGGACGTGAATTTCCAGACCAATTACAACTTCCCATTCCATAGTCGCTTTCCTTATACGCTGCCGGGAGCGGCTTGTTGGTGCCAGTCGCTGCGCTGTTGGTATTGATGCGCAGCGGCGAGCAGGGTGGTTTCATCAAAGTCGCGACCAATAAGTTGCAGGCCGATGGGTTTGCCTTTGGTAAAACCAACGGGCAGTGATATTGCCGGAAGCCCCGCCAAGTTGACGGCGATAGTGTAGATATCCTCTAGGTACATAGTTACCGGGTCGCTGACTTTCTCACCGAGAGCAAAGGCTGGGTTCGGAGTAGTGGGGCCGGCAATGATGTCGACTGACTTAAAGGCTTCGTCAAAGTCTTGTTTGATAAGGCGACGAATTTGTTGCGCTTTGCGGTAGTAGGCATCATAAAAGCCAGAGGACAATGCATAGGTGCCAATTAGTATTCGGCGCTTCACTTCTTCGCCAAAACCTTCGGCGCGCGTACGGGCATAAAGATCGTCCAAGTCTTTTGGGTTCTCGCAGCGGTATCCATATCGGACGCCGTCAAAACGGGATAGATTGGTTGATGCTTCAGCGGGCGCAATAATATAGTAACAAGGCACCGCTAAGTGGGTATGAGGTAGGCTAATCGATTTTATTTCTGCGCCCATTTTCCGGTATTCATCGAGGGAGGCTTCCACAGCTAATGCTATCTCTGGATCCAGTCCGTCACTGAAATACTCTTTAGGTACGCCGATCTTTAGTCCGCGCAGGTCTTTGCTGAGTCCAGCGCCGTAATCCGGCACGGCTAAATTCATACTGGTGCTGTCACGGTGATCAAATCCCGCCATAGATTGCAGCAGTAAAGCATTGTCTTCGGCGGTTTTGGCCATTGGTCCGCCTTGGTCAAGGCTGGACGCAAACGCGATCATACCGTAGCGGGATACGCGGCCATAGGTGGGTTTCAAGCCCGTTAGGCCGCACAGCGCCGCCGGTTGGCGAATAGAGCCGCCGGTGTCGGTGCCAGTGGCCGCGGGGGCAAGTCCTGCGGCAACGGCGGCTGCTGATCCGCCGGACGAGCCGCCGGGAACACAGTCGGTATTCCAGGGGTTGCGTACCGCACCATAAAAACTCGTTTCATTCGACGAGCCCATGGCGAATTCGTCGAGATTAGTTTTACCCAGCGTTACCACCCCGGCGTGGGCGAGCCGCTCAACAACGGTAGCGTTGTAGGGGGCAATAAAATTATCCAGCATTTTTGATGCGCAGCTAGTGCGTACGCCCTCGGTACAAAAAATATCTTTATGTGC
>NZ_JBLIKC010000029.1:0-36949 GCF_047636175.1 Zhongshania sp. | reverse complement strand
CGCCGCTGCGGTTGCCCACCAATTGATCAGCCTGCAAAGCCGCGCCCAGGGCAACCACCTTATCAGGGTCTAAATCTACCAAAGGCTCACGCCCAAACCACTGAGTCACACGCTCACGAACACGGGGGACCCGAGTTGATCCACCCACCATAACCACGTTATGAATCTCACTACTGGGTAATTTGGCGTCGCGCAAAGCACGTTTACAGGCTCGAATTGCCTTATCAATAAGAGGATCAATCAGCTCATTAAACTGCTGCCGACTCAGCGTTGAGCTGATACCACCCAAGCTTAGCTGAACTTCAGTAACATCAGAGAGCGCTTCTTTGGCCTCACGAGCTGCCGTTAGCAGACTGCGCTGCTCAAACATATCCAAACTTACCATGTTGTTTTCGGCCACAAACCACTGTGCCAGCATGTGATCAAAATCATCACCACCAAGTGCAGAGTCCCCGCCCGTAGAAAGTACCTCGAATACTCCCTTAGTTAACTGAAGTACGGAAACGTCAAAGGTGCCGCCTCCCAAATCGAATACCGCTATCGCCACTTCGTCTTGCTGGTCTAGGCCGTAAGCGACCGCCGCCGCGGTAGGCTCATTTAATAGCCGCAGTACGTTTAACCCAGCAATTTTAGCTGCATCTTTCGTCGCCTGACGCTGAGCATCATCAAAATAAGCCGGTACAGTAATCACTACCCCAGTTAACTCACCGCCCAGGGTCTCTTCGGCACGGCGACCCAAGGATTTCAATATTTCAGACGATACCTGCACTGGTGATAAATCACCAGCGCGGGTGCGGATCTTGACCATATCCTGGCCCAAATCAAGTAATTCGCAGGGCGACTTAATGACCCCCTCGGCGCCAATCACATCAGCATAGGAGCGGCCCATTAAGCGCTTAATCGACAACAGAGAATTACGAGGATCCGCACTTGCAACCGCCAGGGCTTTCTCGCCGATATCGATCTGGGCATCTTCACCGTAATGGACTGCCGAGGGCAATAAATGGACGCCATCGATATCCGCTAGGGTTTGCGCACTGCCATTGCGAACAGTGGCAACTAAGGAGTTTGTGGTGCCGAGGTCAATGCCTACCGCCAATTTACGCTGGTGCGGCTCGGGGGCTTGTCCTGGCTCTGAAATTTGCATCAACATAGGGGTTATTTGGACTCCTGGCGATCAGTTCGCCTATTTCAATAATCGAGTAGTTCACTCTCTTTTAACTCAGCTTCGCTGCGCAGCTTTTCCAAAAACTGAAGCTTGGCATAACTTTGCAATGCCACGTCGAATTGCCGCTGCGTGTAATTAGTCGAAAATATCAGTTTTTGCTGGTTTGCAGCAGCATCGAGATCACTGTAGAACTTATCCAGTGCGGACTCTGGATCTTCAGCATCCTGCAGCTCCGAAAGCTCCTCACGAAGATGTATCTGCTGCATCAAAAACTCAGGATCTTGAAACGTAGAGGACGACATATCACTATCGACACCAGCCAGCTTGAGTAAGTACGCGGCACGACGGGTCGCAGAAACCAAGGTCTCATAAGCTTCATTGATTTGTGACGAGAATTGAACTGCGCGCAGATGCTCTCGCTGACTCGCCCCGACAAAGCGATCCGGGTGAGCTTCGCGCTGAAGCTCTCGATAACGACGAGTTAAATCAGCTTGATTAACTTCGTAGCTCTGAGGCACAGCCAGCAGAGCGAAGAAGTTTTCCTGAGGATTAAATTCTAACATAGCGTTATGGCCGGCCGGCAAGAACGCTAGACGGTGAAACTCTCACCGCAGCCACATTCAGCCGACACATTGGGGTTATTAAATTTCAGACCTTCGTTTAGCCCTTCTTTTACAAAGTCTAACTCGGTGCCATCGAGGTATACCATGCTCTTGGGGTCGATATAGACTGAGGCCCCATCACGCTCAAAAACCTGATCTTCAGCCTGCAATTCATCGACAAATTCCAACACATAGGCCATACCGGAGCAGCCTGATGTGCGCACTCCGATACGAATACCCAAGCCGCAGCCACGACCAACCATCTGTCGATTAATATGACTTGCCGCCGCACTGCTTACTGAAATTGGCATCTACCCTCTCCTACTGCGATTCAGGACGCAGCTCTTTTCTTGCGGTAATCTGATACCGCGGCCTTAATCGCATCTTCTGCCAGTACCGAGCAGTGAATTTTCACTGGTGGCAAAGCCAACTCTTGGGCAATCTGGGTATTTTTAATATGCTCCGCTTCTTCTAGCGTTTTGCCCTTCACCCACTCGGTGAGCAGCGAACTAGACGCAATGGCCGAGCCACAACCGTAGGTCTTGAACTTGGCATCTTCAATAATGCCGTGCTCATTCACCTTGATTTGCAGACGCATTACGTCGCCGCAAGCTGGTGCACCAACCATACCCGTACCAATTTCATCAGCGCTATCGTCAAACTTACCGACGTTGCGCGGATTCTCGTAGTGATCTAATACTTTTTCGCTATATGCCATGATTTCGTCCTCTCGCGCTGAACAGCTTAATGAGCCGCCCATTCAATACTATCTAAATCCACGCCGTCTTTGTACATATCCCACAAAGGCGACAACTCTCGCAATTTATCAACTGCGCTACAAACCTGCTTAATTGCGTAATCTACTTCTTCAGCTGTTGTGAATCGCCCGAAGGAGAAACGCAGTGAGCTGTGCGCTAACTCATCATTAAGACCAAGTGCACGCAATACATACGAAGGCTCCAAGCTAGCAGATGTGCAGGCTGACCCTGACGACACCGCCAAATCTTTGAGAGACATAATCAACGATTCGCCTTCTACAAACGCTAAACTGACATTCAAATTACCCGGCAGTCGTTTCTCAATATCACCATTAATATGAGCTTGCTCAATATCTTTCAAGCCATCCCAAAACTGATTGCGCAAGGCCAGGGCATGTGCCGCATCCTGTACCATTTCTTTGCGGCCAAGTTCACAAGCTTCGCCCATTCCAACAATTTGATGCGTTGGTAAAGTACCTGAACGCATACCGCGCTCGTGACCACCACCATGCATTTGCGCCTCTAAGCGTATGCGTGGTTTACGGCGGACATACAGAACACCAACCCCTTTGGGACCGTACATTTTGTGCCCGCACATAGACAATAAGTCAATTTTCATTGTCTCCATGTCGATAGGGATCTTACCCGAGGTTTGCGCAGCATCAACATGAAACACCACTCCATTAGCGCGACACACTTCACCAATTCCGGCGATATCACTAATGGTACCGATCTCATTATTGGCGTGCATGATACTAACTACAACGGTATCTTCACGCACTGCAGCGGCAACCGCTTCTGGCGTAATAAGACCTTTATCTGTCGGGGTAAGATACGTGACTTCAAAGCCTTCGCGCTCTAGCTGGCGACATGCATCTAATACCGCTTTGTGTTCAATTTTCGATGTAACTATGTGCTTACCTTTTTTGCTATAAAAATGCGCAGCACCTTTAATCGCAAGATTATTTGACTCGGTAGCACCAGAAGTCCAAACAATTTCACGGGGATCCGCATTCAACAGATCGGCAACCTGACGACGCGCATTCTCTACTGCAGCCTCAGCTTTCCAGCCGAACATATGAGAGCGTGATGCCGGATTACCAAACACACCATCAGCGGTCAGGCAGGCCATCATTTTCTCTGCAACCCGGGGATCAACGGGCGTAGTCGAAGAGTAATCCAAGTAAATTGGCAATTGCATACACTTATCTCCAGATTCCCGACCACAGCCGGGGGGGGGGTAAACTAATCTAAGGCTGTCAAAATAATCGACTGAGTGTTGCGCGCCCGCCGTATTTGGCGCGCAGACACATTTTGAACATCGCGCCGCTCAACCAAACTAGCTAAGCTAATGTCACTTAAGAAGTGATGGATCTGATCACTGAGATCCGACCACAAATTGTGTGTCAGACATGTTTCACCGTCTTGACAGTCACTCTTGCCTGCGCAACCCGTGGTATCTACTCGCTCATCGACTGCATCAATAATCTCAGCGACAAAAATTGTCTCGCTGGGCCTACTTAGTCGATAGCCGCCACCTGGGCCGCGCGTACTAAACACTAAATCATTGCGACGTAATTTGGCAAATAGCTGCTCTAAATACGACAGCGATATATCTTGTCGCCCCGACACATCAGCTAAGCTGATGGGGCCGCGGTCACCGTACAGCGCCAAATCCAACATGGCTGTCACTGCGTAGCGGCCTTTTGTCGTTAGTCGCATAAATTCACCTAAACTTTTCCACGACTCAATTATGCAATAACCCAGCAAAACAGTCAACTTTATACCCGATGGTTTTAGTAGGACTTAAATAAGCAATAGCGCTCCCTTATTTGGTCTCGCTATTGATGTCATCATCCTTCACTTTTGCCTTGCGCACCCAGTATTGTGTAGAAGTGAGAATACCCCGCAGAATATTCACCTCCATCTCATCTAAGCGAGTGCGCTGATACAAGCGACGAAGTCTGGTCATCAGTTTTTTAGGTGCCTCCGGCCGCAAAAAATTAATCTCGCGCAACGTTTCTTCAAGATGCACCAAGTAGCGTTCTAGATCATCTGCACCCGCTACAGGCACATCCCATTCCGCCATATCGTTGCTACTCAACTCGCCGCTGAGATGCGCCATCCGCAATTCATAGCTCAAGACTTGAACAGCCATCGCAATATTCAGCGAGCTGTAATCAGGGTTAGCCGGAATATGGACATGCAAATTGCAACGCTGCAACTCTTCATTGGTTAACCCACGGTCTTCACGGCCGAACACCACAGCGACCTTATGGTTTACTGCGGCCTCTTGATAGGCCCGCTCCATGCAGTTGCGAGGGTCTAACATAGGCCATGGCACGGTGCGCTCGCGGGCGCTGGTACCGATAACTAACTGGCACCCAGCTATCGCATCGGCCAAAGTTTCACAAACTATCGCCGACTCCAGGACATCGCCCGCGCTAGCGGCACGCCAAATTGCTTCATCATGGGGATATTTTTGAGGCTCGACCAAATACAGCTGCGATAAGCACATATTCTTCATGGCCCGCGCCACTGCACCAATATTACCGGGGTGGGACGTGTTCACCAGCACGATACGGACATTATCTAGCGGGCTAGCAATAGTATTTTGCGGGTTTAAATTCTGCGAACTCATAATCACGGCTCTTGTGAGGAGCCGACTATTCTAACAGAAGCTTTTGAATAGGTCAGCGACTCAAAAGCCAACGCAAACTCAGCCCAGGCTCTCCAAAAGCAGCCTGAAAACCTTCACAAATCGCGATATCGGCAATTGCTGCTATTTCATCATCGCAATAAATCAAGGGCAGAACCTCCCGTTTCCACGGCGGCACGCTCCACTCCTGCAGTAGTTTCTTTAACGGCCGGCTGTGCGCATGGCCCGCTATACGACAGCGCTCACCACCGCTACGGAAACGTACCGTTATTTTACCGCGGGGAACAAACTCACCGCCGGCCTTTACACTCAGGCGCCCAAGGCCACTTATCAAACAGGCTTGCCGGCCATCCCAGTCTCGCACTAGACCGCGATCGAAAACATATTCCGCCGGATCTCGCTCACAGGAAAGACGCCCGCGAAACGATCGAATAGTCATACCATTATTTAGCTCGAATACCGGCTGACTATCGGGACTAGAGTGCAAAAACTGGCCCACAAGCTCTTCACTTTGAGCCCTATCTAAACGAATCTCAAGATGCTGAAGAACATAATGACGCAGCACCGCTCGCTGCCGCAAAGCATCAAACTTCATCAAAGCCTTAAGATCTAAACTACCGTCAGCATCACTAATCGCGGTCACATCAGCGCTGAGATAGGCGCTCAATAAATTGTTCGTTTCAGCCTGTAACTCAGCGGCGCGGGCAATGCTATGTCGATAAGCCGGCCAGACCTCCGCCAGTACCGGCATCACCCGATGACGAAGAAAATTACGCCGGTATTGCGGGTCGCGGTTGCTGGGGTCATCGATAGATTCTAGACAGTGATAAGCTGCGTAAGCCTCAAGCTGTGAGCGCGCCATATTTAACAGCGGCCTAAACAGCATAGCTCGCCCCAATGGTCGGCTTACCGGCATTGCCGCTAAACCGGCCGCACCGGCACCACGCATCAAGCGCAGTAAAAATGTTTCCGCTTGATCATCTTGGTGATGTGCCATTAACAGCACACTGCGCTCATCGACGATATCTTCAAACACTTTATAGCGGGCCGCCCTAGCAAGACTTTCTACGCCCTGCCCGCGCCCCTCAATACTGACCGCTCGAACGTCGATGGCAATCCCGTATTCATTACACGTGCTTGCACAGTGAGCAGCCCAATGGAGTGAGTCTGCCTGCAATTGATGATTAACGTGGATGGCACAAAGTTCTGGAAAAGGCTTGCCAGCGCGCAAGGCTTCCTGCCGCAGTCGCCAGACAAAATGAAGCAAGACATGGGAGTCTAAACCACCACTATAGGCAATATACCAGCGCTGACAAGCCAAATAAGGGGCCAGCGTTGCTGAAATAGGGGACAGTAGTTCAGTCATATAAGCTCCGCGCCCAGAAGAACGCCTAGCAGGCAGGACTTAGCCTAACAAAGCTTAGCTAGCACCGTAAGACATTAAACGCTCGTAGCGCGTATCGAGCAGGTCTTTTTCTGATAAGCCCTGTAAGCGAGTAATTTCAGTCGCAATATGATCACGCACCCGCGCCGCACTCAGATCAATATCCCGGTGCGCGCCACCACGTGGCTCAGGAATAGTGGCGTCCACAATACCCAGCTCTTGAAGAATGGTAGAGGTCAAACCCATTGCTTCTGCAGCATCTGGCGCAAACTCTGAGCTCTTCCAAATAATATTGGCGCAGCCTTCTGGCGAAATAACAAAGTAAGTTGCATATTGCAGCATCGCAATATGATCACCAACACCTATACCCAAGGCTCCACCGGAACTCCCCTCACCAATCACAACGCAGACTATCGGTGTTTTGAGGCGTGACATCACCGCAAGGTTTTGTGCAATCGCCTCACTGATACCGCGCTCTTCACTGTCGATACCTGGGTATGCGCCCGGGGTGTCAATTAAAGTGACAATCGGCAAGTGATAACGCTCTGCCAGCTCCATCAAGCGCAGGGCTTTGCGATAACCCTCGGGTTTAGGCATACCAAAATTGCGCTTTACTTTCTCAGTGACACCGCGGCCTTTTTCCTGGCCAATTACCATTACCGGCATGCCGTTAAGCTTACCAATACCGGCCACTATTGCAGAATCGTCACCAAAATGACGATCGCCATGCAACTCGTCGAAGTCAGTAAAAATGCGACGAATATAGTCAAGCGTGTAGGGTCGCATTGGGTGACGAGCGATCTTGACCACATTCCACGGAGTCAGATTTGAGAAAATCTTTTCCGTCAGCTTGCTACTTTTCTCACGTAGCTTGGCGATTTCTTCAGTGATATTGAGGTCGTTGTCGCTTCCGACTAGCTGCAGCTCTTCGATTTTGGCTTCCAGCTCAGCAATCGGTTGTTCAAAATCAAGATAGTTCGGATTCATCGCTCTACTTTATTCGCTTGTCAAATTCAGGAAACGGCCACATTTCATGCCGATAAATGGGCCCACTCAGACTTTAGATTATACGTTAATCGTAATTGATCACCACGTTATTTGCGCCACACTCGTCACGCAATCGCAGTAATAACTCATCATTTGGCAGGATTCGCCAATTGTCACCCAGACAAATACGACCTTCCCCCTCTGGGCGGCGGTAATGGATAACCACCGGGCAACGACCACCTCTGGCTACATTTAAAGCCCCTTTCAGCCGATCAAGACCTTCATTTCCCAAGCTGTCAGCGGACACCGAAATCTGCAATTCTTTGGCGCTCTGGTCCCGCGCCTCAGCAATACTTCGCACCGCCTTAACGCGCATCTTTTTGCCACCGCTATACTCATCATTGCTACAGACACCCTCAACGACGATCACGGTATCCTTCACCAACTTCTCACGGCAGGCGTCATAAGCGTCGCTGAACAAGGCAACTTCAATGCGAGCGGTGCGATCATCCAATAACACAAAGGCCATGGTATCACCGCGCTTATTTCTCATGGTGCGCGTACTCATCACTAAGCCGGCAATGGTTTGCGGATACTTTTCCGGATTCAGATCCACAATCTTTTTGGGCACGAAACGTCTTAGCTCAGCTTCGTAGTCGTCGATAGGATGCCCAGTAACATAAAGTCCTAGGGTTTCCTTCTCCCCTAGCAAGCGCTCCTTACTCGTCCAGCGACGCACGCCTTGAAAGGGTGCATATACATCGCGGCTCACGACGGCTAAGGTCTCGCCAAACAAGTCAGTCATCCCGCTGTCGGTATTCTTAGCTGACTGTTCGGCCCCTTTTACAGCCTCAGGCATGGCCGCCATCAATATGGCGCGATCTTCACCCCAGTCATCAAAAGCACCCGAGCGAATCAGCGCGTCTATCGCCCTCTTATTTACCTTTCGCGGATCAGTGCGCTCACAAAATTCAAACAAATTTACAAATGGCCCGCCCGCATTACGCGCCGCTATCATATTCTCAACTGGACCTTCGCCCAAACCTTTAATCGCGCCCAGCCCGTAAACGATCTGACCGCGATCGTTAACCGTGAACATATACTCACCTTCATTTACCGAAGGCAGCTTATAGTCCAGTTTCATTTCCCGACATTCTTCGATAAAAATAACGATCTTGTCGGTATTATCCAATTCCGAACTCATTACTGCGGCCATAAATGGCGCCGGATAATGGGTTTTCAGCCAGGCAGTTTGATAGGAAACTAAGGCGTATGCAGCAGAGTGCGATTTGTTAAAACCGTAGCCGGCAAATTTTTCCATTAAGTCGAAGATGTTAGACGCGAGCTCTTCCTGAAAGCCCTTTTCAACCGCACCAGCCTGAAACAAGACCCGCTGCTTTTCCATCTCTTCTGGCTTTTTTTTACCCATGGCGCGGCGTAACAAGTCAGCACCACCAAGAGTGTAGCCACCCATTTCCTGGGCAATCTGCATAACCTGCTCTTGATACAAAATGATACCGTAGGTCGGCCCCAAAACCGGCTTCAAACAATCGTGTTGGTATTGGGGATGCGGATAGGCTACCTCCGCCCGCCCATGCTTGCGATTAATAAAGTCATCAACCATACCCGACTGCAGAGGACCCGGACGGAACAGAGCCACCAGCGCGATAATATCTTCAAAGCAGTCGGGCAGTAAGCGTTTGATCAGATCTTTCATACCGCGAGATTCCAGCTGGAATACCGCGGTGGTTTCGGCCCGTTTTAACAGATCAAAAGTAGGCCTATCCTGCAAAGGAATGGCCATGATGTCCAAGGCGGCTTCATCTACTTGAGCGCGCTGAGCATTTATAATTTTGAGCGCCCAATCGATAATTGTCAGGGTTCGCAAACCCAAGAAATCAAACTTAACGAGACCCGCGTCTTCGACATCGTTTTTATCAAATTGGGTTACCAAACCACCGCCGGCATCATCGCAATACAGGGGAGCGAAATCCGTTAGCTTCGATGGCGCAATCACCACCCCGCCAGCGTGTTTACCTACGCCGCGCACCACGCCTTCTAATTGCACTGCCATGTCCCAAATTTCTTGGGCGGCTTCGTCGTTTACCAAAAACTCACGCAAGACTTCTTCTTGTTCATGGGCCTTGGTAAGTGTCATCCCAACTTCAAATGGAATCATTTTTGAAAGTTTATCAGCAAGACCATAGGGCTTGCCCTGCACCCTGGCAACATCACGCACCACAGCTTTTGCAGCCATCGTACCAAAAGTAATAATTTGACTAACCGCGTCGCGACCGTAATTGTCAGCGACATAGTTAATAACCCGGTCGCGACCGTCCATACAAAAGTCGACATCGAAATCAGGCATGGATACCCGCTCAGGATTCAAAAATCGTTCGAACAGTAAGTCATATTGAATAGGGTCAAGATCAGTAATCTTTAAGGCATAGGCTACCAGCGACCCCGCACCGGAACCACGACCAGGGCCCACAGGAATATCATGATCTTTGGCCCACTGGATAAAATCCATAACGATTAGGAAGTAACCGGGAAAGCCCATTTGTAGAATAACGTTAAGTTCAAAATCGAGACGATCTCGATATTCTTTTTGATGATCGACAAACTCAGGCGACTTACTTTCAAAAAGAAAGTCCAAGCGCTGGTCTAGGCCGTTATGACATAGCTCACGGAAAAACTCTTCCTGGGTTTGGCCCGCTGGAATGGGGTATTCGGGAAGATAATAAGTACCGAGTGGAATAGTTAAATTGCATCGTTTGGCGATTTCAACGCTATTCTGCAAGGCCTCTGGGATATCAGCAAATAAGGCCTGCATCTCTTCGGCGCTGCGCAAGCATTGTTGCTCACTATAATTTCTCGGCCGACGCGGATCGTCCAAGACTCGACCATCGCGAATACAAACACGCGCCTCATGGGCATCAAACTCATCGGGATCTAGAAAGCGGACATCATTGGTGGCCACCACCGGACAGTCGGCTTGTTCAGCCAAGGCAACAGCCGCATGCAAGTATTCATCTTCGTACTGCCGACCAGTTCGCTGTAATTCAATATAGAAGCGGTCTGGAAAAACGCTGAGCCAACGAGCAAGACTAGCGGTAGCTGCCTGTGCCTTACTTGCCATCAGCAATTGACCCACATCGCCCTCACGACCCCCAGATAACGCAATAAGCCCATCACTAGCCTGCTCGACCCAGCTGCGATTAACGTAGGCTCGACCCTGATACTGGCCCTCTAAATAAGCGCGAGATATTAGCTCAGTAAGATTGCGGTAGCCCGTTTGATTTTGTGCCAGCAAGCACAGCACGCTAGTTTGATCGGGATCATCGTCGTCACGCACTAACAAGTCACTGCCAAAAATGGGTTTAATACCTGCGCCGCTCGCCGCTTTTTGAAATTTGATCAGCGCATAAAAATTATTAAGATCAGTCAAAGCAACCGCCGGCATATTAAGATCGGCGACCCTTTTCGCTAGGGCTTTAATCCGTATTAAGCCATCGACGATTGAATATTCGGAATGCACACGCAAGTGGACGAACTGATCTGCAATCATTACTCAGCCTCTAAAATAGCGCGAACCGGCGCATAGCTACGGCGATGAATTGGCGTAACACCTAGGGATTTCAGGGCCGCCAAATGAACCTTGGTTGGATAACCTTTATGACCGGCCATACCGTAACCTGGGTATAAAACATCCATCTCAGCCATTTCTCGGTCGCGGCTTACTTTTGCCAAAATTGACGCTGCGGCTATGGCGGGGACTCGGCTATCGCCTTTGACAACTGCTTGGGCACGGTAAGACCAACTTGGCAGGTGATTACCATCTACCAGCACGAACTCGGGCTGCACTGTCAAACCAGCAACGGCGCGATGCATGGCCAATAAACTCGCCTGCAATATATTCAACTCGTCGATTTCGGCCACCGACGCTCTGGCTATACAAAAGCTTAGGGCCTTATCTTTTATTTCAATAAAAAGTGCTTCGCGGCGCTTCTCACTCAATTTTTTAGAATCATTCAAACCGGCAATGGGCTTTTCAGGATCTAAAATAACTGCGGCCGTTACAACGTCACCGCACAAGGGGCCTCGCCCCACCTCGTCAACACCCGCGGTTAATAGCGGAACATCAAACTCGGCAAATAATTCATCAATCTCAGACATCCTCGACTCCGGCGCATTGCAACACAATGTCAGCAGCGCGCTCGCTCGCTCCACGCGCTAACTGCCGGTGAATAATTTGGAATTCGGCTATCAAGGTGTCGCGGTGATTCGCATTATTTAACTGCTCTAATAATAGCGGCCCAATCACCTCAGCACACACCTCATCTTGCAATAACTCAGGCACCAATGCGCGCTGCGCTAATAAGTTAGGTAAAGAGAAGAACGGCGTTTTGATCAAGCGAGAAAATATTTGATAAGACCATTTACCAAATCGGTAGGCAACCACCATCGGCCTCTGCAGCAGCAACGCTTCGAGACTGGTGGTACCGGACGCCATTAACACCACATCCGACGCCGCCATCACGGTGCGAGACTGACCAAGCACCACTCGCACCGGTAAATCTCGAGAAAGTGTCGCCACTGCCTGCAATATCTGCTGTTTACGCTCCACGTTGGCGGCCGGAATTAAAAATTCAATATTTGGCTGCGCAGAACGCAACCATTGCGCGGTGTTTAAAAAGGGCTCGATAAGCTGGGCAACCTCCCCACTGCGGCTACCAGGCAAAATCGCTAGCACCGGGTGACCGTCTTCAACATCAAGCTCTGTTCTGGCCTCTGCACGCTGATCATGCAGTGGAATCTGATCTGCCAAGGGGTGCCCCACACAGGTCACGGGAACACCATGTTCTTGATAGAACTGCTCTTCAAAGGGAAACAGAGTGAGCATATGATCTACCGCTTTGGCGATTTTCTTCACTCGCCCCTGTCGCCAAGCCCATACCGACGGACTGACATAGTGCAGTGTTTTGATACCGCGTTGACGCAAATACAGCTCAATATTTAGATTAAAATCAGGGGAATCAATACCGATAACAATAGCAGGCTGCCAAGTCAAAAAATGCGCCTTTAATAAGCGCCGCAGACGCAGCAACTCAGGCAGCCGCTTGAGGGGTTCAACAAGACCCATCACCGACAAGCGGTCCATATCGCACAGACTCCGGCAGCCCTGCTCGATCATCAGCGGACCAGCCACACCTTCGAAGATGGCACTGGGGTGACGTTGCTTAATTGCGCGAATTAAATCAGCGCCCAAAATATCACCAGAGGCTTCTCCAGCAATAATACCGATTCGCAATACACTCATAATATAGCCATTTGTCGCGGCCGGATGGTGCGAATTAACGCACAATGCCGCGTTGAGATTGTTTCAATGAATCTACCAACAATTGCACTTCGGGGAACTCAGCAGAAATAGGTGCTAACGCCATCAACGCTTCTTCTACCGTTTTGTTCTGACGATAAATGATTTTATAAGCGCGGCGTATAGCAGCAATAGCGTCCGCAGTAAAACCGCGACGCTTTAAGCCTTCGCTATTAATGGTTTTTGCTTGCGCGGGTGTACCACTCACGGTCACATAGGCGGGGACATCTTTACTAATCCCGCAACCAAACCCGGCAAAACTGTGAGCACCAATATGACAAAACTGATGAACAAGGGTGAAGCCGCTTAAGATAGCCCAATCGCCAACAACCACATGACCGGCGAGTGCTGCATTATTAACGAGAATACAGTTGTCTCCGATCACTGAATCATGACCGACATGCACATAAGCCATTAGTAAATTCTTATTACCTATAATGGTCTTACCGAGATCTTGAATGGTACCGCGGTGAATAGTGACGCCTTCACGAATCACATTATCGTCGCCGATAATTAGCTCCGTGGCTTCACCCTTGTACTTTAAATCAGGGGTATCATCACCAATAGTCGAAAACTGGTAGATACGATTATTCTTACCAATTTTTGTTGGCCCCATCAGCACAACGTGAGAGCGAATATCAGAGCCTTCACCGATCTCTACGCCTGCACCAACTATTGTCCAAGGGCCCACTTTTACACCCGCGGCGATTACCGCGCTCGGGTCAATAATCGCGCGAGGATCAACCACTGCGGATGAATGAATATTATCTGTCACTATCAACGCTGCCGATCAATGCACAAGATGGTTGCCGAACAGGCCAGTTTATCGTCAACGAATGCCTGGCAATTGAATTTCCACAACCCTCTGCTATCGGAGACGTATTGCGCCTTCAACACTAGCTGATCGCCAGGAACTACTTGACGTTTAAAACGCGCCTTATCTACACCGGCAAACATATAGATTGACCCTTCTGAAGGCTTTTTATCCAGTGTTTTAAAGCCTAAAATACCTGCTGCCTGAGCCATTGCCTCAATGATTAACACACCCGGCATAATCGGCAAATCCGGAAAGTGGCCATTAAAAAAGTCTTCATTTCCAGTCACGTTCTTTATAGCAACGATAGATTCGCCGAGTGTTAACTCTAACACTCGATCGACCAGCAAGAACGGAAAACGTTGCGGTAGGTATTCCTTTATTTGATTAATGTCCATCAGCATGTCTCAGCCTTCACCCTCGTGATTATTCTTTAATTGCTTTTCTGAAAGAGCCAAACGTAAATAAAGCTACCTAAATCGCGCGGCGGTTTTTTTCGTACAGCAAAATAAGTCGCTGCGAACGTCCCTGAGTAAAACCCAGGCTACAAAATCAACTTAGCAATCCAAGCCGGCACCGCATTAGAAACGTCTGCAACACTTGCAATACGCGACCAATAAAGACACTACCCTTGTTCAGTAGAACTATTGCTGCATCTTTGGCTGTATCCACCATCTCCAAGAACTGCGACAGATTAAGACGGGCAAGATACTTTAGAAGCTAAATTCAAACACAGTATTTGTGAAAAAGTTTAACCAGGAAATTCCACGCTACTCAATGAGACTATGTCCGCAAGGAGATTCCTGACTGTCTTTTAAAACCAAGTTATTAGACAGCCAAGCACTAAGCGAGACTAAACGCTCTCGCTTAGATATTTACCTACTTTGTTTGATTCAATTTGTCTGCGACTTTTGCCGTGATATCGAAGCTAACATCAGCATGCAGCACCTGCTTACGCGGCAGCAGCAAACCAATATTTTCTGCTTTGATCAGGTCTGGCAAAATCTTCTGCAATTTTGGTCCCAGCTCTTGAAGAATAGACTGAGCTTCCTGCTGATTTGACGCCTCTATTTTACGAGCAAGGTGCTCGCCATCATCTCGAGCGGTATCAATTTTATTTTTAGTTGCCAGACGTTGCTCGGCGCTCAAAATATCGAAATCACGCTGAAACTGCTCAACCTGCTTGTCATAATTCTTCTTCAATGCCTCTAGTTCAGAAACATTTTTTTTGTATTCTGCTTGATTGCGCATAGCCGTCAAACGCTTCTTTGCGACATCGGTATTAAGCACCGCAGCCTCAACATCAAAAACTGCGACTCGGCCTTCTGCCATAGTGCCGCAAGCCCACAATACCATTACTGCCGCCGCGATAACTTTGGAAAACTTCATATACAACTCCTACTGATTATTGTGTTAATAATTAAATTCTTTCAAACAGGGTTTAAAAACTACGCCCTAATGAGAATTGGAATATTTCTTCTTCATCAATCTTTTCAGCGTTCAGCGCTCTACCGAGACTAAAGGTCAACGGACCAAAACCAGTGATCCAGGTTACACCAACACCAGCAGACGTTCGCAAACCTGAAATCTCAGGAGTTGAGCAATTAATCTGAGTAGAACCGCACTGGGTGCTAAATACATTACCTGCATCAAAAAACAAACCACTGCGGACAGAACGTTGATCTTTCACAAAAGGAAGGGGAAATAGTAATTCTATACTGCCCTCTACTAGCACATTGCCACCGAAGGGGTCTGGGTCACGAGTGAAGCTATTGGCGTTATCCACCACCAACAAACCGGTCGCAGGATCTAAAATATAAGCCCCTTGTGCCGACAGTGCCAACGCATTGCCCGAAGAATCTATGGCCGTAGCTGCCTGGCTAATTCGATAAATATCGGCAATAGAGCTACGGGGACCTAAAGTATTAGCTTGATAACCCCGCACCGAGCCAAAACCGCCCGCGTAGAAATTCTCGTAGAACGGCAGATTTTCTAGCTCACCATAGCCATCACCATAGCCCAACTGAGTTCTGAATCTCAGGGTAAAACTATTAGTAATAGGAACGTATATCTGCCCTTCATAGCCTAGCTTGAAATACTCTAGGTCAGAGCCTGGCACCGCCACTTGTAAAGACAAAGATTGCGCGGCACCGCGAGTCGCTAACAAACCGCGGTTTAGAGTTGATTGCCGCCAAGAAATACCGGCGGTGACGTTATCAAACTCTTCGCCATATTTATCTAAAAACCCTTCTTCGCCGCTATCAACTAAGGCATTGGCGGGCAAATTATTAATATTCTCGAGCACCTCGGCCACATTGTAAGTCCCGGTTACGGGATCTAGCTGACTCACAAAATAGTTGTCGATAATATCTAATAAGCGCGGGCTACTCTTGATCTCTTTTACTGCGCTCAGACCCGCATCGATTGAAGTCCGATTTACACCAAGATCGAAACCAAGACGCTCAGTTTCAGAAATAGGGTAGCCAAAATTAACGCTGGCGCCGTAAGTGTCGGAGGTATAACTGGCGACGTTAATTTCTTCAAAATCGGTAGCGCGGTAAAAGACAGAAAAACCGCGACTCACACCATCTTCTGTGAAATAGGGATCAAGATAATTAAAATTAGCACTGCTCGCAAAGTTACTGCGGGAAATGCCGAAACCAACTTGTTTACCGGTACCAAAGAAATTGTTTTGCTGGATATTAGCGCTGAGCAGCAGACCACTATCCTGCGAGAAACCAACACTTGCACCGAGACTACCAGAGCTTTGCTCCTCAACTTCATAGCGCAGATCGATCAAGTCATCGGTACCCGGAACTTCTAAAGTATCCACTTTGGCTTCTTTAAAATAACCAAGACGCTCCAAACGAATACGCGACAATTCAATTTTATCTGCCGACGCAGGCGCACTTTCAATCTGACGCATCTCTCGACGCAAGACTTCGTCAGAGGTTCGCGCATTGCCTTCAAAATCAATGCGTCGGACATAGGTGCGTTTGCCGGGGTCAATAAAGAATTTTATATCTACGGTTTTGTTTTCTTCATTGGTCTCAGGAATGCCGCGGACTTTTGCAAAATTATAGCCTTCGTTGCCTAAGCGTTTGGTAATAAACTCTTCTGAACTGGTTACCAAAGCCTGTGAGAAAACCTGGCCTTCCTGCACTAAAACGAAGCGCTTTAAGTCGACTTCTGGCAACACTAAGTCACCCGATAGCTCTGCGCTGCTGATGGTATATTTTTCACCTTCAATGACATTTACGGTGATAAATACAGACTTTCGATCAGGACTAATAGCAACTTGAACCGAGTCCGAGTTAAATAATAGATAGCCGCGATCTAGGTAATAGGAATTGAGCTTCTCTAAATCGCCTTTGAGCTTCTCGCGAGAATACTTATCACTACTACTGAAAAAGGAAAATAAACCGCCTGTTTTTAACTCAAACAAATCTAAGAGGGTGTCGTCGTCGTAAATCGCGTTGCCAACAATATTGATGTGTTCGATGGTCGCGTTACTGCCTTCATCAATATTGATACTGACCGAAACACGGTTGCGCGGCTCAGCGACAACATCGGTTTCAATACTAGCGTCATAGCGGCCCTGAGAAACGTACTGCCGAGTCAGCTCCATTTTCATGCCGTCCAGCGTGGACCGCTTAAAAACCTGGCCTTCAGCAAGCCCTGAATTTTTCAAACCATCCAGAAGCGCTTCAGTAGCAAGCGCTTTGTTGCCCTCTAAATTAATAATGCTGATAGCGGGGCGCTCAACGACTTTCACCACCAGTATGTCACCATCTATACCAATCTGGATATCGTCGAAGTTGCCCGTGGCAAACAGCGCCCTAGAGGCGTTTGCTACGCTACGAGTACTGACTAAGTCGCCAATACTTATTGGCAAAGCGGAGAACACCGTCTCCGACGATATTCGCTGTAGGCCTTCTACGCGAATATCTGAAATTGGCAGTGAATTTTGGGCAACAGCGAAAACACTCACCGACCACAGGAAAAAACTAAGTGCTAAAAAGCGTTTCATCAACAGCTAAAAACCAAGGCTTTGTGCCAACGCCAAATCAAAACTGACGCCACCACTGTGTAAGATTAAAAGTATCGCATTATCTTAAAGACTAAAGGCGCAACACATCGTTATATATAGCAAAAACCATCAAGCATACTACTAGTACCAAGCCCGTCTGATTAGCCCACATCTGTACCTGTTCTGCCACCGGCTTACCGGTGAGCCACTCTACCAGAGCGTAAACAATATGCCCGCCATCCAATACCGGAATTGGTAATAAGTTTAAAACGGCAAGGCTGACACTCAACAATGCCAAAAACGTCAGCCATGCAAAAAACCCGTACTGCACTGAAGAGCCCGCCACTTTAGCAATGGTTATCGGCCCACTCAAGTTTTTCGGCGATAACAGACCCATCAACATCTTTTTTATTGACGAAAAAGTAAGAGCGGTCATCGTCCAGGTTTTGTCAACCGCCGCAACAGCCGCGCCAATAAACCCGTATTCCGTCATTCTCTGCATTTCCTCAGGCCAAGAGGGCATTGCAACACCCACCCCAACATAGCCATATACCTGAGATCCCTCATCGACCTTGCGTTCTGGCGTCATTGTGAGCATGACGCGCTGATTGTCACGTTCAACTGTCACCGAAACCTCTTGTTCCGGCTTTTGCCTTACCTGTTCCACCCATTCCAACCAAGTGTTAATACGCTGACCATCCGTCTCAAGAACCAAATCTCCAGCACGCAGCCCCGCGCGCTCGGCAGGGCTTTCCGGCATGACTGTTTCTATTCTTGGAATCACTTCCGGCACAAATAAGGTCACGCCCAACTCGCGCACCGGATTTGGCTCTTCTACGTCATGCATCCAATCAGTCAACGTCACTACTTTTTCACTCACCAGACCTGTGTCAGATGAGCGCATATTGACTAGGATTTCCCCGTTCTCCCCAATGCGATCCAGAAGCTGTAACTGCAGAGCTTCCCATGTGGGAGTCGCCTTGCCGTCAACGGACAAAAACTCTTGGCCGGCAATAATACCAGCCCTCTCGGCCAGAGAACCTGCTTCAACCTTGGCAACGATTGGCGTAACACCGCCAACGCCATTTAAGAAGATCAACCAATAGACCAGAATAGCCAGAATAAAGTTTGCCAAGGGCCCCGCCGCCGCAATGGCAATCCGCGAACGGGGTGTTGCTCGATTAAACGTTTGATCTAGCAACTCTTCAGGAACATTGCCCTCGCGCTCATCCAACATTTTAACGTAGCCACCCAGCGGAATACCGGCGATAACATATTCGGTACCACTGCGGTCAGACCAAGATAGCAAAGGTTTGCCAAATCCCACGGAAAACCGCAAGACTTTGACGCCACAACGCCGCGCGACCCAAAAATGGCCGAATTCGTGGACTGCTACCAAGATGGCTAAGGTTAACAGTGTCACTAATATCGTTTGTAATATGTCCAACAAATTCTTCGCCCCACATCATGCTAACGGTCAGCCTATTCAAAACCACTGAGCCGTATCGATTATCAATTAAATCAAGGCTTTCTCTGCAATAATTGCCACTGCCAAAACACGAGACTTGCTATCCGCTTGTTGGACATCCGCGAGTGATTGCGGTTCAACAATTTCCAGCTTCAACATAACCTGTTCTATAACCGTGGCAATATCGACAAACGCCAAGCGCCCATCAAGAAATGCTTCAACAGCAATCTCATTCGCCGCATTCAACACTGCTGGCGCTGTTCCGCCCCGCACTGCGGCTTCACGCGCAAGCCGCAAACACGGAAAGCGACGTTCGTCTGGCGCCTCAAAATCTAAACGCGCCTGACTAATAATATCTAGAGCCCCAACCCCGGACACAATTCGCTCCGGCCACGCCAAAGCATGCGCAATAGGCGTACGCATATCGGGATTACCTAGCTGCGCCAATACCGAGCCGTCAATATACTCAACCATCGAGTGAATAACACTCTGGGGATGAACAATAATATCAATATTCGAGGGGGCAGTATCAAATAACCAACAAGCTTCAATCAGCTCTAGGCCTTTATTCATCATAGTTGCTGAATCAACAGATATTTTACGACCCATTGACCAGTTTGGGTGCGCACATGCCTGATCCGGTGTCACACCAGCTAAGTCTGCCAAGGCTGTGGTTCGAAAAGGCCCGCCTGAACCGGTCAGCAAAATGCGTCGGACGCCATTTTTAAAAGGACTGCCCTGAGCGCTCCCCACCTGATTTTGGGGTGGCAAGCATTGAAAAATCGCATTGTGCTCGCTATCTATCGGCAATAAAATCGCGCCGTGACGCTCGACGGCGTCCATAAACAGCGGCCCAGCCATCACTAAAGCTTCTTTATTGGCTAATAAAACCTTTTTACCCGCTTCAACCGCCGCCATGGTTGGCAGTAAACCCGCTGCCCCCACAATCGCCGCCATCGTCGCGTCAGCCTCACGCGCCACTGCACACAGGCCATCTACCCCACCAAGCACCTCGGCACTCAGACCGGCAGAGGCAAGTCGATCGGCAAAAGGCTTAACAAGAGCAGTATCAGCCAATACCGCATAGCGTGGAGAAAACACTTCAATCTGTTCAAACAAGGTGTCTAGATTGCGATTAGCAGTTAACGCATAAACGCAATAACGCTCAGGATGACGCGCCAAAACTTCTAATGTGCTGACACCTATAGAGCCGGTAGAGCCCAGCACAGTAACTGACTGCATCAGGCCCATCCCGTCGCCATCAAACCCAAGGCAAAGACCGGTGCCGCGGCCGTAATACTGTCTATACGGTCCATTATTCCGCCATGCCCCGGCAACAGGTGGCCACTGTCTTTAATACCGCGATGGCGCTTGACCATACTTTCCAATAAATCTCCTAAGACCGAGGCCAAAACGGTCACTATCACAAGACAGATCAAGGGCAATAACCCGATAGGTATTGCTCCCGGCGACATCCGCGCCAAGACAACCCAGAGCAAAGCAGACAGTAAAGTACTTGATGCCAAGCCACCCCAAAAGCCCGCCCAAGATTTTCCTGGACTCACCGCAGGGGCAAGCTTGGCTTTTCCAAAAGCGCGACCCACAAAATAAGCACCAATATCAGCTGAAGCAACGAGGGCTATTACGAGTACGATCAACCACACCCCGCCGCTTAAACTTCTTAAATAACAAAGGGCCAGCCACGCCGGCACCACAACCAGAAAGCCCATTAAGGCCCTCATCCACAGCGAACCCCAAAGCCCCGCACTTAAAGGGTAAGACTTAACCCAAAGCAACGCGATAGCCCACCAAAGACTGGCTGCAACAACAATATCCTTGACCTCCGCCTGATCTACACTGCCCAGCAAATCTGTCTTCCACCCAGCGACCGCCATCAACAGGGCGCATGCTGCGACATAGCAAAAGCGGGATATTTTACTAGAGAAGCCGGTCATATCTGACCACTCCCATGCAGCCAGCAACACAACAAGCGCAAACACTGCCGACAACGCAGGCAGAGACAAATAAGCCAGTGCCGCCGATAGCGTGGCTACGATCAACACCCCGGTGATGACCCGCTGCTTTAACATAAACTGATTCCTTTATTCGGGCGTTTCTGCATTATTATCATTATCTCGACCGCCAAATCGCCGCTCTCGAAACGCATAGGCATCGAGCGCCTTATCTAACTCTTCTGAGTTAAAATCAGGCCAAAAACAATCTGTAAAATATAATTCGCTATAAGCTAACTGCCACAGCATAAAATTACTAATTCGCTGCTCGCCGGCAGTGCGAATACAAAGATCTGGCTTGGCAACATCTGCAAGTGCAAGATGACGGCCAAATAACTCGACACTAAATTCATCAGTGCTGAGCTCGCCAGCTTTAACTTTTTCTGCCAATACTTTAGCCGCGCTAACAATGTCCCACTGGCCACCGTAATCAACCGCGATGACCAACTGCGTGTCTCGATTAAAACGGGTTAACTGCTCGCTATAGTCCATTTGCTTGCGCAGCGCCGCTGAAAATTGGCTGCGCTCACCAATAAACCGCATTCGCACGCCATCGGTATGTAGCTGCTTGGTTTCACTATAGAGATAACTTGAAAATAGCCGCATTAAGGCTTGAACTTCGAGGGTTGGCCGCCGCCAATTTTCGCTAGAGAACGCGAATAAAGTAACAATTTCCACGCCGCGCGCTCGGGTTTGTTTTAATAGCGGACGAATCACCTCGACGCCGGCGCGATGGCCCGCGGACGACTTCAAACCCTGTTGTTTAGCCCAGCGATTGTTGCCGTCCATAATAATGGCAACATGGCGGGGAACACTCTTAGGCGCGGAATCCCGCGTTGTTACTGGCATTTAAACAATTCAGCTCAGCGCTCAAATTTCCATCAGGTCGGCTTCTTTCGCCGCCAGTGCTTTATCAACTTCAGCAATATACTGATCGGTGATTTTCTGCACATCATCCTGCGCGCGACGCTCTTCGTCTTCGCTGATTTCTTTCTCTTTTAACAAGTCTTTCAGGTCAGACAGCACATCGCGACGTGCATTGCGAATTGATACCCGCACGCTTTCCGCTTCTTGCCTAGCCTGCTTGATATAACCTTTGCGAGTTTCTTGGGTCAGCATAGCCATTGGGATACGGATCACGCTGCCGGCAGAGCTAGGATTCAAACCCAGATCTGACTTCATAATCGCCTTTTCAATATCGGGAACAATATTCTTTTCCCAAGGCGTTACGGTCAATGTTCTTGAGTCTTCGACCCCTATATTAGCTAATTGCGATAGCGGCGTATCAGTACCGTAGTAGGACACCCGCAAGCCATCTAATAGGCTAGGATGCGCGCGACCGGTACGAATTTTATTGAAATTAGTTCCCAAGGCCTCGATAGTCTTGGCCATACGCTGCTTAGCGTCTTCCTTCAAATCATCTATCACGACGTTTCTCCTCACGTGTTGCGGCGGCACCAACCAGAGTCCCCTCTTCGCCTCCCACCACAATATTCAATAAAGCCCCTTGCTGCTCCATCGCAAAAACCCGCAGCGGCATATTATGGTCACGACACAAGCAAATCGCGGTCAAGTCCATAACTTCGAGCTTTTTATTCAACACTTCATCGTAGCTGAGATAATCATACTTTACAGCATCGGGATCGAGCATGGGATCTGCACTGTAAACACCGTCTACTTTTGTTGCCTTCAAAACTAAATCCGCATCAACCTCAATACCACGCAAGCACGCTGCAGAGTCGGTTGTAAAAAACGGATTACCTGTACCGGCGGCAAAAATAACCACTTCACCACGGGACAAGGCGCGAATCGCCTTGCGACGATCATAGTGATCAACAACACCACTCATTGGAATCGCAGACATCACCGAAGATTTTATATTACTACGCTCTAGCGCATCGCGAAGCGCCAAGGCGTTCATTACTGTAGCCAACATACCCATATGATCGCCGGTAACACGATCTAGGCCCGCAGTTTGCAGTGCCGCACCACGGAACAAATTCCCGCCGCCAACCACTAGACCAACCTGCACACCGATACCAACCAGTTGACCAACTTCAAGCGCCATACGGTCTAACACCTTAGGATCAATACCAAATCCCAGGCCACCCATCAAAGCCTCACCGCTTAGTTTAAGCAGTATGCGCTTGTATTTCTTATCTCGAGCTTGGCTAGACATTTTTCCTACCTCACCACATTACACGATATTATCAAGACACCTGCATATCGCTTAAAGTAAAGCGGGGCCCGCAGGCCCCGCTAACATTAGTGGCTTAGCCTTTCAGCTGAGCAGCCACCTCGGCGGCAAAGTCTACTTCTTCTTTCTCGATACCTTCGCCCACTTCAAAACGCAAAAATGTTTGAATGTCGGCATTGCTGTTTTTCAGCAACTTGCCCACGGTGAGCTCAGGATCTTTAACAAACGCCTGATCAACCAGAGAGCTTTCAGACAAGAATTTGCGAATCCGGCCTTCAATCATCTTTTCAATGATCTCAGGTGGCTTGCCACTCTCGGCTGCCTGCGCTGTAAAGATTTCACGCTCTTTGGTGATTTCTTCTTCAGGCATATCAGCAGATTTAGCAACCCGGGGATTTACTGCAGCAACGTGCATGGCAACATCGCGTGCCAAATCAGAATCGCCGCCTTTCAATGCAACCAATACCGCAATACGGTTATTAGAATGCACATAGCCATCAACTACGCCATCTTCTGCGCTAACAACTAATGAGCGACGCACGGAAATATTCTCACCGATTTTTTGAACCAGGGCTTCACGTGCAGACTCTAGCTCGCCACTCATCAACTCAGCAACATCAGTCGACTTATTGGCGAAAGCTTTATCAACTATTTGGGCAACAAATGCCAAGAAGGTGACATCACGCGCAACAAAATCTGTCTCGCTGTTCACTTCAACCGCAACACCGTAGCTGCCATCTTCTGCAATTTTAATGCTAACAACGCCATCGGCCGCAGTACGACCCGCTTTTTTAGCTGCCTTAAGACCGCTAGACTTGCGCATTTCTTCAATTGCCAATTCGATATCGCCATTGGCGTCATTAAGTGCTTTTTTGCACTCCATCATGCCAAGACCAGTACGATCGCGTAATTCTTTTACCATTGATGCTGTTACAGCCATCCTAAAATCCTCTTAATTACCTTAAGCGTGTTAACTCAAGCTCGAGATCAGACACAAAAACCGGCGTCTGCTCAGTCAATATCCAAAAAAAGGGGGCCTTGCCCCCTTTCGCAGACTGCTTAGCGGGCCAATTTACTCGGCGGCGCTTTCGCCTTCTGGTGCAACTTCAACAAACTCGTCTTTAGCAACAAGTTCATTGGCAGCTGCACTAATAGCAACATCGGCAATGGCAGTGACATATAATTTAATAGCGCGAATTGCGTCATCATTACCTGGAATAACAAAATCTACGCCATCTGGGTTGCTGTTAGTGTCAACGATACCGAACACTGGAATACCCAGTTTGTTAGCTTCTTGGATAGCAATACGCTCGTGATCTACATCGATAACGAACAGCGCATCAGGCAAACCAGACATATCTTTAATACCGCCAATGGAGCGCTCTAGCTTCTCCATATCACGGCGACGCATCAGCGCTTCTTTCTTAGTCAGCTTATCAAACGTACCGTCTAAGCTCTGTGCTTCCAGCTCACGCAAGCGACGCACAGATTGACGAATAGTTTTGTAGTTAGTGAGCATACCGCCCAACCAACGATGACTTACAAAAGGCATGCCAGCGCGGGCAGCTTGTTCGCCGATAATCTTACTTGCAGCACGCTTAGTACCAACAAATAAGATTTTGTTCTTATTAGCGGCCATTATAGCAATGGCATCCAAGGCACTGTTTAATGCAGGAACGGTGTGCTCGAGGTTAATAATGTGGATCTTGTTACGCGCACCAAAAATGTATGGTGCCATTTTTGGATTCCAATAACGGGTCTGGTGACCAAAGTGAACGCCGGCTTGCAGCATTTCACGCATACTTACATGAGACATGACTTTTCCTTAATAAACATCGGGTTACAAACTTGCAGAGATCCCATAATCCAACCCCAACTCATGCTGAAGCACCCGGGATTACGTGCCGATTTCTGCGCGTCATTAATCCGATAATAGCTCGAGCCATTATCGGGGCGCATATTTATACCACAGAGCCCCTATCACATAAAGTATAAACCGCTTTTGAGGGTAAAATACCGCGATGTCTTCGCTACCCATAAAGCGATGGTTTACAATAGCCTGCTTTGAATCGCCAGATGACGCTGCAAACCGGTAAAACCCTATGAATGTAAGCATTAAAACGCCAGACGAAATTGCCGCCATGCGTATTGCCGGCCGACTCGGCGCCGACGTATTAGAAATGATCACCCCTTATGTCAAGCCGGGCATCAGCACTGGCGAGCTAGATCAAATTTGTCATGATTATATAGTTAACGTGCAAAAAGCCATCCCTGCGCCACTAAATTACAATGGCTTCCCCAAATCTGTGTGCACCTCGGTGAATGAAGTCATTTGTCACGGTATTCCATCAGACAAAAAAATACTCAAGGATGGCGACATCTTAAATATTGATGTCACCGTAATAAAGGATGGCTGGCACGGTGACACTAACCGCATGTATTACGTCGGCACGGTTCCTGAGCATGCCAGGCGCCTATGCGAAGTCACTCAGGAGTGCTTATATCAAGCGATTGCGCTGGTTAAGCCCGGCTGCACACTTAGCGACATTGGCACCATTATCGCCAAGCATGCGCGCGGCAAACACTACAGCGTTGTAGAAGAGTACTGCGGACACGGCATCGGTCTTGTATTCCACGAAGATCCGCAGGTACTGCATTATGGCGAAGGCTATAACCGTCGCAATGATCTCGTGTTAAAAGAAGGCATGACTTTCACCATTGAACCGATGATCAATGCGGGGAAAAAACAAACCAAACTCAATACCAAAGATGGCTGGACCGTTACCACACGAGACCGCCGACTGTCGGCACAATGGGAACACACCATGGTCGTCACCGCGGACGGTGTCGAAGTCCTTACTGCCCGTCCTGATGAACCTTTCTATCGAGAGCTATAATGAGTCAATCTGCACTCCCGGACATCCATGCGCTGGCGCAGCCCGGTGAGTCCGTAAAGACTTACAAAAATTATCTGAAAACGCTGGCCAGCGATCTAAAAACCAGTTTCGAGGCCGGTGAAAACATTCGCACCCTCGTCACACTGCGTTCACAGCGTATAGACGAATTATTGCAGGGCATTTGGCAAAGCTACCAGTGGGGCGACGATATAAGCCTAATCGCCGTCGGTGGCTATGGTCGGGGCGAGTTACACCCCTACTCCGACATCGACCTGCTGATACTCACCAGCGACGACTGCGTGGATTACCGCGACAATATCGAGAACCTCATCACACTACTCTGGGACATTAACTTAGAGATTGGTCATAGTGTTCGCAGTATGAGTGAATGCTGCCAAACCGCCGCTGACGACATCACGGTAGCCACCAACTTGATGGAATCGCGCACCCTGGCCGGCAACCCCGCGCTACGCAGCGAGTTAATGACCAAGGTCGGCCCCGACAACATCTGGCCAAGCAGCGATTTTTTCCGCGCAAAATGGGACGAGCAAATATCCCGCCACCGCAAATATGCCAACTCCGAATACAACCTAGAACCCAATGTTAAGAGCTCTCCCGGCGGCCTACGTGATATTCAAATGATCGGCTGGGTTGTTAAACGTCATTTCGGCGCCCAATCTATCGATGAACTAGTAGAGCGCCAATTCCTGAGCAAGGAAGAGCTGGACACACTCAAGGATGGCCAGGACTTTTTGTGGAAGATGCGATTTGCCCTGCATCTATTAGCGGGACGCGAAGAAGATCGGCTAGTATTTGATCACCAACGCACCCTAGCCGCGCAATTTGGCTTTACTGACGGCGACGGCAAGCTCGCCGTAGAGCAATTTATGCAGCAGTATTATCGCTGGGCAATGCATCTTGGCGAACTTAACGATGTGTTAATGCAGCACTTCGACGAAACCATATTGCGGGCTTGCGAGGCAGAGACTGTCTTCGAAATTAATAGCCGCTTCCGGGTACGCAACGGCCACATTGAAGCTTGTAATGCCAAGGTATTCAGCAAAACCCCCTCCGCGCTGATGGAAATCTTTGTATTAATGGCGAGTAATGACGCCATTGATGGAGTGCGCGCGAGCACGATTCGGCTGATTCGAAAATCTCATCATCTTATCAATGATAGCTTTCGCGCCAACCCCAAAAATAAACGCTACTTCCTAGAATTGCTGCGCTCACCACAAAGAGTCGCGCTAAGCCTTCGCCGCATGAAGCGCTTTGGCATACTCGACAAATTCATTCCGGCCTTTGCCGGTATTGTCGGTCAAATGCAGCACGATCTTTTCCATATTTACTCAGTCGATGCGCACACCTTAGAGCTAATTAAAAATATAAGCCGCTTCCGTTATCCAAGCATGGTGGAAACCTACCCGATGGCCTGCAGAATTATGCAGCGCCTACCTAAACCCGAACTATTGTATTTAGCCGGTTTATTTCACGATATCGCCAAAGGCCGCGGCGGCGACCACTCCAGCCTAGGCGCAGTTGATGCGCGGGAATTTTGCGCACACCTGGGCCTCAATAAACGCGATGGCAATCTGGTAGCGTGGCTAGTAGAAAAACACCTAGAAATGTCCTCAGTATCGCAGCGCAAAGATATTCAAGATCCCGAGGTCATTCGGGAATTCGCCTTAACTATGGGCGATATACAACACCTAGATTATTTATTCTGCCTCACCGTCGCTGACATTAACGCAACCAACCCCACACTGTGGACATCGTGGCGCGCATCATTAATGCGCCAACTATACGCTGAAACCAGACGGGCCTTGCGCCGAGGTTTAGAAAACCCTATCGACAAACAGGAATGGATTGCCGAAACTCAGCTCGGCGCCATTGAAAAGCTCGAGGACTATGGCTTTACTGAGACAGAAATTCGCGAACTGTGGGCCGACACCGGCGAAGATTATTTTATTCGCGAACAGATCGACGACATCGTTTGGCACACCCGCGCCATTGCTGATCGCGTAAAAGCCAATGCTGCCGTGGTACTGATTAAAGAAGGCGGTCTGCTGGACCACGCTGGCGTTAGCCAAATATTTGTTCACACGCACGCGCGGGTGGGCTTATTTGCCCAGCTCGCAGAGGCCATGGAACAGCTAGACCTAAGCATCCAAGACGCCCGCATTTATAATAGTGGCACTGGCTATACGCTGGACACATTCTATGTGCTGGATGCAGATGGTGAGTCCATTGGCGACAACCCAAACCGCATCGCACATATTATTGAGTTTATGCGTGAACATTTAGAAAACCCTGAGGACTTCTCTGCAGCCAGTCGACGCACACCGCGCCAGATGCGCCTATTTTCCACGCCAACCAGAACCAGCATGACTACAGATTTAAATAAAGCGCAGACCGTATTGGAAGTTATCACGCCCGACAGGCCTGGTTTGCTGGCACATTTAGCGCGTATTTTTAATCAATTTCATATCCAACTTCAGAACGCAAAAATTGCCACGCTCGGCGAGCGGGTAGAGGATGTGTTTTTTATTACCGATGAGAATCAACAGCCCATCGACGACCCCAAAATTTGCGAAGAGATACAGCAGGCAATCTGTCGTGAACTAGATGAGAAGGCGAGTAGAAAAGTCCTATGAATCCACATTTAAGCGCGCTGCACGCCTACCCATTTGAAAAACTACGACTGCTATTTGAAGATCTATCTGCACCGTCACTGACACCCATCGCGCTGTCAATTGGCGAGCCAAAACATCAATCGCCCAAGTTTGTAAGCGAAGCAATTAGCCAAAACTTAGACAAATTAAGCAACTACCCCACCACCAAGGGCATCCCTGAATTACGCCAGGCGATATCAAAGTGGGCTTGCAAGCGCTTTGGTCTAAGCCAACTCAATCCCGACACCCAGATACTACCCGTCAATGGCACCCGTGAAGCCTTATTCGCCTTCGCACAAACGGTGATCAGCCCAACGCCAGAGGCCTTGGTGTGCAGCCCCAATCCCTTCTACCAAATTTATGAAGGCGCAGCTTTACTCGCAGGAGCCACACCGGAATTTCTTGCATGTCGGCCTGAGAATGGGTTTATCCCCGACTTTGACATCGTCAGCCCTGACATTTGGAAACGCTGCCAACTGCTATACATTTGCACACCGGGAAACCCTAGCGGCGCTGTGATGAGCTGCCAACAGATGCAAAAGCTAATCGCTCTTGCAGATCAATACGACTTTATCATTGCCAGCGACGAATGTTATTCCGAGCTCTATTTTGACGAAGGCTCGCCGCCGCCGGGATTGCTGCAAGCCTGCGACGAATTAGGTCGCAGTAACTACCAGCGCTGCGTGGTATTTCACAGCCTATCAAAACGCTCAAACCTACCTGGCTTAAGATCTGGCTTTGTCGCCGGCGATGCAGACATACTCAATGACTTTTTGCTATACCGCACCTATCACGGCTGCGCCATGCCCATTCAACATCAACTTGCTAGTGCTGCTGCGTGGCAGGATGAAGAGCACGTCAAAGCCAATCGGGTTTTGTACCGGCAAAAATTCAATGAGGTTCTCGACATCTTTGATGGCTGCCTCGATGTCAGTCTTCCCGAAGCGTCTTTTTATCTTTGGGCTAAAACCCCAATAGCCGACACCGAGTTTGCACGCGGCTTGTTTGAGCAGCAGCATGTCACAGTATTACCAGGCAGCTATTTATCCCGGGAAGTCGATGGCTTTAATCCCGGCGCCAACTATGTGCGCATGGCACTGGTTGCCGAACCGGAGCAATGCGCGGAAGGTGCACGGCGCATTAAAGCTTATGTTCAAAGCCTTAAAAATACCGCAAGGACCGATCAAAGCCAATGCTAAAAAAAGAGCGAGCGGCTTATATTGCTCAGCGTCTGCAAGAGCTCTATCCAGATCAACCGATCCCGCTGGACCATAAAGATCCTTACACTCTACTGGTGGCAGTGTTACTTTCGGCGCAGTGCACCGATGCTCGAGTTAATCAAATCACCCCTGCGCTGTTTGAGTTGGCTGACAACCCCTTTGATATGGCTAAGCAAAACGTGGAAATTATTCGGGCTATCATTCGCCCCTGTGGTCTCTCGCCACAGAAGTCCAGCGCCATCAAACGCCTGTCAGAAATCTTGGTTGAAAAATATAATGGCGTCGTCCCGCAAAGCATGGCCGCCTTAGAAACCCTGCCCGGCGTCGGTCACAAAACCTCCAGTGTGGTGATGTCCCAAGCCTTTGGCGTGCCCGCCTTCGCGGTCGACACCCACATTCATCGCCTGGCACAACGCTGGGGACTCACCAACGGTAAAAACGTGGTGCAAACAGAGAAAGACCTAAAATCGCTGTTCCCCAAGGATCGTTGGATCGCTCTGCACCTACAAATTATTTTTTATGGCCGGGAGTATTGCAGCGCTAGAGGCTGTGATGGCAGGGTCTGTGAAATTTGCACCACCTGCTATCCGCGTCGCCGCAATCCCAAGATAGTTCACAAGCCTTAGCAGGACTTAAAAATAGCTGACGCATCATGACAAGGCAGTCCTAGCAAAAACACCGCGCGAATCGCCAACAAGGTATTGAGTAGGCCGCTGCCAAGCAGCAGAAGCGAAGTGCCGAGTAGTAGTGCGGTAATGGGCACAATTAAAGGTAACATGCATATTTAAATGCAATGAATGTACCAAATCATAAGCAGGTGTCGACTCGGTTCAACCACAAGTGCCGTGATCCGGGCCGGAGAATTTGCTATCCTTGGCGACCGAAATTTTCCGCCTGTCCTCAGCAACAAGAGAAGACTGATGAGCACCAAACTATACGGCATCAAAAATTGCGATACCGTCCGCGCCGCTAGACGCTGGCTGGAATCACACGACGTTGATTTCGCCTTCCAGGATGTACGCGACACACCACTCAAGGCCGAGCAGCTCACAACATGGCTGCAACGACTCGGCCTCGATGCACTGGTCAATAAACGCAGTACCACATGGAAACAGCTGTCTGAAGAGCAACGTCATACTTTAAGTGAAGACAGTGCAGTTGCATTGCTTCTTGAACATCCGACGCTAATGAAACGTCCCTTATTGGACACCGGTAGCGCTCTACATCTGGGCTTTAAAGCCGCCGACTATCAATCGCTATTCACCCATCACACCCTTTAAATCAATAAACGAGACGCAACAATGACTCAAGCATCTTTCGCATTCGGTCTTGGCCTTGGCACTCAAAATAGCAAAGGCGAGTGGCTAGACACGTTTTACCCAAGCCCACTATTAAATCCTACTGCAGAACTTATTAAGGCAGTACAAACGGTCATTGCCCCATTACAGGGCAATACCGCTATTGCAGTGACTAGTGAGGAAATGGCACAAATTGCCGATGCTATCGCGGCAAGCGACAGCGCTGCGCAAGCCACTATTGCCGCACAGCTAGCCAGCGGCAATCAGCCCCTAGTCATCACTTTATTAAGCAGCGACGATGCCCCCGGATCCGTGCCCGAAGGCTATTTAAAACTCCACTTATTGTCGCACCGCCTTGTTAAGCCCCACAGCATCAATCTCACTGGCTTATTCGGCGTTTTACCGAATGTCGCGTGGACCAACTTGGGCGCGGTCGATATTGGCGAGCTAGCAGATCGTCAGCTCCAAGCCCGTCTAAAAGGCGAGCTACTGGAAGTGATGTCGGTAGATAAATTTCCAAAAATGACCAACTACGTTGTGCCGGCAGGTGTTCGTATTGCCCACACCGCGCGGGTTCGTCTAGGTGCTTATCTAGGCGAAGGCACAACTATTATGCACGAGGGCTTCGTCAACTTTAACGCCGGCACTGAAGGCCCAGGCATGATTGAAGGTCGAATTTCGGCCGGTGTGATGGTAGGTTCCGGTTCCGATCTCGGGGGTGGCTGTTCCACCATGGGCACACTGTCAGGCGGAAATAATATTATTATTTCGGTTGGCAAAGAATGTCTGATCGGTGCCAATGCCGGTGTCGGCATTCCGCTGGGAGATCGCTGTACTATTGAAGCCGGTCTTTATATTACTGCAGGCTCAGTAATCACCATGATAGACGCAGACGGCGCTTCAGCTGGCACGACCAAAGCCCGCGATTTATCTGGCCAATCTGACTTACTATTTCGCCGCAATTCTAAGAACGGCGCCATTGAAGTATTAACAAATAGGTCTGCCATCGCTCTGAACGAGATGTTGCACGCCCACAACTAATCTGTTTTTTATAGCTATGCGCCCTGTCCTCGCAGGGCGTTACTTTCTCAGCTGGTCAACTCCTCGCCGCTAAACTACTCTATTAACAGGTATCCATTTGCTAGTAGTGATGGGCTAGAAACGAGTAGCCGACAGATTTCTCAGGAGAGTGATATGGAGTTTCAGATTGCCGGCGTTTTAGGATTTCTGATTTTTATCGCCGACATTTGGGCCATTCTCAATATTGTAGAAAGCAGAGAAACTTCGGCCAGCAAATTACTCTGGATCTTACTAATACTATTCCTCCCCTTCCTTGGCCTGCTAGTTTGGTGGTTTGCCGGCCCGCGCGAACGCGCCTAAGGTCGCTCTTCTAATTCTGTCATTCGAGTTCACTATTGCTATGATAAATTTTGCGCCTGATTTGTAATTCAGCCTGAGTCATATCGTGGTATTTTGGGGTGGCTGATTACCGCAGCACTCGGGCCTGCAACTTGCGACTAGTTGTCTAGGCTTTTCAGATAGCTTGTCAGTTGTGGTTAATATCATCGGAGGTAGGAATGACGAAATCGTTGGATGCTTATCGCAAGTCTTTGTGGCCGCTGCCTCAACAAACCAAAACCACTGCCGGAAAAATGCGGCGTCTGGGCGTCGAGATAGAATTTACCGGCATGGGAATAGACGCCATTGTCGATGTCATTTTTTCCCTGTATGGAGGAAAAGCGGAGGCTATATCCGATTACGAAATCAATGTGGTCGACTCATCGCTAGGTACCTTTGGCGTTGAGCTTGATTTTTCCTACATCAAACGTATCAGTAGAGAGCGCCGTGAAGCCACCGACAACAGCGATCTGGAAGAGCTGGCCGAGGCCATTGTCGGCGCGATTGCCAAGCAACTGGTGCCCTTTGAAGTGGTCGCCCCGCCCATCGCCATGGACGAACTATGGCAACTAGACACACTATTTCAAAAGCTGCGCGACGCCGGCGCACAAGGCACCCACGGATCGGCAAAAAATGCCTTTGGACTGCAGTTAAACCCAGAGATGCCAGACTGCAGTGCAGATACCATTCGTGATTATCTACGCGCCTTCTTGTGTCTTTACGACTGGTTAAAAATGCGCTGTGACGTTGATTTTAGTCGTCGTCTAACGTCCTACGTCGACCCCTTTGGTAAAGATTATGTAAAGTTGCTCCTGCGGGAAGACTATCAACCCGACATTGGCCAACTAATCGACGATTACCTAGAATACAATCCCACCCGCAACCGCGCACTGGATATGCTGCCGCTGTTCTCTCATATTGATGATAAGAGACTTCGTCGCAAGGTTCAGGATGACCGGGTAAAACCGCGTCCCACTCTTCACTATCGGCTGCCAAACAGCCTGATCGATGACCTGCAATGGGGTCTGATTCATCCCTACCGCGACTGGCTGCAGGTCGATAATTTAGCGATGGACAAAAGGCGACTGGATGCGGTCTGTCATGCTTATCGACAGTATCTCGACAAGCCTACCGCCAATCTTTTCACCAACTGGGCCAACAGCGTAAGCGGTTGGCTAATACCGGAGTTGCTGTGAACAAACCTCTGATTGGCGTCACCGGCGACGACACCCGACTACCGCTTGCATGGTGGTTCATTCGCTGGGCGCTATGGCGCAGTGGCGCCATAGCTTATCGGCTGACACCACAGCGCTGCAAAATTCCAAGCGAACTCGACGGTATTATCATCAGTGGCGGCGACGATATTGATCAGCGTCTGTATATGCCTGACGCACCCGAAACCGCACCCATCAATCGCGAGCGCGACCGTTTTGAAATGCTAGCCCTAGAGCAAAGCCTCGCCAAAGACTTACCCATTCTTGGCATCTGCCGAGGCGCGCAACTTTTTAATATTGTACTCGGTGGCACACTGCATACCGACTTGCGGGACCATCGCCATCTTACATCCAATAAGCGCATGCTCATCCCCCGAAAATCCCTAAGGGTAGATCCCCAAAGTTCGCTATACAAAATACTCGGCAGTGAACATTGCCACATCAATAGTCTTCACCACCAAGCGATTGATAAATTAGGTGAGGGCTTACAAGTGACCGGACGCGATGCCGACAACATCATTCAAGCCGTAGAAGCCCCAGACCACCGCTGTCGAATTGGCGTGCAGTGGCATCCGGAATATCTTCCGCTCCAAGCATGCCAATTACATATTTTTAAACACCTCGTCACGAGCAGTACACAGTGATCAGCCAATACCTACTGACGTTTGCCGTCGCGTTTGGCGCAGCCACATTATTGCCCTTCTATTCTGAAATTTTACTAATAACGCAACTCAACGCGGGCCTGCACCCTGCTTGGTTATGGCTGGCAGCGACCGCCGGCAATACTCTGGGCGCCGGAGTAAACTGGTGGATGGGTATGAAACTGAGCCAGTATTCAGATCGCCGCTGGTTTCCTGCCCGCAAGTCAGATCTCCTGCGCGCCCAAAACTGGTTTAAGCGCTATGGAAAATGGACCTTGCTGATGTCGTGGATGCCCATAGGAGGCGATGCACTCACTGTAGTGGGTGGCATTATGCGCATTCCTGCCACGCCATTTTTCATCCTCGTCGCTATTGGCAAGGGTCTGCGTTACGCCATTGTTATTGCTGGCGTCAGTGCGATGTAAACCAGCGTACAATAGCCCTCCCTGACCGTAAGCGAATCTAAAAATATGGCACTGAACGCAACACTCTTTAAGACCACACTAGATATCAGTGATATGCGCCGCCACTACTACCAGCGCCATCAGTTCACCGTGGCCCGTCACCCCTCCGAAACTGATGAGCGTATGATGTTGCGCATTTTGGCTTTTGCCTTATACGCCGACGAACACCTTGAGTTCACCAAGGGATTAAGCACCGACGACGAACCGGATTTATGGCTGAAATCACTGACTGGCGAAATCGATTTATGGATAGAGATGGGGCTCCCCAGCGAAAAGCGAGTTCGCAAAGCCCGAGGCATTGCCAAGCAGGTGATTATCTTTATTTATGGCGGTCGGACCGCCGAAATGTGGTGGGAGGAGCATCGCAGCAAAATCATTCAACACGGCAATGTCAAAATTATCGAGGTCAGCTTAGATGACTCCGCAGCATTAAAGAACATTGCCCAGCGCACCATGAAGCTGCAGTGCACCATCGACGAAGATTCCCTGTGGTGTTCAGACGCCGAGAACAATATTGAAATTAAACTCAGGGAACACTGCTAGTCGGTAGTACTATTTTTCCATAGCATAGTGCGCTATTACGGCTATAGTCATAAGTCCAACGGCGCACTATGGGATGTAGATCGAAACGTTTCAAGTAATCACGCAAGACGCCATTAGCCGCAAACTCCAATCGCGCTTATTCCACGTACAAGGGCGCGATACGTTCAACTCTGAGGTCGTTATGAAAATTCAAGCACGTCTTATCACCCGCGTTGCCGCTATGCTCGGTGCCACCTTGTTGCTTGGCGCCTGCAGCACCCCGCAACTTGGCGTTAGCAGTGGTAAGTTTCAAGCTTGCTCCTTTGCACCCCATTGCGTATCGAGCACAGAAAGCGATCCCAAAAAATATATTGCGCCGATTGAGGTTAACACTGCACAGGAATGGCAGCGCTTACAAGCACTGGTATTAGCAATGCCGCGCACCAAGATCGCGGTACGGGAGGTTAACTACCTTCATGCTGTTACCAGCACAGACATCATGGGCTACAAAGACGACGTGGAATTATTATATACACCCGCTAAAAATGCGGTAGATATTCGCAGTTCATCACGCGTTGGCTATTACGACTTTGGCATCAACAGGGCAAGGCTAGAGCAATTGCGCAGCCAACTAAACGGCGTAAGCTCGGGGCAAGAACAGTAATTCCTGATACCTAAATCCGCTGCGCTAGCTAGGGAGTAGCGACTAGCATAGCGCAGCGTTTAGGCTTGTAAAATTATTCTCAGCCAAAGTGATTAAAGCATGCCTTCGCTGTGCAGATAAGATAAATTGCCCGGGCTGTGCAAGACGTTGATCAGCCATCAGCGTCAAATTATCCAAGAAATCTTGATCTGCTTGCAGCAGAGCAGTACGCATCTCCAGTAATTCTAGTAAACCCGCGACCTTCGGCGTATTGCTCGCCGTAACAATAAACGGCGTTCCCAAAAAAGCCGCAGCAATGCTGTGATGGAAACGGCCAGAGACTAGCAGGGCGGCATTGGCGATACACTCCAGCCACGCCTGTTCAGTGTCGGCAACGCACAGCTCAAACTGGCCAGCCGCTTTGCGCTGCATCCACTGCACAAAAACAACATCATCGGCCGCCAAAAATGCACTGGCGCCGATCAATAATTTAATACTATATCCGCTGGCCAGCCGCTGCTGTA
>NZ_JBLIKC010000028.1:0-47421 GCF_047636175.1 Zhongshania sp. | reverse complement strand
TGGGGTGGCGGTGATGGCTTAACCCCATTATTCACCAGCTACTTCCTCGACGACAACTCTCGCAAGACAGATTTATAAGCGGCGCGAATTACTCTTAAACTGATCCCACGCCGCGTTTTCTTTCGCAAAATAGTGTTGTCGCTATGCGCTGGTCACTAATTGCTTGATGCTCTCAATTTACCGGCAACGGTATCCGCGTCACCGGAGGGAGTTGCCAACTGCCATTCAGAAATTCTGCCCGCGGTGAATACAGGCGCATAGTTAAAGCAAACTGCTCTGCTGGTGACGGCAGCCAATTGACATTAACCCCGCTTGGCGGCGCTTTTTGAATTAAAATATCGAGGGAGCCATCGGCATTGAAATGCAAATCGTCGCGATCACCTATCGCGTATCGCTGAATCGGGTTATCAACCAAAAACCCGTGTTGGTCATACATTGTCAGTGACCAAAATGCATCCACTGGTGGTGTCTGACCAGGCTCAAAGTGGATTACATAGGAATGCTCTCCACTTAAAGCGCGCTTGCTGCTATCGCTAATGGCATTGGGGTAGCTTGCTTCTTCAGGAGGCAGTGCCCCAAGGCCAACCATCGACACTCCCGCTCGCAGCGGATAATTAGTATGGTAAACCCCAATTCCGTCACGAATCACCGACCACCCATTTTCAATTGCACGATCAGACGCAAGCTCTTCCGCTACTTTTTCCTTGGTCATGGTCACAGCTAGATCAATCAAGCGACGCTGAATAAAATTATACTGGCTGGCGTCAACAGACTGTCCCGGTTTCACACCAATTTTCTCTAGCGAGCGAATCATGTCTGCGTCTGCTGCGGCGGGATACTGCTCTGCCATTAACTCTGCCATCGCAGCCAAGAATGCAATATTAGGCATTTCATTGAGACGCGTGGCGAGATCCTTCTTATTGTGATCAGAGAACGTTGCTAAGGAGTATGGCTGGGGAACACTTGCCATCAAACTGCTTTCAAGAGGTTCTAGCCGAAAACCCTTCTGTAAACCGGCGACGGCGGGTATGTCTTGCTTGCCCTTTGTTTGTATACGGCCAATGATCCACACCATATTGCTTGGCGCTGGTATTAACTCTACATTCTCTGGCACCTCACCCTGCCAGTCTGGCCCTGCAATCAAAAAACGCCCCGCTTGAGTGCCATGCGTTCTCTTGCCGACCATGGCAAAGACATTGGTCCACGCATCCATTAAAGGCATAACGTAATAGCGATCGCCCATATCCGGCACGTTAAGCACAATGGGGCCAGTGCTTAAATCAAGCCAGGCAATACTATATAAAGTATCGACATTGGGGCGCACAACATTGCGAAAGGAATGGTCAGGAAAGTCTTGAATATGATTAAACGTATTAAGCTGCGCACCACCTTCGGCTAGCATTGTCTCCTTGGTGAGCGACATAAGGACCAATGGGTAGCCGTAGAGATAGGCAGCAGAGACCCGTTTCAGATATGAAACCGAATAGAACACAGTGGCCACCAGCAGAACAATAACAAGCGCTAGCTGCCATCGATAGGCGGAGAAGAAATGACGCATACAGTGTGCCTTTTATAATTATTTTATGGAGATCTCAGGCTATATTTTTTCGACGCCGGAGATAAGAGAACGAAACATGGTTTGACCTAGCAACATATTGCACATGATTTTATGCAAACAAAATTAGTGAGCGCCAATAAAAGCCGCAGAATCTTTAAGCGCCCGTTTTGCTTCCGGCAAGAACTTACAAAACACGGGAAAGGCGTGCGGCACGTTCTTCCATTCCCTGTAGGTCACAGTGCCGCCAGCAGTCTCTATACTGTCTCGCAGGCGTCGTGAGTCATCTCTTAAGACCTCAATCCGGCTTGCTATAATAAAACACGGCGGCAAGCCAGCAACACTGCCTTCGAGCGGCGATATTCTGCGGTCTTCTAAAGAGTGATCAGCCGCGTACATCGCCGCTGACTCGCTCAAGATAGTTTGATTCAGGAGCACATCCTTAGCGTTATTTTCAACAAACGCTGGACTGGAATATGTGAAATCTAACCAGGGTGAGAACAGCACGAATGCCTTTGGCATTGCCATCTTGGCATCACGTATCTGCTGCATGCAAACTAAGGCCAAGTTACCACCGGCGCTATCACCAGCCAAAATTAGTTTCTGAGGCGATCGGCCATGTCCTATTAACTCTCTATACACGGCCATTGTGTCATCGACCGCTGCCGGAAACGGGTGCTCTGGCGCCAAACGGTAATCTACCATCAACATCTTTAATTTGGCCTGCTTGCAGAGATAAGCAGCCATATGACGATGGCTATTCATACCACCCATAACAAAAGCACCGCCGTGAAAATATACACAGATGTCAGTACTATCATCGCCTTCAAGGCTTTTGGGATACACCCATTCAACTGGGACCCCGGCAACGATGTCCGGCTTGACTACAACATCTTTCGAGACTGCGCCGGTATCCAGTGCCATAACTTTACGCAGGCGCTTAAAGCGTCGCTCCGAGCTTAGCGCCATATTTTGCTTTTTGTTGTGCCGAATTAACTTATTCAATATAAAGTTCTGCAAACTCATTAATACTATCGCTCAAGGTAGTGAAAGTGGACCCAGCAAAGTCAGTATAAGTAGATTGCTAGGCCTTTTTTATATGGTAGTCAGACAGTCGAAAATCATTCAACTTACGGCGCATTCTAAACGCAGTCCATGGCCAGTTAATACTATTGCGACCATTTTTATCGATAAAATAACTTGAACACCCACTATTCCATACCGTGCCTTGCAATGCATGCTGCATCTTTTTATTGAGCGCCGCACTCGCTGCGGGATTGACCTGAATAGTCACTATTTTTTTCTTACTGGCCTTAGTGATAGCGCTACAAATATACTTAATTTGCGCCTCAATAATGACAAAAGCCGATGTATAGGTATAAAGATTAGGCCCCAGAGTAATAAACAGATTGGGACAATCTTCAGTCATAGTCCCCAAATAAGCTTGCGGTGACCCCGCCCATAAATCCGCCAAGCGACGCCCACTCACACCATAAATAATATTGCCAATGGGCGGGTTAGACACGTCAAAACCAGTGCCAAAAATAATGACATCGACCTCGCAAGTCGAGCCATCACTGGCAGTTAGCTTATTGCCTTCAACTTTAGTGATACCCGGCAGCACATCTACATTGTCTTTGCTCAGCGCCCGATACCAGTCGTTTGAGAGCAGAATACGCTTACAGCCCAGCGCATAATCTGGAAGCAGCTTTTTACGTAACTCCGGGTCTTTCACCCCCCGATTAATATTTTTGATTGCCGCTTTTTCAAGTTTGGTAGAAAAGCTTTTGTATTTGAGGTTGTGATTGAGAAATTCAAATTGCAAATACAGGGCCTTTCTGAACAAACTCAGCACCATGGGAAAACGGCGAAAGCGCGTCTTCCAGCGCGGCGAAATTGTAATATCAGCCTTTGGCAACACCCATGGTGGAGTACGCTGAAATAAGCTCAAGGCTTTCACCTGTGGCTGAATAGCGGGTAAGAATTGAACCGCAGAGCCACCAGAGCCGATAACAGCGACACGCTTACCCGTGAGATCGTAATCATTATCCCAGGTTGCCGAGTGAAATGACTTACCAGTAAAACTCGCCAAGCCGTCAATATTTGGATAAATCGGCTTGTGCATCGGGCCGCAGGCCATAATCACAAAACGAGACGTGAAGGGCCCCGCCGTCGTTTTTAAATGCCACAGATTTTCAGATGTATCCCAGCGGCTCTCAAGTAACTCATGCTGAAAGCGAACATTGGCCATGATGCCAAACTTTTCGGCAGTGTCCTGACAATAGGTTTTAATCTCGCCCTGCTTTGCAAATACCCGCTGCCAGTTTGGATTAGGCGCAAAGGAGAATGAGTATAGGCTTGAGGGGACATCGCAGGCACAATCTGGATAGGTGTTTTCTCGCCACACGCCGCCGACTGCTGTGGCCTTTTCTAGCACGATATAATCTTGCTTTGCTTCCTTCAGCTTAATGGCTGCACAAATACCTGATATGCCTGAGCCAATAATAATCACATCATGATACGTTGCGGTTGTTGCATCGTTTATTTCTGCTGAAAACTGTGTATTCATTATGTATTGCAACCTATGCCGTTAAACGCTCACCGCTACTAGCAACGCTAGTCAAATTAATTCACGCAAGATTTCCAAGCGCAAACGGCTGTTATCGCTTAAGAATTTATGACCGCCTTCACGGTTACGTCACGTTCAACTTTCTTATTTTTGTCAAAGGAGCGATAAAAATAGCGGTACAACACGCTACCCTCTTCCTTCACATTCTTTCGCCAGCCATAGATTTTTGGCCGCTCATAGGTAATTGCCAATTTTTTCCATAATAACCAGTCATAGATCGCCAACATATTTTGCAGATTACAGGCAGAATTTCGGCTGCGGCTGTGGTGCTGATGATGTTGGGTTGGAAACGTCAGTAAATGACATAAACCATACATGGTTTTTGAAATAAGAGGATTCGGGTGATTAAGCAGTTTTAAATCGTAATCTAGATTTGCATGGGTATGAATTCCCCACAAGCTTTTAATCGCGGTACCAATAGCCCAGGTCTCTACCAAACCAAAATACAAGCAAATATAACCGAACCAATAATTAGGCAGCGTAAAGGCCCAACCCCATCCCACCACTATGGTCTGGCTAACACTAAGCTCCCCACGACCATCAGGCCCGCCATGGAGATGATGAGTGCGATGGGTGACTTTATACCAGCGCTGAAGTTTTGCGAGCAAAGGATTAGCGGGTGTGCGTGCATGAGCAAAGTTATGCACCCAACCGTGCAATAACTCATCAATCAAAATAAAAACAACAACACTCAACAACAAATAGTCTGCTTCAATCCATTCAAGCGTGCCCCAGGCATCGGCAAAAAAGGCAGTAAACAGAAAATAGCTGCAAAGTATTAGCAAGGGGCGCTCTACTATCGTGATCCACGACACCGCTATACCCAACATTTGCCAGTCTTTAGGGGTTTGTTTGCCATTGCTATGGGCACCTTTAAGCCACTCATACAGCAAAAACAGCCCAATCACCGCTAAAGAGATCTTGGTATAACCGTCATCAACATGTTCCATAAAGTCTCTCAACGCCCATCTAACGATGGCGCTAATGTAACCCTCAGGGTATTATTAGTAAAATTCAATAATCATATACAGTACATGCATGAAACTTAATTTACGCTCTATCGACCTCAACCTACTAACTATCTTTGACGCCATCATGAGCTGCGGCCAGATGTCTAAGGCGGCGTCACAACTGCATATGACCCAACCGGCCGCTAGCCACGCCTTAAAACGGCTTAGACAGACATTCAATGACGAGCTCTTCATTCGCACTCGTCAAGGCATGAAACCCACTGCTAGAGCGACTGAAATAGCTCCAGCGATCCGTGAGGTTCTGGCAAAAATTATCGACACCCTAGATGCGGGAAATATCTTTGAGCCTAAGGAGTCAGACCGAATATTCAAAATAGCTTTTGGTCGCTATGGCGAGCTCAATCTGTTGCCGCAGTTACTGAATAAAGTGCAGGAATTTGATACCAATATCCGCATTCACTCCCATGCCGACGATCAACAGACCGGCATCGATTTAGTCCGCGAAGGCATCATCGACTTTTGCTATGACTTCATTCCGCCTGAGGACAAGCGGCTGGATTTCTGCCCATTTAGAAACGAAGAAATAGTCGTCATTGCCAGAAAAAATCATCCCCGAATCAAAACGGAAATCGGCCTCAGCCAGTTTTTTTCTGAAAAGCATATTGTCATGACCTTCGGCAACGACCGGCGCGAACTGCTGGAAAAGTTCATGGCTGAGCAAGGCGGAAAACGCCAGATCTTAACCGAGGTAAACCAGTATCTTGCGGTTCCTACGGTGGTCATGCAGACCGATGGTATCGCTCTAGTGCCGAGGGGCATGGCAGAATTTAAACTCTATAAAGACGAACTCACCATCTTACCCATGCCCTTGGCCCTGCCATCTCTACCCACCTACCTTATTTGGCACGGTGCCAATAATCAGGACAAGGGCCACCATTGGTTGAAACAACTTATTTTGGAATGCAGTTAACGCCAAATGAGATTTCATGACTAACCTTTAAACGCATAGATTGCGCTACCGTAGTGTGACCGGACACCTGTTTGTATGGATGAACAACATATCCATCATCCTAAACCGGTAAAACGACAAAGCGATAAAGCGATAAAGCGATAAAGCGATAAAGGTGACGATATTGCTTTTATGAATTATTGGACGTACCGTTTTTCCTGAACAATACAATTTATTCTCGGCATACCTACTATCAAACCAGCTCTTTACGAGAGTAGGCCTGCAAAGAGATAAAGTAAAAAATCCGGTAGAAGCGCAATTTGACTGAAAACATTGCTACTAGAAACGATCAACATTTTATAAAGTAATGTTCTTACAAGACAAACTGGCTGGGTAAAAAACGACAGCAAATGAAAATCTTCGTAATGAATACTAGATACCCAAAGGAGAAAGTATGACTGCAACAACTGAGACCTCTGCACGCTGTGACTGTGGTGCACTGACTGTCGACATTAAAGGCGCACCAGTAGTACAACTGGTATGTCATTGCGAGGACTGCAGAGCATCTTCAGGTATGCCCTATACTGAGGGAGCGTTCTTTCAGCCCAGTGACTGCACTATTCAAGGAGAAGCAGACACGTCCACCATTAAGGGCGGCACGGGATTTGATAAGACGCTGTATTCCTGTACATCTTGCAAGACCCAGCTCTATATGACGATCGCTGCCTTGAATGGCGCATGTGCTGTTATGGCGAAGCGACTCTCGCCCTTTAAATTTGACCCGCAGATACATGTCTGGACCAGCGAGAAAGCGGATGAAGTAACGATCCCAGATGGAGTTACTCAATATTCAGAGGCACCCACTACCGACATGGCCGCCTTTTTGATATCGAGTTTTTGGCGTAAAGCATGATCCTTTGCAGGGGTTAAGGGGTTAAGGGGTTAAGGGGTTAAGGGGTTAAGGGGTTAAGGGGTTAAGGCGTTCAGCTATAAGCTAGCGTCTAGGCTTCCAGCTTGTTCATAACGTGGCCAAAAAGCCCCACAAAGCATTCAAGGCTACATTGTAGGGCTATTTTATGAAGGGGCTGGTAAAAGCCCAGGCATTAACAGAATAGGGAAACTGATTTTAAACTCTGGAAATCGCACTGCAATGAGAGGCTTAAAGCATTGCAGTGGTTTTCAATTGCTCCCCAGAAATCTGGAATCACTGTAAGAAGCGGTGGCCGTCGCCTTCTGGTAAAAAACGGACGGTCAGAAATACGTATTTTGATGAAAGTCGTATGCTTATCTAAGACCTTAACGCCGCAAATAACCGGATGTCAAAAGCTGCATAACGAAATGCCGCAGCTGTTGGCGGTCCGAGTTAATTTTCCTTGTTAGGTTTTTTAACTTGCCTTGCCTGCTTCTGTTGCCTCAGGGACTTCTACAAGTATTCCAGATTTACAGTCATAAATATAACCATAAACAGGAATATCCCTTGGCACCATTGAATTACTTCTAATTCGTTGAACATCGGCCAAAACGCTCTTGGATTGGTCACTAATGGTAAGCCATTCGATGAACTTTCCATCAGTTGTACCACCACCTGCATTGCTATCATGCCAACCTGATTCATCTACGCTTGAGGTTTTTAGGCTACCCGATAATAGGTCACCCATAATTTCATTGTTGAATGTTTCCATCCCGCAATTCGTATGATGGATGACAAACCATTCTTTCGTTCCAAGTAACTTATATGAAATTACCAAGGAACGTATTGCATCATCACTGGCTCTTCCACCAGCATTACGAATCACATGAGCGTCGCCTTCTGCAAGGCCTGCATATTTAGCAGGGTCTAAGCGAGCATCCATACAGGTCAGAATGGCAAACTGTCGGCTAGGAGGCATTGGCAAATCACCTTTATCACCGAAGTTTGCGACATAATCTGCATTTGCTGAGACTACTTCATCAACTACTTTACTCATCTTCTTTTCTCCTTTTAATAGCCGCGATGATTTTTTGAGCAGATTCTCGATGCGGCGACTTTGGAAACCTAACAGCTAGTTATAGAGACTAGCGCCACCTTATCACTTTGGCCCCCTTATCAAAGTCGGCACTTCAGCATAGATTAAAAAATATAAGGGAATTCAATAGCTGTATGTCTCGCGAGTAGCGAGCGCCGATCAAACGAAGACTAATTCCCTTTATTTCTGCCGAGTATTCCTTTCCCCTGATCATATCGCGTTTTTTATAAATATCAATAAGTTAAGTAACTCGCCAATGAGTTAACGGGAAGTGCTCTCTTGTTCACTTTTCTCGATAATGCGGAAACAGCGACTGACTGCTATTGTGACGCAGGAGACTTTCACACTAGCTTTTCATGCCGCATGTCCTAGTCTGGCAATAAGTGGACGGTCAAAAACTCATGATCCTATGAAAGATCTAGATTTTTCTGAGGCTATACGTCTAATTCATGCAGCCAGCAGGTGTTTTCTTACAATTGTTTGTTATGCTTGCCGTCCAAATTTATGGGATATCTTTCTGCGAAGTTCATCGTATACTTTTCAGTTTTATCAAAACCACTAAGCTCAAAACATCGAGGCTCTAGCCCTGAATGAGGCCCAATATTTTGTGAGTAATTCGCCAAAAAAAATTGACGGCCTCTTCGAGTAAGCACCTTAAACCCGACTTAGTAGGTTAAATCCCACTTATCATTATTCTGATGAGGAATAACAGAATGATAAAACGATAATACTCCTCGTTTATCATTCACAGTTCGGCGGACGAATTCACATATTCTCTATTGGACTGCACCTTTTATCTAATCGTTTCCTGTGAGTTTCCGAAAGCGATTACACACCAGATCCGACTCCGTGCTAAGTCACTTCTTCGAAATTTGTCGGCAGGTTGTCGGGAGTGTAGTCGTTCCCCGGCTTGTTTCGTCGTTTAATCACGGACGAATGAATCTTTGAGCCTTCTGAGATCTTGCGTACATTTCTTCCGCGAAAATCCCAGAATCCTGTATGCGAGTCTTCGAGCTTTCCATGAGGATTCCCCTTCTTTCCCGCAAGCGCCGAAGTGTCGACCTGCATCCCGCAGTCGATTGCCTTAGAGATCATCCACTGAAGTGCACAATTCGAAAGTCCCCGATCGTCGTACCACCCACCGACATTGCAGTGCACTCCGGCAAACCAGACTTGTTCTATGACCTGCTTCTTGCCCTTGGGTTCATCCCAGAGGCTAACCGGGAAGTCTGTGCGAATCTCATCGATCGACATGGCGTGGTAGCCAAATGAGACTTCCTTGTTCAGCTTCGCGTCGTGGAAGCGCTTCCCTGCATTCATAGTGAGTGAGCCCACGGTGTCCCACACCCCGATGAAATGCACCGGGCATTTGCGCGAAAACATAGACTTGAAGTTTGCTGCGACCTTGCTGTTATTCTTGGTGTTATAGATTTTGGTGGCGAATTCCATCAGATTGTCTGCCGAACTCTCTAGAAGCCCGCATTTGTGCAGCATTCCGGCCAAAGAGCGCACGGTGAATGCGCCGCGACTGAAACCAAATAGGTAGATGTGGTCTCCCTCGTCGTAGATATCCATCAGGTACCGATAGGCGTCTTCAATGTTCTTCTGCAGCCCACCTCCGGTCGCCAGATCCGAGACGGCCTGAAGCTTACTCGACCCTTCATCATACTGCCAGCCTCCCGTACCAACACCAGGGTCGTAGAATACAACCTGGTCGGCGTTCTTCTTTGCCAAGCCGTAGGTCTCGACCACATTGGTAATATTTTCCTCGAATTGGTTACCCGTTCCGTCGCAGCAAACAATGATGTTTTTCATCCGGCATTTCTCCTGTTGTCTTTGATTCGAAATCTGAAACTCTCAATTGGATTTCACAAGAAAGAGTGCTTCCGTAAAATACCGTATTTTAAGGTGCTCATAGGCAACGTACGATGCTCTTTTTCTGCACTCTATTTGCCGGGTCGCTGCTATATCTTTGGTTGATTCATACAGATACGACCTAAGTCCTAGTAATTTATTTTATGACACATATCTCCGCCATAATTTGCCGCTTGAAGCGTAGCGTAAAACAGTCAGATTGATGGCCTTGTTAGGCATTTACTCTTTACGCACCAATGCTAACCCACCATCTATATCTCTTATGATTTGATTGTCTTCCCGTAACCAAGCAACTCCAATAAGATTCATTTCTGCATTCAACTAAGAGACAGTAGCTTCGTCGGAAGACAGCGATAATCTATTCAGGATTTTCGGTATAACACTTGCTCCACGTTTCCATTCAAAGTTAAAGCTTTCACCATCATTCGTTATTTGTACCGAGGTGAGTTTATTCCCACTTAAAAATACAGCATAACCATCTTGCGCCTTTAACTGCCAAAGTAAGGAAGCCATAGCTTCTGCATCAGTTTTAATTCCGTCTGGATTCTCTTCTAGAATTTCTGGTATCAACAGAATTAGTTATTATCGGCCTACGAGATTTTCAGTGAAATACTGAATGACGACTGGTGCTTTAGACTTGCCAATATTTGAGGTGACTCCAGCGTCAAAAGATCACAATACAAGTGCGATGATTAGACTTACCAACCCGGTTAAAGACCCTAGATTTTGCCTTTTGAACGACGATAATATTTGACCAAATGATAGATCCTTAATATCTACTGGATCGTTCATATATTCTCCTTGAGAGTCTAATATTTTATTATAACGACTCAGGCCATATATCACTTTGGCCCCCTTACCAAAGTTGGAGCTTCAGCATGGATTAAAAAATATAACGGAACTCAATAACACGTATGTCTCGCAAGTAGCTAGCGCCGGCCAGACGAAGACTAATTCGCTTTATTTTTGCCAAAAAAACCTTTTCCTTGATCATAGCGCCTATTTTATAAATTTCAATACGTTAGGTAAATCGTCAAGTAGATAGTGGGAACAACGCTACTGTACAAATACATTGACCATTTGAATTCACATGACTTAGCGGGTAAATCACCACTTTTTTTAATCCCTTGGGTAAAAGCCCCGCCTTCTTAATTTAAGAACTTGGATTTAGAAGACTTTATTTTTGCAGCATCTTCCTAGCATTCTGCCTAAACTCTTCGCCGCCCTCGTCGTCCTCCAGCAAATTACCCAGGCTAAATGGCACCTCTAAGCCTTTCGCCATTCCCGGCTGATCTTTCATCACGCTCATCCAGCGCTGCAGATTGTCCAGCCCGTCAACAGAAACTCCTGACCACTTATGGGTACGCACCCAGCACCAGTTCGCGATGTCGGCGATAGAGTAATCATCAGCGAGCCAGGCATTTTCCGCCAAACGACCGTCTAGCACTTCAAACAGGCGCCGACTTTCATTTTGATAGCGGTCAATGGCTGGCTGTATTTTCTCGGGAAAATAACGATGGAACACATTGGCCTGTCCCATCATTGGGCCAACACCGCCCATTTGAAACATTAGCCATTGAATCACCTTCGAGCGGCCCTTGGCGTCAGTTGGCATCAACTTACCGGTCATCTCTGCTAGATAAATCATGATTGCGCCAGATTCAAACACTACAAAATCGTCATTACCGCGATCAACGATCGCAGGAATGCGACCATTGGGGTTGATTGCAAGGTAGTCGGCAACTTTTTGCTCACCCTCGCCGATATTAACGAAGTGGGTTTTATAATCAAGCGCCAAGGCTTCTAAAGTACATGAAGCCTTGTGGCCATTGGGCGTGGGCGCTGTATAGAGCTCTATCATTCTATTTTCCTTATTATTACATAATCTAATAGCCAGATTTACCGTCAATAATTTTCTGATGGAACTCGCCACACAAGAGTTCATAGACCGACGAGCCGGGCTTTAAGATGTAAATCGCATCTTCAATTTGACTAATGTCGTAAGCTTCTTTACGAAGGTTACCTTTAAATAATTTAAAGGTAACGGTGGTTTCAGCCTGACCTTGAATACGCACAAAAACCGGACGCGCAAACGCAGCAAGCTGGCTACAGACATAAGCTGAGAAAGTAGCAGGATCAAAAGAAACACCCTCATTCAAGGTCATTGCCGCCATTCCCGCCTTGCCTTCAATGCCGGGTATTTCTACGCCATAGACATTGGCCATATCAACTTGATCACTGCCATTAAGGATTTCGCCAACCTCATTGGTAGATACATTCTCGGAACGCCAGCGGAAAGTATCACCGACTCTGTCGACAAATTGGTAGTGACCAAGTCCCAAGGCAAAGCCAACATCGATTTGGCGAACTAAATCGCCAGTATTAAACCAGCTGTCACCGCGCTTCACGACATCGCAAAGGACTTTGCTGGCGGTGGCACTTTTATCTTTGTAACCGTCAAACTTATATTTATTGTCAATTTTTGTGAGCAATAAGCCTGCTTCACCTTTTTTGACCGCAATTAATTTTCCTTTAGGGCTGCGAACCATCTCATCGGCATCAATATCATATTTCACCAACATGACTTTCGCTGAGGTTGTGCCTATGGTGCGGTCTTTGTTTAACAAATTAATAAAGACGGCGTTACCTTCACTTGAACCATACATCTCGCTAATACGACCTACCTTAAAGCGATCTCGAAACGCACCCCACACATCGGGTCTCAAGCCATTACCGACCATGGTTTCTAAGGGATTATTCTTCTCTGCCTCGCATACCGGTTGTGCCGCAAGATAACGGCATAGCTCACCAACATAGACGAATAAATTAGTCTTATACTCTTGTACTTCGGGCCAAAATTTACTGGCTGAAAACTTGCGACGTAGAAAAATAGAGGCCCCAGAATAGAAACATGCGCCAACACCTGGTCCAAGCCCGGTAAAGTGATACAAGGGCAAACATATATATAAGCGATCTTCAGCTTTAGCTCTAAATCCAACGCGAGCATACGGCTCTGCTGCGCTTAAAAAGCGACGATGTAAAATTACTGCGGCCTTGGGAAGACCGGTGGTGCCGGAAGTAAACACGTAAAGCGCTTTTTCACCCGCGGTGATCTCGACGGTTTCAGGGGGGTTGCTAATGGGCATACCATCTATTTCTGCGGCTAAATCGCAGGCCCACTCTGGGCATGGCTTTTTGCCATGATCTTTAACCCATAAGAAATCTTTGTCCGCTAAACCCAGCTCGCTCTTGACGTCTACAATGCTATCAATGAGCTCTTCACCAATAATGCATTTTTTGGACTCAGTAGTCGTAACGCAATGTACTAAGGGGCGACCAGTCAAACTGGTATTAATCAGCCCGCACGCGGCTCCGACCTTGGCCACGGCAACAATGCATGCCAACATCTCAATACGATTTTCCATCATCAGGGCGATACTATCGCCGCGCTTTACGCCTTGTTTCTTTAACAAATGGGCATACTGATTAGCCAGCTCATTGAACTGTCCCCAGCTTAATTCCCGGCCTTCAAATATAATCGCTGTGCGCTTATCATATCGAGCTGCGGTTTCTTGAAACATGCGACCTAGGGACTTTTTGTCGGCGTCCTTGGGTGGCTGAAACAGCACAGCCGGCAGAATAGGCAGGAAGTCTTTTACAACTCGAATAAATTCGTTCACTCACAGCTCCTTAAAAACATATTATTTATTGGGATCGATATTCTGCGCAGGGAGGGACTCATACTTATTACTGTTTTAAGCCAGAGAGCTTAGCAAGCCCATTTTCCTTCCCGTTTGAACAATCAATATATATCTTATGGTCACCGAACACATTGGCTCCAATGCCTGAGCCTCTATGGTATTGAAGTCAAGACAACTAATCCACATTCAACCAGCGCGCTAATGTAACAGAACCACTGCGACAATGGCGGCTGCGAGCACTTTACGCTTGGTACCATAGCACCCAATGATCAAAAATTCGCCATCCTAAATTGTAATATGTGTAAGCTCAATAATGGTTTCTACAACAGCGAAACCGCGTTAATATGCTTTCCAGAGCGCGTCTGTCGGGTCTCACCACCCACGCCACTGCACTGCCGGCTATTACTGCCGCACTGCGCGACAGCAGTTCTGAGGCAGCCCTCAGGCCCTGGCGATCTCACGTAAAAACCGAAAAATTTTAATGCGATTTTAATGATTCTCTGAGCTAGTTAACCGTCAATTCCAGACAATCACACCTATCAACTTTTAATTGCCCGACAAAACATAGCCAGGCCACCCCTCATATCACCCCCGCCACGGCCAATCTCCTGTCGTAATTCCAAGTGGCCGAAATTACTATGGTTCGCTGATATTTCCCTAAGTGATCAAGATTTTTCAAATTGATTAATTCTATGTTTGTATGCATGATGAGAACACAATTTCGAATAAAATAGTTGCCCTCAATATGCGGAGTCCCACATGATCATTTTACATGGCAATTCAGCATCACCCTATGTGCGTAAGGTATTGGCTGTTCTTGCTCTTAAATCATTACCCTATGAACAAACACAGCAAATGCCGTTTAGTAAAGACGCTGAATTTCAGAAAATAAGCCCACTTGGTAAAATTCCTGCGCTGCAAGATGGTGATCTCACGATTTGTGACTCCACCGTTATTTGCGAATATCTGGAAGATGCTTACCCAGACGTAGCGGTATACCCACAGAATATTAAAGATAAAGCCAAAGCGCGCTGGCTGGAAGAACTGAGCGGCTCAAGAGTGACCGAGCTGGCATCTGGTATTTTCTTCCAACGGTTTATGCGGCCCATGGCATTTAAGCAAGAACCAGACGAAGAGCTAGTAAGTAAGATCATCAATAAACAACTGCCCCCTATTCTGGATTACTTGGAGTCACAAGTACCTGCCGAGGGCTTTATTTTTGGCAGCTTAACGCTGGCCGATATCAGTCTTGTTAGCCCATTTATTAATGCTGGCTATGCAAACTATCAGGTTGATGCCGAACGCTGGCCAAGGTTTTCAGCCTTTATGCAAAGAGTTAAAGCACATGAAGTTATGAGCCCACTACTTGCAAAAGAAGCCAAAATGATGGGTATGTAAACCTAACAAGCCGTGTCGATATTTTTAAACTATTATCAGTCCATATGGCAATAATACTAAAAATATCGACAAGGCTTTATAAACTCCCCTCAGCGATTGCAATCAAACCAGCCCTGATCAATTGGGCCAATAAATATATTCATCGCCGGACTCAACATATTCGTTGATGGTTTTATCCACCGCTACAGGCGCCTGAATGGTGTAGGGATACAAAGGCCCACGACCTTGGTCGCGATGGATATCAAGTAAACCTCGCAATTCTGCTAATACCTCAGGTCTAGACACAGCAAGATTCACTTTTTCAGTAGGGTCTTCGGCCAAATTATACAGCCAGTCTTTTTTAGGTAACTCGGAAACCTGCAGCTTCCAATCGCCATGGCGCACTACCCGGTAATAGCCACTCTGCCAAAATAGGGTTCGCTTAGGTGTGAGCGCCGGAACACCATCAATGGCCCAGGGCATAATATTTTTGCCATCAATTTCAACATTGTCAGGCAGACTAGCACCTGCTGCCGCCGCTAATGTCGGCATGATATCAATGTGATTGACCGGCATGTCCACGGTTGTGCCGGGCTGAATTTTCGCTGGCCATTTCATAAACAGTGGCACTCGAATACCACCCTCGAACATGGTTATTTTCCACCCTCGGTAGGGAGCATTAATGTCCTTCAAGCCCAAATAACCGGCGCCGCCGTTATCACTGGAAAATACTACGATGGTATTATCGGCAATCCCTTGCTCTTCAAGCGTTTGCATAATTCTGCCGACACTGCGGTCGATTGAGCGAACCATTGCAGCGTAAACTCTCAAGCGATGCGGTTTGATATCACCCACTGCCTCATAGTCTTCCTTGGTTGCCTGCAGAGGGGTATGCACTCCCCAATGGGCGAGATAGAGAAAGAATGGACGATTTTTATTTGCCTTAATGGCTTTGATCGATTCATCTGTCCAGTAGTCAGCCAAATAGCCCTTGGGCCTAAAACGGTCGCTACCAGAATTATTAAAAGACGCGGCATACTGCATTTGCGCCCATTCAAATTTATCTATGGGATCAAAATCTAGTTTGGCATTGACGACATTGGGATCATCTTCGGCAAGATGCAGACCGCTGGCCATAAACAAGCTTTCATCAAAACCTTGATCATTGGGGGTAAACCCTTCACCTCTGCCCAAGTGCCACTTACCGATATGCATGGTGTGATAGCCACGCTCCTTTAGCACTTCAGCCACTGTGAGTTCAGATCCCGGCAGACCTTTTTGGTCATAACTTAATCCGCCCTCATCTGCGGCTTTATTATATTTTGCCTTGGGTAAACCGTGATCCATGCTATTTGCAATCATGGTGACGCTGGCGCCCATGCCATCTGGAATGGGGGTAAATTCAAAACCGGTGCGACTGGGGTAGCGCCCGGTCATAATCATTGCACGAGACGCGGCGCAGATTGGCGCACCGGCATAAGATTGCTGGAACACCGCGCCCTGAGCGGCTAATTGGTCGATATTAGGCGTTTGCACTCTTCCATCGGCAACCCCGCCGCCAAAGCTAGAGATATCATTGATCCCTAGGTCGTCGGCAAGAATGACAATAATATTGGGGGCTTGGGCTGCGGATGATCCCGCGGCGACGTCTTCACCTCGCTGCCACGTGATCTCTCGGTTTGGCCCTATTGGAACCCCATTGTCTGAACGATACTTCACCAGCGCAAGCATTAAATCAATGCGATTAAACCATGCACCGGAACCCAGTACGATTACGAATACCAGCAGACTGAGGAGTATTTTTTTAGCCATTGCATCTAACCCATTTTTTTTATTGTCATTCTGTTTTTATTGCCAACGACTCTATGCCAATGAATCAAAGCACACAGAATTGACGACCTGTTGACGCCAGCACTAGACACAAAATATACACTATGTAAATATTATCGCAAGAGCCCAAGATGCGTTACGATAAAAACTCAGCAGACTGACATCGCGATAAATAATGATAACTAAACTTCAAATACTCTGCGTTTTGCTTTTATTGTCAATTTCGCCAATGCTTTACGCCGCCCAGGACATGCAGTGCCATGACTGTCACGAGCAACAAGCGTCGGCTTGGCAGGCATCTCATCATGCTAAGTCTATGCAAATCGCGTCACCTTCGTCGGTATTAGGCGAGTTTAATGGCGGTGGCGCGGCGCATAATGGCAGTCAGTTTACATTTAGCCGCTTGGCGGAAAAATATATCGTTGATATCCAGAACCCAAAACTGGAAACCGAAACCTACCAGATTCAATACACTTTTGGCTTTACGCCGCTGCAGCAGTATTTGATAGAGCTTCCCGGCGGCAAATTTCAGGCACTGCCCGTTGCCTGGGATAGTCGCACGCAGAGCGAAGGTGGGCAGCGCTGGTACGATTTGGAGTCGGATCTACCCTGGGATCATTATGGCTATACGTGGAATACCAGCTGCGCAGAATGCCACTCCACTAAGCTCGAAAAAAACTACAATCCAGATACGCAGAGCTTCTCAACCCAGTGGCAGGAAATCAATGTTAGCTGCACTGCCTGCCACGGTGATGCAGACAGTCATAATGAATGGCTGAACAATGAGCAGCCGTCTTCAGTTAAGTATGCTGGTTTTTCCGCAACCCTTGCCGAGTCTGGAAACTGGGCTTTATATGAAGGCGCAAGCATCGCATCGCGCTCCTCTGCGCCACCCGCACAGCAGCAATTATCGAGCTGCGCACAATGCCATGCCCACCGCAGGATTACTGATGAATGGGCGTTGGGCAAGACCATCGACAACCATCTTGATGTGTCATTAATTAGCCCGCCGCTCTACTATCCCGATGGTCAAATTCATGGCGAAGTGTTTGTAGCTGGATCGTTTATGCAAAGCAAGATGCATCAAGCCGGCGTAGTTTGCAGCAACTGCCATGAACCCCATTCACTTGAATTACTCGCCGACGGCAATGGCCTCTGTACTCAATGTCATGTCCCTGCGGTTTTCGATACGCCGATACACCACGGTCACGCCCAAGACGCCAGCGGCAGCCAGTGCGTTGACTGCCATATGCCAACGACCACTTATATGGGAGTGGACGAGCGCAGAGATCACCGATTCGGGATCCCCAACCCACAGCAGACAATAAACGACAATATCCCCAATGCCTGCAATCAATGTCATATTGACAAAAGCCCGGCATGGGCTGCCAAATCGCTTATGCAGCAAAGCGAGAAACCCATCGTTCACAATCAATACGCCGCGGTATTTTCACGCCACGATAGTCAGCAGGGACTGGCGACAGCAGAACTCCAAAGCATCATTAATGATACTGCACTTCCCAGCATTATTCGCGCCTCTGCGCTTATTCGAAGCAATACCGGCGCCGATCGCAAGTCGCTTATTACCGCAGTTACCCAGCTCAGCGACGACTCTCCGCTGGTCAGAATGGCAGCGGTGCGCGCATTTACCCCGCAGCCGCTGAATATTAAAAAGCAGTATTTGTGGGCACTGGGCAAAGACCGCAGCAAGTTGGTCAGACTAGAAGTAGCCAAACTGCTGAGTCCACTTAGTGCCGCCGACCCCAGCCTTGATGCTGAACAAGGCGCGTTTTTAGAGACCTTAGTCAAAGAGTACGAAACCGCGCTTTACATCAATGCCGATAATCCGGCCACACTGCTAAATTTAAGCAGTCTGTATTTGGACACCCAACGCCCCCAAAAAGCAGAACAAGCCCTGCGCAACGCCATCTCTATCGACGCTGAATACAGCCCTGCCCATATCAATCTAGCGGACCTGTATCGCGCCCAAGGCCAACACCCGAGGTCGCTGTCCACCTTACTTGATGCAACAGTGTTAATGCCAAAAGACGCAAGTCTGCGCTACGCCCTTGGGCTGGCCTATTTCCGCGCCAAAGACTATCAAAGCGGCGTTGCTGCCATCAGTGTTGCCGTTAGTCTCGATCCCGAAAATGCCAGTTACCTCTACCTTTATGCCGTGGCCCTAGAGCAGACAGGTGAATCATCACAAGCGATCAAGGAACTGCATCGATTTATCGAGGCGTTCCCCGGCAATAGACAAAATCTTGAATTATTAGCGCGCTATGAAATTAAATACGGCGCTGCGGCACATGCCCTAACACACCTTGAGTCTTGGCTAGCGGTAGAGCCTGACTCGGAGGTAGCGAGGCAACTGCACCAAGCTGCCTCTCGCCAAACCCAAAAACCACAATGATATAATACAGCTGCGATACATTAAGGACACACGATGGCACGCCCCTATTTAAACAAAACGGATCGTAAGAAAATGTTGCTCGATACCGCCGCCAGTATTGTCGATAAACGCGGCTGGGGTGCATTGAGTATGATTACGCTGGCCGAAAAGGCATCTGTGAGCCGGCAGCTGCTATACCAAAACTTTAAATCCGTAGGCCAGCTAACCGAAAATACTGCTGACTACATGTTTGAGGATCTTTACTCTGCAACGCAGGCGGTTTTAAGCGACAACGACAACGATATTATTAAGGCAATTCGGGAAGCCCAAGCAGTACTGCTAACCTTTCCCCCCGGCCGCGTTCAAGCACTGTGGAATATCATTTCTCACAACTCTTTCAAAGAACAACATTTCGCTAAAATCAGCCGTCGCTTTCGCCGCCTGATTTCAAATCTTTATACACCACACATAATGAAATTGATGAATTTAGATAAAAAACAAGCCGGCCAAACAGCATGGCTACTGATGATGTCTTTCTGGGGAGCTCAACAGTTAGTCAACGACAAAAGTATTAGCATTGAAGACGCAAGCACACTCATTACATCCCACGTTGAGTGGATTGTGCTGGGCCGCAAAGCCCAGAGCAATCGATAATATTGAGAAAATAGCCTAACGGTATTTAGTAATAATAAGGAAACTACAGCGATGAAACGACATGCACAAGAGATAGAAAATCTTATTAACAATCTAAAGGAGCATGGGCAAGCGGGCTTGAACCCTAGCGAGTCGCAATTGAGAGACTTACTCAGTGAAGACCGTGACGGTCCTTTGCAATTTGTGAATTTACTTGGATTTCACGACACTGCACATTATCCCGATGGCCATGAGTTGGCCACGCAGAACCTCAGTGGCGAAAAAGCCTATGCGAACTATGGTGCGGTAGCACTTAAGCACGTTATGAAACGCGGCGGCACGCTGGTGTGTCTGAACACGGTAGAACAAACCATCATTGGTCCCGGCCACGCCTGGCATCAGGTGGCTATCATGCAATATCCAAATACCGCCGCATTCATCGACATGCTGCTAGACCCGGAATATAGCGCCGCGCTCATTCACCGCGACGCCGGCCTGTGCCAAACCGAAGTGCTAGTAACACGACCACTATTATAAGAAATACGGGGTTTCGGTCGCCGACGGCGACCTATCCAGAGTGCGACCTAAATCCTTGGGAGCCACAAGAACTGACGACCATCTCTATTTTCTGTCCCGCTCTTGGCCGCTACTAGCGATACTCCATTTTTGCGGAAATTCGATTAAATACCCGTGGAAAGAAGCGTTTTATCGTTGGCGCAATTGCACTAATCCCCTTACCGACAACCACTTCGTCGCGGTCATTGATCATCGCCTTAACAATGCCCTTTACACATGTTTCTACCGGCATGCCGTTGATTATCGAATCATCGTTTTTATTCTGCGCCTCGCCACTTTCATTCAGGGCATTGATCGCAATATTGGTTTGAATGGAACCGGGACATACCGTCAGGCAATGAATGCCCTGCTGCGCGGTTTCTGCGCGCAGGCAGTCCATAAACCCCACCACTGCGAACTTAGAACCCGAGTAACCCGAGCGCAGCTTAGAGCCAACTTTTCCTGCGACGCTGCTAATACAGACAATCATGCCCTGATGCTGCGCTATCATGCCCGGCAACAATGCCTTGGTCATTGCAACGGAACCGAGGTAATTCACCTCCATTAACTGACGGTAAACCGCCAAATCGGTATCAATGAACAAGGATCGCTGGGAGATACCGGCGTTATTAATCAGCACATGCACCGCGCCAATCTCTGGCAATTGGGATTGCACAGCGTCAACTAACTTATCGGCATCCGCCAAATCCAAGGGCACAACCCAATGCCGCCCCATACCCCCCGGTAGCGACTCTGCTATTTCAATCAAGGCATCGCGACGACGGGCAGACAAGACGATGCGGGCACCTTTTCCCGCTAGCTGCCGACAAAGCTCAAGGCCTATCCCTGAACTGGCCCCGGTAATCCAAATCGTCTTATTATCAACATCCATGGCTGCTTCCTATGATTTTCGGTGTGGTGAAATTAAGCTCGCCTAGCAATATGCTCCTTCCACCATCGCATAGGCAAGTTTATAAACCGCAGCAGCTCAATAAGCCGCTAGGGGCCGTTTTCACGCCTAGGGTAAAATTCAAGCAGCATCAAAGCGATCTAAGTCTGCCAAATTAACTTGCCGATGGCTAAAGAAAGTCATGATCATCCACATATTGATAGGATATATGCCATATTGCTAACTCGGCTACCTAGTTTAACTCTACATACCGACAAGAAAAATTAGGTATTCAAAATCTATATCCTGACAGTAATTTAAAACACAGTTTTAAGGACAGCCCCTTATGAATGCCAATACACCCTATCGATTAATGGGCCGACCGGAGTCGGGTTACTCGCTGAAAGTGCGATCTGCGCTACGCTACAAAAATCTTCCCTTCGAGTGGATGGATCGTTTTAAACATCAGGCCCTGTACCAGCAACACGCCAAGGTACCGCTAATTCCTCTTTTGTTACTGCCCACTGGCAGCGCCATGCAGGATTCGACACCCATACTGGAAATGCTAGAAAAACAACAGCCAGAGCCATCACTCCATCCGCCGGACCCCGCCCTCCGATTTCTGTCCGAATTACTAGAAGAGTATGGCGATGAGTGGGTGAACAAACTGATGTTCCACTATCGCTGGGGGTATCCGGCTGACCAGAAACGACGCGGCGTGTCACTGGGCCGCGGCGTTGTTGAGGGCAAAGGTTTTAAGCTTCTCGCGCCAATCATGACGCCCCTTGCCGCCCGCATCATTATTAAAAGAATGGTGCCGCGAATGGCCTTTGCTGGCGCCAATGAAAACAATGCACCCATTCTGATTGCCTCATTTTCACAGCTGATCGACATGCTGGAAGCGCATCTTAAAAGCCGCCCTTATATATTTGGCGGCAGCCCCGCTTTTGCTGATTTTGGACTTTGGGGACAACTCTGGCAAGCCTGGACTGACGCCAGCTGCGAGACCATACTTGAGCAGCGCGCGCCCTCGGTCGTGGCATGGATCAAGCGTATGGAACATCCAAGTATTGAGGGTGCATTCGAATCCCTTGATTCCTTAAAAGCGACATTAAAACCCATTTTTGAGCGCGAGGTCGGCCCGCACTTTCTTGCCTGGAGCGTGGCCAATGCCAAAGCATATAGGGCAGGTGAAAAGCAGACCGAATTACAAATGGATGGCCAAAAATACTATCAAAAAACCTTTAAGTATCCGGCTGGCAGTCTCGATATTCTCCAAGATAAATTTGAGGTTGCAGCGCCCGACAGTGCACTCAGTGATTTTCTCCAAGACACCCATTGCCTGGCCCACCTAAAGTCACAGCGATGACTGCGTGAACGTTTCTTAGATGACTAATTTTAGGTCGATTTTTTTAGATTAATGCTTTTAATTTCATAGCTTCAGCCGAGCAAATTCAAATCCAAATTTATAAATTAAAATAAGGGCAACAAGGCAATGACACAATGCATCGAGTTATGGGTTGATCGCGGCAACTACCGCAATACCAAAATAGTGACCGAGCCCAGCCGTCCCTTAAAAGCTGGTGAGATTCTTGTCGCCATTGATAAGTTTGCCCTTACTGCCAACAACGTCAGTTATGCACTTTCAGGAGACATGATCGGCTATTGGAAGTTCTACCCCGCGGCAGATAACTGGGGCAAAGTGCCGGTGTGGGGCTGTGCGAATGTGGTGACATCTGGGTGCCAAGATATTGCAGTGGGTGAGCGTCTCTGGGGTTTCTTCCCGATGGCTAGCCATGCCATTCTTGAGCCAGGGAAAATCAAAGCCGAGTATTTTAGAGACGTTGCTGCGCATCGCGCCGACCTGCCTGGCCCAAGTCTTTACAGCTCCTACCGACGGACACAGGCAGAACCTGACTCTGTGCAAAAATTTGAAAACCAACGCTGCCTGCTATTCCCTCTATTTGCCACTTCTTTCATCATCTACGACTACCTGATTGATAATGATTTCTTTGGCGCGCAGCAAGTGGTGGTGGGGGCGGCATCGTCCAAAACCGGATTTGGACTGACCATGATGTTACACAACGACTCGTTGGTGTCACAAACCGTCATTGGCATCACCTCAGCCCGCAATAAAGAATTTGTCGACTCATTAGACTGCTGCGACCATATCATTTTGTATGGCGAAGAGACGCAGCTAGACAACACCCTAGCAACCGCTTACGTGGATATGTCTGGCGATATGAAACTGACCACGGCACTACACCATCATCTGGGCGCCAATATGGTCGAAAGCTGTATGGTCGGCGCTAGTCACTGGGAAAGTGGCGGCGACGTCGGCAAATTGCCTGGCGCCAAACCGAGTTTCTTCTTTGCTCCCAGCCAGATTGCCAAGCGTGACCAAGAGTGGGGCCACGGCGTGGCCATGACAAAGGCCATGGAAGCCAGCTTTACCATCGCCTTAAAAGTCAAAGATGTCATGCAGGTAGAATGGATTGACGGCCCAAAGGCAGTGAATGATGCCTGGCAGGATCTGCTTGATAACAAGGTGTCAGGCAGCACTGGCATTATGGCGTCAATGCTTGCTGGTAGCTAAGGCCTTGCGATACGTTGGCTAATAATTGTTAGCCAACGTACTCACACCCTTAGGGCGTAACGATAGAAAATACGCCTTTGAGTTTGTCCTGTAGCGCAAAAAATCGGGCCAGATCTATTTTACTGCCATCAATAGACAGCTGATCAGAAAATAGCAGATCTTTCATACTCGCCTGCCCTAGGGCAATATCCAAAAACAAATCATGACTTATATTGAGCGTTGCGTTTGCATTGGGATCGGCTTCTGCCTGACGATGATGTAAGACCGAATTCTTCAGGGTTAAAACATGCGTTTCGGCTAGATCGGTAAATACGAAGTTAATCGTCATTTCTAAACCGTCGGCTTCAGGGCCATTCAATTGCGCCGCCATAACATTAAAGAAATTTGAGCGCGGTGAGTGCACTACCATATCTTTAGCTACACTCAGGTCCAGAGTCTTACCGGTTTTACCATGGCGCAGCTCGTGAGCACCGGTAAGATAAACATCGCGCCAGGGACCCGATTCGGCTTGATAACCCAACTGATCATAATTACGCGCCAGCAAGGCCTTGGCCTCTCGGTTCTCTGGCTCGGCAAATACCAGATGGTTAAGCAGCGTTGCAACCCAGCGGTAATCACCTTTATCAAACGCTTGCCGAGCAATATTTAGCACCTTATCTGCACCGCCCATAGAGGCAATATATCGCTTCCCAACGTCCTCTGGAGGCAATGGATTAAGGTTGGCAGGATTGCCGTCGTACCAACCGAAATAGACTTGGTAGACCGCGCGCGAATTATGGGAAGTGGTGCCATAATAGCCTCGGTTTGAAAAACTTTTCTGCAGCGCAGCTGGCAACTCCAACTGCTCAGCGATTTCTATCGGCGTGTAGCCCTTATAGGCCAAGTGCAGGGTTTGGTCGTGAATATATTTGTAGGTGTCACTTTGCACTTCCAAAAACTCAGCGATGCGCGACTGCCCCCAGATAGGCCAGTGGTGGCTGCCAAAGTAGACATCAGCCTCTGCAAAAATTTCTCCTGCCTCGTCAATAAAACTGCTCCAGGCCAGTGCGTCACGGACTTTAGCACCGCGTAAGGTATAAAGATTGTGCATATTTCGGGACAGTAATTCGGCCCCGCAAAATGCTTTTTTCTCTGGCAAATAAAAGGTGAACTCAGCTGGTGCCTCTGAACCAGATACATTTTGGAAGACAAAAGAAACGCCGTCGATAACCAGGGCTTGTCCAGTGTGATCGACTAGATCGGTGGGCGTTAAAATACCCACTGTGCCAATACCCGGCTCTTTCCCCAAGCCACTATCAATATGACCTCGTGGCGTTCTCGGCAGTGGCATACCGTACATATACTCTGCACGGCGATTCATGGTTGGTCCCGCTAAAACATTCTCACTAATCGATTCATCCATGAAACCCGCCGGGGCAATTACCCGAATATCAGCGGCCTTGGTTTGGGCTGCCGACAGCGCGCCTAATGCACCACCGAAGTGATCGATATGACTGTGAGTAAACAGTATGGCTGAAATCGCACTTTCACCAAGGTGTTGGCGGGCAAATTCAACCGCCCGCGCAGCTGTCTCAGCCGTCGTCAAAGGATCGACCACAATCCAGCCACTCGCACCTTGGATGATGGTCATATTGGCGAGGTCAAACCCCCGCAGCTGATAAACGCCGTCGGTAACTTTAAACAGTCCGTGAATATTATTGAGTTTGGCTTGTCGCCACAGGCTGGGATTAACACTGTCGGGAGCCTCGCCGGTGATAAAGTTGTACGCTGGCTGATCCCATACAATCTTACCGCCTTTGCCGCGAATGGTGAGCGCATCGTCTCTGGCAATTAAGCCTCGCTGGGCCTCAATAAAATCCTGTTCATCGGCGAAGGGTAGTTTTTGCAATACTTGGCGATTGATATCGGCGGTGTATGTCGTGGCTGGTGTACTGCCATTTTCATCGGCATCTGCGGCCCGCTCCAGCGGCGCATCGCTGCCACTGCAGGCACCGAGCAGAGTCATTCCTGCGCACAGCCCCATCGCAGCCAATAATGTGATCTTGTTCATAGCCTATTCCCTATCGCCGAATTATTATTTGTAAATAACCTTAGTGGCAGTAAATCCGCAACGCAAGGTCAAGTGTAGCCGGTCATCGCTTTAATAACCGGCTAATACATAAAGCCCCCGCTTCGTTACAATAGACACACGAAATGCTAGCGGCTTAATAGAAATTAAGGGGCCTCAGACGCGATCGACTGACTGTGCGCGGGTGATTGAGTTGGAGCGGCGTCAAGTCAAAACTGTTAAACCGCCTTTATTTTTTTGTTTTAGCTCGCCCGCAATCGGCGGGTTTTTCTTATGCCGGTGAAGGTCTCCCAAAGACTAATAAGAAACACTTTTAGTGCCGCTTCATTGGGACGTGGGGCTTTGCCGCTGCCAATTCTATGAAGCTGGCGGGTGTACCAAGTGACTTCCATAATCGCCATCTTGTCCACCAAGGGAATGCCGGTTTTGATTGGCTTTACGGTTTGGCGGGGATTGTCACCAGCGAGCAAGCGCCGTGACACGTCAGGTTCAATGGCGAGTATCCGAGCGATTCCACAAATATCTAAAGACCCAGATGCCAGCGCTTCATTCATACCAGCGGCACTTCTAAAGCCACCCGTCACCATCAAGGGTGTTGCAGGAATGCGTTTACGGACTTTATCGGCAAAATCTAGGAAGTAGGCTTCACGCTTGCGAGTAGATTCACGCACGCCAGTCATTGCTGGTGCCTCATATGTGCCACCCGAAATTTCAATCAGGTTAATTCCGGCATCGGTGAGAGCCGACATCACCTCTAAAGATTCTTCTTCGGTAAAGCCGCCACGCTGAAAATCTGCGGAATTAAGTTTAATACCAATAGGAAAGTCAGGCGCAGTCGCCGCGCGCATCGCCTTTAATATCTCCAACACAAAGCGTCGGCGATTCTCGGTACTTCCGCCCCATTGATCTGTACGTTGATTAGTATGTGGAGAAAGGAACTGACTAACCAAATATCCATGGGCACCATGAATTTGCACGCCGCTAAAACCCGCTTCACGGCAAATTCCTGCTGCCTTGGCGAAACGGGCAATAATATCTTCAATTTCTTCTGCAGTCAGTTCGCGCGGCGTTTCAAAAAACGCCTGCATAGACTTATTAAACTCCACCGCTGACGGTGCTACCGATTCTTTATTCAAGCCTTTGGGACACTGACGACCGGGGTGGTTCAATTGCACCCAAATTTCGGCGCCATTTTCTTTACCCGCTGCCGCCCAAGCTTTCAGCGTATCCATATCACGGTCATCTTCGATCACAACATTACCAGGCTCGCCTAGCGCGCGACGATCAACCATTATATTTCCGGTAAACAGCAAAGCCGTGCCACCCGCACCCCACGTTCGATAAAGCTGTACCAATTTGTCGGTAGCGCGATTATCCATTGTACCTAAGGCTTCGCTCATAGCTGATTTAGCTATGCGGTTGATGAGTGTGCTTCCGGCTGGGAGCGTAAATGCGTCGTTTAAGGTGGCCATGGGTACTCCGTACTTGAAAAATTAAATCGGGGAATATCCCCTGAAACACGCCAGAAAATGGCAGCTACGAAGGCGCCATAAATGAACACACAAATAATAACTAAGTAAGCAATGACCAGCAGACGATCAATTTGTAATCATAATCGACCGTGAACTCTTCTTCAAACTGCTTTTACACTAAGGCAGCCACCAAGCCATGACGTTTGAGTTCGCAGCCAAAATCCACGGTTAAAAAGTCCGCTTGGCCCAATTTTAACAACCATGCATTCAAGCAATCTTTATCTACTTGGGAGTATTGTGCCACCATTTTTTGGGTGCGCTGCATACGCCATAAAGAGTAGCTAAAGGAGGCCCGCTTATACCGCGCATCCATCATCGCAAGTTCAATAAGCCCGGTACTACGAGGGAGTTTATCACCTGATTTAAGTTGTTTAGCCGCTATAATGCCCTTAAGGTCTTGAACGGTTTTGTCCATAAAAGGCATATATTCAGTCAAGATTATTTTAATCAATGGCATCAAAGTTTCGGGAATTTTATCATGCTCTAACAGCTCGCCCGATGTCTTATCACCACGAGCCATTTTCTCCACCCATTTTTGTAAATTAGGCCGCAGGTCCAACCACTGCCGTTTAGGCCATGGGTCACGGTTTAAGTGCCCAAACATAGGCCCTAACAAACCAAAATCTGCAACCGTGGGCCGCTCACCCAGTAGATAGCCATGCTTACTAAAGTGTATCTCAAGCAAATCTAATGAATTTTTGGTCCAGGCCTCCAGCAAAGCAAGCTGTTCTGGCACCACCCCTGTAGCGGGGAGATGCCGCGCCATGTTTTGCAAAAAGGCTTTATCTGCGACTCTATTGCGAATAAAACGTGGCGCAAAAGGCAATAAGCTTTTACCCGCTTCGTCACGATTTAACTTTTCATAATTTTCTGGATACGACCACCGACTGTGCAGGGCCACAGGTATCCAGGCATCGTCCACCCAATTTTGAAATAGCTCAGCCACAAAGTTTTGCACTGGACCCTCAACCAACACTGGGGGCTGTGGATGGCGTTTTTCCAACTCCGCCATAATTAGTGGCGTATCGCAGAACCACTCACCCTGTTTAGTTTCTAAAGCTGGCATGGCTTGCCGGCCAGTATGTTTAGGAAGAGTCACCAACATATCAATCATATTAATATTTTTTTCGACGTAATCCACGCCCTTATAGTTTAAATAACCACGTATTTTTCCCGCAAAATATGAGGCCTGCCACCCGTAGTATTTGTATTGACTCTTCATCATCTTTTACCTTATAAAAATTTCGAGACGGCCGTCGATAGCTCTATCGGCAAGCCTAGGTAATGATTACCCAGACTCGCCGGCACCCTAGCTAGAGGAATATCCAGTATCGCGACCTGTACTAAGCAAATATGACGTGGAACTGGCAGCGCCAAGCTTTGTGCGCAGCGCCGATATAGCCCAAGTCATCTGAGTGTGATTCTGTGCCTAGTTCCTGCATGATTATTTTTATCTAAGCTTTAGCGGCTGCGATGGTGTTTGGCAATCACAATAAAAACCACAGCAATAACGATCATAAATAAGCCCAGCAGTAGATGAGCTCGAAAGCGATCGTGTAGACCGTTCAGAACAACCTGATGCTGATGGTTATAGCCCTTTGGTGGATCGAGAACGCCGTTGTCTAATTTGTATTGTTCATACAGCGTCAACATGGCTTGAAAGCGCCCGGACTGCTCAGCACTGAGATCTCGGGTCTCACCGGGGTCGGCCACTATATTGAATAAACGCCAGGTATTGTCACCCACCGGCGCGCGGTTATAAACCAGCTTGTAGTCGCCCTGAAATAATACACCATGGCCGGCCAGCTCGTAGCCGACGTAGTCACTATCGGAGTAAACCCGATCTAGCTCAGCGGTCGCCAAGGGCAGCAGATTCTTGCCCATTATTTGCTCCACCGGTTTACCCGCATAACGAGCGTCGGGCGCAGAAACACCAGTCAAAGCAAGAATGGTCGGGGTAATATCAGCCACATAGGCAAAGGCATTAGAGAGCTTCTGCTGCACCGCTAAGGGTTTGCCCGCCATAATCATGGGTACTCGCAAACCGCCCTCCCCCACATAAAATTTGTAATATGCCAGCGGAGACGCACTGGCACTCGCAAAGCTCGGCCCAAGATTAACGAAGCTTCCCTTCAAACCTAGGGTGTCGTAATCCGCCGTATAATCCTGACGTGCCAACAAAATCCCTGTTCTTACATTATTGAGTACCGCTGGTCCACTGGGCTCGCTGCCGTTATCAGATGTGAAGATAAAAACCGTATTATCAAACTCACCGATGTCTTTAAGGTAGGTGACAAGGCGTCCAATATGAAAGTCCATTGCCTCAACCATACCCGCGTACACGGCCATGCGCTTGGCTTCAAAGCGCTTGTCTTCTTCCGATAAGGCATCCCAGTCCCTGCTGGTATCCATGTCTACTGCCGCCACATCAGGCGGGACAATACCTAAGTCGATAGCGCGCTGCCGGCGGGCTTCCCGCAACGCCGTCCAGCCATTCAGATACACGCCTTCGTAACGGTCAGTAAATTCCTGAGGCGCTTGCACCGGTATATGCACTGCCATAAAGGGTAGGTAGGCGAAGAAAGGTTGCTCGGATTGCGGTCTATCGGATTCGATAAAGCCAATCATTTTATCAACCAGAAATTCCGAAGAATAAAAATCATCGGGCAAATCTATTGGCTCGCCATCGGCATACCAATTGGCTTTTTCATAAATTGGTAAATACGGTTTTTGCTCCCAGTTGTCGGCACCAGAATCTCCCATCGCAACGGTTCGCTGAAAGCCACGGCGACTCGGGAGCTTGTCTTGGGTCTGACCAAGATGCCACTTACCCGCCATATAGGTGCGGTAGCCCGCGCCTTCCAGCAATGTCGCTACCGTGACCACATTGTCACCCAAGACACCTTGATAAGCGGGGTGATGACGTTGCTGTGGCGGGGTCATTTCTGGAATATTGGCAACCCCAGCGCGATGATTATCCACCCCCGTCAACAACATTGCCCGCGCCGGCGCGCAGTTTGCCGCCGTGTGGTAATTGGTAAAGCGTATGCCTTCATTAGCCAAGGCATCGAGTGATGGCGTATTGATTTCACTCCCGTAGGAAGCGAGGTCGGTAAAGCCCAAATCATCCGCCAGTATCAACACAATATTTGGACGCTTTGACAGTGGCTGCGGCTTTGCCTCTGGCACCGCCTCGACAGCAAGCACCGAGGTCGCGGAGAGCGCACATAGCAAACCAGCACAAAAACTCAAAATGGAAGAAGTTTTCATGGTTTGCTGGCCACCGACTCCTTAAGCACCCGGGCCGCTATCAGCAGTATCACACTGAAAATAATTTCCGGCGCGATGATTTGCAGTGGCAGAGCGGCATCGTGGATTAGCCAGGCGATCATGCGCCCAAATGCCGTAAGACCTAAGAGCAGTATGGCCGGGTAATACCATTGTGAATTTCGGGTGCTAAGGGCAATCAGCACGCAAAGACCCAAGGTAATAAAAAATGCGGATAGATCACCAATCTGGGTACTTCGTCCGACGCCGTCCAGCAACGGCATACCCAACTCTGTGGCAATACCTGCCGGTGCAAGCAGCCACCGCAGACCCATACTCAAAAATAGAAGGCCGATAAATCCGACAATAAGTCTCAATACTTTTTTCATTATTTTCCCTGTACCTGTATGCAAAAGCGTTAATGTCCGGCGAACATTAGCGCTCAGCGAGTAATTTGACGACGGTGTGTGCGGTTTCCAAACCCGAGTTTTGATTCTGCCCGGTGACGAAGCGCTGCTCTTCATCGACCACAACCCGTGTTGCAAAAATATCGCGAAAGGCGGTAGCGGCCTCAAATATAGCGCCCGCTTTGCGCAACTCTGTTTCCGGATGCATCGGCGTAACTTCAATACCAAGCTCTTTAATCTGCTTGTCGGTGACACCAGTAACGCGGCGTCCGCTGACCAGGAGATTGCCATCGCTGCCCTTGGCTTGAATCAGACCGAGCGCACCGTGGCAGACTGAACTGATAATCGTCTTTCTGGAGGAATAATAGGCCTGACTGACCAATTGCCCAAGATCCTCGGAATACCCCATGTCATAGGCGGCGCCCCAGCCACCCGCTAAAAAAATAACGTCGTAGTCACTGACATCAACAGATGTGATGGCAATAGAGTTTTTTACCTTTGCCTGAAACACAGTATCTTCGAGAAAGCGTTCATCTTCCGCGCTGCGGATCACCCGACGAAAACTCAGCGGGTCGATTGGAATCTGACCACCTTCAATACTGGCCACATCCACTTCCATACGGGCTGCCTTAAAAACATAGTATGGATGCGTCATTTCTGAGGCAAAGACACCCGTTGCATCACCCTCTGTAGATCCGGGCTCAGCTAGAAAGCCGTGACTAGTGGTAATAATAAGCGCCCGCCCACCAGCAAACTGATAGTGCTCGCCGTTATAATCAGGATGTAAGCCTGCTTTTTTTAGCACCGTTGGCAGCGCGATGGCGACAAGCGCGATGACTGCCACAATAACGATAACCGTCATTTTTAGTTTTTTCATACCACCCTCTGGTCAATAATGGCGGCAGATATCCGAACATTACTGAACGCCTTTTATTATCGTAGTTACACAGAGTGAAACAGGTATAGAACAACACACTGCAGTAACGGCCGTCGAACTTAATTATTTTATCCACGCTTGCTTACACTAGCCTCAGCCGTCGACTTCATATCCTAATCACTATATTTCTATCAAATGGTTAAGCCACCATCGACAACAATACACTCGCCGTTGGTGTAACTGGCTGCATCAGACACCAGGTACAGAACCGTGCCTGCCATTTCCTCAGGCTCTGCGTGGCGGCCCATAGGAATTTGGGACACTGCGGCCTGATAAATGTCATCGTTGCTGAACAAGGCTCCAGCAAATTTGGTTTTGGTAAAACCGGGAAGTAAAGCGTTCACCCGAATACCGTGTGGCGCGCATTCTTTGGCAAAGGCCTTGGTCATATTAACCACCGCCGCCTTGGTGATGGAATATATTCCCTGCATCGCCGCGGGCTGCAGGGCATTGACCGAGGCAGTATTAATAATGACCCCACTCCCCTGCTCACGCATCAATCGCCCAGCCTCTACCGACATAAAGAAGTAACCGCGAATATTAACCTCAACGGTTTTATTGTAAGCAGCTAAATCGGTGTCCAATATATGACCGAAATAGGGATTGGTGGCGGCATTATTTACCAGGATATCCAATCTGCCATGGGTCTCTCGGATGTGAGTAAAAGCCTGGCCGATATCATCCATACTGCCAACGTGGCAAGCGAGCGCCTCAGCGCTTCCACCAGCCGCAATAATACTATCCACAACCGCCTGACAATCGATGAGCTTACGGCTAGACACAATGACGTGAGCGCCCTGCTCGGCCAATAGCTTGGCTATCGCTTCGCCAATACCACGACTGGCACCGGTAACCAGCGCAACTTTTTTACTAAGATTAAATAATTGAGTACTCACAAACACTTCTCCAAGAAAATTTAGGACTAACTAGGCCGCATCACAATAAATAGACTTCGCTGCGTCGGCCCGTGAAACACATGCCTCAAGGGGATGAAAAAACCTTGAGACATCATCGCTATTTTAATTCGCTGGAACTTTTCCCCAACAGCTGGCGAGCAATAATCAACTGCTGAATTTGCTGGGTGCCTTCATAGATATCAATAATCTTTGAGTCACGGGCAAACTTTTCCAAGAGCTCACTTTGGCTATAACCCAATTGCCCGCAGATTTCGACACACTTGAGGGCAACGGTATTGCCCATCCGGCCCGCCTTGGCTTTTGACATAGACGCATTCATTGAATTTGGCAAACGGTTATCTGCCATCCAAGCCGCTTTGAGAACAAGCAAGCGAGCCGATTCCCAATCGGCCTCCAGCTCATACAGGTCATTTTCTAGGGCACTGAGTTGGTGATAATTTTTGTTATATTTAAGCTCTAGACCGCTTTCTTTAAGGAGGTCTTGAGCCAAATCCAAGGCTGCTCGCGCTAGGCCAATCGCCTGAGCGGCAACCAGCGGTCGGGTATTATCAAACGTCTGCATCACCCCGCCAAACGCCTTCTTTCTGGCCGCTGCGGTAGTGGCGATTTCAGGACTACCAAGCAAACTAGACTTGGGTACGCGGCAATTTTCGAAAACAATCTGCGCCGTGTCCGAGGCTCGAATACCAAGCTTGTGCTCTACGCGTGTCACCGTCATACCGGGTGACCCTTTTGGTACCAAGAAGGACTTGATCGCCGCCTTGCCCATTGAGGTATCCAAGGACGCCCAAACCACAACCTGACGACAGCGGTAGCCATCGGTAACGAAAATCTTCTCGCCGTTTATAACCCATTCATCACCATCGAGAACGGCGGTGGTCTTGATATTGGCAGAATCAGACCCGCAGCCCGGCTCCGTAATTGCCATAGCGGCAAACAACTCACCCCACTCGGTCTTTTGTTCTTCGGTCGCCACCGCCTGAACGGCCGCATTCCCCAGCCCTATAACCGGAAGCGCAAGATACAGACCGGCATCACCCCAGCACATCGCCTCGGTGGCAACCGCCATTCGCATGCTATTGCCATTGCGATTGCCTTCCTTGGGAGCATCTGTATCGGTGGTAGCCTGTGGTGAGGACCCAACTTTCAGCAAGGCCCCTAATTCCACGAGCTCTTCTGGCAGCTCCCTCTGCTCTAGCAGGTCGTACTTGCGCGAAATTGGCCGCAGACCGCCCTCGGCAAATTGGTGCAAAAGCCCATCTAAATCTTGTAAATTTTTAGGTAGTTCTAAATTAATCACGTGATAAATCCTTATTCAATTTGCTATGGGGCGAGCTCAGACGATGGCCATACCGCTTAGGACTTGAAGCGCCCGCAGATTGCGATACCAAAGCTCGACGGGGTGCTCCCGTGTGAAGCCGTGCCCACCCAATAGTTGAACGCCATCCGTACCAGTCTTCATACCCACCTTAATTGCCTGTCGATGGGCGAGGTAAGACGTACGAGTAAAATCTAAACCTTGTTCGGCTTGTGAGGCCGCTCGATAAACCATTAAACGCAGACCTTCAAGCTCAGTCGCCATATCTGCCACCATAAAGGCCACGGACTGGCGGTTGGATATCGGCTCGCCAAAAGCCACTCGCTGATTCACATAGTCTTTTACATAATCCAACACCGCTTGGCAGGTACCCACCGCAAGCGCGGCGGTTGCGATGCGGCTTAAACTAAGAAAATGCTGGAGTTTAAAATCATCGCTCAGCACAGCGTCGCCAGAGACCGGCACATCACTAAGACTTAAGCAGTAAAGCGGCAGGGGACGCAGCCCCATATACGCTTCTTTTTCAAAGTCACAACCCACGGTGAAATTATCCAACAGAAAAACCCGCGTTCCCAGCGATTCGCCGACGCTAGATACGGCATTCGCAAACACCAATAATAGCTTCGCCTCTGGGCCGAAGGGCACCAGACTTTTCTTACCCGACAATACCCATGAACCATCGTCTTGTTGACGCGCTATCGTGGCAAGACTCTCTGCGTCACAAGCAATGCCGGGCTCCATCAGCGCGATCCCAGCAGCTACAAAGGTGTCTTGTAACAACGTGGTGGCGACCAGCGCCTGCTGTGGTTCACTACCCCACTTCATCACCGTGTTAATAACAGCAAGAGGCGCGAGTATGGCAAGCGCCATAGACATATCACCTTGCGCCAGATCTTCGGTAAGCAAGGTATTAGAAATGGGCCTATGACCGCCGCCAACGCCGCCTAATTTATCTGGAACGGGCATAAAATTCAGACCCAATTCAGCAGTTTTATCCAGAAACCCCGCCGCTAAGGCAGCGGCTTCGTCGGCATCGCGGGCATTGGGAGCCATTTCTTCACGCGCGAATCGATGCATGACCTCTCTGGTCATGCTCTCTTCTTCGGTCGGTGTTAAATCAAACATAAGGGCGGTTTCAGTCATTATTATTCCTTAGTAATTAAGATCACACTGAGCATGGAGCTACCAAACATAATGCTGACACTCACTGCGAAAAATTGTAAGTCGGTTTACGCTAAAAGCCGAGCTGGCCTAGGCAATCACTGCACGTCAAACTAAGGCTGAACAATGAGTAAGTGACGCCCCACTTTTGAGTGTGACTAGACTCCTTGCAACATCGTCTCGCAAGCGGTGCCTTCAAGTATTTTATCTACCCTTGCGCGATCCTGATCACCCAGCGCACGATAAGCTTCGTTAATCCACACAAGACATTTAGCCTGATAAGGGAAAGCGCGCTGTTCCCAGCGTTCGCCGTCAATTTCAGTGCTCCACGTTTTCTCGCCGGCCTGCACTGCAGCCGCATTGGCCAGCAGCGCAGGGGCATACACCCGCCCCACTTCGGCCAACAATTCCTTTAAGGTATCAGGCTGATCCTCAAGGCGAGTCCAATCGCTGTCTTTAGGATTCACCCCCGACAGATCCTGCATAATATTGACCCAGGCGACGGTACGAGGTGATAGCTGATGGGCAATACGACGGGGACTGGGATCAACCCCAATTAATTGGGTGAGCTGTCCTAAAAGACCGAAATCACCCGCTCCCGGGCGATGGCCGAGCATATAGGGTTGTCGACTCAAATGTTTTTCCATCGCCTGCAAAAAACGCCGATAGCTAGCCTCAATAACTGGCGCGGTAATATCATTTGAACCGACGTAACTCAGCCTAGAAATCTGCCTACTAGTAAATATGGCTTTGAATTCTGCGGCCTGCGCATCGCTAAGGCTTATATCTGCACAAAATGGTAACAAGGTCCCCGCATTGTCGGCATCTTCTTGAGGGTACCAGCGATAATGGAACATATACTTGGTGACCCATTCGTCGGCAAAGTCCTCAATCAAATAGTCAATAAAGGCTAATGCCCGGTCCTGCGGAATGACCGAACGCCCATCATACATAGTCTCTAAGCGTCGAATAATTGGGCTTGAATCGCAGGTGGCGACTGGCTTACCAGCATCGTCTTCAAATAAAAATGTCGGCAAGAAAACCATCTTAGGTTTTTCAATACCCATTTTCTCTAGCACCACTTCTGGCATACCCCAGGTCACCGAATAATGAATATGTCGATACCGCATTAAGGTTATCATTTTTAATGAATAGGGCGATGCGGTTGCGCCTATTAAGCGCAATGGTTCACGTATGAGCATCTTAAACCTCTTAGATACTGTACCTGCAGGCAAGCCCTACAAGCATCCAAATTCAGAGCACGCCCTATTATTTAAATTCTACTCTGCGACGTCGCAATCGTGATTAGACGCGCTACAGCTGGGCAGGTCTGCACAAACAATATACTATTGTCACAACTGATGCCAGATGTTAAAGCTATCCTCAATTTAACTCAAGACGAGAAGACGCAGCGGAACGAACCGGGCCACGCAAACATTAACCTTGATTTGAGTGGCAAGCCTGAAGCGAAGCAGCACTATTAGGAAATCCCCATAAATAGTTGATTAAAACTATTTGAGATGGCAGGTTCACAGCGACTAAAGTGACCCAAGATAATTTTCGTCGTAATTTGGCCCAGCATTTGAGTGTTACAATTAGGTATCGGTATTTAGGGCGGCGAACTTCGTTCTATAAGGTGAGCAGAGCATATAAGATGACTACATCAAATTCGAAAATTGAGCCGGAGAGCGATGGTCGTCGCCAGCGAACAGAACGCAGCCGCACCGCCATTATTGAAGCGTCACTAAGCTTGTTAGAAGAAGGCATTCTGGTACCGACCGCACAGCAAATTTCAGATCGAGCCGGAGTGGGTATACGCACCTTTTTCAGGCATTTCGAAGACATGAATACCCTCTTCGAAGCGGTAGACGATAGCATTCGCAGCCACTACGAAACGCTCATCCTTACCGGCGACCGCAATGGTTCGCTGGAAGAACGTATTGATCATGCTGTAGATCGACATGCCGCTGTTTACGAGCAAGTCGCCAATGTTATTTTATCAGCGGCGGCGCAGCGCTGGCGCTATGATGTACTGCGTAAAAATTATGCTCGCAGTCAACGCGGCCTGCGAAAAGACTTAGATAACTTGCTCCCAGAAATTAAAGACTTGCCCCAATCAACACGTGAAGCCATTGATGCTATTGCCTCGTTTGAGCTATGGAATCGACTTCGGGAACATCAGGGCCAAAGCAAACGCAGCACCATTAGCATTGTGAGCAGTTTACTTAAAACGCTGATTACTCACTAAGTAGTCTATTTCAGGCCAGTCGTCGCCGACATTGACGGCTATAGTCAAATTCCTTTTTCATGCATCAGAAACACCGCTTTTACTTTCTGTCAGCGAGTAGCCGCTGAATTTCTCGAGCAAACAACCAAAGGCGATCCTGGCCCCAAAGTGCAAGTACCTGCTTACCTTCCTCATCAAGTAGCCTAAAACTCGGCACGCCCCATAGACCCGCGTCGTACATCGCCAGGCGATTTTGCTCCAGCTCTGACTCCCACGCAAAGTCGCCTAAATGAGTTTGGGCATCCTTCCAATCCAAGCCAGCCTGTTCGACCACTTTCTGCAAACCGCTAAGTTTATTGGTGTTAACACCCTCGGCAAACGCACAACGCAAAAAGCTAGACAGTAATTCATTGCCCTTGCCCTGCTGACAAGCCCAAGGATAGATCGAATAACATTGCCTAACGGGATGACCAATGGGATCGTAAATCGGACCGAACGCCGTTCCTGCCGCCCTCGCCTCACGACCGCAGTCGCGCATAATATACGTGCCCTTCTCACGGGTGGCGGGCACCCCACGCATCACCATCGGCAGTACCGGTTTAACCACTAGATTCACACCCGTCGTTCTCGCCAACTCCAGCGCGCGATCAAATATAATAGCAGTATATGGGCTGCGCAAAGACGGGTAGATTTCAAATGTCAGGGTTCCGGTGTCTCGCAGCGAGCCAATCTCCATGTCTTTACGGGGAGCAAGTAGCGGCTCACCCGAGCGATTATCTAGACCAAGCTCAGCCAAAAGCGACTCAAGATGGTAGAGACGATCAACGCCCCAAAACCACTCATTGCCGTAGTAAAACATGGCCGCCGAGTAATGCCCGAGCGCGTTACGCCGCGCATTGCCTTGCTCGACTTGGCGAACGGTATCCGCAGGCGCCAGCGCACCAAAGTGATCCGCAAGCGCTGTTAAGGCAGCTTGATCATGATTCCATAGCGCGGTATTCACTGCGACTACACACTCGATAAACCCCGCCGAATCCTGCTTGGCCAATATCGCATTTGCTTGCTCAAGCAACTCACACGCCGGTAATTTTCGCGCAGCAGAGAATTCCAGTCCGTAATGCGGCGCGATATGACCGGCATCCTCTATCGCCAACTTCAATAGCAACTCCGGCTCTGGCGCATTATCCCCAACAGGGCCAGACACCAGATGACAGACTACATCCACATCATAGCGCTCACTAAACTGCTGCAATAACTGCGCGGCAAGGTAGCTATAGCCATCATCTACTTGATGAAAATATTCAATAAGCCCTCTGGATCCTGCCTTTGCCCGCTGCCTTTCATGTTTTTCGCGGGATTTGCGCTGGTAATCGGCATGCGCCAAACGAGTCATAAACAACCTTGACGTCACCCACCGCAGCAGCCGACTTGGCTCTGAGGTCGACGCACCACCCTGATCCTTAAAGGTTTCATTCATTATTCTTATTCCTATATACGCTCAATGCCAATAGACAACACTGCAAGGCAGCCATCAGCGCTAGTGTTCATCGAAGCCGCCACCCAAAGCATAATGACACTATTAATGACATTATCGTGATTGTAACAACTGGCAGGCAATTCAAAAAGTCGTCACTAAAAACATCTCATCGCAAAGGCAGTCACACCGGCCCAGAAGAAACCTGCGCGAAAGACGTACGGAGAAACTAATCGAATATTATACGAAAGGCGACGACAACGTCGCCTATAGACTGGCTGTAAACTTAGAAAAAATAATGCATGCGATAAGAAATTGCGGGAGCGCTGGCATCCTATGCGCTGTTTTTAAAAACCCGAAAACCAACGTAAAACCGCTCCCATAGGGGGAAATAAATTTGGAAGCAATTAATGTCGCGCGCCTAAATCAAACATGCCCCGCCTAAAACTGAAGACTCCTTTCGATATAGCGCTTTATGGAAGGCTGCTAGGAATATCAGAAGGATTTATCAGCCTGAATACCAAAATTGTGGTCTCTAGTACCATTAGAGACTCCCGCTAAATAGCGAGCCTCATACTTCAAACCACCGAAACTCCACCCTATTGTCGGGCCAATCTGGTGCCCCTGCTCATTAAAAGAACCAAACTCCCCAAGGCGACCATAATCATTAAACATCTCGACACCTAGGGTAATTCCACTATCAAGCTTCTTAGATATGCTAGCCCGAGTTTCAATTCCAGTACCGGTGAACGCCTTGTCGCTACCAAACTCCCATGCCCCAATTAAAATGCCACGAATGCGGATACCATTCGCTAGCCCCCATTGATTCGTCCAGTTAACTGCAAACATTTGCGGATTATCACCCCTGCGCTGGCGAATATCGAAGCGCACACCACTTGACCAGATATCATCGTCCACTTGCTTTCTAAAGTTATAAAGCATCTCTGCACGAATGTACTCATACAGAAATTCGCCACGATCACGATACTGTAAAATAATACGGCCTCTGAATTCGTCATTAAAAGCATGTTGATAGTGCAAACGCGACGCCCAGTTGTCTTCTTGGCCGTCTTCATCGGCAGGCGCTAAGGCTATACGGATCTGCATACTACGATCGCCAGCCGTCACCCCCGGGCCATGGACCCCAGACATGTTCGAGGCACCAACATGCATTGCGGACGTTAGTAACAAAAAACTAATCGTGACGGCCAATATTCTGTTCAATTTAGCATCCCCATAGTCTTATATTTTGAATACATTAAAAGCAAAAATCCCTAGCTAAAAACTCTAGGGATCAAGAAGCCATATAATAAACCAAGAAAAGTGATAAATTCATTAAAAACACATTAAATTACAATGAAATAACATACTCTATCATCATAGTTATATGAGTAATTTGAGGATCCTTAAAATTCGTTTTGCAGCAATCAATTCAATCAGTTGTGAGAAATTTTATACGCTTTAGTCAGCTAGTTTAGATCAACATTACTTGCTAGACTAAGAACGATAGATATTACGCTTTGAACCCGCAGTTTGTCACCGCTATATAGCATTTTGAATACTTATTATTAGCTAACAAAGCGTATCGAATCACAACCATTTCTAGCCGCAATCGAGCCGTTTATTAGCTGCTATGTTATCAATCATTAACTATGTCTTAACCTTACGTAGGTCAATATGTATAAGCGTAAACTTTTCTATTTTGGCCTGATCACATCACTAGTCCTGCTACTAGCCATTCTCAGCACGGTATTATCAGCCAATCTTAATCGTAAAAACTTAAAACAAAGTAATATTGCACAGTCTTTATTGGTTGAGCATGAGCGAGTTTCCGGCATCTCATATCGACTATTTAAGCAATTAACCGATGAAGTGATTCTTGGCCAAAGTGCCAACCAGGCTATTGTTCGCAATAAACGCGCTTTAATTAGTCAGTCGCTAAGCACTATTAGACAGCTCGAATTAGAGCAAAGAGAGGCCCTCGGTGTTCAACACACCAAGGGGAGTGTTGAGGATACCGATGAGCTTGAATTACTAATAGACGTGATTATCCAAGGATTCCAACTTGTCTTTATCGGTGGTGATGCAGCGCCCGTTGACCAACAGGAGCGCTTGCGTAGTTTACTGGAAGTGACGATTGACGATGAATTTAGAGAAGCGATTAATGCCGCGGTCAGTAGGCAAAGCAAGGTAGTTGCAACTATAAACGCACAGATCAATACGCTTAATACCGCCATGGTTTGGTTCTCCGGTGGACTTGGCTTAATATCATTTTCTATTATTATTTATGGCTGCTACTGGCTGTTCAATCAGCTTTACCAGCCCATCATTCTAATTCGCAGCGCCGCAAATGCTATTGCATCAGGGGAGTATGACAAGCCAATATCGGAGAAGTTAGATCAGGAGTTCGAAGGGCTTGCCACTTCGATCAATCAGCTCGCCAAACGTTTGAAAGAGCATGAGGCCAATGAAATAAGATCAAGAAAACAACTTGAGCTTGATGTGGAGCAACGTACTAGTGAACTCACTAAGGCAAACTTACAGCTCACTAAAATTGATGCACGTCGACGCCAGTTTATTGCTGATGTGTCTCATGAGCTGCGCACGCCCTTAACTATTATTCGTGGTGAAGCCCAGGTCACTTTACGCATGAGAACCGCAAGCCAGGATGAGTATAAAGAGACTCTATCGGCAATTTTAGAGCAGTCCGTAAATTTAAGTAAGTTAGTTGACGACCTACTAATATTGACCCGCGCAGAAATGCATCAACTGCAACTCCAAATAGAAAGACTCAATGTAGTCACTCTGCTTAGCGCCGAAGTGGGCCGCTGGCAGCGCCGTAGCGATGATAGAATAATATCTTTCACAGTAGACGAAACGCTGAGGGATATCGAAGTAGCCATAGATAAACCGCGTTTTCAGCAAGTGATTTCTATTTTACTCGACAATGCGACCAAATATTCGAAACCTGCCGGGGCGGTGGAAGTGGGTATTACAAAAAATGAAGCACTTATCACTATTACCGTAAAAGATACTGGTGAAGGTATTTCTGCTGCTGAAATTGAAAATATATTTGAACGCTTCGTGCGCTTTAGTCGTATTAACGAGGGCTTAGGATTAGGCTTACCCATTGCCAAAGCGATAGTCGAGGCACATGGGGGGCAGATAACCGTACAATCTATTCAGGGAGAAGGCTCCACTTTTTCCGTTATATTACCTACCGAGTTACCTTCATGAATATTCTTATTGCCGATGACGAAAAACCGTTGACCAATTTTTTGGCTCGCGGTCTCCGGGCAGAAGGTTATGAATGTGTCATTATTAATGATCTACATGAAGTATTGCCTTATATTAAGAAGAACTCCCCCAAAATAGTGGTGTTGGATCGTTTATTTGGATCGGAAGATAGCTTAACTATTATCGCCGCAATTAAAGCCCTGCCCGCGCCGCCGATGATGTTAATGTTAACGGCTTTAGATGAGGTGAGTGAACGAGTGAAAGGCTTGCAAGCCGGGGCCGACGACTATTTGTGTAAGCCCTTTGACTTTGACGAGCTGCTGGCACGTATTACCGCGCTGCGCAGATTGTTGGGCACCTCAGAAAAATCCTCGCGAAATACATTGAGCTTTGCCGGTTTAGAATTGTTGTTAGAGGAGAGAATTGCCTTGCTAAAGGGTGAAGAGCTTTCGCTAACAAAAATTGAATATGAATTACTACTATATTTAATTGAAAATCAGAAAAAAGTGTTAACGAGGGAACGTATTCTAAGTCGTGTTTGGCAAACTCATAGTGATCCCAACACAAATATAGTCGATGTATATATTAGCCGACTGAGACGAAAACTGGATAGTGACCAAACGATCACTATCCAGACTCTGCGTGGCACTGGTTATCGCCTTAGCTTAAGCAGCGCCTAGTCATCACTACCAAGTATTAGTTGATGGGTGATAATAACTTCGGATTCACTACCAAGTTGCGAACACCATGGGAATAATCTTCCTTAAAAACATTACCGTCGCACCAGTCTTTTACCGAGTTAATATCCACGACCGCAACATCTGGCCTTACGCTCCAGCTCACTTTTAAGGGCGACGCTGTTTCATTGTGTGATGGCCCAGTAGTAGAACCTAAATATTCAATCGGTATGCCCGTATCAGTTGGGATATTTGGCGCCTGGTAATAGCCATTTATGGTGCTCACAGTTGTGAGGTCCTTAAAGTCTATCGCCTTTTTGTCATTAGCTAAGACAATCACCTGCCCTTCAACCCTCAGCCCAGGGTTCATCGTACTGTCAGACAAACAGGCACCAAGGGTTGGTCCGGGCTTAATATCGGCGGAGGAGAATACAAAGTGAACTTCCAGGGTATCTCCTGATTGTAAGGAGTCACCCTTAGCCGCACACGTCTCACCTTTGATCGGCTTAAGTTGCGCTGAGCTCAGCTTGCCATCATATACATAGCCGGTTTCCGACCCCTTACCATCTCCATTACCGGCATAAGTAGTGAAGTTTCCGCCTTTATGTTCAGCGTTTTTATGAAAATGGATATTACATAAATTCATTTGAGCCCGGTTTGGCGCAGTGCCAAAAACTCGCTCATTCACGCCAGAGCCTTGATCAATATCGCGCGGAGATTGGGGCCCAAAGCCCTTGCCATCGGTATTTTCTTCTAGGGCAACACGCTGCTTGTCAACCACGCTGTCACTGACACAATTGGCGGACGCTGACATAGACATCACTAAGGCGCCACCGATAGCCAGAGCAATCATGTTTTTCTGAAAATTACAATTCATCGATTTCATAATATTTATTCCTTTAAAAAGTGCAGGGACCGGCCTGTTTAAGTTCAAAGCCCTGCGGCCCCCGATGAGTGAGTGTTATGCCTTTTCTGTTAAAATTTATAGCCAACTGAAACCATATATACGACTGGATCTATCTCAATCGTACTCACCGAACCTCTGTCAGCGCCTGCACTAAATGTCGCTTCAGTATCAATATCTATCCAGCGTACCGCGCCGTTTATGAACCACTTCTCGTCAAGGATGTAATCGGCGCCTATCTGCGCAGCAAGCCCAAAGGAATTATCAAGAGACAGATCACTCAAGCCTGCGGCTTCGTTCTCTGACGAGAATTCTTCGTCATAAATAAAAGTGTAATTTAAGCCAATTCCGGCGTAAGGCTGGAACGCACTGCTAGGCGTATTTAAATAGTAGTTAACGCTAACGGTAGGAGGAAGGTGTGTTACTTCGCCTAGTCGGGCACCATTGCTAAATGACACATCGTGGGTAAAAGGGGTTGCCGCTAGTACTTCAACGTTGATCCTGTCCGTTATGAAGTAAGCAAAGTTCAATCCCAGCTGGGTATCATTTCCAATTTCAAGACTAGCGCCTTGATCAGCGCCGCCGACAAAGACGTTAGAGGTGGATTCATCCGGGCTAACATTTGCAATACCTACGCGTGCGATTAGATTTCCTTTTTCAAATGCGACGACATGTTGTGAGGCAATTAGAGAGGCTAAAACCGCTATAGTGACACCAGACTTTTTCATTTTTTTCTCACAGTAAGTTATCTAAACAAATTCCATATTAGGGAAAGTATCTAAATAACTCTTAACGCCAACATTAAAATTAGATTAAGCAGGGGGACTGGAGAAAGGACATTAAGGGGTGTTGCTAGGCGCGCGGGGATAAATCTACAACTATATACAAGTGGTATCTACTCCCCGGCAAGGCAGAAAACTTAAGACGATGTATGCAGCCTTGAGATACCAAAAAAAACGAAGGAAATCAGTCTTTCATTTTCTCAACCTTAAAAATTTTTACTTTCATCTGTGAGTCACCAGGGGATCGATGGCCTCCTGGTGCAAATGACGTATCGACGTCTAGAATTGTGACGCCACCCCCGCCTCATTGCTTGCAGCATCAAAATTTGGGCGTAGCTTGGTCCGAAATTGATAGTAAATGGGCTCGACAAGCGCCATTTAATTCATGGCATTTAAAACTTCTCTGGTCGAAGTACTTCGACATCGCTCACGAACAAGATCATGGCGTAATTATCGTAATACTTTTCCTGCAGAAAGAGGGAAATTTTAGTCGCCGTATCAGCGTCACACACCACTTCTATGCGAATATTGCCACTTGCCTCCCAGCCGGCATTACGAACCCCACGGGTGCCTTTGCCACGGGCGTCAGTGATGGTGTAGCCATGAGCACCTTGGCGCTCGATATCCCGGATCAACGGCCCTTCGACGGCCGCTTCGGTGATCACGGTCAAGAGCTTGCGTGTATGTCCTTGCATTATTTTTATCCTCCCATAGTCGTATGTGCCCATTGAGCGAGCGCATAATAAATTGGAATGCCAAACAAGACATTGAACGGGAATGTAACACCTAGCGAGGCCGCCAGCGACAGTGTCGGACTGGCCTCGGGTACCGATATCCGCATGGCGGCGGGTACCGCAATGTAAGAAGCACTAGCGGCCAAGGTTGCGAGCATGGTGATTCCGCCAACAGACAGATTCAGCACCAATCCAAGAGCGGTGCCCACTAGCGACGAAAACAGCGGCATCCCAATTCCAAAGGCAACCAGAAATAATCCGTGGCGGCGCAGGCCGCCCACCTGTGTTGCTGTGAGCAAGCCCATTTCCAATAAGAACAGGGCCAGAATACCCTTAAAGAGATCAAAGAACAGCGGCGTGATTGAAGACAATCCCTCCGGTCCCGCAGCCCAACCAATGAGCAGGCCGCCCACTAGCAACACAATGCTTTTTCCTAAAAAGACTTCGTGGCCAACCTCTCGCCAACGCGTCTGCCGTGACAAACCTCGCGCCAAAACAATACCAACTAAAATGGCGGGGATCTCCAGCAACACCAAAAGTAGCGGCATGTGCTCTTCAAAGGAGACCTGGCGGGAGCCGAGAAAGGCGACTGCCACTGCATAGGTGCCAACACTCACCGAGCCATAATGTGCGGCGATCGAAGCCGCATCTGCCCGCTTGAAGCGGCCCAGATAAAGAAGTACTGGAAAGGCCAGCAGGGCAAGGACAAAGCCCATTGCCACCACAGCCACCATATCTGGCAGTAAATCTGCGAAGGGCTGTTTGGCTAGTTCGATACCACCCTTGAGACCGATGGCGAGTAGTAACAGAATACTCACAAATTCATAAATAGACGCCGGAAGACGCAACTCCGAACGCAGTAAGCCGGCGACGAGACCTAGCAGAAAAAACAGGATAATAGGGTCGGTCACATTCATTGTTAATCTCTATTCTGTCTTTGCGATTAATTTGCAGCCAGGTCAGCGACCTGACTAAATATGTAGAAGCATAATGATAATTTTATTATTGCATTGACGCGGCTGTGCATGACCTGCAGATTCTATCCACCGCATCGCGGATATTCCACCGACCAGTATGCGACATCGGATAAACGCCCTGTGTCACTGCTCTTGATTCCCCCTCTGCTCCGGCGCGGCGGCGTCCACATCTGGCTGAAATAATCGCCCCGTGGCAGCATCTTGGAACCAAGCTGGCATCAGGTAATGTGAATTCTGTGCCCCCAGACGGTCCATTTCATTTCTTAGCTCAGACTCAGACGTCCTACTGGGAAAAACCGGGATAAAACGCCCTGACGGCGGTTCGTGCTTACGGGCGCTAAAGTGCTCAATCAAGGATTCTAAAAGCAAAAGGCGGCAAATAGCATTGGCATCCTTTTCGTCTGCTGCGCCAAGCCAGCAGATCGTCCAAATACCCTGCAGCCCGGCGCTCTCCTTGATGCAAATATCCTGATCAACATGCTGATTCGCCATTACTAGGACATCTGGGGTGTCCACCACCATATGCGGGTCAAGCCATATCCCCAGCAGCATTTCAGCACTCATTACAGGATCATGCTGACTCTTAAACAATAAGAAGTTGTTCAGCCCAATACCCGGGCGAGGGATATCGTCTAGACGCCCTACCAGTGCTAACATATTCATATGATATTCCTTGTGCCCTGCCGGCTCCCGGAGGCGCGTTTTAAACGGTCACGTACGGCTTCCCATGCCATTTCGGACGGTGGTTGCTCGACTAACAGATACTCACAAGCCCAGGTATCGACTTCTCGTAGATGTGCATAAAGCGACTGCCCGCAGCTCTTGGGATCGCTGGGCATCATCA
>NZ_JBLIKC010000027.1:0-56252 GCF_047636175.1 Zhongshania sp. | reverse complement strand
TTTCCGAGTTTGATATGGACCTCTCGGATACCCTCGATACAAGTGCGTTGTCGCTTGATGCAGCTACCGAGTCGGACGAGCTTGATCTTGAGTTATCTGACTTTGATATGCCTAGTGAGTTCAGTAGTGCTAGCGAAGTCAGCTCTACTGCGGATGAGCTGGACGTCGATGTTGATGAATCCTTCTTTGTTGACGATGATCTGGAATTAGACGATAGCGCGGTTCCTACCGACGATATGAAGGTGGATTCTGGTTCAACTGCTGACAAGCAAAAGGTTGCTGCCGGAATGCCTGTCGTCGAAACACCGGCTCCCGGAGCTCCGATCGTCGATGCCGATACTGTCAATATTGACGGTGACGCGATTGCCATAGAGGATCTGGTGTTCGACGAATTCGATGCCGGAGAGGATGATGCCGAAGGCTTCGATTCACTGCTTGATTCTGAGTCCGTCGGCACAAAGTTAGATCTTGCTCGCGCTTATATTGATATGGGTGACAGCGAAGGCGCGCGTGAAATGTTGGAAGAAGTGCGGCAAGAGGGCGATACTCAGCAGCAAGCCGATGCACAAACGTTGTTAGATAATATTGGATAAGTATTGGCTGAATTTGCGTTATGAATGATGTGGATAGTTTCGACCGATTTGCGGATGATCTCTTGCCGGTCGGATGCCGGGTAGCCATGGCGTTGGAGTATCAGGGTAGCGCCTACCGAGGCTGGCAAAGTCAAACTAAGCCTTGGGTCGCTACTGTTCAGGACGCACTTCAAGACGCTATTTCAGCGATTGCCGCCACGCCCGTGACGGTTATCTGTGCTGGCCGTACCGATGCCGGCGTTCACGCTACCTATCAGTTGGTACATTTTGATGCCCCGGTAGCGCGTTCTTTAAGGGCCTGGGTGGCCGGGGTGAACGCCAAGCTTCCCGGCGATGTTGCGGTGCAGTGGGCTAAATGCGTGCCCATTAATTTTCACGCCCGTTTTTCAGCGACTGCGAGGCGTTACCGCTATATCATCCTTAATCAAGCGCGCCGCTCTGCGCATTTAGCCAATGGTTTAACTTTGGTTGATCGTCCGCTTGATGCTGAGCTTATGCACCGTGAAGCCCAAGTCTTGCTGGGTGAGCAGGATTTTAGTGCATTCCGGGCATCTTCTTGTCAGGCTAAAAGCGCGAAGCGAAATATTCACTTTGCTAATGTAACTCGCTGTGGTCGCTATATTGTGCTCGATATTGGCGGTAACGCATTTTTACACCATATGGTGAGAAATATTGCTGGCGTTCTTATTGCTGTGGGTAGTGGTCAAATGCCAGCAGGGTGGACGCAACAGGTTTTAGCCAGCCGAGACCGCAATCAAGGTGGTGTTACCGCGAAGCCCGATGGCCTGTATTTGGTTGATGTGATCTATCCACCGGACTTTAATTTGCCAAAGTCATCAATAGGTCCTGATTTTGTTCCTAGTTAGCGGCGGCGCCTACAGACAGATAATGCACTTTTTTGTTAATATTTCATTCGATTAATTTTCTGGTAGTACATCCAAGTGTTCCGTACCCGCGTAAAAATTTGTGGCATAACCCGAGCTGAAGATGCGCTTGCCGCAATTGATTCAGGAGCTGATGCCTTGGGCTTTGTGTTTTATCCAAAAAGCCCGCGTGCCATCAGTATTCAGCAAGCTGCAAATATTATGTCGATACTGCCGCCGTTTGTGAGTAAGGTCGGGTTATTTGTTGATGCAGATGTTGCAGAAATACGCAACGTGCTCGCATCGTGTCCTCTTGACGTTCTCCAGTTTCACGGCGATGAGGAAGCAGAATTTTGCGGATCGTTTTCGATGCCGTATATGAAAGCATTGCGCATGCGCGATGATCTAGACTTGAGTGCGGCGCTACGTTCCTACTCCGGGGCAAGTGCTTTGCTACTAGACAGCTATAAACCTGGCGTACCAGGCGGCACGGGTGAATCGTTTGACTGGCAGCGCATTCCTAGCAATTTAGATATTTCCGTGGTGCTTGCCGGCGGTTTAAGGCCTAGTAATGCCGGTGCTGCTATTGCAGCCTGTCATCCCTATGCCTTGGATGTAAGTGGTGGTGTGGAGCTGGCGCCAGGGATTAAATGCGCGCAAAAAATGACAGAATTTATTACAGCGATCAGGTGTGCTGATCGACGGGAGGATTGAGTGAATAGCAAGGTAGGTAAAGCTGATTTTAGCCGGTTTCCTGATGCCGCTGGGCATTTTGGTATTTATGGAGGCCGCTTTGTTGCAGAAACGCTGGTGTTCGCCCTAGATGAGTTGGATGCGGCGTATCGTAGATTACGCAAAGACCCGGGGTTTCAGGCCGAGTTCGATTACGATTTAGCTCATTATGTGGGTCGTCCGTCGCCGCTGTATTATGCCAAGCGCTGGTCTGAGGAAGTCGGTGGTGCAAAGATCTATCTCAAGCGAGAAGACCTTAACCATACTGGCGCCCACAAGGTAAACAATACCGTTGGTCAGGCCCTGCTAGCTAAATATATGGGTAAGAAACATGTTATTGCTGAAACGGGTGCTGGCCAACACGGCGTTGCATCGGCAACCGTAGCGGCTCGTTTAGGTATGACTTGCCAGGTGTTTATGGGCGAGGAAGACATTCATCGTCAGGCCTTAAATGTTTATCGCATGAAATTGCTTGGTGCTGAGGTTATTTCCGTTAAATCTGGTTCTAAAACACTTAAAGATGCCATGAATGAAGCGATGCGAAACTGGGTTACCCATGTTGATGATACCTTCTACATCATTGGTACTGCAGCTGGCCCACACCCTTATCCGATGTTGGTCAGGGATTTTCAGTCGGTGATTGGGCGCGAGGCGCGTCAGCAGTGCTTGGCTCAGAACGGTCGCTTGCCTGACGCCCTGGTTGCCTGTGTAGGCGGTGGATCCAATGCCATTGGTTTATTCCATCCCTTCCTCGATGATGAATCGGTGGCGATGTATGGCGTTGAAGCCGGTGGTTATGGTGTTGAGACGGGGCAACATGCGGCACCCCTAAACGACGGTATTCCCGGTATTTTGCATGGCAATCGCACGTATTTAATGCAGGATGAGGGCGGCCAGATTGCTGAGACGCACTCAGTGTCTGCCGGCTTGGATTATCCCGGTGTCGGTCCAGAGCATTCCTGGTTAAAAGATATGGGACGGGTTAATTATGTTGCCATCAATGATGATGAGGCGCTGGCAGCGTTCCGTAAATTAACCTTAGTTGAAGGAATAATGCCTGCCTTGGAATCTGCGCATGCGGTGGCCTATGCTGAGAAATTAGCGAAAACCATGAGCCCCGAACAAACTATTGTGATCAACTTATCTGGCCGAGGTGATAAAGACATTCATACCGTCGCCACCCTCGACGGTATTGGCATTGAATAACGAGGAAGTATTTTGAGTCGTTTAGCAGCTGTATTTGCAAAACTAGAGGAAGATGGACGAAAAGCACTGGTGCCTTATATTGTTGCCGGTGACCCGGAGCCTGCTTTAACCGTGCCCTTTATGCATGAATTAGTGCGTCAAGGCGCGGATATTCTTGAAATAGGTGTGCCATTTTCAGATCCAATGGCAGAAGGTCCGGTCATTCAGCTTGCGCACGAGCGCGCTTTGCTTAGCAAGGTTACTCTAACCATGGTGCTCGAGCTGGTGACAGAGTTTCGCACCAAGAACGAGATAACCCCTGTTGTGCTGATGGGTTACGCCAACCCGATAGAGCGCATGGGTTATCAGGTTTTTGCGGATCGGGCTGCGTCGGCGGGTGTTGATGGCCTGCTGACGGTTGATATGCCGCCTGAAGAAGCGGAGTTGCCAAGCAAGATACTGCGTGCAGCTGGCATCGACAATATTTTCTTATTAGCACCAACGAGCAGTGACGATAGAATTAAAAAAATTGCCTCATTGGCGAGCGGTTATTTGTACTGTGTGTCACTGAATGGGGTCACCGGTGCGGGTAATTTGGATATCAAGGCGGTGTCCGAGAAACTAGCGAGTATTAAACGTTTTACTAGTCTTCCGATAACCGTTGGCTTTGGTATTAAAGACGGGGTGTCTGCGGCTGCCTTGGCGCCTTTATGTGAGGGTGTTGTAGTCGGTAGCGCCTTAATAGAACGCTTAGTTGCTAGCGATGCCTCATTGGCAAACGCGGAGCGCGCTGCGGTGGCGGCCTCGCTGATTGGCGAGATAAGAGCGGCCATAGACGCCTGATAAATACGATGCTACTGCTCATGATCTAGATTATAGGGTAAAATAATACACAGCATATTACTGTGCATAAATTATAAATAGACTAAAAATGACTACAGGAATGGATTATGAGCTGGGTAGATAAGATTCTTCCCTCGGGAGTGCGACGGGTTGATTCGGAAGAGCGCCGTGGTGCAAAGGGGTCGGTGCCGGAAGGTCTTTGGAAAAAGTGCGTTAAGTGCGAAGCCGTGCTTTACCGGCCTGAGTTAGAAAGTAATCAAGATGTGTGCCCAAAGTGTGACCACCATATGCGTATTGGCGCGCGTCGTCGCATCGCTTTGTTTTTAGACGAAGTGGGGCGCGAAGAGATTCTTAGCCATATTGAGCCTGTTGATAGACTCAAATTTAAAGACAAAAAGAAATACCGTGACCGCTTAACCGCCGCGCAGAAAGCAACCGGTGAAAAGGATGCTTTGATTGCTTACAAAGGCAACGTCAAAGAATTGCCAGTAGTTGTGGTCGCTTTTGAATTCAATTTCCACGGCGGGTCTATGGGCTCTGCTGTAGGTGAGAAATTCACCCAAGCCGCCAATGTTGCGCTTAAAGAGCGCTGCCCACTGATTTGCTTTTCTGCCTCTGGTGGTGCCCGCATGCAAGAAGCGCTTATTTCGCTAATGCAAATGGCGAAGACCAGTGCGGTATTAGAGCGGTTAAAACAAAACGGTGTGCCGTATATTTCAGTTATGACCGATCCTATCTACGGTGGCGTGTCTGCAAGTTTAGCCTTGCTCGGTGATATAAACGTTGCTGAACCGGGTGCGCGCGCGGGTTTTGCTGGTCCCAGTATTATTGAGCAAACCATTCGTCAGAAGTTGCCGCCGGGCTTTCAGCGCAGTGAATTTTTGCTGGCTCACGGCGCTATCGATATGATTGTTCGTCGTCCAGATATGCGTGACACCTTAGGGCGGCTACTTGGAAGCCTGATGCATTATCAGCGTTAAACGGATTCTATGAGGTTTACACAGCTCGATGATTGGTTGCGGTGGATGGAAACGCAACACCCCCGCAGCATTGACCTCGGTCTTGAGCGTGTCGCGCTGGTGGCGCAGCAGCTAGAGATCGCTCTGGATATGCCGGTAATTACGGTTGCCGGTACCAACGGTAAGGGGTCCTGTGTGGCCCTGCTGTCTTCTATATTAGGCGCTCAAGGTTACCGAGTGGGCGCTTTTACTTCTCCCCATTTAAATCACTATCATGAACGTATTGTGGTTGCCGACAATAGCGTTGACGATGACTCCTTATGCCGTGCCTTCGCTGCAGTGGACAATGCGCGCGGCGAAACCTCGCTGACCTATTTTGAATTTGGCACCTTGGCGGCACTGCTTATCTTTCAGCAGCAAGCAGTTGATGTTGCGATTTTAGAAGTCGGTTTGGGCGGGCGCTTAGACGCGGTTAATATTATCGACGCTGATGTCGCCATTGTGAGTTCAATTGCGATTGATCACGAGGCCTGGCTGGGGAGTGATCGCGAAGCAATAGGTCGTGAAAAAGCGGGTATATTCAGGTCGGATCGACCGGCAATTATTGGCGATGGGGCACCGCCGGCGTCCTTATTACATTATGGTTCTCAACTTGGTGCCGAGCTTGTTTGTCGGGGCGACGATTTCAATATCACCGACAGTAGTGGGGGCTGGCACTGGCAGGGGCGAGCGGTCAATGGTGAGCAGGTTTGTTACCGTGATTTACCCTATCCACCGCTGCTAGTTGATAACGCGGCAACCGTGTTGCAGGCACTCCAATACGTCGGTTTACCGGTGTCAGAATCCGCAATACGGCAAGGCTTGACCGCAGTGATTATTGTCGGCCGCTGCCAGCATCGTCAGTATCGGGGGATAGAGTTAGTGCTGGATGTGGCGCATAACCCGGCATCGGTGCAAATATTGCGCGATCATCTTAATGCCAAGCCCATTGCAGGACGCACAGAGTGTCTTTTTGCGGTGATGGCTGATAAAGCAATTGCTGAGATAATTACCATATTAAAGCCCTGTTTTGATCATTGGAGCTTGGCGCCATTGTTAGGCAATGAGCGTGCAGCTCAAGTTGTGACACTTGAAAATCTGCTGCAAGCGCAGCAGATTATCGACGTATCAGTTGCGACATCTTTTGCCGAAGGTGTTGATGGCGCACTGGCACGCTTGTCGGCGGGCGATCGTTTAGTAGTGTTTGGATCATTTTTCACTGTGGCGGCAGCCATGACAGTATTCGCTGACCCAGTTGGCATAGAAACAACGGTAATGGGAGAATCCAAGTTATGATGAGACAGCGCTTAGTGGGTGCACTGGTGTTGCTGTGCGGCGGGGTTATTCTCTGGTCACTGCTGTTTACTGGGCCGGCGGCCTCCAAGCTGGACCGCAAGACTCAAATTCCAGATGCGCCGCTGGTTGACCCGGTAATAAATACACCGCCGCTGAAGCCAGAGGGTATAATGTCGGCAGACACTTTGCTCGTTCCCGAGCAGCCAAATTTGCCGGTTGCCGATGAGGATGAGGATGTAATAGGCGCAGCGGTGAGAGCCGAAGCTGGTAATATTCCCGATCCATCAAACAGCCCGAAGAAATTGGCTCCGGTGGCCAAACTTGAGCCGCTTGAAGTGGAAAAAGCACTGCCGGCTACTAAACCCACGGCCGCTCAGAGATTAGATGCTAATGGATTGCCGCCGGCCTGGGTGGTGCAGGTAGGTGTGTTCGGTAGCAAGGCAAATGCAGAGGGCCTGAATAAATCCCTGCAAGGTGCTGGATATAAAGCATTTATCGATGAAATTCAGCGTAATTCCAAGTCTTTGTATCGGGTGTTGGTCGGGCCTGTGATTAGTAATGAAAAGGCTGTCTCCCAGCAGGCTGCAATAAATAAGCGCTTTAAGGTGAAGTCTATTGTTAACCGTTTCGAGCCTTAGTTGGTGTTCAACGCAAAATCTTACTTGGGCTGCAGCGCTGGGCTTGTTAAACTTCGCATCTCGAAATTCTGTCGGAGCCGCTTACAGTGCTAAGCACGTTTAACTGGGCTGATTGGGCTATTTTGGCGGTGATATCAGCCTCTGCGCTTATCAGTTTAATTCGCGGTTTTGTAAAAGAAGCGCTGTCCTTATTAACGTGGGCGGTCGCATTCTTTATTGCCGTAGCCTTTCACCCACAAGCCGTTGCGTTGCTAGAATCCTTAATAGATAAAGTCTATCTGCGTGAAATTCTTGCCTATATTCTGGTTTTTATTACGGTCTTGGTGGTGGGTAGCTTAATAACCCATATTATTGCCGTCATGGTAAAACGTACCGGGCTAAGTGGCACAGACCGCTTGCTAGGTATGATCTTTGGCACTGCCCGCGGCTTGATCGTGGTGTTGGCCGCCTTAGTCTTGCTGCCGTCCTTGTTGACGGGAGTGGAAAATGATCAGTGGTGGAAGGAGTCCCAACTGGTACCCGAGTTTCTGTTGATGAAAGACTGGTCAGAGCAGAGCTTTAATGATGTGGTTAACTGGGGCTCGTCTTTATTGTCGAGCCAGAGTAACTAGTTTATATCTTCGTCCAAATGAGGTAGTAGTGCATGTGTGGCATCGTAGGTATAGTCGCAAAGACTAATGTAAACCAAGATTTGTACGATGCATTAACGGTGCTTCAGCATCGAGGTCAGGATGCTGCCGGCATTGTGACTTTTGAGCACGGCAAGCTAAATCAGCGCAAAGGCAATGGTCTGGTGAAAGATGTTTTCCATACTCGGCATATGCAGCGCTTAATGGGGAATATCGGTATTGGCCATGTTCGTTATCCCACCGCGGGTAGTTCGAGTCCAGCCTTAGCACAACCTTTTTATGTTAACTCACCCTACGGTATCAGTCTTGCGCACAATGGTAATTTGACCAACGCCGCCGAGTTGTCGAAAGAGCTTTTCCAGTCTGATTTACGACATTTGAATACTGAGTCTGATTCGGAAGTACTGCTCAATGTCTTCGCCCATGAGCTGCAAAAGTTGGGTAAATTAGTACCTACCGCCGACGATGTATTTGCTGCTGTTAGCGGTGTCCATTATCGCTGTAAAGGTGGCTACGCCGTGGTGGCGATGATCGCTAATTATGGCGTTATTGGCTTTCGTGACCCCAATGGTATTCGTCCGCTGGTCTATGGTGAGCGAGAATCGGCGCAGGGCAAAGAGTATATGTTGGCGTCTGAGAGTGTCGCTCTGGATGCCCTGGGCTATAAATTGATTGGTGATGTGGCACCGGGTGAGGCAGTGTATATACAGACCACCGGTGAAATCCACGTTCGGCGCTGCGCTGAAGTAAGTGATTACCGCCCCTGTATTTTCGAGCATGTATATTTTGCGCGTCCAGATTCTATTATGGATGGGATCTCGGTATATAAATCTCGTCTGCGTCAAGGTGAGCGTTTAGCTGAAAAAATTCTGCGTGATTATCCTGATCACGACATCGACGTTATTGTCCCTATTCCTGATTCAAGCCGTATTGCTGCGCAATCTATGGCCGCAAAGTTAGGTATTAAATTTCGCGAAGGCTTGGTTAAGAATCGCTACATTGGTCGGACGTTTATTATGCCAGGCCAAAGCGAACGTAAAAAATCGGTCAAGCAAAAACTTAATGCGATTGGTTTGGAGTTTAAAGACAAAAACGTGATGTTGGTGGATGACTCGATTGTTCGTGGCACCACCTGCCAGCAGATTATTGAAATGGCCCGTGATGCAGGTGCTCGCAAGGTCTACTTCGCGTCTGCCGCGCCGCCTGTGCGCTATCCGAATGTCTACGGCATAGATATGCCGTCTGCTAATGAGTTAATTGCTCACGGCCGCACCCCAGAAGAAGTGCAGACAGAAATTGGTGCCGACTGGCTGTTGTACCAGGATCTTGAAGATTTAATTAGCTGCTCTTCTGAAGGTAATCCTAAAATCACCGATTTCGAGTGCTCGGTATTTAACGGCAACTATGTCACCGGTGATGTCGATCAAGTCTATCTGGACAAGTTGGCGGCAGATCGCAATGATAATTCTCAAAATGAACGCAATGCCGTCGTCGGTGAAGGTGCGTTGATTGGGCTGCATAACGACGTATCATAGGGTGATGTCGTTCTGAGTTGAGTGATGGGAGAGAGCAATAATCATGACCGAGCAAGAATATTTGGCCGAGCGGCAAGCGGTATTGGCCGAAGCTGAACTCGACACCCAAGCCGTGCGTGCGGGGCAAGTGCGAACGTCTGAAGGGGAACACGCTGAGCCTATCTTTATGACCTCGAGCTATGTGTTTTCGACGGCATCAGAAGCGGCGGCGCGTTTTTCAGGTGAGCAGCCTGGTAATGTGTACTCCCGTTATACTAATCCCACGGTCAGAACCTTTGAAGATCGCATTGCTGCCCTCGAAGGTGCTGAAATGGGCGTTGCCACTGCATCTGGAATGGCTGCCGTCCTAAGTACTTGCATCGCGCTGCTTGAGTCTGGCGACCATATTATTTGCTCGCGAAGTGTTTTTGGTACGACTACCGTTTTACTCAATAAGTATTTGGCTAAGCTGGGTATTAGCACCACCTTTGTGTCACCGATTGACGCGCAAGAGTGGCGGGATGCCATTAGCCCTAATACTAAGATGTTGATGCTGGAGACGCCGTCAAACCCCCTGTCGGAAATTGCGGATATTCGGGCCTTGGCCGATATCGCCCACCAGCATGACTGTCTATTAGTTGTAGATAACTGTTTTTGTACCCCAGCTTTGCAACTGCCGCTGGCCTTAGGGGCAGACATCGTAGTGCATTCTGCAACTAAGTATCTCGATGGCCAAGGTCGCAGTGTTGGCGGCGCCGTTGTCGGCCGCCGCGAACAAATGAATGAGATACTTGCTTTTATTAGAACCGCTGGCCCAAGTATGAGCCCCTTTAATGCGTGGGTATTCCTCAAGGGTTTAGAAACCTTGAGGCTGAGAATGCTGGCGCATAGCAGCAATGCTTTGGCGCTGGCGATGTGGCTACAAGATCAGCGTGGTGTAGTAAAAGTGTACTATTCAGGTTTGCCTGATCATCCTCAGCATGCACTTGCGGCCTCGCAGCAAAAGGCATTTGGCGGCGTATTATCCTTTGAGGTTGGCAGTGATCAAGATGCGGCGTGGCGCTTTATTGATGCTACGCGCTTGGTTTCTATTACCGCTAATTTGGGCGATACCAAAACTACTATCGTTCATCCGGCTACGACTACCCACAGCCGCTTGACCGTTGAGCAGCGCCGTGAAACCGGCATTGCTGACAACCTGATTAGGGTATCAGTCGGCTTAGAAGACTTCGAAGATTTACGTAAAGATATGCAACGTGGTTTGGACTCTTTGTAAGCCGTGGCTATTTTTGCGCAGCTCACTGAAGAAATCTCTCGGGTGGTACTGGGTAAAGACCATCAAATTCGACAAGCCTTGTGCTGCTTGCTCGCCCGGGGCCACCTGCTGATTGAAGATGTGCCGGGTGTGGGTAAAACCACGCTGTCTCAGGCTTTTGCTAAAGTCACTGGTTTAGATTATCAGCGCATGCAGTTTACCAGTGACTTATTGCCCTCAGACATTCTTGGGGTGTCGATATTTGATCGCAACAGTAATGCATTCCATTTTCATTCTGGGCCAGTATTTACTCAGTTCTTATTGGTCGATGAAATTAACCGCGCAAGTCCCAAAACTCAAAGTGCCTTACTTGAGGCGATGGCCGAGAAACAAGTTACTGTGGAGGGTGAAACGCGTACTTTACCTAAGCCGTTCTTTGTAATGGCGACTCAAAACCCGTGGTTTCAATCCGGCACGTTTCCGTTACCAGAGTCTCAGTTAGACCGATTTTTAATGCGGATTTCATTGGGTTATCCCGATGAACAATCCGAGCGTCGATTACTGGCGGGCGGTGATCCGCGGGCATTAATAGCCGAGTTGCGCGCCCTGTTGAATGCGGAAAAAATTATTGGTCTGCAAGCTATGGTCGATAAAATTGAAATTCGCGACAGCGTATTGTCCTATGTGCAAAGGATCATTGCCTTTACCCGTCAGGATTCTCATTATGCATTTGGGCTTTCTACCCGTGCCGCCTTGGCCTTGATCCAGGCCTCTAAAGCTTGGGCAATGCTCGGCGGGCGTGCTTATGTTTTACCAGATGATATTCAGCTACTTCTAGAACCCGTGGCTGCACACCGCTTAAAACCCGCTGCAGATAGTCAGGATGACGGTCCGGACTTAATTAAGCGCTTGCTATTACAGGTGCCGGTAGTGGTGTAACTATTGTGGGTAAAATTAAAGTCTTTATTCGTGGTCGCTTTGACACTTGGTTGGAAAAACGAAGTCCTCCCTGTAGTAAATTGGTGCTGAATCAGCGCCGTATTTTTATTATTCCATCGCGCGCTGGGGCTGGATATCTATTGATGTTGCTGGGACTCCTGTTACTGGCGATAAACTATCAAAATAATCTTATTTTTGCGCTTACTTTTTGGCTCTTTAGCCTTCTCTTAGTAGCGATCCTTCATACTTACGCGAATTTATCTGGAATTACTTTACGAGCCGGCGCGGCGGAAGCGGTATTTGCCGGCCAGCCAGCTGCCTTTCATTTACATCTGGAAGCGGGGGCGCGTGATCGCCATCGCTTGTATTTAGGATTTACCGATCAAGCACCAGTGTCCTGTTCTCTGACCACGCAAGCCGGAGGGGCGGATGTGGTTTTAAAATATCCGACGCTAAAGCGTGGACCGCTGCGCCCAAGCCGAATGACGATTACCACCCGCTATCCACTGGGCATATTACGGTGCTGGGGCGCGCCTAAATTAGACTGGCACTGCCTAGTTTATCCGCAGCCAAAATTGCTGCGACCTCTGGTCAATAGTGTGGCGGAAGGTGAGGGTAGTATTCCCGATATCGCTCGGGATAGTGACGAGTTCAGTGGTTTTCAACGTTATCAGCCTGGACAGCCACCCAGACGTATTTTCTGGAAGGCTTACGCTAAGGGGCAAGCGCTGCAGAGTAAGCAGTTTGAGCAATCTCAGGCGGATGAATTAATATTGGCTTGGAATGAGCTCGACGGTTTAGATGCTGAGGATCGATTAAGCACTCTGTGTGCTTGGGCGCTGGATTGCAATGCACGCGGACTCTCCTTTGGTTTGCAGATACCTGGTGTCAACATTGCTGCGGCCAGCGGCGGAGATCAATTGCCGCGGGTCTTACGCGCACTGGCACAATACTCATGAAGTCGGCAACCAATATGGAGTGGTGGTCGTGAATGCTGCGGATAATCGTTACGCGGTAGTCTGGCTATTACTGGCGCAGTTGTTAGCGATACTACCCTTGATTGCAGTGTTGCCATTTTGGATTGTTTTGGTGTGGGCTGCGTCGGCGTGGTGGTATTGGCGCATTATTACAGTGGGCTGGGTTTTTCCAATTGTGGCAGTAAAGGGCGTGTTAGCCATTGCCTCGGTGGCTGGCGTTTATGCGTCATTTGGCTCGCTGTTTGCCATAGAAGCGATGGTCGCGATACTTGTTCTGGCGGTTATTTTAAAGTTGCTAGAGCTTAAAACTGATCGTGATCATTGGTTGGTGCTCATGCTCAGTTATTTTGTTGTCGCCTGTGGTTTATTGTTTTCGCAACAAATTATTGATGTGCTATTTACCTTATTGCAAATAGCGGTACTGTTGATTGCGCAGCAGACGATGAATCGCGACAAGGCACCAGCGACAACCCTGCTGCGATCTGTATGCGTGATGGCCCTGCAATCGCTGCCTCTAATGCTGCTGTTGTTTGTCATCTTTCCTCGCATTGGGCCACTGTGGACCATGCCATTGCCCAGTAGCCAAGGCATAACGGGAATGTCCGATTCACTGGAGTTTGGTGATATTGCAACTCTAAACCAGTCGAGTGCCTTGGCATTCCGAGTGCGCTTTGAGGGGGATCTGCCCAATCCTGAATCACTCTACTGGCGGGGTTTAGTGCTTGATCAATTTGACGGCCGGCGCTGGACACGAACGGCCTGGCCGGCGCGAAATAAAATTTCCTCTCCCAGCATTACTCAGGAGAGTATTCAGTATACCGTTACCCTAGAGTCGGCGCTGCACGAGTGGCTTTACGTTTTGCCGCTAGCAGCAGTGAAGAGAAGCGATATCTATTACACGGCCCAACATCAGTGGGTAAGTAAGCGGGCTATCAGCGGGCGAGTCGAGTATACGGCGAAGAGTTATGTTTCTGAGGCCTTAGCGGACAGTGACGGCAGTCAGCGTCAAAATTTACAGTTGGGCGGTAATTCGAATAACCCCAAAGCGCGCGCTTTGGCTGCTCAGTGGCAGCAAGAAATCTCCAGTCCCAGTGAACGAGTGGCGGCGGCAATCAGGTATTTTGAAACGACACCCTTTGAATACACGCTCACGCCAGCCATACTTGGAGAAAATAACGTCGATGAGTTTTTATTTATAACTCGACAAGGCTATTGCGAGCACTTTGCGGCTAGCTTTGTCTATTTAATGCGAGCGGCGGGTGTGCCTGCGCGTATTGTTGTGGGCTACCAAGGTGGTGAATTTAATCAGCGCGACAACTATTTACTGGTTCACCAGTCAGATGCACACGCGTGGGCAGAGGTGTGGTTTGAAGATCGTGGCTGGGTGCGGGTAGACCCGACAGCTACGGTTGCTCCAACACGTATTCGACTGGGTGCGGAAGCCTTATTAAGTGGTCAAAGCGGGTATCTGAATGGGTCGCCAATGTCGCTTCGCCGCTTTGAATGGGCGACACGCCTGCGCTACTTTGTCGATAATATGAATTACGCGTGGGCGCGCTGGGTGCTGAATTTTGACAGTGATGCTCAAACTAGTTTTCTGCGTGGAGTTTTAGGAGAGATCAGTCCTCAGCGCATGTTAATTGCTGTGATGCTAATGGGCGGTCTGCCCTTGGCGTTCGCTGCATTTTTTAGTTTGCGCTTGCCAAGTCGGCGGGGCGAGGATCTGGCGGCGCGCTACTATTTGCGAAGCTGTAGAGCCTTGGCACGGCGTGGGTTGAAACGTAAAGATGGCGAAACGCCAGAGGATTTTCTTAGCAGAGTTACAGTGGGACAGCCATGTTGGGCTGCGTGGTTGGAAATGCAAACGCGGCTCTTCACTGAGTGCAGCTATTATTCGCAGCAAAGTCCGAACTATAAGCAAAATTTACAAAATTTAAAACGTTATCAGCGCCCGCGTAAGTGGTTCCAAAAAAAGAGTAAGAGGGGATTGGCACATTGATTACCAAAGTTGTGATTGTCATTTTTTCAGTTGCATTGATGTTTTATTTGAATCGTATTGTTAATGGTGTGCTGGTTACCTTCGCCAAAAAAAATCGCATGTCGGCACTGCGGCTTGGTTACATGAGAAAAGCCGTAAATATTGGTTTTTTATTGTTGGGGTTTATATTGGTCTGCTTTGTAATCGGCTTAGGCTACCAGCAGGTCTTTATATTTCTATCATCATTTTTAGCGGTACTTGGTATCGCTTTGGTTGCACAGTGGTCAATTCTTAGCAATATTACCGCAGGTGTAATCATTTTTTTTGCATTTCCTTATCGTATTGGCGATCGCATTAAAGTGGTCGATAAAGATGACGATATAACCGGCCGAATTGTAGAGATTGCATTGTTTCATGTTCTAATTCGTCGAGATGATGGCAGTACAGTGACTTACCCTAACAGTATTATTCTACAAAAAGCCGTTATTAAGTTGACTGGGAATATCAGTAAAGAGGCTGAGATCAACACTGCTGAGCAGCAAAAGGAGGTCGCGGCGAAAATGCTTCCTAAAAGAGAAGACCCAGAGTGTTAGTCTTTAGCTTCGGTAAGCTTTATAAAACATTTGCGCGCAATGGCTGACGTATTCTTTCAGTTCGGTGTCAGATCGGTTCTTTTGTAAACCGAGTACGCTGCGAAATTGGGTTTCACAGACAATCATGGATATAAGTTGAGCCGCTGCGGTTTCAATATTTACTATGTTTAAGAGGCCTAACTTATTTTGTTCTGCAAGGTAGTTTGCAAGCTGAGAGCGAATTTTGCCCGGTCCCGCCTCCCAAAATAATTCACTCACTTCGGATCTTCCAGCTTCGGCGACGCAGACTCTAAACATACCAATAGCGTCTTCGCTAGTCAGTAGGGCCGACAGGTGCATACAAAAAGATACCAAGTACTCTTCGCAGTGCATCGAACGGTTTATTTTTCCTGGCGCCAGATCGTATTCGTCGCACTTGCCATCTATAGCGGCGGTGAATAACTGTTGTTTATTGCCGAAGTGACTATACACGGTTTGTTTAGATACGCCCGCTGATTTGGCGATTTCTTCCATGCTGACTTTTTCAAAGCCGCTGTTTATGAAGAGGGAGCCGGCGGCGTCGATGATCTGCTTGCGCTTTTCTTCACTTTTTATTCTGACGCGTTTTTCCTGCACGGTACTGTTTACCTTTGACTGTTCCGAGGGCGGTATATTGCCGATATGTAATACTAATTTAACTAAAATAGACTAGACAGTCCAGTATTGTTTATCTATATTTGAAGCAATCTAGAGTATACCGAGTATTTTTTATGCAACGATTTGTCGCCCAAGCCGTCTTCGTGATAGCCGCTTGCCTTATGCCACTCACTGCGCTGTCTGAAGTCGGTATCCAGAGCGTCAGTAGCACTGCCATCGAACGTCTGCCTACCTACCAAGCCCAGCGTGTATTTGCGGGGAGGGTTGTTGGTAGTCAGCGGGCTGATATTGGCTTTGAACTGGATGGTAAGGTTGCAAAAGTCACAGTTGAAGATGGCCAGCAGGTGAAGGCGGGTGACATTCTTGCGCGTCTTGATACGCGATCATTATATATTGAAAATTCAGAGCTGATTGCATCGCAGCGAGAAGTTAGCGCGCGGCTGGATCAGCTGGATAAAGATCTTATTCGCTTTAGCAACTTGCGTGAGAGCGGTTATGTTTCGGTGGGTCAGCTTGATGAGCTAACGTCTCGCCGTAGTGCCACGGCGGCGCAGCTGTCACAGGTTGATGCTCGCCTGCGAGGCGTGGCATTGCGAAATAAAAAATCGACGATGACAGCACCCTTTAGCGGCGAAGTGTCGACTCAGGGATTGGAGGAGGGGTTTTTAGTCAGTGCAGGGCAGCCACTTATGCAGTTAGTGGCTACTGGGGATGTCGAGGCGGTGTTTGGTATTTCTGACCGTTTAGGTAAAAGCCTTGTCTATGGTCAGGGCTTGGCTATTTCTGGCGATTTTGGTGAGTGGCCGGTATCAGTTATCTCTGTTACGCGGAATTTAGATTGGCGAACCCAGACTCGGACGGTGCGGGTGCAATTACCCGCCGAAGCGCCGGCGGTAGATGGCAACACAACCTATTTGCATTTGCCTGAAGAGCGCCACGTGGAGGGCTTTTGGGTTCCCTTGACGGCCTTATTAGAAGACGTGCGGGGAACTTGGGCGGTGTATTATCTCGCGGCCGCGGGTGATGATCTTTATCAGGTGAGGAAGCGCTCTATTCAGCCGGTTTACCAGTTTCAGGGTAGCGTCTATGTCGAAGGTGAGCTGCAAACAGGTGATCGCTTGGTGACGGCCGGGCTGCATAGGCTGTCGCCGGGGCTGCATGTCAGCCTGGCGGGTGAGTGATTAGATATGCTGTCTAAGATTCTGACTAACCCACGCATGGTGGCGCTTTTAACGGCGCTGATAATTGTTGCTGGTCTTGCCGCCGTGTCGAGTTTACCGCGGCTTGAAGATCCTCATATTGTTAATCGTCACGCTATATTGGTCACGCCCTTCCCTGGCGCCAGTGCTGAGCGGGTTGAAAGCCTGATTGCTGAACCCCTAGAGAATACCTTGCGGACTGTGCCTGAGGTGCTGCATATCACTTCCCACTCAAGTGGTGGGATGTCGTTGATTTCGGTGCACTTGGAAGATGCTGTCATGGCCGATGATAATGATCGGCTGTGGGCGGAGCTACGAGACAAGATTCAGCAAGCTGCGCGGGACCTCCCGGCTGGTGCGGGTGAGCCATACTTAGATACTGACCGGGGCTATGCCTTCACCTGGATTGGCGCATTGACCTGGCAGGGTAGCGGTCCCACTGATTTATTGCGTTTGGGACGCTATGCCGACGAGTTGGCTAATAGACTGCGAAATTTAGCGGGCACGGATATTGTCGAGGTGGTGGGGGCGCCAGATGAAGAGGTGCAAGTTAAAGTTGATGTTGTTAAGGCCGGGGCCGTGGGCTTGGATGTGCCCAGAATTGCGGCCTTATTGGCTAGCAGCGACGCTAAAACCGCCGCGGGTGAACTCAGTAACGATCAACAGCGCATTTCGCTGGAGTTAATTGGTGGCTTTGATGCGATTGAACGCATTCGGCGCACCCCCTTATTAACCTTGGCCGACGGCGGATCGCTGCAATTACAAGATATTGCACAGGTCTACCGCGGCGGTCCCGATGTCCCGCGAGATATGACGATAGTGAGCGGTGAGCGCGCTGTGGCGATCGGTTCGCGAATGCTGCCGCATATGCGTGGAGACCGCTGGACACTTGCATTGCAGGCGGAAGTCGCTGATTTCGCCCAAACCCTACCTGACGAAATCAAGCTCAATGAACTCTTTGTGCAAGAGCGCTATAACAATGTGCGCTTGGGTGATTTAATTAACAATATCTTGCTCGGTTTTGGCTTCATTTTTGTCATTTTATTATTTACTTTAGGTTGGCGATCCGCCGTGATTGTTGCGGTATCACTCCCATTGACGATGCTATTTTCCTTAGCCTGTATGCGCATGACCGATTTGCCTATTCATCAGATGTCGGTGACAGGTCTTATCGTTGCGCTGGGGATCATGGTCGACAACGCCATAGTGGTGACTGATACGGTAATGCGTTATCGCCGCGATGGGTTCTCCGCCATAGCGGCTGCGTCAAAGGCGCTGCGGCATCTTTGGATTCCCTTGCTCGGCTCTACACTGACCACGGTGTTAACGTTCATGCCGGTGGTGCTTATGCCGGGACCTGCAGGTGAATTTATCGGTCCATTAGCCACTACAGTGATATTTTCACTCCTTGGCTCATGGCTGATTTCGCTGTTCATTATCGCGCCGGTCGCTGGTAAGTGGTTAGCCAATAATCAAGCCAACGGCGTTGGTGCCCCGCGCCTAAATCGGGGGTTTCGTCGGTTATTAGCATGGGTATTACTCCGCCCGCGCCGGATGATGCTAGCGGCGTGCGTATTGCCAGTATTGGGCTTTGTCACTAGTCAAACTTTGCCTGAGCAGTTTTTCCCGCCCTCAGATCGGGACATGATAAACCTTGAACTCTATCTACCCGCTGGCAGCAGTATTGAACTTACCAAGCGCGCTACAGAGCAAGTGACTGAAGTGATCAATCGCCACCCTGAGATTACGTCCCTACACTGGTTTATTGGCCGCAATGCTCTATCTTTTTACTACAATATAATGAGTAGTAAGGATGGCGCTTCTAACTACGCGCAGACCATGATGAAAATGGTGGATTTTAAGGAGGCCAACCGTCTAATTGCTGTACTGCAGCGCGAGTTGGATGAGAGCTTCCCCGACTATCAGATTATCGTACAGCGCCTTGCTCAGGGCCCGCCTTCTAATGCGCCGGTTGAAATACGTTTGTATGGCAGCAGTTTGCCGCGCTTGAAGGCCATGGGGGACGAGTTGCGGCGTATCGCGCAGGAAACCGACGGCGTTGTTCACGTGCGAGACTCCCTCGGACAAGTGGTACCAAAAATCTCGTTTGATATTGATGAAAGTGAAGCTCAGCGAAGTCAGGTTGGCTTGACGGATATTTCATCTTTGTTGGCGGCGAGCGTCGATGGCGTAGTCACGAGTAGTATGTTGGATGGCACCCAGCAGCTACCTGTGCGGGTTTCGGGCGCGGGTGTAAAAACCACCAGTATCGATCGTTTAATGTCGTTCCCGCTGGTGTTACCAGCGGGGGGAAGACCCTTGTCGTCACTAGCAACGGTAGAGTTGCTGCCCGCACCGGCGCAGATTTCACGACGCGACGGTCAACGCGTCAATATGGTTGACATATTTATTAGAGACGATGTGCTTCCCTCTGAAGTACTGGATCGCATACGGGCGCGATTAGCGGCAGAAGAGTTTGATGTGCCCACGGGATACACCCTTGAAATTGGCGGGGAATCCGAAAATCGTAATGAGGCTGTTGGCAACTTAATGGGCAGTGTTGGTATTATTCTAGTGTTGCTTATTGTGACCGTGGTAATGGCATTTGACTCTTTCCGTTTGGCGGGTTTGGTATTTGCGGTGGCGATTCAATCTGCCGGTATGGGCATGCTCAGTTTGTGGCTTGGCCAATACCCTTTTGGTTTCACTGCCGTTATAGGCTTAATGGGTTTAATGGGCTTGGCGGTAAACGCGGCGATAGTTATTTTGACTGAATTGAAAGCGTCGCCATTGGCGATGACCGGGGACAGTGCAGAGATTGTTGACGTGGTATCGGTGTGCACTAAACATATCGGCTCGACAACGCTTACCACGGTAGCGGGGCTTATTCCTTTGATTTTATCCGGTGGCGGATTTTGGCCTCCCTTTGCAATTGTATTGGCAGGTGGCACCGTATTAACAACCATCTTGTCCTTGTTTTTCGTGCCCGCAGCGTTTTTGGTGTTAAGAAAACCCTATATTGCAAAATATTTGTCGCAGGCCCAAACGACCGTTCAGGAAGGTAAATGAGACTCTGCAATATATAAGGACAGCGCGTCGCTTGCTTCGTGGCGCCGCGCTGTTATTTCAACGGCGAATGCCGGTTTTAAGCGAAACTCAACAAACAAGTGCGGTTTACTGCCCTTGCTTGCTGAGTTTATGCCCGTTTATTTGGCGGATATTGCTATACTGCCGCCATGATAGAGGCGTGCCGATGATAGTCAGAAACACTGTCTTGGGTTAATGACGAATGAGAGTAGCAATGAACTTAAATAAAGATATTCAGCAGTTAAACAACAAGCTAGATATACTGCGACGTAAATTAGATGACGCCAAGGCGCGTGACGATCAAGGCTTGGTAAAGCAATTCAAGCGTGAACTGACGACGGTTAATAAAAAAATTGCCAGCATAAAAGGCATGCAGAGTCGCAGTAATTCAGCGCAGGGAGAGGCTTTAAACGCACTGTCATTTCATCGCGCTCTGAGTAAACTTGAACAAGCCGACATGGGCAAGTTTAAAAAATCAGTGCGCGGGTTAATTGTCGTTCATCCATTGACTACCCTGGGCAAAGAAATGGGTATTTCCGAGGTGACGGGCTACGCACCAAAGGCTTTTTAATCGAGCGCGTAGAGCGTTTGTAAATAGTATTTAGGGCTTATTTAGGGTTGAGCTCAGGGCTTAGTTCCAAGCTCGGTTTCGGGCTTAATGTCGGACTAGGCCTCGCTGGTCATCCACTTCGTACTCTAGCGTTTTTCGCTCTGAAAAACCTATGCGCCTGCCGCCGATCGCGACTATTTGCGCGGCGGCTTGCGAGCGAAATTCACTGTCACGCTCTTCAATCACAATAAGCCATACTCACGAGCGCAGTGCGCGCTGAGCCGTTTTTGCATAAGCGCCGCCGCAATAGTGAAAAGCGTTTGTCTTTTATCAGCGTCCGAAAATGTATTTACTAAGATGGGCTAACAAAGGTAGAGTTTATCGAGTTCTAGCTTAGAGTCACTATTCTATGTCTATTAAAAAACCGACACCGCTTCGATTACGGCCTACCGTAGGAGATGCCATTGGCACCACGGCGTTTTTTCGCAATAGGGTACTCAATGAAACGCTACTCAATGAATTGCTAATATCAGGGCGTAAGCACTATTCAATATTGTTTCATGCCTGCTCCATCGGTGCCGAAGTCTATAGTTTTTTAATTCAGTACTTGGCGGGCGGCTTTAACGAGCATTTTAGTCTTTCATGCTACGCAACTGACAAGCAGCAAGACTTTGTTACCTATGCTGATCACGCTCAGTTCCCCCAAGAAATCCTGCAGGGCTGTACTGAGGCAGAGCGGCAGTACTTTACAGTGCATGATGGCACCGTATCGCTGGAGAGCAGAGTGAAAAAAAACGTTGAATTTTTGCCTGCAGCTGACTTTGCCAACTTCGACAGTGAGCGCAGTTACGATGTGGTGGTGCTATTAAATGCGCTCGTATATGTAACCGCAGAGATGCAGGCCGAGGTATTTGATCGAGTGAGCAGCTATAACCTTGGCTGGATAGTCTCGTCTGGGTTTCACCAAGCAACGATTAAAAAAGATTTACAGCGTAACGGCTATTCTCCAGTTGAGACCGCGATGGAAGAGATTCATATGAGCTGGTCTGATCGGCTGCGAGAGAAACCGGTGCCGCAAGAGGCATTGCCGCCAAATATATTTACAGATTGGTCTTTGCCAGCGTTTAGCGAAGTGCCAGATTACAGATATCGCTACTGCGCCTTATTCAGCAAGGATGGGTCCTTGAATGTTTAAAGCGTCTTAAATAGGGATGCTGCTAAGCACTTACTGCGAGCTAAACCGCAGATGTAAAAAAGCCGCCTTATGGCGGCTTTCTCTAACAATAGTAAGTTAAAAACTTACATTGTTACCTCAGTAATTTCTACTGACGCAATACGCTTACCTTCTTCCGCACCTTTTTGGAAAGACGCAATCTGATCGAAGTTCATATAGCGATAAATCTCGCTAGACATCGCATCCAAATCTTTGCAATATTCCATATATTCAGCCGGCGTTGGCAGGCGGCCCAAGATCGCGCCAACCGATGCCAATTCAGCAGAGGTCAGGTAGACATTAGCGCCATTACCAAGACGGTTAGGGAAGTTGCGAGTCGAGGTAGACAGCACAGTAGCGCCGTCGGCAACACGCGCTTGGTTACCCATGCATAGTGAGCAACCTGGCATTTCGGTACGTGCACCAGCTGCGCCGAAGATGTTGTAGTAGCCTTCTTCCATCAGAGTGTGCTGATCCATCTTGGTCGGTGGCGATATCCACAGACGGGTATTCAGCGTCCCTTTGTTGGCGTCTAGCAGTTTACCAGCGGCGCGGAAGTGACCAATGTTGGTCATGCAGCTACCGATAAAGACTTCATCAACTTTGTCGCCGGCAACGTCAGACAGCAGTCTTGCATCGTCTGGATCGTTCGGGCAGCAAACAACAGGCTCTTTCAGTTGGTCGAGATCGATTTCGATGACGGCAGTGTAGTCAGCATCGGCGTCGCCTTCGAGCAGGCTTGGATTAGCTAGCCAAGCTTCCATATTGGCGGCGCGGCGCTCAATAGTCCGCTTGTCACCGTAGCCTTCGCTAACCATCCAGCGCAGAAGGGTGACATTAGAGCGTAGGTACTCGGAAATTTCTGGAATACTTTGCTTAATGGTGCAGCCAGCAGCAGAGCGCTCAGCTGAAGCATCAGATAATTCAAATGCCTGTTCAACAGTTAAACCAGCCAAACCTTCAATTTCGAGAATACGGCCAGAAAAGATATTTTTCTTACCCTTTTTAGCAACTGTTAGGTGACCCTCTTTGATCGCTTGGTAAGGTATAGCGTGAACCAAGTCGCGCAGGGTAATACCAGGCTGCATCTTGCCTTTAAAGCGAACCAGTACAGATTCAGGCATATCCAGCGGCATAACACCTGTGGCAGCAGCGAAAGCCACGAGACCTGAACCGGCCGGGAAAGAGATGCCCATCGGGAAGCGGGTGTGTGAATCACCACCAGTACCCACGGTGTCAGGCAGTAGCATACGGTTCAGCCAGCTGTGAATGATACCGTCGCCGGGGCGCAGTGAGACACCGCCACGGGTCATGATAAAGTCGGGCAGATTGTGTTGGGTATCGATATCGATTGGCTTGGGGTAAGCCGCAGTATGACAGAAAGACTGCATGGTCAGATCGGCAGAGAAACCGAGGCATGCCAAGTCCTTGAGTTCGTCGCGGGTCATCGGACCAGTGGTATCCTGTGAACCCACGGTGGTCATTCTTGGTTCGCAGTACGTGCCGGGGCGAATACCTTGGCCTTCTGGTAAACCACAGGCGCGACCCACCATTTTTTGTGCCAGGGTGTAGCCTTTGCCGGTATCGACGGGCTGTGCAGGCAGACGAAATAGGGTGGGCGCATCCAAGCCCAAAGATTCGCGCGCTTTAGAGGTCAGGCCGCGCCCGATAATCAGGTTGATACGGCCACCAGCGCGAACTTCGTCCAACAACACGGGTGATTTCAATTGGAAGGTGCTTAGGGTCTCACCCGTTTCAACATTTTTGATGATACCGTCATAAGGGCGGATTTCAATCACATCCCCCATATTCAGATCGTCAACAGGGGCTTCAAAAACCAGTGCGCCAGCATCTTCCATGGTGTTGTAGAAGATTGGAGCGACTTTACTGCCGATACATACGCCGCCGGAACGCTTATTGGGAACACCGGGCATATCGTCGCCGAAAAACCACAATACCGAGTTGGTGGCAGATTTACGTGAAGAGCCGGTGCCGACAACATCACCTACGAAGGAGATCGGGTGACCTTTCTTCTTGAGTTCGTCTATCAGGGTTAATGGGCCAACGCTGCCCTGGGTATCGGGTTTGATACCATCGCGTTCCATTTTAAACATTGCCAAGGCGTGCAATGGGATGTCGGGACGTGACCACGCATCAGGCGCGGGAGATAAGTCATCAGTATTGGTTTCGCCAGTGACTTTAAATACGGTGTTAACGATGCTTTCTGGTACTTCGGGGCGGTTGGTAAACCACTCGCCGTCGGCCCAGCTTTGAATAACTTCTTTGGCTAGCGCATTACCGGCTTTGGCTTTTTCTTCCACATCGTGGAAGGCGTCAAACATCAGCAAGGTGTGTTTGAGCTCTGTAGCGGCAAGTTCTGCTAAGTCAGCATGGTCTAGGAGGTCGACCAAGGTGATAATATTGTAGCCACCGTGCATATTGCCCAGTAGTTTGACGGCAAGTTCTTTGCTTATAAGCGGGCTGCTAGCTTCGTCTTTAACGACAGCGGCAAGGAATCCGGCTTTGACATAGGCGGCTTCGTCCACTCCAGGCGGTACACGGTTGGATATCAGGTCAACAAGTACTGTATCTTCGCCAGCGGGCGGAGTCTTCAGCAGCTCTATCAGACCTGCAACTTGTTCAGCGTTTAGTGGCTGGGGAACAATGCCTTGCGCGGCGCGTTCGGCGACGTGTTTCCGATATGCTTCTAGCACAGTGTAACTCCTCTTTTCAGTTTCGGTACCCGTATCCGCCGGGATCGCCGGGGCCGGGGTTATCGATGCTCATCATCGATGCGAAATAGTGGGTTGTGAGTATACTGAAAATCCCTACAGAGGTTAAGTGAATTACTACCCTTGCCAGCCCTTGTGGCGGTGGCTTATTCTTAAGTCCCCGATTTTGATCTGCATTTTGGAGTATCGTTTGGCCGCTATGAATTCTCGAGTTGTCACCCCGTGCACCGGCGTCTGCTCTACCGCTCTGGGCGATGATGTGTGCAGGGGGTGTAAACGCTACAGTCACGAGGTAATTAACTGGAATAGTTACTCTGATCAGCAAAAGCAGATTATTGACGAGCGCCTAGATGGTTTTCTGATTCAGGTGATGTCGAATAAACTGCGGGTTTGCGATGCTGACGTATTGCAGTGGCAATGCCAAACTCAAAGAGTGCGTTACCCAGTTCATAAAAACCCCTATATTTGGCTATTTCAGCTGCTTAGGGCCGGTGCTGGGCAGATTAGTGATACAGCCCAGTTTGGATTTGTAGTCGATGCGCAGTATCGTGATCTGCCTTTGTTACAGCTCAGGGATATTATCGACAAAGAGTTTTATTTACTCTCTGAGGCGCATTACCAGCGTTATATTGGTATGTATTTACGCAGCGAAGCTTGATTTCCACCCACTCCCCACGGCAATGTGCTTTATGACGACAAGCGGCTCAGATACTGGGGCTTAGTTTGTTATACTGCTTTTCGTTTTTCATTAGCCGGATGACTTTTCATGTCAGTAGATATTAGTGATATTTTAGCATTTTTACCCTGTGAGACCCCGCAGGCTTGGGTCGATGCTGCGCTTGCTCACCCAGAGGAAATGCTGATAGATCATGCCAATTGTGAAAAAAAAGCGGCGGGTACGGCCCTAAACTTAATATTTCGTTACGTGGATAAGCCAGAGTTACTCAGCCGAATGTCTAAGTTAGCGCGGGAAGAATTGCGTCATTTCGAACAGGTAATGGCGATTATGAAAAAACGCGGTATTGAGTATCGGTATCTGTCGTCAGCGCGTTATGCCAATAGTCTGCGGGCGGAGGCCAGAACGAGTGATCCGCATAAGCTTATCGATATTCTTATTATTGGCGCCTTAATTGAAGCGCGTTCTTGTGAGCGATTTGCCCGTATTGCGCCATTGCTAGATAGCGAATTAGGCGCGTTCTACACCTCATTATTAAAATCTGAGTCCCGGCATTTCAAAGATTATTTGAGTTTGGCTGAGCGCTACGCTACTGAAGATATCGCGCCTCGCATCGCGCTCTTCAAGCGTAAAGAGCAGCTTTTGATCGAAACCGAGGATGATATTTTTCGCTTTCACAGCGGCCCTTTAGCGGCATAAATCCCACGAATTTTGATTGGTAGCGGTGGGTTTATCATTAAATAAAAGACCCTGTATCCACTAGTTGACGCGAAACTTCGCTAATAGTCTGGCCCTGATGGTTGGCATTTTTACTCAGTAGATCGCTGGCCTGTTCATCAGTTAAACCATAGGTCTCGATAATGAATTTCTTAGCGCTATTTAACATCTGGCGGGCATCAACTTCTGGTTTGAGGGCGAGCACTTCTGCGCTTAAATGATCAATGCTATAAAAATAACTTAAGGTAATGTCGATTAGCGATTGCAATAAGCTATGTGGGATACCATCTACCGCGTAAATACTGATGCCCGCTTCTGCGGCAAGTCGATTAATACTTTCTGAGCGTTGGTTACCTAGCTCTATGACCGTGCAAGGGCTTCCCTTGTTAAGTTGTGCCAAGTGCTCCAGCGTGTCGCGGTTGGGTGAGTTGGTGTCTACTAAAATGATTTCTGGGTGTTCCTCGCCAACGAGTTGGTAGAGGTTAGTAGAGTGATTGTTGAGGTTAATGAGTTCGATACCCGCTCCAGCCAGAATTGGCTCAAGTTTTTTAGCCCGGCTATCGTCGATATCTATCAGTAATACTTTCATTTGAACTACTTGGTCTCTTTTGGACTGTTAAAAAGCCGTAACGCCGGAATATCTGCCTTGGATAGATTTTGTTGTTCTAGGTACTTAATGATGCCGCCCACGTGGATTACCTTACCATCTAAAAATTGATTCGGACCGATGTGTTGCGATTTTGTTAGCATATTTTTTTGGTGTAAATTGCCCTCTGTTTTTCTATCTATACTCGGACTTTCAAGTCCGATAGCGTCAGCGGCGATACGAAACAAAGAAGGCTTATACACAGCAGCGACGGTTTCTTCGATATTAATCGGCGTTGTGAGCTGTCCCCAGCGATACATTTGTGAAATAAACCACTCGCCGTGGTTAAGCCATGGGAAATTAGCGGAGTAGCGGTGGAATACGTGAAAATCCTCCACCTTTTCTGGTGGCTGTCCAAAGTGCTTAAGTGACAAGCCCATAAGGGATAGCGCAACGGTTTCTTCCGGTAGTGCTATATAAGATGCCTGACTAATTATTTTGGCGGTGGCCTTACGATTTTCTTTTTTGTCCAGCCAGATACAGCTTTTGATCAATGCCCTCAAAATGGCTTGGTGTGTTGCTGGATTTTTATTTGCCCAAATTTCGCTGACAGCAAATACTTTCTCTGGACTGTTATTCCACAGTTGGTACTTATTAGCGACCACATGCCCTAGCTTTTGTTGTACAGCTAAGGTGTTCCAGGGTTCGCCAACACAAAAGCCGTGAATATCGCCGTCGGCCATGGCGCTAACCATTTTTGGTGGTGGGATAACCACAATTTCGATATCACGGTCTGGATCAATGTTTGCACTCGCTAGCCAGTACCTCAGCTCATAGTTCTGGGTTGAGCAGGGGTGAACTAATCCAAAGCGCAGCCTTGGCCGCTTGCTGCGTTTGTGTTCTTCGATAACGCATTGAAGCGTTTGCGCTGCAATGACTGGGCTGAACTCGCTGCGGGGATCTACCGCAAACAGGTGTTCATAGAGGTCGTTATTAACGGTAATTGCATTACCGTTAAGATCCAGCACCATCGCACTGATCATGTCGATTTTGGGGCCGCCGACCCCGAGCCGGGATGCGACTGGAATGGAGGCGAGCATTTGCGCGCCGTCAAGAATACCTAGTCCAACTTTATCGCGTATGCCGGCCCAAGAGGATTCTCTTGATAGCGTGACGTTTAAACCTTCATTAAAGAAGTAGCCTTTTTCGTGGGCTATTACTAGGGGTGCGCAATCGGTAAGGGGAATAAACCCTAAGACGATATCAGTTTTTTCGGGTTTCAAGGTGTTCTTATTATTGATAGCGGCCATCTTGAACTCCTGTGGCTTTCAGTTGTATGTTTTGTGCGGACCCCGTGTTGACTTGGCCCTGTTCGGGGGCGGCGCTTATAGCAGAGATCTTTACGTATTCTGCTGCGCGGTAATGGTCTTTAAAGAGGTGGCCAAAAAAGCCAAAGATCTGGCCGCTTTGGCGGGGCGAGCGATAAATTCGCGATGCTATTTGATTCAGCTTTGATGTTCATAAGTTTAATTTGTTAATGGAGGCGTTTTAAGACCTCTTATATCTCAGTGGGTTCGTTTATAAGCAGCAGCTTTTCCTGCGTTGCAAAAGTTGGCTTCTTCACTAGAAATTGTAAATATCTAATGCTCTTTAAGAATTAAATTGCATACCGCTTTGTTAGGCGTTTAGGCGCTAGGTTTCCCGTTATAAGCCCCTGTTTTGATCGACGAACTCGATCCTTAATCATCATATTTGGTAATGGCTTGTATATAAGCACAATATAGGCCAAGTTTTGGGGACTATTGGCGTTGCGATTACCGCACCTTTCTTTGCCTTATAAGGCGTTGTGGTGACATTTAATGAGTGTCGTTTTTATATGTTAAGTACGTGCTAACAAAGATAAATTTATTGCAGTCAATGACGGACTTAACATGCAGTAGAGCTTTAAAAAGTCGCGATTTCTGCGGGTATTTCGGCGCAGTAAGTTCTACTAGCGGTCAAGTATACCGGGAGCGGCTATTTTTAAAGGTAATGGACAGGTTTTGGCGAGGTTTAAAGCATAGCCCTTACACTGCATTACAGCAGATTAAGTGGCTCATATTACCTTCCTGGGCGCGCACTAATTTGGTGCATTTGTACTTTTAATCGGGTGCCTAACGGGGCGATTCTTAAAGCGGTGTAGACTTCAATGATAGCTCGTTGCTTTCATCGCTTAGATACCAAGCTGCGCGGTCCCAGTCACCGAGTACAATACGTTCGGCCGATTGGTCGTTGATACTGAGCTGGTGCCGATAAGGCCTATGAGTGTGGCCATGGATGAGCCGAGTGCAGTGGTGTTCTTTAAGCGCGGCGATAACGGCAGTCGCGTTAACGTCCATAATGTCTTCGGCTTTATTACTGTTTGCCTCGCCGCTTACCGTGCGCAGGTGTTTAGCAATAGCGCGACGCTCTTCTAACGGCTTGCCAAGGGCGTCTTTTTGCCAGGCTGGATCGCGCGCCATCTTCCTAAACTGCATATATTCTTGGTCGTCAGTGCATAAACTGTCGCCATGCATTAACAAGGTTTGTTCACCACTTAGTGAAATAACAGTCGGGTCTGCAAGGAGTTTGGCGTCGACTTCTTTGCAAAATGCCTTGCCAACTAAAAAGTCTCGATTGCCATGCATAAAATACAGCAACACTCCGTGCTCAGTGAGAGCCTTGAGCTCGGATTTCACTGACGTGATTAAAGCTGAGCTGTCGTCATCACCGACCCAACTTTCAAAGAAATCACCGAGAATATAAAGTGCTTTGGCTTGCATTGCTTTGTTTTGAAGGAAATCGAAAAACGCCCGGGTGATATCCGGGCGCGTTTCATCCAGATGTAAGTCTGAAATAAAGAGAGTGGTCATGCTGATATCAGTCTACCCACACTGCTTTTTCGACGATCACATCTTCTGCTGGTACGTCCTGATGACCGCCTGCGCTGGTGGTTTTAACGGCTTTTATCGCGTTGACAGCATCGAGGCCATCTACGACTTTTGCGAACACCGCATAGCCCCAGCCTTGCGTAGTTTTGCTGCTGTGATTCAAGAAGTCATTGTTCTTGATATTGATAAAAAATTGCGCGCTGGCTGAATGCGGATCGCTGGTGCGGGCCATGGCCAATGTGCCAAGCTCATTTTTAAGGCCATTGTCAGCTTCGTTTTCAATCTGGTCGCGGGTCTCTTTTTGTTTCATGCCGGGCTCAAAACCGCCACCTTGAACCATAAAGCCGTCGATGACACGGTGGAAAATAGTGCCATCATAGTAGCCGTCGACTACATATTGTTTGAAGTTTTCGCAGGTCTTCGGAGCCTTTTCGAAGTCCAACTCAATTTTAATATCGCCGAAATTTGTAGTGAAGATAATCATTTACGCTGATCTCGCTTATAACCGGAAATTAAAGTCGCTATAATACGGCTTTTGGCTGCAGGGCGAAACCGGCGTTAAGCGACTAGCGAATATCCGGTTCAAAATACGTGGCTGCGACTATTGATTTTAAATAGTCTATTTTTTGATCATCTGGAATTTCATCAATGACTGACAATGCACTACCTGGCAATAATTTTCTTCGTGGTATCGTCAAAGAAGACATCGCTTCGGGTCGTTTGAGTGGTGAGCTTGTCACCCGCTTTCCGCCAGAACCTAATGGCTTTTTACACATCGGTCACGCTAAATCGATTTGTTTGAATTTTGGGCTTGCAAAACAATTTGGTGGTCACTGCCATTTGCGTTTTGATGACACCAATCCCGCTAAGGAAGAGCAGGCGTACATAGATGCTATTCAAGAAGATATACGCTGGCTGGGGTTTGAGTGGTCTGGGCCAATTCGTTATGCCTCTGACTATTTTGATACTTTGTATGAATACGCTTTGCATTTAATCCGTGCAGGCAACGCCTATGTCTGTGATCTTAGCGCGGATGAGGCTCGTGAATATCGCGGTAGCTTGACCGAGCCAGGTAAAAATAGCCCCTATCGAGATCGTGGCGCAGCAGAGAATGTGTCCTTATTTGAGGGAATGCGCAACGGTGATTTTGATGAGGGCAGCAAGGTGTTGCGCGCAAAAATTGATATGGCCGCGCCGAATATCAATCTTCGTGATCCAATAATTTACCGTATTCGCAAAGTTACCCACCATCAGACGGCAGATAAATGGTGTATTTATCCTACCTATGACTTTACCCACGGCCAATCTGACGCCCTTGAGGGCATTACCCACTCTATTTGTACGCTTGAGTTTGAGGACCATCGGCCGTTATACGAGTGGTTTATTGCTAACTTGCCGGTGCCCGCGCAGCCCAAACAATACGAATTCGCCCGCCTAAACGTAAACTACACCGTCACCAGTAAGCGTAAATTGAAGATGCTGGTAGATGAAAAGATCGTTGACGGTTGGGATGACCCACGCATGCCGACGATTGCGGGCATGCGTCGTCGTGGTTTTACCCCGTCGTCACTGCGTCACTTTTGCGAGATGGTGGGAGTTGCGCGTAGCGAGGGCGTTGTCGATGTGGCGATGCTTGAACATGCTATTCGCGACGATCTTGACAAAAATGCGCCACGCGCAATGTGCGTGACCGATCCATTGAAAGTGGTTATTAGCAACTACCCCGAAGATAAAGTGGAGTGGCTAAGCGCGCCAGGTCACCCAAATCGAGATGATCTCGGCGAGCGTAGTTTACCGTTTAGTCGCGAAGTCTATATTGAGCGAGAAGATTTTCGTGAAGAGGCCAATAAGAAATTCAAACGTTTAGTTTTGGGTAAGAAAGTACGTTTACGCAGTGCTTACGTGCTACTGGCAGAATCGGTGGTAAAGGACGGCGCTGGAAATATTATTGAAGTTCATTGCAGCTATGATGACACTAGCTGTGGCGCGGACCCGGCCGATGGCGTAAAGCCCAAAGGGGTCATTCATTGGGTGTCTGCCAGCCACGGTAAACAGGCAACAGTGCGAATATACGACCGCTTGTTTGCTCATGAAGCGCCAGATCGCGGTGGCGAAGAATTTCTCGATCATGTAAATCCGACGTCGATGAGCGTGCTGGAAAATTGCTGGATCGAGCCAGGGCTAGCCGACGCGGCCCCCGAGGCTAGGTTTCAATTTGAGCGCACCGGCTACTTTGTTGCCGACAGAGTTGAGCACAGTGCCGCGGCGCCAGTGTTTAACCGCACCATAGCCTTGCGCGATACCTGGAGTGGCGGCGGCCAGTAAAACATGGCCGGGGCTTGGTTTGTGCTGCGGTCCCCAAACTGCTTGCCGATTTATGGTGCATGCATAGCGTTAAGGACGTTTATTGCCGGGCCGGTTAAGCCACGCAATAAACGCGTTTTTCTAAGCTGCTGGTTTTAAGCTGCTGGTTTTACACTACAGGTCTAAGCTCCAAGTTTTAAACTAGTACATTCTCACTAATAAGTTTTAAGCGATTTTTATGACGATTCAGATTTATAACACCCTCAGTCGCAGCAAGCAGCCATTGATTCCGCTGCAAGATGGCAAAATTAATATGTATGTCTGCGGCATGACTGTGTATGACTTTTGTCATCTCGGCCATGCGCGGGTGCTGGTGGCGTTTGACGTCATTACGCGTTACTTGCGAGCCAAGGGCTTTGACGTTAATTATGTGCGCAATATTACTGATATTGACGACAAAATATTGCGCCGCGCCGATGAAAATAACGAGCCGTTTGAGGCTTTAACTGAGCGCTTTATTCAGGCGATGCACGAAGATGCGGCTCGCCTAGATATCATGCCGCCGGATCAGGAGCCCAGGGCGACTGCGCATATCGAAGATATCCTTGCCATGATCGCATGCCTGATCGAAAAGGGCTTTGCCTATGTTGCCGTCAATGGCGACGTTTATTATCGGGTCACATCGTTTGCAAATTATGGAAAGTTGTCGGGTAAAAAACCGGATGAATTGCTTTCTGGTGCCCGTGTTGCCGTCGACGAAGCCAAGGATGACCCGCGAGATTTTGCGCTCTGGAAAGCGGTTAAAGACGATAGTGCGAGCTGGCCTTCCCCCTGGGGAAAGGGTCGGCCAGGTTGGCATATAGAGTGCTCTGCAATGTCTACCTGCTGCTTAGGTGATACCTTTGATATTCATGGTGGCGGGCCCGATTTGGTTTTCCCGCATCATGAAAATGAAATTGCTCAATCTGAGGCGGCAACAGGTAAAACCTATGCCCAAACCTGGATGCATGCAGGCGCAGTTCGTGTTGATAATGAGAAAATGTCTAAGTCTTTGGGCAATTTTTTCACCATTCGTGAAATCCTCGATCGCTACCACCCAGAGGTGGTTCGCTACTTTTTGATTTCTAGCCACTATCGCAGCGCCATAAATTATTCAGAAGACAATTTGGTCATTGCCAAGCAGAATTTGGAGCGTTTCTACCATGCGCTTAAAGGCCTTGAAGTAGCGGCCGCAATTCCTTACGCGGCCTTAGACAAAAGCGATGACTATGTTCAGCGGTTTGATGGTGCCATGGCCGATGATTTTAATGCGCCGGTGGCATTGGCCGTGCTCTACGATCTCGTTCGGGATTTAAATAGCGCGAAAGAGGCAGCCAATCATGATCGCGTTGCCTACCTTGCGCTTACGCTGAAATCGCTGGCCGGCATACTCGGTATTTTGCAGCTTTCGGCGGACGTATTTTTACAGTCGGGCAGTGATGATCAGGTGGCTGCAGAAGACATCGAGGCCATGATTGCTGAGCGAGTGCAGGCTAAAAAAGATCGCGAATTTGGGCGCGCTGATGAGATTCGCAATGCGCTTAAGGCGCAGGGCGTGATTTTGGAAGACAGTCGCGAGGGCACCACTTGGCGCCGAGAATAGCCTCATGGCGAGGCTTTATGATGACGGCAAACGATTATGGCTTGGCGCGGTTGTGGCCAAGCCGGTAGAGCGTTAATAATAGCCAGCCGAATAAATAGCCGCTAACAACTCCCAGGCTATTGGCAATAGCATCCTCAGCGGATGCGTCCCTTCCCGGCGAGAAGTGCTGGGCTAGCTCAATAAGCACACTAAAGGCAATAACGCCCACCGCGAGTTTCAGTCTTGCGGTATGGGTTTTTGCCGCCGGAAAAACCAACAGCATAAACAGGGCGTAGGCAGCGTAATGCTGGGCCTTGTCCCAGACATTAAGCTCGACGGCTTGCTCTGCTGGGAGTAGTGATAATGTTGCTATGCAGAATATGTACAAGCCTGTAAGAATACCATGCAGTGATCTGAAGGGCGGTCTCACGGTGCTTGATAGTCGTCTATTTGCAAATTACTGAGTTGGTTTTGCGCCGCCAGCAGGGCGACTTCGATATCGGGTTCGTCAGCATAATCTTCCATGGCAAAGCGTTCATAGGTAAAACTTACATTGGCAAAGGGCTTGGGGAATTTTGATTTATCCCAGGAGTTCTCAATGCGCCAGCCGTCATAACTTGCTCGAATTAAATATAGTGGCAGTTTGGTTTTTTTGGCGAGGATCATCGCTCCCTGTTTCATTTCGTGCCGCGGGCCCCTGGATCCGTCTACCGCAAAGGCGATGGTCTTACCTTTGCGCGCAGCTCTTAAGAGCTGGAAGAAAGCATCTTTGCCACCGCGACTAGGTGATCCCAGGGCAACCTCGTAATCGTAGCGTTCCATAATTTTGGCAATGGCGTAGCCAAAATGGTTTTGCGAGGCAATGGCGGTGATGCCTTGGTTGCGGAAATAGTGAATTATGGGCATGAGCTCGTCGTGATAAACCGCCATCACGCATGGCTGCTCTATATCGAGATGGTTTTTAAAGCGCAGAGTGTTCATTACCCAAAAGTACAGCTGAATAACTTCGCTCAACAATACCCGCGCAAACTTTTGCGCAGGGCCAATTGTTTTCGGTGGTTTGTTGACCCTTGCCATAATACTTATCCGTGTTAGCCAATGGCTTTTTCGCTAGAATCGACGCTTTGGAAGATAAGAGTATTAATGGTCATTGGGCCTACGCCGCCGGGTACAGGAGTATAGGCGCTGACGCGGTCAATGAGCGGGGCGAGTTCAATATCGCCAACACCGCCTGGATGGTAGCCAGCGTCGACTACTACGGCGCCATCTTTGATCCAGTCTGCTTTGATAAACTCGGGTTTACCAACCGCGCCTACTAAGATGTCTGCTTGTTTAATAAGCTCTGGCAGGTTGGCGGTGCGTGAATGGCAGATAGTGACGGTTGCGTTGGCCTCAAGTAGCATCATGGCCATGGGCTTGCCAAGAATGGCGCTGCGGCCAACAACGACAGCGTGTTTGCCTTCTATGGCGATTTTGTAGTGTTCGAGGATGCGCATAATACCTTTGGGGGTTGCGCAGCCGTAAGCATCCTCACCCATGGCCATGCGACCGAAACCAAGGCAGGTGACGCCGTCTACATCTTTGTGCAGGGCAATGGCGTCGAAGCATGCACGTTCATCTACCTGCGCTGGAACCGGGTGTTGCAATAAAATACCGTGAACATTGGGATCGATATTTAATTCGGCTATTTTTGCTAGCAATTGTTCTGTGGTAGTGGACCCCGGCATCTCTACCGCCATTGAATCCATGCCTACGCGTCGACAGGCGTTGCCCTTCATTTTGACGTAGGTGGCTGAGGCGGGGTCGTCACCGACCAAGATGGTGGCTAGAATGGGTGCGCGGCCATTTGAGCGATTTTTTAAAGCCGTGACGCGGCTTGCCAGTTGTTCTTCCCAGCTTGCCGCCAGTGTTTTGCCGTCTAGAATCAAAGCCGTCATGCAGGTATTTCTCGCAAAAAAAGGTGATTTAAATTAGAGTGTTATTGTCGCATGGGTATAAAGCACTGGCCAACAAATCAATCTAATAATTTTATCTAAAACCGTTGACGAGATAAAAAGGTCTGCGTATCATGCGCAGCTCCTGTAACGGGGCATAAGGGAAACGAAAAACGGGGTATAGCGCAGCCTGGTAGCGCGCCTGCTTTGGGAGCAGGATGTCGGGAGTTCGAATCTCTCTACCCCGACCATTTTCGTAACCTGACGTTCGGACGGTTTTGCGCCCGTAGCTCAGTTGGATAGAGCAACGGCCTTCTAAGCCGTGGGTCACAGGTTCGAATCCTGTCGGGCGCACCACTTACAGGACAGTATTGCTCAATGGTGGCCGTAGCTCAGTTGGTAGAGTCCAGGATTGTGATTCCTGTTGTCGCGGGTTCAAGCCCCGTCGGCCACCCCATTTTTTGATGCCTTTCTAAATAAGTAGTTTATTCGGAATTTTTTGTTCTGAATTGAAGCCTACTCTTATCACGTCATTCTTTGCGAAATTGCCATTGATCAGCGGCGTTAGTTTATTTTTCTAGGCGTTTTAGATCTAAAATTCTGGTAAATGCGCCAATCATAGTCCAGTTTATTAATTAAATAATATTGCTTAGTGGCTAATATTGGCTTCATGTCGGCAGAGCTACGTCTGCTAGCGACAATCAGTAGCTGAGATTTTCATTGCAGTCAGCGTTGATCTTAGTCCCACGCTGAGCGGATTTAGTTAAGAGCTGTAGTCATCAGGAGTGCCTTAGCGCAGGCATTTTAGGTAGGCTTTGATGGAGTTCTCTAGGCCCATTTCAATGGCGTCTACGATAAATGCGTGACCGATAGATACCTCAAGTAAGTTGCGGACACTATTCCTGAACAAAAATAAATTATGCAGATTTAAGTCGTGTCCGGCGTTAAGGCCTAGGCCGAGTTCGGCGGCAGTTTCGCTGGCGCTAATAAACTGGGTTAGCGCAGTTTCTTGCTCCGGTGTGCCAAAGTTTGATGCATAGGGCCCTGTGTAGAGCTCTATTCGGTCAGCGCCGACGGATTTGGCTAGGTGTATTTGGGCTGGATCGGGGTCCATAAATAAGCTAACTCTAACCCCTAGCCCCTGTAGTTCTGCGATGATTGGCGCAATGCGATCGCCGTCTTTACGCAGATCAAAACCGTGGTCTGAGGTAAGTTGGCTATCAGTGTCGGGCACTAGTGTGCATTGTGCGGGTTTAGTAAGGCGGACAATTTCCATAAACCCCGGATAGTCGCTTACCCCATTGCGATCACTTTTTGTTGCCGGCGCAAAAGGATTGCCTTCAATATTAAACTCGACATTAAGCATGCCGGCGAGCTCGTAGCAGTCGTCTGCGCGAATATGCCGCTGGTCTGGCCTCGGGTGTACGGTGATGCCGTTAGCGCCGGCAGCAATGCATCGCGCCGCATGCAGCGCAACGCTTGGGTATTCGGTATCTCGAGAATTACGAATTAAGGCAATTTTATTTAGATTGATACTTAGCGCTGTCAAAATAACCCCTCGCGCCATGGCGCAATATTTTCGCTTACTTAAGTGTTGCACCAATAATTACAATCGCTTCCACGGGAACGTCTCTCATACCGCCGGCAGAGTGGGTCTTACTGATTGCAATGTCGCGGACGACGTTGTGGCCGTCAATCACCTCACCAAACACGGCGTAGCCATCGCGACCCGCGCGTGCATCTAAATTAAGGTTCATGCGCATGTTTATAAAGAACTGAGAGCGGGCGCTGTTCGGATCGTCGGTTCTAGCCATGGCCACGGTCCAGCGATCATTGATAAGTCTGTTGGACTTTGATTCGTTAGCAATGCTCTCGCCATTGGGCTTTTCTATGAGGTCTGCCGTAAACCCGCCGCCTTGAACCGCAAAGCGGGGAATTACACGATGGAATATGGTGCCATCATAAAACCCGCTTTTTACATAGCCTAAAAAATTATTAACAGTGATGGGCGATTTATCAATGTAGAGCTCAATAGTGATATCGCCCTTGGTCGTTTGCAGAACAACGACAGGGTTTGCAGTCTTTTCTTCACTGAAAGCCGACATCGAAAATAGGCTGCATACGATAAACGTTAGTGCGGATAATAATCGCATTATCAATTCCAGTCGGAGCGTCGTTTAGGCATCATGCGAGGCACAATAAGGGCGACCATTACGCCGATAAGTACCGCAAATGCCCCGTTTAAGAAGAATTCATTGTCTTTGTTTTCGCGAAGGCGGGCGTTATCGGTTTTCAGTACGTCTACTTCGCTGCTAAGCATTTGATTTGACTCAAGCAGGCGCCGGTTGTCATCGTCTAATTTAATGCTATTGGCTGAAATGCGTTTAATATTGTCTAACTCATCAGCCAGCGAGGTGTTTTCTAGCTGAAGTTCCTCAACGACGCTATTGGTTTCCTGGCTGTTTTGGGTGGTGTTTTGCAGTTGTTCGCGTAAATCTTTAGTGGCAGTCGTCAGCTCGCCAATTTGTTTGTTGCTGGCTTCTAGCTGGCTGCGGGCGGCGGGCGATGACTGTAAATAATGACTGGGAAGCCAACCCTCAACATCCTTGTCGGTGCGGACCTTCGAATAACCGCTGTCTTCGTTGCTGCTTATCAGTTCGAGCTTTTCGCCGCTGGGGAGGCCGCGGTGAATAATACGGTACTTCGAGCCGTCACCCACGCGAAGCGGTACGTGAATTTTGTCGCTGATGTAACGGGTTTCTGCGATGGATGCACTGGCCAGACTAAACAAAATAGCGGATAAGCCGAATATAATTGATTTCTTCACTGGATTTTCCACGTTAATAAGCTGGGCTAAATATTTAACGTTCAAGGATAAAGCACTTGCTAGAGTAGTTCAATTTTCACTGTGTTACGGCAGTACTTTTTTAAAGGGCTTAACCGTCACTTTGGCGTATACCCCGGCGTCAATATAGGGGTCGATGTCAGCCCATTGCTGGGCCTCTTTTAGTGAGGCAAATTCGGCAACAATCAAACTGCCGGTAAAGCCGGCTTCACTCGGATCTTCACTGTCTATAGCTGGGTGTGGACCTGCAAGTACCAAGCGGCCTTGACGTTTCAGTTCTTCAAGTCGAGCAATATGCGCGGCACGAGCGCCCATGCGCTTACTAAGACTGTCGGCAACGTCTTCACTGATTACTGCGTATAACATAGGGGTTCCTAACGTATTCTGAAAATGTCGTCAAAGCTGAGTTCGGTCAATTTTTCAATTCGCTTGACCAAATAGAACAGCGCACCGAGCATGACTAAGGTGCAAGGTAGGGCAATCACAGGAAAGCTTAGCCCCGTCATTTTGCCTAACTCTGCGCTGTACTCTGCGCTACCCGGTGGGCTGACTAACAGCACCTTGGCCAATATATAGTTGAGCGTTGCCGACAAAAAAAATGAAAACGCGACCAAATAGGTCGCGTTGCGAAGTGCGTTGTCGAACATGGAGCTGTTGTTGTGTTCCTTGAGTGCAGCGCTTATCTTCTCGGTGTATATAACTTCATCATTAAATAGAAAGGTTTTGATCAGTGGGTAGGGGGTGTAGAGTGACACCAAAGTCGCAAGGCCAATAATAGCGGGTATGCTGGCCTCTTTGATGGCGATATATTCCGCGTCTAGTTCTAGCAGGCTGATGCCACCCGTTAATAAGACGCTGATGAAGCCAAGAATAGCAAAAGCATTGGCGCGACGAGTTTTTACAAAATCATAAATACCGAAACCCAATGGGAAGGCGAGGGCAATCACGATACTATAGCGGGGCCCTAGATAGGCTTCGCCACTAAGTTTAGTGAGTATCAGGGTTGGAATAATTATGTTGAACAATAGGTTGACGACAACACTGTGTCGTTGGGGCGTAGCTCGAGGTGTATTTGCCTGCTCCGGCATTGGTTTTCCTGTCGGTAAAGGGTGGATGACGTAATCCGCCCACTATACCCATTTTAATTTTTTACCACTAGCCTAGAGTCTGCTCAAATTGTTGTAGGCGGACCGTAACAGGAGATTTGGCGTGATTGTCGATTTACATACCCATACCACTGCCTCCGATGGCAGATTAAGCCCAGAAGAGTTGATTTTACGGGCGCATGAATGCGGAGTGAAAATGCTTGCGGTGACTGATCACGACACCATCGATGGCTATCAATCGATCAGTGACGCGGTGGCGGGTGACATGCAGCTCATCGCCGGTATTGAATTATCTTGCATCTGGTCAGGCGTTAATATTCATGTGCTTGGCCTGGGGATCGATGTTAGTAGTAGCGAGTTAAAATCAGAGCTAGCAGATCAGCGCGCGGCGCGCGGCGAGCGGGCGAAAATAATTGGTAGTAAACTGGCGAAGTTGGGCTTTGATGGCGCTTATGACGGCGCCTCGGCGCTTGCTGAAGGGCGCGCGATAGGCCGCCCGGATTTTGCCCGTTTTATGGTTGAGGCGGGGTATGTTGACACCATGGCCGCGGCCTTTGATAAGTATCTAGGCGCCGGCAAGGTTGGCGACGTTAAGGCAATGTGGCCGTCACTGGACGCCGTCGTATCGTGGATAACCTCCGCAGGTGGCGTTGCGGTGTTGGCGCATCCGCTGCATTACAAACTAACGAATTCAAAGTTGCGACGCATGCTGGCAGATTTTAAAGAGGCTGGCGGCGAGGGGCTGGAGGTCTGCAATGGTCGTCCGTCACCGAGTGATTTGAACTACCTTCGGCAGCTGTGTATGGATTATGAATTCGAGGCATCGGCAGGCAGTGACTTTCACCAAGCTACTAGCTGGCTTGAACTTGGCTGTAACTCAAATATTGTTGCGCCGTGTAAGCCAGTTTGGGCGCGTTGGCAGCGCACAGAACCACTTGTATAGTTATTAGGGAAGACGCAGTGAGCCAATTTTTTCAAATACATCCAGAAAACCCGCAGGTCCGACTAATTAAGCAGGCAGCAGATATTATTCGTGCCGGCGGCGTGGTGGTCTTTCCAACGGACTCAGCGTACGCGCTGGGCTGTCGTTTAGGCGACAAGTCAGCGCTTGAGCGTATTAGAACGATACGTAGACTTGATGAAAAACATAATTTCACTTTAATGTGCAGCGATTTGTCTGAGCTTGGTACCTACGCCAAGGTAGATAACAGCGCGTTTCGCCTGTTGAAGGCGCATATCCCTGGTCCCTACACTTTTATTTTGCGCGCCACGCCAGAAGTCCCCAAGCGCCTCCACCACCCAAAGCGGAAAAGTGTAGGCTTGCGGGTGCCTGCAAATCAGATTTGTTTGGACCTCATGGCCGAGCTCGGCGAGCCCTTGATGAGTGTGAGTTTGATTCTTCCCGGTGAAGACTTGCCGATGACTGACCCCTATGACATTCGCGATAGCATCGGTAATTTGATCGATCTTGTGATTGATGGGGGATATTGCGGCAGTGAGGCGACATCCATTGTGGATTTAGTCGACGATGTTGCCGTTATTATTCGTCGTGGTTTGGGCGATGTGAGTCAATTTGAGGATTCGCTGTGACCGGCGCCAAGATCAACGTATAATCCCGCCCTTGGTAGATGATATCGTGAGATCTCAGTAACAGTGCAAGATAAACCTTCAGAAAAGCCCATTGCAGAACAGCCTGGGACAGCGCCGAACGCTGAGCCGGGTGTGGCCTCGCCTGATATAATGGCGGGTCGTTTAGAGCCAGTGCCGGTAGCTGCGCTACAAGCCATTGAGATTGTTAGCCTTAAAGCCATTCGTCTGCAACCACAGCAGGGCGAAATGCCGTTTGCGGTTGTGCAGGGTAAACCCCTTACCGAAATCCCTAAAGATTTGTACATCCCACCAGAGGCTCTGGAAGTATTTTTAGAGGCGTTTGAAGGGCCCCTCGATCTGCTTTTATATCTTATTAAGCGCCAGAACCTAGATATTCTCGAAATCAACGTCGCACAGATCACTGAGCAGTACATGCAATATGTGAACATGATGAGTGCGATGCAGTTTGAATTGGCATCAGAGTATCTTCTTATGGCTGCCATGTTGGCGGAAATAAAGTCTCGGATGTTGCTGCCACGCTCCGCAGACGTGCTCGACGATGAAGAAGATCCTCGCGCGCAGTTAATTCGTCGCCTACAGGAATACGAGCGCTTTAAACAAGCCGCAGAAAATATCGATCAGTTACCGCGGATGGGCCGGGATAATTACGCTGTGGTTATTGAACCACCGCCATTGACCAAACTGCGGCCCGAGCCTGATGTAGACTTAAAAGAGCTACTACTAGTGCTAGGTGAAGTGCTGCGCCGGGCTGACTTATTTGAAAGTCATCAAATACAGCGTGAAAAACTATCTACACGTGAACGTATGTCACAGGTTTTGGCGATATTGCGATCGGATAGCTTTGTGCCTTTTGTGACCCTATTTAAAGCTGAGGAAGGGCGCTTAGGCGTTGTTGTTACCTTCCTCGCAATAATGGAATTGATTAAAGAGTCTTTGGTAGAAATTGTCCAATCAGAGGCCTTCGCGCCAATTCACGTAAAAGCGAAAGTTATATGACTCCGGATTTACAGCAATTAAAACGAATTATCGAAGCTGCGCTGATGGCCGTGGGACGGCCCTTATCGCTGCAGCACATAGCAGAGTTATTTAGCGCTGAAGAGCGTCCAACGACTGGTGATATTCAGGATACGCTCAACACCATAGGGCAAGACTACGAAGGCCGCGGTTTTGAACTCAAAGTTGTCGCCAGCGGTTACCGCTTGCAGGTCTGTGAAGACCTGGCTCCTTGGGTTGGTCGATTATGGGAAGAAAAGCCTCAGCGCTATTCTCGCGCCATGCTAGAAACTATTGCCCTTATTGCCTATCGTCAACCGATTACTCGCGGTGATATTGAAGATATTCGGGGCGTTGCAGTGAGTTCGCACATTATTAAAACAATGTTAGAGCGCGAATGGGTGCGTGTTGTCGGCCACAAAGACGTGCCAGGGCGGCCGGCAATGTATGCAACAACCCGGAAATTTTTAGATTACTTCAATTTGCGTAATTTGGATGAGCTGCCAAGCTTAGCTGAAATTACTGATCTGGATAATCTTAACGGCGAGTTGGAGTTAGACACAGGTGAGTTCACTGCGGAAGACGCGGGCAGCCAAACTGATCAATCAGATTTAGAAATCAAAACGGAAACAGATTCTGAAGCTCAAAGAGCGAGCGACGCTGATAGCGACGTAATTGACGATGAAGTTTACGATAAAGAATACCCACCCGAGACCAATTTTTAATGATACAAACTGATGAAAAGTTACAAAAAGTGCTGGCTCGTGCAGGTTTGGGTTCACGTAGAGAAATGGAAAAGGTCATTAGCGAAGGGCGTGTTCTTGTCGATGGCAGGGCAGCTACGCTGGGTGACCGGGTCACTGGCGGGGTTAGAATTCAAGTTGACGGCAAGCCTCTACGCCTAGATGCGGGTGCTGCCAAGCCGCGTATTTTGCTATACAACAAACCGGAAGGCGAAATATGTAGTCGTAAAGACCCTGAGGGTCGACGTTCGGTATTTGACCGTTTACCGCGCTTGCAAGGTGAACGCTGGATTTCAGTAGGACGCTTAGATTTTAATACCACCGGTTTGTTGTTGTTCACAACCGATGGTGATTTGGCAAATAAATTGATGCATCCCTCAACCACCATTGAGCGTGAATATTTATGCCGCGTAATGGGTAATGCCAATGAGGATGTGATAAAACGGTTAAAAGAAGGTGTGCAATTGGAAGATGGTTTGGCGCGTTTTACCGACGTGGTTGATGGCGGCGGCGAAGGCATTAACCATTGGTATTATGTGGTGATCATGGAAGGCCGCAACCGCGAGGTACGGCGCCTGTGGGAATCGCAGGAACTCCAAGTTAACCGATTGAAGCGGGTACGTTACGGAACGGTTTTCATCCCGTCAAAAGTCAAAGTGGGGCAGTGGATAGAGCTTGATGACAAAGACATTGGCGACGTATATGGCATGGCAGGATTGCCAATGCCAGTCTCTGATGCGCCCGCAGGTGGTCGAGGTCGTAGAACTCGGTAAACAGGTGAGCGGAGGTGGCTTGTTGGCCCAGAACGAAGAAAAGGCCCTCAGGGCCTTTTGTTGTAGTGTTAATGCTCGACTACTTGCTTAGTGTATCGCCTGCTTCTCAAGAGCGGTTGCCGTATCGATACCATCCCAATGATCGGTGCGGCCTTCTCGCCAGCCTGTCATCCACTCCTGTTTAAGTTGCTCCTGACTATGGGGACAGTTGTCTTTTTGCCTGCCGGATATGCCGGCTTGGTAGCCACGTTGAAATGCTCTTTCTGTCATATCGCGTTTCTGTCTTCTCATAGGGCGTTAGCCTCCACGTATTTAGGTCAGCATGTCACTACGGTATCTCTTATTCGCGCAACAATCGGTTTTCTGTCACCATCGCGATGCATTGTGCCGCGATAGGATTCTTATGTAAGCAAACTTTCATACTCTTCGTCGAAGACCTATTACTTATAAGCTTTGCGGGCTTTAGATGTAAGCAGTATAAGAATTTAACTTGTTGTTAACTATATTGAAATTTTTCATCACTAGTACCCGGTAGAGAATTTATGAGTCAAAAGCACCCTTTTATTGCCACCTGCCCTAAGGGCTTAGAGCAACTCTTGGCTTCAGAAATTGCCGCGCTTGGTGCAGAGGTTGGACGCGAGACGGTGGGCTCGATCAGCTTTGTGACAGATGTTGCCACTGCTTATCGAGTTTGCCTGTGGTCACGTTTGGCGAATCGAGTTCTGCTCGTGCTCACCGAGTATCGCGGCGAGAATGCGGACGCAATCTATGACGGTGTAAAAGCCATAGAGTGGAGCGAGCACTTCTCGGCGACAAGCAAAATCACCATTGATTTTAATGGCCAGTCTGATGATATTCGCAATACCCACTTTGGTGCGCTAAAAAGCAAAGACGCAATAGTTGATTATTTTCTGGCCAAGGGTGAGCAGCGCCCCAGCATCGATAAAGACAACCCCGATGTGCGGATCAATGTTCGGCTTCGTAAAGGCTACATCACCATTGCAGTTGATTTGTCAGGCGAAAGTCTACATCGCCGGGCCTATCGAACCAGTGGTGCAATGGCACCCCTGAAAGAAAACTTGGCGGCGGCATTATTGCTGCGAGCAGATTGGCCTGGAATGGCAAGTCGCGGCGGCGGTCTTATTGACCCCATGTGTGGCTCGGGAACTTTGCTTATTGAGGCCGCTATGATGGCCATGCAGATTGCTCCTGGTTTACTCCGCAGTCGCTGGGGCTTTTTAGGCTGGCTTGGTCACGACCAAAATGCCTGGGACCAGCTTTTAGAGGAGGCGCAGGCTTTGCGCGCTAACTCTACGGCCCGTGATTGGCCTGAAATTCGCGGTTATGATGCCAACGGTAAAGTGGTTGCCCAAGCCGAGGAGAATATTGACAATGCCGGCTTGGGGCGCTTTGTGAAAGTGTCGCGGCGTGAGCTGGCGCAACTTACTATGCCGACCCATAGAACATTGCCTGAGGGCTTATTAATTACCAATCCACCTTACGGTGAGCGCTTGGGTGAGCAGGCAGAGTTATTGCATCTATACCGTCACCTTGGTCAGGCGATGACAGCGCATTTCATGGGCTGGCAGGCGGCCATCTTTACTGGCAACCCCGATCTTGGCAAGCGCATGGGGGTGAGAAGTTATAAGCAATACCAATTGCTCAATGGCACCATTCCGGCAAAATTATTGTTGTTTAACATCAATGCAGATGCAGTGGTAATAGAGCGTGATCAGGCGTCTAAACAGCAGGATAAAAGTGCGGTTTCTGATGTGCAACTAACGGCTGGTGGGCAGATGTTTGCCAACCGCCTTCGCAAGAATATGAAGCGCCTGAGTAAGTGGAGAAACAAGAACGATATTGAATGTTATCGCGTCTACGACGCCGACATGCCGGAGTACTCCGTTGCAGTGGATTGCTATGGCAGCGCTGTTCATATAGCTGAATATATGGCGCCGGTGACTATTTCAGAAGAAGATGCAGAGCGTAGGTTGCGAGAAGTCATTGAGGCAGTGAGTCAGGTGTTTTCAGTATCTGCTGGTAATATCGCCATCAAAGAGCGCAGACGTCAGCGTGGCAAAGATCAGTATCAGCGGCAGTCGCCGCGCAACTCTTTTATGGAGTTAAAAGAAGGTCAGGCCAAGGTCTTGGTCAATCTCTTTGATTATCTCGATACCGGCTTATTTCTCGATCACCGACCAGTGCGCTTAGATATTGCGGCTCGCGCAAAGGGTAAACGGTTTTTAAATTTGTTTAGTTATACCGGCGTGGCGTCTGTGCAGGCTGGGGTTGGCGGCGCACGTTTTACCACGTCGGTGGATATGTCGAAGACCTATCTGCAGTGGGCAAGGCGTAATCTGTCATTAAACGGCCTTAGTGAGGATAGGCATAGAACTGAGCATGCGGACTGTCGGAGATGGTTGAAATCGTGTGAAGACCAATATGACCTGATTCTATTAGACCCGCCCACATTTTCGAATTCAAAACGAATGGACGATGTATTGGATGCCCAACGCGATCACAGCGAATTAATTGACGACGCCATGCGCTGCTTGGCGCCCGATGGCCTGCTAATATTTTCTACCAACAAACGTGACTTTAGCCTAGATGATACGGTGGACCAGAACTATAAAATTGAAGATAAAACGCGCTGGTCTCTCGATGAAGATTTTTCGCGGGGCGGGAAACCTATTCATCATTGCTGGTATATCGAGCATAAACAGTAGTCTGAGCTGCGAATCGGCTATTGATAGGAGTGTTTAGCCTAAAGGCGTTTATAAGGGCTTTGAGGGAAGTAAAAACAAAGCGGCGGCTGAAGGCCGCCGCGGCTACGTCAAGGTATTGTCATATCACTTGCTTGAGGAGCTTTTGGGCCTGTAGTTACTTCAAACTCAACGGCTTGGCTTTCGGCCGGAGTTTTAATGCCTGAACCGCCAATGGCGCTAAAGTGAACAAAAACGTCTGGGCAGGAGTCTTGTTCAATAAAGCCAAAGCCTTTAGTTTCGTTAAACTATTTTACTTTTCCGGTGCTTCTGGGCGCCGTGTATTCCTCGCCTACTAGTTGCCTGTTTGGTGCTTGAGCTGAGATAGGCAGGGACTTATGAAATAGAACAAGGTGCTAAAATAGACGTCGCAGTGCTATAAACATCAAACCAAGCTGCATTCCAAGCCAGCAAGGTTATTATATACATCTCCAAAAGTACAAAAGAAAGACTTCTGCACTTATAAAAAAGATTTTTTTTATTTTGTCGTGCGCGGGGGTAAGCCGGTGTGCTGGGTCATGATTCTTCGTCCCTTAGCTTTTTTCGGCGTCCAGTTCATTGGTTGACGCGGTGGCACCAAGTGCTTTTTACCGTAGCCGATAAGGTCTTTGCGACCCATGCTAAGTAGTGACTCTCTAAGCGAAGGCCATCCCTCAGGATCGTGATAGCGCAGGTAAGCCTTGTGCAAACGGCGCTGTTTTAGGCCTTTCGCGCTAACTACATCTTCGCTGCTGCGAGACACCTTTTTAAGGGGATTTTTGCCGGAGTAATACATGGCGGTGGCATTTGCCATTGGCGAGGGATAAAACGCTTGTACTTGATCGGCCCTGAAACCGTTGCCTTTAAGCCACATGGCGAGGTTAAGCATATCTTTATCGGTAGTCCCTGGGTGGGCTGCAATAAAGTATGGAATTAAATACTGCTCCTTCCCCGCTTGTTTCGAATATTTATCGAACATCGCTTTAAAAGTGTTGTAGCTGCCCATACCCGGCTTCATCATTTTTGAAAGCGGGCCTTCTTCAGAGTGTTCTGGTGCTATTTTTAGGTAGCCACCTACGTGATGAGTCACTAACTCTTTTACGTACTCAGGGGTTTCTATGGCTAGGTCATAGCGCAGGCCTGAAGCAATTAGCACTTTTTTGACGCCCTCTAAAGAGCGCACATCCCGATATAAATCAATCAAAGGTGTTTGATCGGTGTTCAGGCTTTTACAAATACCCGGATAGACGCAAGATAGTCTGCGGCAACGTTGTTCAATTTCGGTGCTTTTACAATTTAAGCGCCACATATTAGCCGTTGGGCCACCGAGGTCGGAAATAACGCCAGTAAATTCTGGGGTTTTATCGCGGATCTTTTCAACTTCTTTAACAATCGATTCGTGTGAGCGGCTTTGAATGATGCGGCCCTCATGTTCGGTAATTGAACAGAAGCTACATCCGCCAAAGCAGCCACGCATAATATTGACTGAAAATCGAATCATGTCATAGGCAGGGATTTTCGCCTTGCCGTAAACGGGGTGCGGCTTGCGCTGGTAGGGTAATTCAAATACCCAGTCTAGCTCTTCGGTGGTAAGTGGAATAGGTGGTGGGTTGAGCCATACCTCTTGGTCACCGTGTCGCTGAACGAGCGCGCGGGCGTTGCCCGGATTAGTTTCGAGATGAAGAACTCGGGCGGCGTGCGCATAGTTTACCGGATCTTTTTTAACAAGCTCATAGTCTGGTAAACGGATGACGGTCTTTGCCGTGTCGGTACCGATTTTGCGCGCTTGTAACGGGTCTATAATACGAACCGTTTGAACCTCTTCGGTAACCTTGGGCTCTTCTTCATTCTTTTTACAACTTTCGGTCGCACTAGTATCTACGTAGGGGCTGGTGATGGAGTCAATTTTACCTAGCTGATCCACGCTTGCTGAATCGATGACCGTCCAGCCGCCGGGGATATTGCCGATCACATACGCTGTGCCGCGCAAGTCGGTAATAGAGTCAATGGTGTCACCGCGACCAAGACGGTGGGCAACGTCGATAATGGCGCGTTCAGCATTGCCGTATAGCAGCAAGTCTGCACGGGAATCGAGGAGGACTGAGCGCCGTACTTTATCACTCCAATAATCGTAATGTGCTATGCGGCGAAGGCTGGCTTCAATGGAGCCGATAACAATAGGGGTGTCTTTATAAGCTTCGCGGCAGCGTTGGGAATAGACGATAACGGCACGATCAGGTCTTTTACCACCTTCGTTATCTGGCGAATAGGCATCGTCATGGCGCAGGCGCCGATCCGCTGTGTAGCGGTTAATCATCGAGTCCATATTGCCAGACGCAACGCCGAAAAATAGATTGGGCTCACCGAGTTGTTTGAACGGCTCCGCCGACTGCCAGTCTGGCTGGGAAATAATCCCGACTCGGAAGCCCTGCGCCTCCAGCACGCGGCCAATAACCGCCATGCCGAAACTGGGGTGGTCGACATAGGCATCACCGGTCACAATAATAATGTCGCAACTATCCCAGCCGAGGGCATCCATCTCTTTCCGAGAGGTTGGCAGGTAATTAGCGGTGCCGAAACATTCGGCCCAATAGGGGCGGTGGCTAAATATGACTTTTGGAGTTTGCATAACTGATGACATGGTGCTGACACAGAATTCTGAATGGGTGGGCATTATACGTGATAATGTGACTTCCTGCTGGCTTCAATGGTCTTCTACGAAAATATAAAATCGCGAAGTAAGTGCTTGAATAATTTAAGAAATGGTTGGTAAATAGATGTCATGTTAATGGGCGTTTTGCAAAGGGGCACAAAATGGAGTGGTTAAATACCAATATTGCGTACTGGCATTGGATGGTTTTTGGTATGTTACTGGTGGCTAGTGAGATTTTTGTTCCCAGTTTCGTGATGATTTGGTTTGGCGCCAGCGCTATCGCAGTGGGGCTGATAATGGCGGCTATCGATATGCCATTCAGTGTTCAATTGCTTGTTTGGGTGGTGATGTCGGTGATTGATTTGGCCATCTGGTTCAAATTTGTGCATCCGAAAATGAAAAATAAAAGCTTGGCTGGAATGTCCCGTGAGCAGGTCGTAGGCCAAGAGGCCATGGTGATTAAGCTGGGTTCAGAATTTGGTCACGGTACACTGCGATTTTCTATTCCGATGTTGGGTAGCGACGAGTGGGAATTCATCTGTCGCGATCCAATTTCAGTCGGTGACCGGGTGGCAGTTGAAGATGTGTCTGGTAACTCGCTTATAGTGAAACTCGCTAGTGGTCGCGGGCAGTCATTAAAAGAATCAGTTTGAAAAAATACTTCATTTGGGGAGATAGGCGATGGAAGGCTTGATAGTTGTAGTGGCGTTGGCAATACTCACGATGGTGACCTTGGCAAAAGGTGTGTGCACCGTGCCGCAGGGTTATAAACATATTGTGCAGCGCTTGGGTAAATACCATGTGACGTTAAATCCGGGTTTGAATTTTATTATTCCCTATGTTGATACCGTCGCTTACAAACTCACCACCAAAGATATTGTGCTTGATATCCCCTCGCAGGAAGTGATCACTGAAGACAATGCGGTCATCATCGCGAACGCGGTGGCTTATATCAATATTGTGTCCCCTGAGAAGGCGGTCTACGGCGTAGAAGACTATATTTTTGCTATTCAGAATTTGGTTCAAACAGCCTTGCGGTCTATTATCGGTGAAATGGCATTGGATTCGGCGCTGTCATCTAGGGACCAAATCAAGGCCAAATTAAAAGCGGCAATTTCTGATGATATTGCCGACTGGGGTATCACCCTTAAAACCGTGGAAATTCAGGATATCAATCCGTCCATGACAATGCAGTCTGCAATGGAAGAGCAGGCCGCTGCAGAGCGCCAGCGTCGCGCGGCAGTGACTAAAGCCGAGGGTGAAAAGCAAGCTGCAATTCTGGAGGCAGATGGTCGTTTAGAAGCCTCTCGTCGCGATGCTCAAGCGCAAGTGGTATTGGCAAAAGCAAGTAGCGCGGCGATAACCCTGGTCTCGGAGGCCGTTGGTGATAAAGACTTGCCTGTTCTGTATCTTTTGGGTGAAAAATACGCGGATGCACTGGTGAAATTATCAACCTCTACGAATGCTAAAACCGTGGTGTTGCCCGCCGATTTACCGCAGGCTTTGCGTGGTATTTTGAACAAGGCATAACAGCGACTTAACGTTTTTTTATGTTTGACGAGAAGGACTAGACAGGTTTCATGGATCACACTTATCGTTTGGTAATTAGCTGCCCAGACCGGGTTGGGATCGTTGCACGAGTTAGTCAGTTTGTCGCTGATCAAGATGGTTGGTTAACCGAGGCAAACTACCACGCGGACGCGGAAAATAACTGGTTTTTTATGCGTAACGAGATTCGCGCCGATTCGCTGCGTATGGGGGTGGACGCCTGTCGTTTAGCCTTCGCACCAATCGCTGCAGAATATGGCATGCAATGGGAATTAGTGGATTCTTCGGTGAAGCGCAAAGTGGTGATCTTGGCCAGTCATGCCTCTCATTGTATTGCCGATATATTACACCGCTGGCACAGTGGAGAGTTGGATTGCGATATTCCCTGTGTGATATCTAATCATGAAAACCTGCGGAGCATGGTGGAGTGGCATGGCATTCCTTTCGAATACGTAGCCATAGATGCCGATAATAAAGCCCCCGGACATGCTCGCATCATGGCGCTGACCGGCGAGTATAAGGCTGATTGCGTTGTACTAGCGCGCTATATGCAAATCATTCAGCCTGAATTTTGCCGTGAGTACACTGGTCGAATGATCAACATCCATCACAGTTTTTTACCGTCATTCATTGGCGCAAATCCCTATCAGAAGGCTTTTGATCGAGGTGTGAAGCTCATCGGTGCAACCTGTCATTACGTGACGGAGCAGCTTGATGAAGGCCCGATTATTGAACAGGATGTCATAAGAGTGTCACATAGGCACAGCAAAGACGACCTAGTTAGACTGGGCAAAGACGTAGAGAAATCGGTGTTGGCACGGGCCCTGAGAAACCATCTGGAAGACCGTGTGCTTGTGCTCGGTAATAAGACCGTCGTGTTTGATTAATCCACAGAAAAGCTGTTTGTCATAAAATTGTCACTAAATGCCGTTTTAATGCTGCTTACAAATATTTTTAAAAAAGGGTAGACGGATGACAGCAACCACCATACTGATTGTCGACGACGAGGCTGCAATTCGGGAAATGATCCGTGTTGGGCTTGAACTAGCCGGCTATGAGTGCCTGGAGGCAAGTAATGCCCAGGATGCGCACGGTATTATCGTTGATCAGCGCCCAGATCTAGTGCTACTAGATTGGATGATGCCTGTTACTAGTGGTTTGGAGTTGTTGCGCCGTTTGCGCAGAGATCAGCTCACCCGCGATCAATTAGTCATTATGCTCACCGCTAAAGATGACGAAGACAATCGGGTACAAGGTTTAGATGTTGGTGCCGATGATTACATCACCAAACCGTTTTCCTCGCGGGAGCTGATGGCAAGAATTAAGGCAATATTGCGACGTTCGACCAGCCGTGAAGAGGAAGAGACGATAGAAGTCGGCGGCTTAAAATTGGATCCTAGCAGCCACCGCGTCTTTGTCGACACTCAGCCGTTGGAAATGGGGCCAACAGAGTTCAGATTATTGAAATTTTTTATGACCCACCAAGAGCGTGCCTATAGCCGCGGGCAATTACTCGATCAAGTTTGGGGGAGCAACGTTTACGTTGAAGAGCGTACCGTCGATGTGCACATCCGTCGCCTTCGCAAAGCCTTGCAAACAGATGGGCGCGATTGCGGTTTGTTGATCCAAACAGTGAGAGGCACGGGTTACCGCTTTTCTACCACCGGTGTCCGCGCCTAGCGAAAATAATTAATGCGCTACTACAACTGGAAAACAGAATTATTGCGCATCAGTCTACCTATTACGGCGGTGGCTGGGGTATGCGAAATCTATGGTTTGGGAATTTGGCCGTTATTTGTCACGGCGCTACTGGCGTGTGCATGGTTGTTAAGGAATCTGCAGCACCTGTCAGACTGGCTCTACAACGGTGCAGACAAAGAGCCTCCGGAGGCAATGGGTATGTGGGGGCAGGTTCTTGATGTTATTTATGATATGCAGCGTGACGCTACGCAGAACACCGCAAAATTACAGTCGATGATTGACTACCTTCACTCGTCATTTGCTTCAATGTCAGATGCCGTCGTGATGCTAGACTCGTTGGGTAATATCGAGTGGTGCAATGATTCTGCCCATGACCTGCTGGGCTTGCGGAAGTCTGATGATACTGGCCGCCAACTGATTAATCTGATTAGAAGCCCGGAGTTTTTACGGTATTTTGAGGGTGAGCACTATCAAGCGCCTTTAGAAATGTCGTCGCCGGTGAATGGTAATTTGAGTATTAGCGTTAGCTTGAGCTTCTTTGGTCAGCGCAACCGCTTGCTATTTGCCCGTGATGTGACAAGAACCCAGCGGTTAGAACAGATGCGCAAAGATTTTGTTGCGAATGTTTCCCACGAACTGCGTACTCCGCTTACAGTGATAAACGGTTATCTTGAAACTTTTTCTGACCACGGTGGCGACAACCCGCGTTGGGATCGCGCGGTAAGCCAGATGTTGCAGCAGTCTCGGCGCATGCATATGCTGATTCAGGATCTTTTACTGCTGTCGCGTCTAGAGGCGTTGCCGAAGGCGGGTGACGATACGGTTATTCGACTCCGCTCTTTAATGGGAATGATTAAAGAGGAGTGCGAGTTAGCTGCAAAAGGCACTCGTCGAGTTGTTATTGAGTGTGACGACACTATTGGAATCAGTGGCAATGCTAACGAATTACGTAGTGCGTTTTCAAACTTGGCAGTCAACGCTGCCCGCTATACCTCGGAAAACGATACGATCACTCTGCGTTGGTATAAGGATGATGACCACGCCTATTTTGAAGTGAAAGACACTGGTATAGGTATAGAGCCACAATATATTCCGCGCCTTACTGAGCGCTTTTATCGTGTTGATCAAAGCCGCTCTATAGATACCGGCGGCACGGGGCTTGGTTTAGCGATTGTTAAACACGTATTAATTAGGCATCGCGCCGAATTACGTATTCGCAGCGTACCAGATAAAGGTAGTGTATTTAGCTGTGTTTTCCCTAGGTCGGCTGCGGTGCCAGTCTCCTTGTAATAAAAGTGTATTTTTGCCTTTTAATCGTCACAAACTTGTCATAATTGGGCTATAGAGTGGCGGCGTGGAAGTAATTGTTTAGTTTGGGAGTGGGTTTGTGAACATTAAACAATATTTGGCCGTCAGCGTTGTGGTGTTAACGTCGATGACTGCAGTGGCGTTAACAGAAGTTGATGCCGCGCTGCCAGATTATGTTGCCGCCTCGGGGGTGTCAGGTAATTTGTCTAGTGCAGGTTCTGATACGCTGGCAAACCTGATGACTTTATGGGGCGAGGATTTCAAGCGCTTTTATCCCAACGTCAATGTTCAAATTCAAGCCGCGGGTTCGTCAACGGCGCCGCCAGCTTTGACCGAAGCTACCTCAAATATCGGGCCGATGAGCCGTAAAATGAAAGACAAGGAAATTGAGTCCTTTGAAATTAGATACGGTTACAAGCCAACAGCTATACCGGTTGCGATCGATGCCTTGGCTATTTTTGTACATAAAGATAATCCTATTAGCGGAATGACAATGGCGCAGGTGGATGCGGTGTTTTCTAGTACCCATAAATGTGGTCACGCCGATAACGTAGAAACTTGGGGTGGTTTGGGAATGCGCGATGCATGGACAGCGCGCGATATTCAAATGTTTGGTCGTAACTCGGTGTCTGGTACTTACGGGTACTTTAAAGAAAAAGCACTGTGCAAAGGTGATTTTAAGAATGGCGTGAATGAACAGCCGGGGTCGGCATCTGTGGTGCAATCTGTGTCCACATCAATTAATGGTATTGGTTATTCTGGCATCGGTTACAAGACCTCCAGCGTACGTGCTATTCCGCTCGCAAAGGATAATAAAAGCGGTTTTGTAGAAGCTAATGCAGATAATGCGACGGCGGGTAGGTATCCGCTGTCACGTTTCTTGTATGTCTACGTGAACAAAGTGCCCAACCAGCCACTAGCACCGTTAGAGCGTGAATTTGTAAAGCTTGTGCTATCTAAGCAGGGACAGGAAGTTGTTGTTAAAGATGGCTACATTCCCCTGCCAGCCAGTGTTGCTGAGAAAGTTAGGGCTAAGCTCGCGCTATAGCTTAACTGCGTTGGTAATTAAGGTGCCGCCAGTGTAGATGTCGTATTTTGAATGTGACAGCTGTCATTAAAATGAGAAAGAATGGCCATATTGTGTTTGTGAGTTTCCCGAGAGCTAGAAAAAATGAGTCAATCTGAGGTACGAGCTACCGCTTCCGCCTACCGCAAGTGGCGCCAACTGAAGGACGGTATAGCTACCGCAACCATCACTGCCGGCGGTGTCGGTGTATTGCTCGCAATATTGCTCATCTTTTTCTATCTTCTTTACGAAATCATGCCCTTGTTTCAGCCTGCATCGATTCAGTCAGAAACCCAGTTCCAGACCAATAGCACCGCCTCTGCCTTGTATCTTGCGATGGAAGAGCAAGCCGAAATTAGTTTTCGGCTTGGGCGTAACGGTGACGCAGAATTTTTTCGCTTAAGCGATGGTAACTTACTGTCTGAAACCAAGTTGCCCTTGAAAGGGGCGGATATCCTCAGTTTTGCACTGGAGTCAGAAGATAGTCGTATTTTTGCACTGGGTTTGAGCGACGGCAAAGTGCTCATTGCCAAGCATGACTACCGAACAAGTTACCCAGGCGGTGAGCGTCTTATTACTCCTATTCTGCGTTTCCCTTATGGTGATAAGGCCTTTCTATTGTCTGAAGGGCGCCCGCTTGAGGAGGTTGCCATCAGCGATAACGATGACGCTTTAATGATAATTGGTGTTACGGATGGCCAATTATTGGGGCGCCGTTGGGTTAAAGAAGAAGACTTTCTCAGCGAGGAAGTCACCTTAAGTGAACAAGATGTGTCACTACCTGTTTTGGATATTATCCCCAGCCGGGTGCTAATTGGTCCTGGCCAGCAATGGCTTTATGTATTGGCCGCTGACGGTGGTTTTCGCTTAATCGATCTGCCAGAGCAGACGATTACGGATCGAGGCTATCTTTTTGATAACGGCAAACTGAGTCAGGCGCGATTTTTATTAGGTGGTATTTCTTTATTGGTTGCTAGCGACCATGGCTCGGTGGGCCAGTGGTTTGTTGTAAGAGATAAGGAACGCGAGTCTGGCTATAAACTGCAGCCGGTTCGACAGTTCGATATTCCCGACGGTGGCAGTGCCGCCTTGGTGACTGAGCATCGCCGCAAAGGCTTTGTCAGCGTCGACGACCAAGGCAAGCTCGATTTGTTTTACACCACCTCGCATCGGCGATTATTGAGCGAGAATCTCGATGTTGGAGCAATTCGCGCGATGGCAATTTCGCCGCGTGCCGACAAAATTTTAGTGGAAAATAGTGAAGGCGAACTTGCAAGCTTTGCCTTGCACAATGAACACCCTGAATTGTCGTGGACTGCCTTGTGGAGCAAAGTTTGGTATGAGAGCTATTCCGAGCCGGACTACGTTTGGCAGTCGTCAGCATCCAATAATGATTTTGAACCAAAATATAGTTTTGCACCCTTGGCCTTCGGCACCCTAAAAGCCGCATTCTATGCGATGCTGATTGCCGCACCACTGGCAATCTGTGGTGCTATTTATACAGCCTACTTTATGGCGCCGGCGCTGCGCCGTAAGACCAAGCCCTTAATCGAATTAATGGAAGCCCTGCCGACTGTTATCTTGGGCTTTCTAGCAGGTTTGTGGCTTGCACCGTTTATTGAGAAAAATTTACCGGCGATATTTTCGCTATTTGTTTTTCTACCTATCGGTATTTTAGTGTTTGCCTGGTCGTGGTCACAACTGCCGTCATCCTTCCGTCGCCGGATTCCAGACGGTTGGCATCCGCTGCTGCTTGTTCCTGTGGTGCTGGCGGTAGTGTTGGGATGTGTAGAGCTCAGTGCGCCGATAGAACGTGCCTTTTTTGGCGGAGATATGCGTACGTGGTTAACCAACGATATTGGGGTTTCTTTCGATCAGCGCAATGCCTTAGTGGTTGGTATTGCAATGGGCTTTGCGGTGATCCCGACTATTTTTTCGATTGCTGAAGACGCCATTTTCTCAGTGCC
>NZ_JBLIKC010000026.1:0-57510 GCF_047636175.1 Zhongshania sp. | reverse complement strand
CATTGCCATGGGCGATACTACCGAGTTAGAGACCGGACGCTTTTCTGAGGAAGTAAAAAAGGCACTACAACAGCGCGGCCATCAATTTACAGAGCGCGATCAAACCAGCGGCTTACATGGAATTATGCTTAAAGATTCCGGTTTAGAGGGTGCCGCTGATCCTCGCAGAGAGGGGCAAGCCCTAGGGTTTTGATTTTATGCCTTGTAGAGCGGATCTAAAGCATCTGCTGCGCTTGCGGATACCCGATCGGGGTCGGGTATAACGATAGTTTTTAATCAGTCCTTAGCTAGCCGGCAATAACTCGAACTTCAGATCGCAGTCGCCGAGAATCCTCATTATGTCGACATCCAATTATCTACCGCTGGCAGCTTTTGCAAAACACAGTTGTACGCTGCGACATTCGAATTTCGTGGAGTACTCTTTCACAGCTATTGCAGGCCTTGCCGCCGCGACCGTAGACTTGCAGTTCTTGTTTAAAGTATCCCGGCTTGCCATCCCCGCCCACAAAGTCTTTTAGCGTTGTACCGCCTTGCGCTATGGCTTTTTCGAGCACCTGTTTTATCTCGCTCACTAAACGGGTATAACGGGCGAGGCTAATACTGCCAGCCTCCCGCGTCGGTGATATGCCCGCCATAAACAGTGCTTCATTAGCGTAGATATTCCCCACCCCTACCACGACATGGGCATTCATCAGAAAGCTCTTTATCGGCACTTTACGTTTTCTTGAACGTTTAAAAAGGTAGGCGGCATCAAATTCTTCCTGCAGAGGCTCAGGTCCAAGTGAGACAAATAATTTATGTGCTGATACGTCATCACCCGCGATCCAAATCACCGCGCCAAACCGTCGTGGGTCGGTGTAGCGCAATATCTGGCCATCACTCAGTTGCCAGTCGAGATGATCGTGCTTGGCGACCGGCATGTCGGCGGTTACAAAGTACAGGCGACCCGACATACCTAGATGTATTACCAAATATCCGGTGACTAAACGCACCAGAACGTATTTTGCGCGGCGCTCTACGCTGAGAATCTCATGGCCCAGCAAATGATCCGCTAAATTAGGATCGACCGGCCAGCGCAGGCGATGGTCTCTGACGGTGACTTTCTGAAAACATCGTTTAAGGAGATGCGGTGCAATGCCGCGCTTTACGGTTTCGACTTCAGGTAATTCAGGCACAGCTCTCCACCACGTTTAATACTGGACGGAGATTGTATCTCAGCCGAGCATGTTTCGTAATTAGCAGTTTTATACACGCCGCTTTATGCCCTTCCCGCTCTGACATCCAGATAAGTAAAGCCAATATCTTCAGTATTTATTGCGTGCAGCGTTGCTCTAAGCCCGAAGCCTATGGATCCTTAATCAAGTTCAGGATGAATGCGGCTTAGGCAGCAGCGAGTGACCGCAAAGCGCTCATGACTCCAATCATCGTCATTGCCGATGCTGACCGTGGCTCCATGTGAGCAAATCGAATGCCTTTGTCTTCAGGCAATGACAAACAGCGACTGACTAGCGACAATAGCGCAATGTCTTTTTTTTGAGTTTGTTATGCCCAATCTTGCCCCACTTGCTTATCTAGGTGTCGATACCGGCGGCACGTTTACTGATTTTGTGTTGTTTCAAGATCAGCAAATCCGCTGTTTTAAATGCCCCTCCACGCCAGTCAATCCGGAACTGGCTATTTTAAACGGTATTCGCGAGTTGGGTTTACAGAACTTGGTTACTAATGGCCGACTGGTGGTGGTACACGGTTCCACCGTGGCGACAAACGCGGCGTTAGAGGGAAAGGGCGCAAAAACGGTTTTTATTACCAATCGCGGTTTTGCTGATATGTTAACGATCGGCCGCCAAACCCGAGAAGCATTGTATGAACTTAGACCCACTGCCAAGGTGATTCCTGTTCCTCCATCTCTTTGCTTGGAAACCGGCGGCCGCTTAGGAGCTGATGGCAAGGTTGTTGAATCGCTAACGCAAGATGATTTAAACGCCCTGCACGCACAGCTAAAAGATCTTAAACCTGAATCTGTAGCGATCAATTTATTATTTTCATTTATGGACGCACAATTTGAGAAGACCATTGCTGAGTGTATTCCAGATGGTATTTTTGTTTCGCGATCTTCAGAAGTTTTACCCGAATACAAGGAATATGAACGCGGGATGGCAACATGGCTTAACGCGTGGCTAGGCCCCAAGGTAGCGAATTATTTAGGGGATTTACAGGATGCCTTAAAAACCACGCCGATCTCTGTGATGCAATCTTCTGGCGGCACCACCGACGCCGCCAGTGCCGCCGACCGCGCAGTGAACTTATTGCTCTCTGGTCCCGCAGGCGGTTTAGCCGCCGCCAAGCACCTTGGCCAAATATTGCATCGACCCAAACTGATGACGTTTGATATGGGCGGCACCTCAAGCGATGTGGCCTTGATCAATGGCGATATAAAACTGACTAACGAAGGTCATATTGGGCCGTATCCGGTGGCCGTACCTATGGTTGACATGCATACCATCGGCGCGGGTGGCGGCTCTATCGCCTACCTCGATGAGGGCGGCATGCTGCGGGTAGGGCCAGAATCTGCAGGCGCTGATCCCGGGCCTGCCTGCTACAACAAAGGAGGTACAAAACCTACCGTCACTGATGCCAATGTGGTGCTGGGTCGGCTGCCCGCCAGCGCGCGTCTGGGCGGTGCCATGCCAATAAACTGCGATGCGGCAAGAGCAGCTGTAGGCGAGCTCGCTAAAACACTCGGCGTCAGCATTGAAAGCACCGCCGAAGGGATTATCGATATCGCCAATGAACATATGGTGCGCGCGCTGCGAGTAATCTCAGTGCAACGCGGCCATGATCCTGCAGATTTTAGCTTATGTTGTTTTGGTGGTGCGGGCGGCCTTCATATTTGTGCGCTGGCCAATGCATTGAACTGCCCAGAGATTATTGTACCCAACTACGCGGGGGTATTTTCAGCGCTGGGCATGCTATTGGCACCAAGGGAGCGGCAACTTTCCCGCACGGTCAACACCGGTCTAGCAGAATCCGATGCTGCTAATTTGCGCCGCGCCTTAGACGAATTGGCTCACACTGGCCACCAGCAATTAGTGGCGGAGGGTATTCACCCCACTCAAATTACTGCCCACCCCAGTGTCGACCTTTGCTACCTAGGGCAGTCCTATACCCTTAATCTTGCATGGCAAGAAGATTTAGATAACCTTACGCGCGCGTTTCATCGCGCTCACCGCGAACTCTATGGACACGAGCTGGCAATCCCCGTCCAGCTCATTAATATTCGCCAGGCTTTACGAGCAGAGACGCTGTCCATCACACTACCGAACATTGCTGAAGGTCCGCCGGCCTCGGCAGTAGAAACCCAAACTGTCATGATCGCTGCCATGAAAAACAAGTCGCCGGCGCTGGCCAATGTACCGCGCTATGAGCGACAGCAGCTTAACTGCGATCAAGTGATCCATGGCCCCGCCCTGGTTAGCGATGCGGTTGCCACCTTATGGTTAGAAATACAGTGGCAGGCTCGGGTAGATCGGCAGGGGCATCTAATACTCACTCGCTGCGAATAACACCGGCATAAACGCAAACTCTAGCACAGTGGTAGCAACACCATAGACTGGGGCAATACCGCACATGACAACAGGTCGTGATTGCCGGTAAAGTAGCTCTAGCGTTATATCGGGTCACACAGCATGGCGGATACGTCCACCCACAATTATTCTAACAACCCCTTGTTCGATCGTGGCATTACCCACGCTGGACTGGCGTTGGTTCGCGAGCGTTTTTTAAGCCTAAATCGCGAGCGCCTGATTCGCACCCGCACAGCACTGCTCCCCCGGCAGCAAATATTCTTAGATCTACTGCCACTGCTCATTCATATCAACCATCCCATCTTACCCGGCTATAACAGCCTAAGTGCGCCCTGCGGGATTGACGGCTATCAACCCGATACTCTGACCTTGGATCGAGTGCGCAACAATATCGCCCGCAGTGTTGAGTACCGCCCCGAAGAGCAATCCGCGCCGCTGATTCACAGCGTGTTTCTGATGGGCTCTTGCGGCACGATAGCGCAAGCAGAAAATTCTGACTTAGACGTATGGCTTTGCCACCACGCTAGTATCGATGAAGCCGGTTTAGAAAAGCTCTACCACAAGGCCGGCGCAATTTCTAAGTGGGCGAAAAGTTTGGGATTAGAAATCCATTTCTTCCTAATGAATAATGACCAGTTTCGGCGTGGGCAGCGCGACCGTATTAGTGCAGAGTCAGCGGGCACCAGTCAGCATTTTTTACTCTTAGATGAGTTTTATCGCAGCGCCTTACTAGTGGCGGGACGGTATCCAATCTGGTGGCTAGTGCCACCGGAGGAAGAGGTTAACTATCAGGAATATATCGCCCTGCTCCATTCCCAGGGCTTCGTTGATCCCCATGAATCCATCGATTTTGGTGGCGTCTCAAAAATCCCTGCAGGTGAGTTTATTGGCGCCGGGGTTTGGCAGCTCTATAAGGCGATTAGCTCACCCTATAAAGCCGTTCTGAAATTACTACTTACAGAGGCCTACGCGCGCGACTTCCCAAAAGTATTACCGCTGTGTGTGAGTCTTAAGAGCGAGATTTATCAAGGCATTACCGACGCCGACATCCTCGACCCATATATTATGGTGTATCAACGACTGGCTAATTATTTAAGCGCGCGCAATGAACTTGATCGCCTAGAATTAATCCGTCGCGCCTTTTATTTCAAGATTGGTATACGGCTGTCACAAGTCAGTACTAGCAATACAACCTGGCGCCAGCAACTGCTAGAAAATTTGATAGTGGAATGGCAGTGGCGGCCAGAGCAACTTCTCAACCTCGATACTCGCAGCCGCTGGAAATTGCGCAGGGTAAGGGAAGAACATCGTTTTTTAGTTGCTGAGCTAACGAATAGCTACCAGTTTCTTCAGGACTTCGCTAGACGCAGTAAACGGCCAGTACTCATCAAGTCGCAAGAAATGACGCTGCTGGGCCGCAAGCTATACGCCGCCTTTGAGCGCAAGCGCTACAAAGTTGAATGGCTAAACCCCGGTATCGCACCCGATTTGTCGGAAGAGCAATTGTTTTTCCACTCGTCCGGCTTCGGTAGCCAGCGCCGCTGGGCGGTGAGTACTAGCGCCCGCCATGACATTGAAGCTGACGCCATATTGCAAGAGCACGATCACCTCAGCGAGTTGCTATGTTGGTGTTACTGCAACGGTCTCATCAACGACTACAGCCGCCTGCGCCTCAATGGCCGACAAGACGGAATAACTGAAACTGATTTGCGTCGATTGGCGGAGCATTTAGGTCAGTATCTGCCGCGCCACGCTTACGCCGCCGATCCTGACAAACACGAAGCGTTTAATCGACCCAAAGTGCCAGAAACAATGCTGTTTTACCTTAATTTGGGACAACACTCCCTAAATGCACTGGGTGCTACCGGCCTCAGCAACCACAGTAATAACTACACTATTGACCAGATAGAAGTCGTCATTATCAATAGCTGGGGGGAAGTTGCGTCTATCGCCTTTAAGGGCGCAGAAGCCTTGCTGGATGCGTTTAGAACCTATCAACAAATGATGCTCGCAGCCTCGCGCGGCATCAATCCACCTATGATACATGCCCTATGTTTTAACGACCCCGATGATAAATTACTGAACGGTATCCGGCATCTACCCAAATTGTTCTACCGCGCTTTTTACACCAAGCCAGGCAACACGCGATTGCTCATAAAGTTGAGCAATGGCTTTTATATTCTACAATCGCAAAACGACGAGCTGCAAAGTATTCACGCGGCCGGCTACGACACGCTGATTCGATGCCTTGGCCGCGGGCAGCCAGAATATAGCCCTATTATTATGGACCGCTACTGCGCTCCTAACTCCGCTCTCGCCAATATCATCGACACCGCAAATACCGCTGACTGCTATGTGTTTTTCCACCGTAGAGGCCCTAAGGCCGACCTTTTTTTACGCGATGAAAACGGCTCTCTGCACTTCAATACCGTCGCGTATACAAGTACCGATGCGCTAATCCAACCACTCTTAGCTTTTTTGTACCAATGCAAAAAGCAGCAACAGAGCAAACATCTATATCATGTGTTTGAACTACATCAAGAAAGCGACAAGTGGCTTAGCGAGGCCAAAACGGAATATAAACCAGACTTGGACGATGCTATTTACGACCACCACAGCGACCCACAAATCCACCTAGAAGCCTTAGCGCAAACTCAAGAATCTGGGCGTTTGGTGTTTGATATGCGCTGCGGCGATCAGCTATTTCGCTACGCCCAAGCGGGGCAAGAATTATTTGATGAGCTCGCCAAGCAACTTGAACTCCTCAGCGACGCACCGCAACATTACCACTTGAATCGAATCGATCTTAGCATCATGCCGCCGCAGCAAACCTGCTTATATATGCGTTATAAACAGCATATTGAGGAAATATTAAATACCTCCGTGTTGGCGCGCTGAAGGGTATTGCTGTGTGACGCACTTTATTTAAAGCATTCGCTGCGCTCACGTGGATCCCCGATCGTGGTCGGGTATGACTGGGCTTTAGCATAGGCTGATGCGAGCATAGTATGACGGGAGTTTTTAGAAGGCTAGGCGCAAATCCTGTATGGAGTCCGCGTTGAAAGGGCTATTACAGGCCACACAGCCTCAGAAATAGCTCACAGTCGCATGCCATTCAAATTATACAACGCCGACATCCCCGGCTTGATCGGGGATCCATAGCCTTCGGGCTCTGAGTTACGGCATATTGCAGAAAGATCCAAGGCGTTGGCTTCGCTCACACAGAAAGGTACCCGACCTGAGCCGGGAATGACGGGAAGTATCAGCTGGCTGGGGGCGTCAAGTTTGAGGGGACGGTGAAATGGATGATTCATCGATAGAATGATTAAAGAACTTAATCATTCAACATCAAGCCCGATCAATTGATTATTAGTGCCTCACCAATTTGTTCACGGCCAATTTCATCCAGCATTTCCGCCAACGTTTGCTCCGTTCGCGCGCAGTACCACTCTTCATTTTGCCAGCTGTAGTGAAACCCACCCGAGCGCGCGGCTAACCAAAGTTCTTTACTGACGCTCTGACGACTAAATATTAAGGCGCTGCCGTCTGGACATTGCAGAGTGAGCACGCCGCCACTAATTACGCAGTCTACGTCGGCCTCTAGCTCATCAATGGCATCTTCGATGGTGGTATATAATTCATCAATATTATCGTTGAATTCGACTTCATTCATTTGTGGCATCCACTATTAGGCTTACAGTTTGGATTCGTGGCGGCAGTATACTAAGCCTCGAATCAATCTGCAGCAGAACATGGGCATTGGGCTTGGTGCCCCAGCTAGGTATAATGTGCGACTACGTTAATTTCGGGGCATTGTTATGGTTAACATTCGCACTTTCGCATTGTGCAGCGCAGTTCTGTTAGGCGCATGCGGCCAAACTGGCCCGCTTATGCTCACGGGTGAAGGCGGCGGTATAAACGCTAATGAAGAAAGTAGCGGTGCCGACATAGCGACAAACCCCAAGCCAAGCCCGCAAACCAACACCAATACGGCGACCACGTCGCCTGCAGAGTAAGCTTTTATGTCTCCTTTTCATTACGTGCATGGCGAACTTCATGCCGAGTCGGTGCCCCTGAGTAAGATTGCTGCGGAGTTTGGCAGCCCCTGCTACGTCTATTCGCGCGCCTACATTGAACAACGCTTTACAGAATATACCGAGGCACTGGAAGGCCAAGATCATTTGGTGTGTTACGCAGTAAAAGCCAACTCTAATATTGCCGTACTGAATGTATTGGCTCGCCTTGGGGCGGGCTTTGATATTGTTTCTACTGGCGAATTAGAGCGGGTGCTTGCGGCAGGGGGCAAACCTGATCGCATTGTATTCTCTGGGGTCGGTAAAACTGCGGCAGAAATGCAGCGCGCATTAGAGGTCGGTATCCATTGCTTTAACGTCGAGTCCGAAGCCGAGCTAGAGCGCCTGAACAGTGTTGCCGAGGCTATGAGCGTAACAGCGTCAATTTCAATACGCGTCAACCCCGATGTAGACGCCAAAACCCACCCTTATATTTCGACCGGCCTGCGTGACAACAAATTTGGTGTCGACATTGAACACGCGCCCGAGGTCTACCGGCGCGCTGCGTCCCTGCCCAACATCGAAATTAAAGGAGTCGATTGTCACATCGGCTCACAGCTCATAGACACCAGTCCACTCCTAGACGCCCTTGAGCGGGTGTTAAAGTTAGTTGATGTTTTGGCGAGCATGGACATCACCATCTCTCACCTCGACCTAGGTGGCGGCTTAGGCGTGCGCTATCGCGACGAAACTGCGCCGCTTACCGGTGATTATATTCGTGCTATTAGAGCAAAGTTGGGCGATCGCAAAGTGACCCTGATGTTTGAACCCGGTCGCTCTATTGTCGCCAATGCCGGTGTCCTACTAACCCGCGTGGAATATTTAAAGCTCAACGAACACAAGAATTTCGCCATTATTGATGCCGCCATGAACGACATGATTCGGCCAGCACTGTACTCCGCATGGATGGACTTAATGGCCGTGCAACCTCGTCAAGAAGGCGTCTCACGCAGCTATGATTTTGTAGGCCCAGTGTGCGAAACCGGCGACTTCTTAGCTAAGGATCGTGAACTTTGCATTGAAGAAGGCGATTTACTGGCCTTAGCATCTAGCGGTGCCTATGGCTTTACGATGAGTTCCAATTACAATAGCCGAGGACGTGCGGCGGAAGTCATGGTGGACGGCGATAAATGCCACCTCATCCGCGCACGCGAAACTGTCACCGACTTGATGCGTGGTGAAACTTTGCTGCCCTAAGAGAAATGCTGACGCAATCGCGTCTACCTTCCCCTCTCTCAGACAATAGCAGCGCGCCCGCATCGTTACTTAGCGCCACCGGTGAGGCGCAACACAGGGTTCTACGATGCTATTACGCTTTACCAAAATGCATGGCCTGGGCAATGATTTTGTCGTTATCGACCTCATTACCCAGCGCTTCAAGCTCAAACCGCACCATATTCGCAAAATAGCTGATCGCCATTTTGGGATTGGCTGTGACCAAGTTCTTACTGTGGAAATTCCTACGCAACCTGATGTCGACTTTTGCTATCGCATTTACAATGCCGAAGGCAGTGAAGTTGAACAGTGCGGCAACGGCGCGCGCTGCTTTGCGCGCTTTATTCGCGACAAGCGAATGACCGGTAAGCAGAAGATCAAAGTTGAAACACTGGCCGGCATCATTGAACTAGAACTTACTGAAAACCGACAAGTTCGGGTAGATATGGGTGAGCCGATACTCGATCCCAGGCGGATTCCCTTCACAGCAGACCAGCAAGCAAGCAACTACGCCTTGGATGTTAACGGCGATACTTGGCAGGTTGGCGCGGTATCGATGGGTAACCCCCATGTCATCTTTCCGGTTACCGATGCCGATTCCGCGCCAGTAGAAACCATTGGCCCAGTCACTGAGTCCCACCCGCGCTTTCCCCAACGTGTCAACGTTGGGTTTATGCAGATAGTCGACCGCGACACGATACGGCTGCGGGTATTCGAGCGCGGTGTTGGCGAAACGCTGGCCTGCGGCACTGGCGCCTGCGCAGCGGTGGTAAGCGGCATCGTTCAGGGCAAGCTAAACACAACTGTGACCGTACACCTGCCGGGCGGCAACTTAAGTATTCACTGGCAAGGCCCAGGACAGCCCGTTATTATGACCGGGCCAGCAGCGACGGTTTTTGAAGGCCAGATACAAATATAGGATACCCTGTGGACACTGTAAGCTCGAAAAAAGACGGACTTCCCAGCGAAAGCGAAGTGGCGCGTTATCTTCGCAATCATCCCGGTTTCTTTCTAAATAACGAAGATCTACTGACAGAACTTAAGATCACCCACAAAACCGGAAAAGCAGTCAGCTTGTTAGAGCGGCAGGTAGAAGTATTGCGCGAGCGCAATATGGACATGCGCTCACGCATCAGCAGCATGCTAGACAATGCCCAGCGCAATGATCTGCTCTTCGAAAAGAGTAAAACCCTAATTTTAGCGCTTCTAGAGGCGCGCCGTGCGGAAGAGTTCAGCAATAGCCTTTGTCGTCATTTGGTAAGCGACTTTAAAGATATCGATTACGCCAGCCTGATTATATTTTCCGACCCCAACCGGGTTGGTGGCAATGCCTTAAGAGTGGTGAGCCCCGAGCAAGCACAAGATCAAATTGGCAGCTTGTTACGCGGCAAAAAAGCAGTGTGCGGTGTGCTGCGAGGCGAGGAACTGAGCTTTCTGTTTGGCAAACATGCCGACCATATTGGCTCTGCTGCCTTGATGCCCATTCAAGCGGGCAATATTGACGGGGTTGTCGCTATCGCCAGCAAGGACCCGCAACACTTTAAATCCAGCATGGGCACAATATTCCTAGAATATATTGCCGACGTCGTAAATCGTACCCTGCCAAAGCTAATGAAAGGGCCGTTTATTTAAGCCAGCGGCCGCCCTCTCATCTATGGATAACTTACGTTCTGGCAGTGACTATCCATAAAGTGGCGCATTAACTTTAAGTATTCTTGCTGCCCCAAATGCACCAGATGATTGCCGGGAAACCAATGCAAATGCGACTCTGGCCAATGCGAGTGTAATAGCCGCACGAAGCGTGGCGGTGTAAATCGATCTCCCGCGCCACCAATTATCATCACCCTGTCTGGATCGAGCTTGGGCTGATAACTTAGCGGGCTGTGTATTGCCATTCCCCGCCTCAAGTCCAAGGGACTTAAGCCGGTACGCTTACCGACTATCTCCATTGCACGACCGATGGGCACCCAATCGCGCACGGTGTCCACCGGCGCAACCAGCGGTGAATTTGGGATACAAAACGCCAGCCGTGGTTCCACCACCGCCATCACCGAACTTAAGTATCCGCCCAAACTTAAACCGCTAATTCCCACATGGGGAGCGCCGCGCTCAAATAAGTAATCTACAAATACTCTTAAATCTGACACGGCCTGCAGCAGGCCCTCATTTAACTGCGAGAAACCGCCAGCGAATAAGCCATAGCCGCTAAAGGGATGAAAGCGCTCAGCACGATCACCATGAAAAGGCTGAATCATTAGCAACACATCATAGCCATTGTCATAAAACGTTTTGAGCGAAAAAAACAGACTATTAAAGGCATACGAACTTTCGACCACCCCATGTACGAAAATCAAGGTTGGGCGGGCCCTGTCAGGATGGCGCCAATACTGCGCTCTGGCAGTGCGGTTGCGGGTGTAACTTAAATAACTCTCGGTAAGAGCAGGATTTAAGGGCGTAAACGGGCTTTCAAAGCGTAGCTCTACCGCCGGGATGTCTTTGGGCTTATAGGCGAACTTGCCCATTTTATGCTCAGTAATATTTACTTTTGGCGGGGCTATAAAAACCTGATCGACATCGCGCTGCTCGGCTAAATGAGCATAAAAATCCATCCATTCGCGCTCGCGGCTCAAACCTTCGCGCTTTATTACTTGGGGCAGTAAGGCACCAGAAATCATCAGGGACAAGCCCGTGCGCATCACCCGGTCCATCATCGCCGTGCCGTAAACTCTTAGCGGGTATTCGCTGTCAAGTTCGGTGCCATCAGACTGGCAATAGAAGTCGTCAGGCAAAGACCGCCACCATGGCGGCGATTTTTTCACTGGCTGCAACGAAGTTTTTGCCATAAATCTAGTCTCTACCGTAAATTATTGTTTATTAAAATTTCACCTCGAACAGGCTTCTGTTAAATCGCTGTTGCACCATTGGGTCAAAATTATAAGATGAATATTATCCACTCATCTTATAATGTCTCGAATCTAAGTAGAATACTTATACTGTGCAAATACTGGCGACGACGCGAATGAATCACATCTATGCTACTGCTGTCCACGTAAGCACTGCTATTGGCAATCGCTTTCACACGACTCATCTCAGTTAGGGTAAAAATCTCAGATATGAAAAAAATCAAACTACTGTGCTTCGACCTAGACGATACGCTATGGCTAAGTAGCCCCGTCATCCAACAAGCGGAGCAGGTTTTTTATAATTATCTGTCAGATATGACACCTGAACTGACTAAGCGCTTCAGCCCAGAGTCACTCCGTGCCCACCGCGCAGAATATTTAAGCCGTCACCCCGAGCTTGAACACCAAATTTCTCAGTGGCGCACTGCAAGCCTTACCGAAGCATTAACACTCAGCGGGTACCAAGGCCAAAGCGCAAATTTAGCGCGCCAAGCTTTTGCCGTATTTTTTGAAGCAAGACAACAAATTACGCTTTTCCCGCACTGTGAAGACATCATTGGTGGGCTCAGTGAAGACTATATGCTCATTAGCTTAACTAACGGTAATGCCGACCTCGGCAGACAAGCGGTAGGTAAATACTTCAGCGCCAACTACCAAGCCGAGCACGTAAAGGCAGCCAAGCCTAGTCCTGAGCTTTTTCTAAAAGCATTGGAAATCGCTGACTGCCGAGCAGATGAGGCGATACACATTGGTGACCATGTGATTGATGATATCAGCGGGGCCAAAGCACTCGGCTTACTCGCTATTCAAGCTTGTCTAAAGCCAGACTCACCGCTGCCTCACGCCCTCGCCGACGATCATTTTCATGATTGGCGAGACTTACCGGGCAAGATCCAGCGGCTAACATCGCGCTAGCCGCCAGTGTTTGCCGACGCGGTGGCAGACTAGTAGCTGTCGGTATCGGTGTCGATATCGTTTGGGGTGCTACGTATATACGGATCTAGATGTTTAATCTGGCCACCTTGGGCAAGATAAGCCTCGATATCTTTGGCTAATTGGTCGCGCATGCGATCATGCACTGTAGGTGATGACACATGCTGCTGCGCGCTTGAGGTTTGACTATTGCTACTACGATTATGCGAACCCATAAGACCACCTCCCAAAAATAAAAATACCCCGTTTACGAAGCGATTTATACTTGTATAGAAGGCGTTTTGACAAGCGAATGATTAGGCTTTTTTGTTATTACAAACAAATCGGGCCATCACTTTTCGAGCTATAGGTAAAATACCGAGCACAAAAAAGGCGGCCTGTGGCCGCCTAATTCATATATAAACGCGATACTAAATTGCGTCTTCGCCGGTTTCGCCGGTGCGGATACGAATAACCTGCTCGAGGTTGGTAACAAAAATCTTACCATCACCAATTTTGCCGGTATTCGCCGCTTTGGTCACGGTATCGATCACTTTTTCAAGCAAATCGTCTGCGACCGCAATCTCTAATTTTACTTTGGGTAAAAAATCGACCACGTACTCCGCGCCACGATATAGCTCGGTATGCCCCTTCTGCCGACCAAAGCCTTTTACCTCAGTCACGGTTACACCTTGCACGCCAATTTCTGACAAGGCCGCACGGACATCATCTAACTTAAACGGTTTGATCACCGCGCTGACTAATTTCATCGCCAATTCTTCCTCTTTTGATAAGGCAAACTCTAATTACTATAGCCAGCGAGGGTAGTTTAAACATCTCCAGAGCGGAGGAAACAGCTTACACGCGAGAAACGTGTAGCGCCTGACCACAAGTAATCCGAGTGCCTTGGGCATGCTGAGCATCGCTGACATCTAAAATACCGAGCGCAGTAATTAATCAGAGCTTACTACGAATAACTACGTGTCGTTAAGTTAGCTCAGGCAACACGGATTTGGCAAGGTTATCCACACATTAGAGTGAAATAAGCGCCAAAACCGCTACTTTAAACGGAAAAAGGGCGCTCAAAGAGCGCCCTGAAAATCACCCAACGGGAAAGACTTACTTGTTGGTGAATTCCGGATAAGCTTCCATGCCGCATTCAGAGAGGTCGACACCTTCGTACTCTTCCTCTTCTGTTACACGAATACCCATGACTGCTTTCAAGATACCCCATATCACTAGGCTGGCCCCGAAGGTCCAGGCAAAGATCACTAACGCACCGTAGATCTGCATGCCGAAAGTAGCATCGCTGTTGTTGAATGGCACCGCCATTACACCCCAGAGGCCGACAACACCGTGGACAGAGATCGCGCCCACTGGATCATCAATCTTGATTTTGTCTAGGGCTAGGATTGAGAACACAACCAGCACACCGCCAACAGCACCAATCAATGTAGCAACAATTGGATCAGGAGACAGCGGATCAGCAGTAATTGCAACCAAACCAGCCAGCGCACCATTCAGCACCATAGTTAAGTCTGTCTTGCCGAACAACAACCGAGCAACGATCATCGCAGCAATCAAACCACCACTTGCCGCAGCATTGGTATTAACAAATACCTGAGCAGTTGCGTTCGCCTCGTCGATATTAGACACCATCAGCTCTGAACCGCCGTTGAAGCCGAACCAACCCATCCACAAGATGAAGGTACCCAATGTTGCCATTGCCATGTTCGCACCGGGGATCGCATTAACTTGGCCGTTCTCGCCGTACTTGCCTTTACGAGCGCCAAGCAGCAACACACCAGCTAGTGCTGCAGAAGCACCTGTCATATGGACAATACCGGAACCTGCGAAGTCAGAGAAACCTGCTTCAGACAAGAAACCGCCGCCCCAGCTCCAAGAACCTTGAAGTGGGTAGATAACGCCAGTCATGACAACTGCAAAAGCCAAGAAAGCCCACAGCTTCATACGCTCTGCAACCGCACCCGAAACGATAGACATAGCTGTTGCCACGAATACCACTTGGAAGAAGAAGTCAGATGAACCTGAGTAGTAAGTGTCGCCGTTTGAAGCCAGCACTTCTTCAACAGTCTCATCAGCAATTGAATTACCGAACCATGAATCTGGCAGCATGCCGCCTTCTGAACCGCCGTACATAATTGTGTAGCCACACAATAAGTACATGGTACAAGCCACCGCAAAGAGAGCGATGTTTTTGGTTAGGATCTCTGTGGTATTTTTTGCGCGAACCAAACCGGCTTCGAGCATGGCAAAACCTGCTGCCATCCACATTACGAACGCACCCATAACCAGGAAGTAAAATGTGTCCAGGGCGTACTTGACCTGTATGATGTCTTCCATCACATGTCCTCCAAAGGGAAAGAGATAAGTCTTTTAATTAAATTAGTTAACAAAAAACGCAGCGACATTACTAAATGGCTTCTTCGCCAGTTTCACCGGTACGAATTCGAATAACCTGCTCAAGCGCAGTGACAAAAATCTTGCCGTCGCCTATTTTGCCAGTGTTAGCTGACTTGCTTATTGCTTCGATGGTCGGTTCAACCGAGTCATCTGCGACAGCGACTTCAATCTTCACCTTAGGCAGAAAATCGACAACATACTCAGCGCCACGATAAAGCTCAGTGTGACCTTTCTGACGACCAAAACCTTTTACTTCGGTGACGGTTATGCCCTGTACGCCGATATCAGACAGCGCTTCGCGCACATCATCGAGTTTGAATGGCTTAATAACAGCCGTAATCAATTTCATCGGATATCTCCTGTCAATGTGCGTTAGCCACACATTAGGATTGAGTTAAGAAAATGGCCGACAACAACCCTGCCGCCGGCCGGGGTATTACATTTCGATTGGCAAGCTGTAAGAAACAACGAATCTCAAATCATCATCATTATCTTCGTCAATCATCTGGCTAAAAGTAAAACTCACACTGTCGTTATAAGCGTAAGACACATCGAAGTGAGCGTAATTTGAATCTTCGTCATTATTGTCGGTACCACCAGCTAAGAAAGAGAAGCTCCCTACATCAAGACCGGCAGTGTAGTAGAAGTAACCGTTGGCACCAGCGATATTGTCATAGATTGTTAAGCTAACAGGCCCCATTCCTAAACCAAGAATGATTTCGCTCAAGTCACCAAAAGTGTCACCGTTGTCAGCAAAGCCAGCTGATACACCTGGATAGACATAGTTCCACACGCTTAAGTCAACGCTTATTGGTCCTACTTCAGTCGCGAAGCCAGCATAATAGTCAACTTCTTGACCGTATGTATCATCACCGCTAGATCCCCAAACACCCGCGTAAAAACCACCGGTGCTGTAAGTAATGTCACCCATAACAGCAGGCGATCCATCACTTAGGTCGAAACCACGCCATAAGTACAGGCTCGCTACGCTCACACTGGCACTTACTTCTGCAGAAGCGGGAGCAGCAACCATGGTCATTGATGCAGCTGCAACACTTGCAGCCAAAAGGGTTTTGAATTTTTTCATGTCTATAGTCTCCACTAAGGTATTAAGGAAGTGTTCAAGCACAATCCTGCTCAAGCTTTAGCACTTTCAATGCCAACTATATTTTTTATTATTTAAAACAACAACTTAGAATCAACTTCAACCCAAACCGCATTACTGGTGCTTGTGGATGCGTTGCGGGGCTTCACTTCACACGATCGTTACGCTCAAATATAGAGCAATTTTTAATAATGCCGCCATTTAGTGCATCAAAAATAAGCATTATATATACACTAAAGACCGGCAACCAATACCATCGGAACTTGAAAAATTATCAATAATTTTAATAAAAACAACAATTTAAGCTGACTTTTGCGTTATTTTTAACCTTCCGTAAGTGGTTCCAAAAAAACAAGGCACTAATTTAGTGCGCGCGCACTACATTTTAGTGAGCATGCAATTTAATGACCCCTAAAATGTAAAAAAGGATGCCATTTGGCACCCATTTCAAAACCTTCGCACTGACAGCTTATTGCCCAGTCGTTTTAGCTTCTAACTTATCAACACGAGCCCGCAGGCGCTCGATTTGGCGCTGCAATTCAATAATAGTTGTGGCCGAAGACTTCACTTCAACAGGCTGCGCTGACGATAAAATTAGCTGATCGACCAATATACGGCCAGGATTGCCAGCAGATCCTGCCGACCCAGGGCTACCCGCCAAACCACCTTCTCCGCCCTCAACCCACTTGCGCCCCCCTGTTAGAGTTTTCCTATTAATATAATATCCATCTGCACCGGCACCGCCAGAACCCGCATCACCGCCATTACCGCCGTCGGCACCCTCAGTTCTAATATGAATTCGCTTGACCAAGTCATCGCCAGAAACACCCTTGGCAAGCACTTGGTAAAGAATAGTAATATCTCCGCCGCGACCGCCTTCGCCGCCGTCCCCGCCATTACCGCCCTCGCCAGCATTCGCCCCATCACAATCAGCGCCATCGCTGCCGGCGCTGCCATAGCCACCATTGCCACCGTTCGCCAGTACTTTTAGATCGCCGAGTGCCTCTATACCGAGCTGCAAGCGGATTTCTACGCCGTCACTACCGTCGCCGCCATTACCGCCTATCTCACCGCTGGCACAGTCTGACGCTAGCTGCGCCGCGCCGCCGGCCATACCCGAACTACCATTGCCTTCAATCACAACATCTTTACCGATATAGGCATGCCGAGCCTGAACACGCCAACCCACAACCGCCGAGGAAAAGGTGATTTTGGCGCCGTCGCCAATCCGCAGGGTGTCTAGCACCATTTCCTGCTGATCAATGCCAACGACATAGGTTTTACCGGCGGGAATGCTAAGGTCCGCAGCCAAGCTGGCAAGTGGTGTGAACGCCAACGCTAGAATGGCAAGGTGTTTCATGAGCGATTTATCCTTTAACGGGAAAGACATAAGCTCAGTAGTATAAACCTTGCCTTTACACCGTCATATGCCGGCGTACGTCTTCTTCGACCATGTCGTCACCGCGGCCCGAAAGAATGACTTCGCCGCGATCCATTACCGCGTAATTGTCCGCTAATGCGCGGGCGAAATCGAAATATTGCTCAACCAAGACAATTGCCATCTCGCCCTGATGGCGCAAAATGGTAATCACGTTCTGAATATCTTTAATAATAGACGGCTGGATACCCTCTGTGGGTTCATCGAGTACTAATAAGCGCGGCCGCGTGATTAAGGCCCTAGCAATCGCCAGCTGCTGCTGTTGCCCACCAGATAAATCGCCGCCCCGTCTGCGCAACATACTTTTAAGCACCGGAAACAAATCAAAAATCTCCGGATTAATAGTGCGCTGACTGCGTTTTAGCGGGGCGTAACCCGTATACAAATTCTCCTGAACGGTGAGCTGTGAAAAGATCTCGCGGCCCTGCGGCACATAGGCAATTCCTGCACGCGCCCGATCGGCTGGGCCCATGCGGCTAATATCTTTGCCTTCCCACATAATGCTGCCACCACGAATCGGATGACGGCCTGTTATCGCCCGCGCCAAGCTAGATTTGCCTACCCCGTTACGCCCCAATATGCAGGTTACCTGACCTTTCTCTGCCACCACATCTACTTTCTTAAGCGCCTGACTCGCGCCGTAATAAAGATCAATTTCATTCACGACCAACATATCAGCGCCCCAAATAGACTTCGATAACACGGGGGTTGGCTGAGACTACTTCAAGCCGCCCCTCGGCTAATACACTCCCCTCATGCAAGACGGTCACTTTACTGTCCAGCGCTTTAATAAAATCCATATCATGCTCAACTACCACCACGGTATGGTCTTTATTGATTTCTTTTAGCAGTGCCGCCGTTTCCATCGTTTCATGATCGGTCATCCCCGCCGCCGGCTCATCTACCAGCAAGAGCTCCGGACCCTGGACAATCAACATACCAATTTCTAACCACTGCTTTTGGCCATGGGACAAACTGCCGGCGAGATGACTGGTTTTTGCCTTTAGGCCCACCAATTTAATCACCTCATTAATTTTATCGCCCTGCTCACTACTCAGCTTGTGAAATAAAGCGCGAAGCACACTGCGCGTGCCTGCCAACGCCAGCTCCACGTTTTCCCACACTGTCAGGGTTTCAACTACGGTAGGCTTCTGGAACTTGCGGCCAATACCAAGATTGGCGATATCTGCCTCATCGTATTGAATAAGATCAATGGTATCCCGAAACCGAACTTCACCCGTGTCTGGCCGGGTCTTGCCGGTAATAATATCCATCATGGTACTTTTACCCGCACCATTGGGACCAATAATCGCCCGCAACTCCCCCGGCGCAATATCCAACGATAGATTATTGATCGCTTTAAAACCGTCAAAACTTTTGGTGACACCGTTTAGGTACAACATGCTCTGTATTTTACTACTATGAAATCCAGGACTTTTAATCACTGCACTCATGAGCCTGCTCCCGGTTCCGGCGTCGACGTTGCATCACGGACCGCTCGCCGCTCACGCATTTGAGTCGCCACCCCAACAATACCCTTGGGTAAATATAAGGTGCTGATCACAAATAAGGCGCCGAGCATAAACAACCACACCTCTGGAAACGCACCTGTAAAATAGGTCTTGGCGTAGTTAACCGCAATGGCGCCAATCACCGCGCCATAAAGGGTGCCCCGCCCGCCAATCGCGACCCAGATAACAATTTCAATAGAGTTGATGGGGCCAAATTCACTAGGATTGATAATACCTACCTGGGGTACATATAAGGCACCGGCGATACCAGCAAGTATTGCCGACACCACAAACACAAATAATTTAAAATGCTCAACGCGGTAGCCCATAAAACGCGTACGACTCTCGGCGTCACGTATCGCCACCAAGACCCGACCGTATTTACTGGTCACAATTGCCCGGCACAAGACATAGGCCCCCGCAACACTTAATGCAGATAGTGCAAACAATACGCAGCGCGTGACATCAGACTGCAGACTAAAGCCCAAAATATCTTTGAAATCAGTCAAACCATTATTACCACCGAAACCCATATCATTGCGAAAAAACGCCAGCAACAAGGCATAGGTCATCGCTTGGGTAATAATGGACAAATACACTCCGCTTACTCGCGAACGGAATGCCAGCCAACCAAACACAAAGGCGAGCACCGCGGGCACCAGCGCAACCATAAACATCGCAAAGAAAAAGTTATCAAATCCGTACCAGTACCAGGGCAATTCAGTCCAATTTAAAAACACCATAAAATCAGGGAGATCAGCATTGCCATATACGCCGCGCTCGCCAATCTGGCGCATCAGGTACATACCCATGGCATAGCCGCCCAAGGCAAAAAAAGCACCGTGTCCCAGACTGAGAATCCCGCAATAACCCCAAATTAAATCTAATGCCAAGGCCAATAGGGCGTAACAGAGGTACTTACCCAGCAAGACCACTACATAAGTAGGGATATGGAAAAAACTGCCTTCTGTCATGAGTAAATTGCACAGCGGCACTAATACAGTGACAGCCAACAGACCGGCGATCAAATAGCGGCCGGCCTTATCGGCTAGCAATAATCTACCAATCGCACTGCGCTCAAATATCTTGTTATTTATCATTGCCGATTAATCCTCTACTGAGCGACCCTTCAGGGCAAACAAGCCCCGTGGTCGCCACTGAATAAACAGAATGATGAAAACCAATACAAATATCTTCGCCAGTACCGCGCCCGCAAAAGGCTCTAAAAATTTATTCGCAACACCTAGGCTCATTGCGGCGAAGAAGGTACCAAATAAATTCCCCACGCCGCCGAACACCACCACCATAAACGAATCAATAATGTAGGATTGGCCAAGATTGGGCCCGACATTTGTTAACTGACTCAGAGCCACACCGGCAATGCCGGCAATGCCCGAACCCAGGCCGAAGGTCAATGCGTCTACCCAACCCGCACGGATTCCCATGGAGTTTGCCATAGCCCGGTTTTGGGTGACGGCGCGCATTTGCAAACCGACGAAGGTTTTCTTAAGTAGAAACACCAGTAACAACAGCACAATCAAGCTGAAAATAATAATGTAAACACGATTATAGGTGAGCGATAAGGCGCCATTGATTTCCCATGAACCGCTTAACCAGCTTGGCGCAATTACCGATTTGTTCAGCGGTGAGAAGATACTGCGCACGGCTTGCTGCAAAATAAGACTAACGCCAAATGTTGCCAGCAAGGTTTCTAAAGGACGGCCATAGAGGTGGCGAATAATGCCGCGCTCAATCACAATCCCGACTAAGCCCGACACCATAAACGCGGCGGGAATCGCGACAATAATCGAGTAGTCGATATAGTTTGGCATCAACAATTGAATAACGTAGGTGGTATACGCGCCCAGCATCATCATTTCGCCATGGGCCATATTAATCACCCCCATTACCCCAAAGGTAATGGCTAAACCTACCGCCGTAAGCAGCAATACCGAACCTAAACTTAGACCAAAAAATACATTTTCCACTAGTTTATAAATCTTTGCCTCTGCGCGCATTTCGCTTAATACCGCAGCTGCAGACTCTCGGACTAGCTCATCTTTTTCACGATAATTGTCATCGCCATCTTTTAATTGCATCCCAGCCAAGATCGACATCGCATCGCTATCTAGACTGCCGCGAAACGCTTCAATAGCATCCAGTCGCAATAACTGCTGATCTGAATTTAAGTTGATCATCGCCGACGCGACATTTAAAGACGTTAAAACTTTCTTGCTAGTTTCAAGCGATTTTGCGCGCTCTATCGCAGGCAAGAATTCTGGCGCAGGGCTGCGAATCAGATCCTTGGCCGCCGCTAAGCGCACGGCGACATCTTCACTGCGCAGAGACAATTCCGCTAACACACCACGCAACAAAGTACGCAGTTCATTATTGATACTTATTTTCCTAACTTTTCGACTACCTATTACGCCTAGATTCTCGCCTTCTATAACAGACTTTATTTCATAGCCATCTGGATGGGGATAAGCGTAGACCAATCGATCATCTGCCTTGGTGTAATAGAGATCACCTTCCTGCAAAGCATTTAAAACCTCTGCACGTTGAGCTAAATTTGAATGCGCAATCATGTTAATAAGATTTGTCTTATCTTCAGTTGATTTCGCCGTTATTAATTGATTGAGTAAAAGCGCGCTGTCAGCTTTATTTTCTATTGATGGAACTTGCTCGGCCTGCACTCCCTGAAAACCAAGGAGAAAAAGCGACAATATAAATACACGGAATACATGGCAAAGTTTCATCGAAACATCCATTTGCGATCAAGGCCCCGTCACCTTGCAGTGACGGGGTAGCACTGATAGAAGCGACTCGGTCGAGACGCTTCCTTAGTGGACTAGTAGTTTTGACCTGAACACTTTTTAGTTTCAGTGTTGTAGTTACCACACATGATTTTTGGATCTTGCCAATCCGCAATCAATTTAGCACTTTCTGGAAGGAAGTCAGTCCAGGCATCACCAGGCACAGCGGCTTCAGTTTGCCAAACAATATCAAACTGACCATTCTCCTGAATTTCACCAATAAGAACCGGCTTAGTCAGGTGGTGATTTGGAAGCATCGTTGCGACGCCACCGGTTAAGTTAGGCACGCTAACACCAATCAACGCAGCAGAGACTTTATCGACATCAGTTGTACCCGCCTTCTCAACAGCTTTTACCCACATATTGAAACCAATATATGTCGCTTCCATTGGATCGTTAGTGACGCGTTTGTCATCACCAATATAAGCGATCCACTTGTCGATGAACTCATCATTCGCTTTTGCGTCCGCGCTCATGAAGTAGTTCCATGCGGCAAGATGCCCAACCAGCGGACCGGTGTCGAACCCGCTAAGCTCCTCTTCGCCGACCGAGAATGCAATCACAGGAATATCTTCTGCAGACATACCTTGATTAGCCAGCTCTTTGTAAAATGGCACGTTGGCATCACCATTGATGGTAGAAACAACAGCGGTCTTTTTACCTTGTGAGCCGAATTTTTTGATATCAGATACAATTGTCTGCCAGTCAGAATGACCGAAAGGCGTATAGTTGATCATGATATCTTTTTCAGCAACACCGTTGCTTTTAAGATAGGCTTCAAGAATTTTATTGGTAGTGCGGGGGTAAACATAATCCGTACCTGCCAATACCCAGCGCTTAACGGAGCCACCTGATTCACTCATCAAATAATCAACTGCAGGGATAGCTTGCTGATTAGGCGCAGCGCCGGTGTAGAAAACATTCTTAGAAGATTCTTCACCCTCGTATTGAACGGGGTAGAACATCAGACCGTTTAATTCTTCGATAACGGGCAGTACTGATTTACGGGAAACCGAAGTCCAGCAACCAAAGATGACGTCCACTTTATCTTTGTCTAATAGCTCCTTGGCCTTTTCTGCAAATAGCGGCCAGTTAGATGCGGGGTCAACGACCACGGCTTCTAACTTTTTACCTAAAATTCCACCTTTTTTGTTTTGATCTTCAATCAGCATCAACACCGTATCTTTCAAGGTTGTTTCACTGATTGCCATCGTACCGGAAAGCGAATGCAGCACACCGACTTTGATAGTGTCTGCGGCCTGTGCAATCGAGGCGCTTAACGACAGCGTCGCGGCTGCCAGCACAATGCTACTGTGCTTGGCAAAAGCCTTCATAGATTTAGGACTCTTCATGCTTAGCTCCATACTCTTTTTTTTGTATATATCGCTAATCTGCACACTGGCGATTAACGAACCCTGGCAAAACTCAACTTGGTATCTGCAGAATTGGTGCCAATAGGGATAAAAGACGGCGATGCACTGCAGAAGACACATGCTTTAGGTTAAAAAGCCATACGGTAAATGACGATAGAGGCGAAAAATCAGGTAGGAGTACACAATTTGTGAAGAGGCATCTTTTTATAAACGTGCAGTACAGTGCGCGACATTAGTGCGCCCGCACCAAAATAAATTCTTATGCGGTTTAATGAGAGAACAATAAAAAAACACCAAAGCTGGTAGCGAATATGCCCAAGGCCGATTGGATAGAAAGCTGGAATGCGTGATGATAACGACCCGCCGCCGACAAACCGCTGCGCAGTGCGGCACCCACGCCAGCCATCGCCAATATTAAACCAATATTAAACACCACTACATGCAACATCCCCAGAGTGGGGCTGGTCATCCCCGCCGCCGGAATGACGGCCAATAAGGGCGCCGATCCTGCACTACCATGGACCAAACCGATCAAGCTTGCATTGTGGCTCCGAGGCGCGGTGGCTTCTGTGTTCTGATTCTGCTGCCACAGATGAATAAATGTCATAGCGCCAATGGCAATCAGCATCCACGCCACCGCAGACTCTGCGACAGCACTAAATTGAGTGGGTATTGCCGCGCCGGCCACCAATACAAACGTCGCGATAGCGATCACCGCAATGCCATGGCCAAAACCCCAGTGCAGGGCAAATCGAAAACTATGACGCCCGCCATTTCGCCCACTAATGCCACTTACAGCGGCGATATGATCAGCATCAAAGGCGTGAATAACTCCTGCCGAAAACCCCAGCAGTAACATACTTAATAAGGGCGCCATATCGGCCATTAATATTGCTCCTTGACGATCCTACTCTAGCGTCCCAACATGCCCTGCTCGACGACAAAGCTTACGATCTCGGCAACGCCACTTCCGTCTTTTAAATTACTAAAAATAAATGGTCTGTCGCCACGCATTTTTTTCGCGTCTCTATCCATCACCCCTAGGTCCGCACCCACCAGCGGCGCCAAATCGGTTTTATTGATCACCAGTAAATCGGAGCGAGTAATACCGGGACCGCCTTTACGGGGGATTTTGTCACCGGCAGAAACGTCGATCACATAAATAGTGAGATCAGACAGCTCTGGGCTGAACGTTGCCGCTAAATTATCGCCACCACTCTCTATCATGATCAATTCAAGATCTGGGAAGCGGCCGCTTAGCTCAGCCACGGCAGAAAGATTCATGGATGCATCTTCCCTAATAGCAGTGTGGGGGCATCCACCTGTTTCTACGCCGAGGATACGATCCTGCGACAGCACCTCATGACGCAATAAAAATTCCGCATCCTCGCGGGTATAAATATCATTGGTGATGACCGCAATATCGAAGCGACCGCGCAACTCGGCGCACAGGGTTTTAACCAAGGCTGTTTTGCCAGAGCCAACCGGTCCACCAATACCAAGCCGTAATGCGGGCTTTTTCATAACTCTACCTCCAACTTTTTAAAAAATATTTGCGAACAGTTATTTGTACTAAATTAAGAGCGAAACAATCTTGAATACTGAGTTTCATGCTGCATAGACGCCATCGCCAAACCTGGTAAACCAGCACCAATATTATCGTCTGCACGCAGATAGGCATCTGTCACGGTCTTTTCTATGCAGGGCATTAAGGCCATTAATAAACGCTGGCCATCAGTTTGACCCAGCGGGACTAGCTTGACCGCTGCGGCCGCTTGGTTTTCCAGCCAGCTCCAAGCGAAACCACTAAGTGCATCATCATCATCTATTTCAAAATAACGAGCGGCCATCGCAAATCCGGTAGCAAAACTGATAGGCTCAGCTGAAGGCCACTGAACAGCAGAGGGGACCTCTAAGGAAACTAATAAACGCAATAATGCTTCGCCCATTTGCACATCCTCTAGCAGTAACTCGCGCGACTCTCGCGCCGCCTGTAAGGTGTGATTCCAATATTGCACCATAGGTATATCATTCTGCCGCCATGCCGCTAACAAGCGCAGCAGCACCGGCAAATCCAGCCCACCCACACTGTGGCTCAGCACTTCGCCAATCCAATCAGCGGCGCTATCCAAATCATTCACCCAAGCGCGCTCTACCGCATACTCTAAACCCTGAGAATAGGCGTAGGCGCCCACTGGCAGAGCCGGGCTAACTATCTGCATGAGGTGCAATAATGGTTTAGCCATGTTGATGCTCATTATGAGAATGGCTATGGCCGTCGTCATGGTTGTGGCTTTGCGCATGCCCACCGTGATGGCCACCGCTATTGTGATAGGCGCCGTTTTCTGGGTGAAAGGTTTTATCGGTGACTAACACCGTAAGCCCGAGACCCCGCAACATATCATCGAGCACATGGTCGTGCTGATAACGCAATTCGCCCGCTTCGATTTGCAAGGGAACATGACGATTCCCTAAGTGATAAGCCGCTTTGGTCAGCAGTAAGACATCATCACTACACACTTCTGACACGGTTTCTTCGGCAGCCACCACCATGATTTTCTCGCCACTACTGGCGACTAATATTTCGCCGTCGGCGAGCACTTTGCCACGCTCAACAAACCAGGCCACATCTAAACCGCACACCGATTTTGCGCGATAGCGACTGCGCTGCCGCTCCTGATAATTTAATACCAAGCGGATGTCGCTAGTACCATTACCCAGTTCATAACATTCCAACATCTTTTAAATCCTTATCCTTAACTCCAAGGCAGTCTTTAAAACAGACAGTACAACTGCGTCAACGGCAGTTCGCTGGCCGGCTCGCAAATTAATAATTGACCGTCCGCCCGCACCTCATAGGTGTCGGGATCAACTTCCATTACTGGCTGATAATTGTTTAATATCATGTCAGCCTTGGTGACGTTGCGGCAATTTTTTACGGCTACCAAAGGCCGCTCTAACCCCAAGGTCGTTGCTAAACCGCCATCGATAGCAGCCTGACTCACAAAGCTCACCGAGGTGTGCACACAGGCTTTACCAAAGGCACCAAACATCATGCGATAATGCACCGGTTGCGGCGTGGGGATTGAGGCATTTGGGTCACCCATTGGCGCAGCGGCGATAGCGCCACCCTTGATAATCATCGACGGTTTAATGCCGAAGAAGGCGGGTTTCCACAACACCAAATCTGCCAGTTTACCGACGGTAATAGACCCCACTTCATGGGAAATACCGTGGGCGATAGCGGGATTAATAGTGTATTTAGAAATATAGCGGCGGGCGCGGAAGTTATCGTTGCCGGCGCCATCCTCCGCCAACGGGCCGCGCTGCACTTTCATCTTGTGAGCGGTCTGCCACGTCCTGCAAACCACCTCACCCACTCGACCCATGGCCTGCGAGTCAGATGAGATCATCGAGAACGCACCTAGATCGTGAAGAATATCTTCGGCCGCAATCGTCTCCTTGCGAATACGAGAATCCGCAAAGGCCACATCTTCAGGAATGTTAGGATCAAGGTGATGGCAGACCATCAACATATCCAAATGCTCATCCACCGTATTCACAGTATAGGGACGGGTTGGATTGGTTGACGACGGTAGGACATTAGACGAGCCGCAGGCCTTTATAATATCTGGCGCATGACCACCGCCGGCGCCTTCGGTGTGATAGGTATGAATCGTCCGGCCTTTGAAGGCGGCTAAGGTATCTTCAACAAAACCCGATTCATTAAGAGTATCGGTATGAATCGCCACCTGCACATCGTATTTTTCCGCCACGCTCAAGCAGCAATCTATCGACGCTGGCGTGGTGCCCCAATCTTCATGGAGCTTTAAACCCATTGCGCCGGCCTGTAGCTGTTCTTCCAAACCAGCCGGCAAGCTCGCATTCCCTTTTCCTAGAAAACCCAAGTTCATGGGAAAGCTTTCTGCTGCCTGCAGCATTATGCCAAGATGCCAAGCCCCGGGCGTACACGTTGTGGCATTGGTACCGGTCGCGGGGCCGGTGCCGCCACCGAGCATGGTGGTCACCCCGCTCATCAGTGCTTCTTCAATTTGCTGAGGGCATATAAAGTGGATATGCGCGTCTATGGCACCGGCCGTTAGTATCTGCCCTTCACCGGCAATAACTTCCGTGCACGGCCCAATAATAATATCGACATTCGGTTGGATATCTGGATTACCTGCCTTGCCGATAGCGGTAATTCGACCCGCCTTAATAGCCACATCGGCTTTCACAACACCCCAGTGGTCTAAAATCAGGGCGTTGGTAATGACGGTATCCGGTGTAAGGGCGTCACCTAATTGGCTCTGGCCCATGCCGTCGCGAATAACTTTACCACCCCCAAACTTCACTTCCTCACCGTAAGTAGTGAAGTCTTTCTCCACCTCTATCCACAATTCCGTGTCTGCGAGACGAACCCGGTCGCCCACAGTCGGGCCATACATATCCGCATAGGCGCGGCGGTCAATCGTTGTCATGACTTTGCTCCTTTATTTGCCACGCCATCCAAGGGCCCCATAATCTCACCGCGAAAACCATACACTTCGCGTTTACCGGCCAAGGCCACTAACTCTACCTCTCGGCTCTGACCCGGCTCAAAACGCACCGCCGTTCCCGCGGCAATATTTAAACGAAATCCGCGACTAGCTTGGCGATCAAATACCAAGGCGGGATTGGCCTCAAAAAAATGATAATGCGAACCCACCTGAATCGGCCGATCACCGCTATTCGCAACATCTATGGTGCAGGTCTCGCGGCCCACATTTAAAATAATATCGCCCTGCGCAACGTGTATTTCACCTGGAATCATAGAGCCTCCCTTCTTGCAGCCAGTAGCCGCGAATTCTTTTAAACAATAGGGTTGTGCACGGTAACTAGCTTGGTGCCATCTGGAAACGTGGCCTCAACCTGCACTTCATGAATCATCTCGGCGACGCCGTCCATCACGTCATCACGGCCCAAAATCTCGCGCCCCGCGCTCATCATTTCTGCCACGCTGCGCCCCTCCCTTGCGCCTTCCATCACCTCGGCGGAGATTAGTGCAATCGCTTCTGGGTAATTTAATTTCAAACCCTTGGCCTTGCGGCGCTCCGCGAGCAGCGCGGCGGTAAATATCAATAATTTATCTTTATCTCTTGGACTCAGTTCCATCGCAGTAACTTCCCATTTTTACATTGTGTGCTCTGATCTAAGGACATTTAGGTATTCCAAATTCGCGGCGGACACGCGGCCCGGCCATTCAATATAGGCCGCAATTGCGACCACAACCAAATAAAACCTTTGCGACACTGTTCCGGTGAATTACCCAAGTAACGCGCCAGAAAAATATCGCGCTTTTGCGATAGGCCCCACTCCGCCGGCAACCAGCCCCGGCTGGCAACAAGCTCGGCCAAGCCTTCCCGCAAAGTGTCCATCATGAGTTGGTCGCATAGCAGCGTAGCAAATAAAGTGCCGCTGACCGACATTCCCCCCATTCCCCAGGGGGCGTCCAGCATCCGGCTACCGCCAAGCCACTCGGTGCGCTCTTTCAGCAATAGAACACCATCTCGACTAACATCAATTTTCTGGGTGCAGCGACCATGGCTAAAACACTCACCACTGGCGCGACGCCCAAGCACCACAATATCCCAAGCGCATAGCGAAGCATTGCCATGCAGTGCAAAGTGGTTACTCAACTCAGCCTCTGCACCTTCAAAAATAATGGTCTCCTGCGGGAGCCATTCAAGACAGGCATCGCTGCCGACGTATGCCGACACACCCTGTGACTGGACGGTTTTAGCTGCGTCACTGCGATAGACCTTACCGGCGGATGGCGTGGTTAGCAGCGCGTGAGCACCGGAATCAAGATTCAAAGCCACCCGCAAAGCGTCACCCGGCACCATTCCTCCGGGCGGATGAAGTAGGTAAACGTGACAGCACTCGTCTTCTGGGTAGAACGGACGCTGCACACGCAACGGCCCCTTATGTAAAGATCGCACCAAATCAGTGCGGATCTTGCCCGCTCGAAAACCTAGCTCAATCGACGCTTGCCAAGATTTAGTTGGTATCAGCTCGGCGCTTGTCACTGCCGACAGGTGTGGTGTGCTTGCACGGGCCGTCAAGGAAGGATCCTTTTATGGGGGTATTTATCATTAGAGTTAGCGATGAAGCAGGGCATGTATATATTTACTCCAGTGCGACTTCGCTGTTGAACAACAGCAATATCTGTACCATCACTGTGCATAGCGGCGCCGAGCTGCGCCAAATCAGTTCCTATATTTAATATTGACGCACCAAGGTAAAGCGCGTGACAGTACTGAATCGATTTTAATCTCAGTGACAGCCGGCGCGTGACTTCATGCTAATGGCATTTTTAAGATACACTTAGCCTTATTACAGAGGCGAATACCCCATGGCCAAACCCGATTTTATTTCTCAGCTGGCACAGCAAGCCGGCCGCTTAATTAACAACGGTCCTGAAATTCAGCAGGACATCGAAGAAAAAGTGCAGGTCTTATTGCAAGGCGGTTTCAGTCGCTTAAATATGGTTTCTCGCGACGAATTTGACGCCCAAGTCGCGGTACTCAATCGCACTCGCAGCAAGCTAGAAGCCTTAGAAAAACAACTTGCCGAACTGACCGCTCAGTTAGAAAGCCAAGCTGCAGACAAGACTTAAGTTTCAAGCCCAAGCTATCTGCGGTTTTTACATCAGCAGGATATTATTTTCGGTATGGAAAGACCCCATTAAGTAGCCTTCAAGGATGAAGACATGCCGCTAGCCACCGTTTACAGCCGCGCCAAACTGGGTATTAATGCTCCGTTAGTCACCGTTGAAGTCCATTTATCAGGCGGACTTCCCGCCTTCAATATTGTTGGTCTCCCTGAAGCCTCTGTGCGCGAAAGTCGCGACCGGGTGCGCTCAGCGCTGATTAATTCGCGCTTCGAGTTTCCTGTCAGTCGCATTACCGTCAATCTTGCGCCAGCGGATTTACCCAAGGAGGGTGGCCGCTTTGATCTGCCAATTGCAGTTGGCATTTTACTCGCCTCCGGGCAGGTGCCAGCCGCGCCCTTAAGGGATTTGGAGCTTATTGGTGAGCTGGGTTTAAGCGGCGAACTGCGCGCCGTCGATGCCGCCCTGCCTGCCGCTATTCAGGCAAATTTGGCAGGCCATATTCTCATTCTACCTGCTGCAAATTCCGGACTGGCCTCCATTGTCGATGACACTGGCCTGCGCGAAGCAGAGTCTTTACTTGCGGTCGCCGCACACTTACACGGCCAAAACGCTCTACCCTTTGCTGGCGCCAGTGTTGAGCCTATAGATAGCAATAACTACCCCGACCTCAGCGACATAAAAGGACAAACCGGTGCCAAGCGTGCGCTGGAAATTGCGGCGGCTGGCGGCCATAGTTTATTACTATGCGGCCCACCGGGAACCGGGAAAACTCTGCTCGCGAATCGTCTACCCGGAATTTTGCCGCCCTTAACCGAATCAGAACGCCTAGATATCGCCACCGTGCAATCTGTCGCTGGCCAGCCATTGCGGCTGCATCGACCTTTCCGATCGCCCCATCACACCGCCTCTGCTGCGGCCTTAGTGGGCGGCGGAAGTTATCCTCGACCAGGCGAAATATCCCTGGCCCACAATGGCGTTTTGTTCTTGGATGAGCTAACGGAATATCCGCGCAAAGTGCTGGAAGTATTACGTGAACCGATGGAATCGGGGGAAGTCATTATCTCCCGAGCCATGCAACAACTCACATTTCCGGCAAAATTTCAGTTGGTAGGGGCGATGAATCCTTGCCCCTGCGGTTACGACGGGGACGAAACCAAAGATTGTCGCTGCACGCCAGACCAAATTCAGCGTTACCGCAGTAAATTATCCGGCCCGCTTTTGGACCGCATTGATTTGCGTATCACCGTGCCCAGGCTTCCGCCCGGTGTTCTGCAAGATGCTAGTAAAGCAGAGACTAGTGCAATGGTTCGAGAACGTGTTTGTGCAGCTCGAAACCGCCAGCATGACCGCAGCCCCAATATCAATGCGAGACTTAGCGCCCAGGAAGTGGCGCGATTCTGCGAGTTAGACGAAGCCAGTAAAAAATTCATGCTTCGCGCCGAGCAAAAACTAGGCCTGAGCGCCCGCGCCCACCACCGCCTAATCAAAATTGCCCGCACCATTGCCGATCTTGCGGGTGACAAGAGCATTAGCCTTGCACACTTACAAGAAGCCATGATTTATCGCGGGGACCAATAAGGCCCTTGCTGGCTCAAACGCAAAGGCTCATCAAAACCTTGATTACCAAAGTCATGAACCCCGGTCTTTTTATGCACCGTTGCTAATAATTTCTTTTTCGGGAAATGGGCTTAATTCAAAACCCAACCTTTAGTTTTGCTCAAACACCACACTAAAGACCAACCCAACACCCCAATATTGAGTGCTTGTTGCCAAGGATTTTCTTGGTAAAACTCACTACGACTCGTCAACTAAACTCTTTCTTGCCCATTTAAAAACTGCTACATCGCGCAACTCATTAAAAACAATATGAAAATATTACCCGGAATATATCAAGCTGCCAAAAAGCACACACCCTGCGACAATCGCGAAGCTCGCTATCAGGGAGAAAAGAAATGGTTTATTGCGCCGAAGGTGAAGGTCTTTAGCAAGCATCACCAACAACAACAGTTCTTGTATAGCGCGACCACTGCTACAATGCCCAGCCTTTTCAACCTCGGCTCAGGACACAACAACCGCGTGAGCAAACTCAACGACAAACAACGCGAAGCCGTGCTTTATATCGACGGTCCGATCTTGGTCTTGGCCGGTGCGGGCAGCGGTAAGACCAGTGTCATCACTCGCAAGATGGCGTATTTAATCGAGGAATGCGGTATTCCAGCGCGCCACATCGCCGCGGTGACCTTTACCAATAAAGCGGCCCGCGAAATGAAAGAGCGGGTGTCGCACCTCGTTAAAGGCAAGCAAGCACGAGGCTTAACGGTATCGACCTTCCATAATTTGGGAATGACCATACTGCGTAGCGAATATAAGGCGCTGCAGTATAAATCTGGCTTTTCAATTTTTGACGGCCAAGACGCGCAAACCCTGATCCGCGACTTGCTGATGCAAGATCACGGCGCGGAAAGTGACAATGCCGATCGTATCCAACACCGCATTTCGCAGTGGAAAAACGAATTCATTACCCCGCAGCAGGCCATTGCCACTGCCGAAGGCCCCGCCGACATACTGTGTTCGCAGGCGTATTTGCGCTATCAAAATGCCTTAAAAGCCTACAACGCCTTAGATTTTGATGACCTGATTATGCTGCCGGCACTACTGTTTGAACAACAGCCTGCGATTTTAGAAAAATGGCAGCAAAAAATTCGCTATATGCTGGTAGACGAATATCAAGACACCAATGGCTCGCAATACCATTTGGTCAAACAGCTAGTCGGCGATCGCGGCGGACTGACCGTGGTAGGCGATGACGATCAGTCGATTTACGCCTGGCGCGGGGCCAAGCCAGAAAACCTGTCGCTACTGGGCAAAGATTACCCGCATCTGAAAGTCGTCAAATTGGAGCAAAATTATCGCTCCACCGCGCGCATTCTCAAGGCCGCTAATACCGTTATTGCCAATAATCCTCACGAACACATCAAAGCACTGTGGTCTGAGCTGGGCCACGGCGAGCATATTCGTATTATTCGCTGTCGCAATGACGATGCCGAGTGCGAGCGCGTCGTCACCGAAATCCTTGATCATAAACTGCGCACCCAAGGACGTTTTGGCAATTACGCGGTGCTATACCGAGGCAATCATCAAGCTCGACTGCTTGAATTGAAATTGCAGGTACATCAAATTCCCTACAAGCTCAGTGGCGGCACCTCCTTTTTTGCCCGCAATGAAATCAAAGACATCATGGCCTATTTGCGGCTGATCATTAATCCCGGCGACGACAATGCCTTTTTGCGTATTGTTAATATCCCGCGCCGCAAGATCGGCACGTCTACGCTGGAAAGTTTGGGCCGCTACGCCACCGAGCGCGAAGTCAGCATGTACGACGCCTGCGATGAAATGGGCCTGAGCCAGCACCTGCCCGATGCCGCCGTAACACGCCTGCGCGAATTCACCAGCTGGTTAGGTAATCTGCGCCGCCAGTGCTACGAAGGCGACCCCGTTGCCAGCGTTCGCCAACTAGTCAATGACATCGACTACCTAGACTGGCTGATACAAAATGCCTCCTCCATTGCCATAGCCGAACGCCGCATGGCCAACGTTCATATCCTGATTAATTCTCTAGAAAAATCAATAAAAGATGACGAAAGTGAAAACGCCATCGAGGGTGCGATAAGCCGTTTGGTACTGCGGGATTTAATGGAGCGTCAGGAAGACGAAAAAGAAAGCGATGACCAGGTACAGCTCATGACCCTGCACGCGGCCAAAGGCTTGGAGTTTCCGCATGTATTTATGATTGGTTTGGAAGAAGGTATTTTGCCCCATCAAAACAGTATAGATGACGGCATGATCGAGGAAGAACGCCGACTTTGCTACGTTGGCATCACCCGCGCCCAGCGCACTCTGACGATGAGCTACTGCGCCAAACGCAAAAGCTTTGGTGAATTTAGCAGCTGCGATCCTAGCCGGTTTTTAGCCGAGCTACCGCAAGAAGATCTAGAATGGGAGGGTCGCGGTGATAACGACCCGGCTCAAAACCAGAAGCGCGGTGGCGAAACGCTGGCGAGTCTGCGGGATATTCTCGGCTAACTCGCCGGGTAATATCTAAAAATCACCCGCGGGATAAAAGTCCGGCCAAAGCAGTACTTTGGTGTTGGCGTTAATGAACCCGCCGTCAATCGCGTATCGCAATGCACGATCTAGATTAACCGCACCATTGCTGACATCAATAACATTAAGCCCGCCGACCCCTGCCGACAGCACGCTGAGTGCGGCTAAGGCCTCGCCATTAGGACCAAAGATTGGACCGCCACTATCACCCGGAACACCGGGATTATCCGTTCGTATTTGGTAGGCCCAATCTTCGCCTGACACCCCAGTAATACTGCCGCTTTTTGCCTCTAAGGTGCGCAGGCCAAAATGCAACGACGACCGCCCATAGGCGAACACATCATCACCCACTGCCGCTAGATCGGTACGCAATGACACCGGTCCACCAAAGGCAAAAGCCGCAGGATGAATATTGGCCAAATCGTCTGGGTGAATTTTCACCAGCGCAAAGTCGTTGTAAACACAGGCATCAGAACCTGGAGTCTCCCCGCTCTCCTGCATTGCACGCCAACTGGAATAAACTATTTCGCCAGGTTGAGTGGCGTTTTCAATAACGACTTGATTAAACCCTATTGGCAAATTATTGGTTTCGCAGGGATCAATCCCATTGTTGGTATCTTCACTGAAACAATGCGCAGCAACACCGATATATACGGTTTGAGCGTTGGGTGAAAACAAGAAATTGCCAGTACAGCCACTGCCGTCGGCGCTGATTTCAACGCCAGGCCGTATTTGACTAGCCACAGGCACACCAAAAGAGGACGGCCTGCCTGGAACGGAAGCGTTGCCACCGCCGGGCGAGGAGGTCATTTCGCCACTAGTATCACTCTCGTTCGCCGCGTTTGACGAACTCGAATTGGATGAGCCACCACACGCGGACAAGAACGCCAAAAAAACAAAAACTAGCCAACGGTTCATAATAACGGCATCCATATAATTAATTATTGCTTACAAAATAGCGCAGAAACGCGGTATTTATCAGTCTACAATGCAGGTCGTACGACAAAATTACTACGTGAATATACTTACAGCAGATTTTTATAGGTAAAAAAAAGCCGCGCAATGCGCGGCTTTTTAAGCTAAATATTAACTACTTGCTGTTTTCCAGTATGTAATCCACCGCTGCCATCACTTCGTCATCTGAACAACTCATGCACAAACCTTTGGCCGGCATCATACCAATATTATTAAAGCCTTCTATTGCGTGCTTGTACACAGTATCTAGGCCCTGTTCAGCACGCTTGCTCCAGTCAGCTACGTCGCCAAACACCGGCGCGTTACCCGCACCAGAAGCATGACAGCCCTGACAGCTGCTTTTATATACCTCTTCACCAGACTTGGCCGCTCCACCCAGTGAGGCAACCACTGCTCCGCAAGCATTATCACCTTGTAAACATACTTTGCCCGCAGGCTGAATACGGCTTTCTACATCAGCAAGTTGCTTGTCCGTTAACGCCCAAGCGGACGCGCATACCATGACCAAACCAAAAGTAGCGGCCAATTTCTTTAATATTGCACTATTCACCGTTAACGTCCTCATTGCTTACAAGGCCTAACGGCCCAGCATAATAATCTGGTGGCTATTATAGCGGCATGACCACGATTACTCCAATAGGGTGGCCACCAAAGATAGAATTCCCGCTCATAAAACCGCTAGTTTCACTTTTAGAAAAACAAAGGCTATTTGCCCGCGGAAATGTCTGACATTAGCCGGCAGAAGCCCAAGCTCAGTGCTCCACTAAACTAAAGTTCCATTAATACTGAATAATAGGGGCTTTATGCAGCCAACTATCGCCCTCTAGCATACTCAACATAGCATGGGCGCAATCCGCAAAGCTTATCGCTGAAAAGCCATTGAAAGCATGGAAACCCATGCGATATTGGCCACTCAGCTCACCCTTACGCATTTGCAAGGGACGCACACCGAACCATGAGACATCGGGATACTGCTTCAGCAAGGCATACTGATGCTCTTTGTCCTCATGCCGCAAACTCATAAAAACCGCAGCAAACTTCCTGACAAAACGGCCTCCAAAGGTAATGTGATCGCCTTCGACAAAAGTGCTGCCACCACCGCACCAAATAAAACGAACTGCTGGCTCATCAAGTAAAGCGTCAAGGATATGACGACTGATATCCGTACACAGATTTGGCATAGACCGCTTATCGACGCCAATCGCAAACAATACCGCCTCGGTATCCGCACTGATCACTCGCCACACATCATCCGTGCACAGCGCGTCACCCTCTACAACACAAATACGACAGCGTAAGTCCGCCGGTAACTTCGCCGCCGAACGCACCAACACTGTTATATCATGCCCCGCATCAAGGGCTTGGCGAAGACATTCGCCACCCACCGCGCCGGTCGCACCAAACAAGGTGATTTTCATCTAAACTGATCCTGTTTTTCATTGTTTGCCCGTCTATAAGAGCGATAGACTGATCCAAAATAAAAAAAGGCCGGCTACCAATACGATTCCGTACCAATAACCAGCCTTTTGTATTACCCGTTATTACCCCATCATGTGCAGAGCGCAAATCTTATTGCCTGAAGGGTCACGCAAATACGCTAGGTACAGTTTACCCAAGCCGCCTTCACGCACGCCAGGCGCATCTTCACAACTTACGCCACCATTCGCTACGCCAGCAGCATGCCATGCATCAGCCTGCGCTGGGTCTTTCGCTGCAAAACCTACGGTACAACCGTTGCCGTGGTTAGCCGGTTTACCATCGATCGGCGGGGTAACGGCGAAAATACCGGTTTCAGTGAAATAAAAGCAACGACCCTTTTCATCGATAACACCGGGTTTGTGGCCCATAGCGCCTAATATAGCATCGTAAAATACTTTAGATTCCTGAACGTCGTTTGCACCAACCATCATATGACTAAACATTTTTTATTCTCCACTTAATGTGATCCAAAGGAACACTTATAAAAAAATTTATTACGTAAAGACGACCATTATGTTCATTTAAAAAATAAAAAAAGCCCTGTTAAAGAGCTTTTTAGCAGGACTTTCAAACCATTTATCCGAGCGACTCTACAGTAAAACCTCAGCTTCGTCGCCGCTGGCTTCCAGCCAAGTTTTACGATCTGGAGCCCGCTTTTTGGATAGCAACATATCCATCAAGCCATCGGTTTCATCACCGTCTTCAATGGAGAGACGCACCAAACGGCGGGTATTTGGATCCATAACGGTTTCACGGAGTTGTAGCGGATTCATTTCGCCCAGACCTTTAAAGCGAGTAACGGAAATTTTGCCCCGCTTATTCTCCGCCTCCAGCCTATCCATAATGCCCTGCCTTTCAGCGTTATCGAGGGCGTAATATACTTCTTTACCAATATCGATACGGTATAGCGGCGGCATCGCAATATACACGTGCCCCTGCTGAACTAGAGGTCGAAAATGACGCAGGAATAAAGCGCATAGCAAGGTCGCAATATGCAACCCATCGGAGTCCGCATCGGCGAGCACGCAAATTTTACCGTAGCGCAAACCACTCAAGTCCTCTGACTCTGGGTCTATCCCCATGGCCACCGAAATATCATGTACCTCCTGGGAAGCCAAGATCTGCTGAGAGTCGACTTCCCAAGTATTTAAGATTTTACCGCGCAGCGGCAGTATCGCTTGAAACTGCCGGTCGCGGGCCTGCTTGGCAGAACCACCCGCCGAATCTCCTTCTACCAAGAACAATTCCGAACGCTCGGTATCAACACCGGAGCAATCCGCTAATTTACCGGGCAGTGCCGGTCCAGCAGAGATTTTTTTACGCACCACTTTCTTGGCTTTGCGAAGCCTCGTCTGGGCATTATTTATACACAGTTCCGCGAGCTTTTCGGCATCTTCAGTGTGCTGGTTTAGCCACAAACTAAAGGCATCTTTAGCAACACCGGCGACAAAAGCGGCGGCTTCCCGCGAGCTAAGACGCTCCTTGGTTTGCCCAGAAAATTGTGGGTCAGCCAATTTGGACGACAGCACGTAACTACATTTTTCCCAGATATCATCTGGTGCCAGCCTCACTCCGCGGGGAATTAAGCTACGAAACTCACAGAACTCGCGCATGGCATCAAGCAAACCACTGCGCAAGCCGTTGACGTGAGTACCACCCTGCGCGGTGGGTATTAGGTTGACATAGGACTCCGCTAATGGCTCGCCGCCTTCTGGTAGCCACTGCACAGCCCAATCAACGGCCTCGCTGCGGCCGCTGAAATGACCGATAAATGGCTCTGCTGGTAGGGTCTCGTATTCACGGGTATGGTTGGCAAGATAGTCGCGCAAACCATCTTCGTAATACCACTCCTCGCTCTCAGTACCCGTTTCATCAACAAAGCGGACATGCAGGCCTGGACACAATACTGCCTTGGCGCGCAGCACATGCTTTAAGCGCCGCACCGAAAACTTTGCGGTATCAAAGTATTTTGGATTAGGGGTAAAACGGATATAGGTGCCGGTATTGCGCTTGCCACAGCTATCAATCACCGCAAGCTCTGAGGTTTTGTCGCCGTTTGCAAAAAACATCTGGTGAACTTCACCATCGCGTTTAATGATGATTTCCAGCGCTTCTGACAGCGCGTTGACCACCGACACGCCGACACCGTGCAAGCCACCTGAAAACTGATAATTATCGTTAGAGAATTTACCACCCGCGTGCAGCGTCGACAGAATAACCTCGACACCCGGGATGCCCTGCTCAGCATGAATATCTACCGGCATGCCGCGACCGTTGTCAGAGCAGGCAAGTGATCCGTCAGCAAACAGCGTGACGACAATTTCACTCGCGTGCCCAGCCAGCGCCTCATCAACACTATTGTCGATCACTTCCTGGGCGAGATGATTTGGTTTAGTGGTATCGGTATACATACCCGGGCGCTTGCGCACCGGCTCTAAACCCGTAAGTACTTCAATAGATTGCGCGTTATATTGTGACATCTAAAACCATTGTTAGCGGCTGCGCCGCATCGACTAATTAAACTAAAAATCCACACCAAGACAAGGGGGTGGATACAATATTATGTGTTGTTACCAGCTAATTCACTAAGGGCTGTAAATCCAAAAACGCCACTATAGCCTCTAAATGACGATCAAAATGCTGAAAGCTGTGATTTCCGCCCGCCTCCACAGTCATCTCTACGCCGCGATAAAATTGTACCGCATCGCGATAGTTCAAGGTTTCGTCTTGCTCTTGAACCATGACCCAATAGCGACCAGTCACCGGTTTTACCACCAATGATTGCAGAACATCAATATCGGCCTGGCCCAAGGTGAAATTTACACCCGTGTAAGGATTGTGGTGCGCACCGGTGAAATGCTCACCAAAGGTATGGGGCTTGACTGCCGGATTCACAAGTACCGCAGGCAAGCGGTATCGCTCAGCTAAGGCGGTGGCAAAAAAGCCACCCATTGAGCTCCCCACCAAGCCCAGTGGCCCGGTCTTCTTTTGCAAAAAATCTTGTACTAATTGATCTAATTCACGAAATGCCTCTGCCGGCGTATTCGCCAACGAGGGCACCATATAATGAAGGTCAGGATGATGTTCTGCGACGTAAGCCCCCAACTGCTGTGCTTTAAGCGATTGAGGGGAAGAAATAAACCCGTGTATATAAATAAGCCCTGCTATCATTCGTAACCACTTGCCAGATTGTCGACTGCGAATGTTACACCTTTTACCCGTGACACTCTTGTCTGAAATTGCCCGTCTTCAGCCAAGTAAAATATGCGGTATCCCGGATTACAGTCATCTAGCGCAAAGGTGTCACTACTGGGGGCAAACTGAATACAGGTCGATGGCGTGGTCAGCAAACCCACACCCTGGAATAGCGCTTCTGACTGCTGATGGACATGCCCCGAAACAAAGGCCTTAATTTGGGGTATATCAGCGACGGTGGCAAACACCTTATCCCCATTCTTTATCCGCTGTTCATCCAGCCATGCGCAACCTAGCGGACGCAAATGATGATGTAAGAACACCAGGCTGGGCCGCCCACTCTCGGCAATACCAACCAGCGCAGCCAGCTGGTCGTCAGCCAAAAAGCCGCCCACTTCGCCCTTTACCGCAGAATTTAAAAAACCCAAACGCCAGGCGCCTAAATCGACAGCCGAAGGCATAATCTGATCACCAACCACGCTGCGCATTAAATTGGCGTCGTCGTGATTCCCTGGCAGCCACACCATCTGTTGCGCAACGCCGTCTAAGCGGGCATGCAGACGTCGATAAGATTCTACGTCGCCGTGAGCCGCAATATCACCGGATACCACCAATAAATCAATTTGCGGGCATTCCTCGGCCACAGCTGCCAGCACAGCCTCTAGGCTGTTATCAGTGTCCATGCCCAGCAAATCGTCGCCCAGCTCTCTGCCGAGATGACAATCGGTAATTTGCACCACCGTTAGCGGCGTTGTATCTTTTTGAGCAGAAAAAGTCACTGGATACCCCATGATTGCATGCTTATTTTATACGGGATGCCCTCGCCATTCGCCAGTAAAATTACGCGAACGGCATCATATTTCGAGAATATTCAGGGGATTATCTAAAGATCGACCATGACTGAGACACAAGCTAAGCCATTCCCCGAGATAGCGATTTTGCTGGGCCTTTTCATCGCGGTGATACATGGCGACGTTGGGGTAGGCATAACGTGGTTTTACCGGCCGTAAACCGCGTGCGCCCATGACTTCGGCAAGACTGGCGTCGTGGTAAATTCGCACCTGCAAAGACGGGACGGGAAGCTCGGCAAACAAGGGCTTTTCCAGACACAGTTCAATCATTGTCGTATACGGCGCGCGCTCTTTAATGCGCAACTCAACTGCATTTGCCGCTATAGCAAAGCGCAAGCAATCACCCGCCGCCGCGTCGACCGGCAGCAGTTTTTGCAAACGGCGAAAATTCATTTCACAGTCAGCAAGGTGACCGTTGAGGTCAATGCGGTACTGATGTTTATCCACACCCCTCCCAATGGAATGTACAGCTAATCCATAACTTTAGTTAATTTTCATTCTCAATGCGCGTTAGTTTGATACACTTTGGCGCTTTACACCTTCGCTCTTTGGGGACAGGTTACATTTATGATTGCCAAACGTCATCTTATCAGTATTTCAATTGCTGTAATATTTAGCAGCCAACTTGTCCGCGCCGACACTTTACTAGATGTATACGAACTCGCGGTTAAAAATGATCCGCAGCTTCAAGCCGCCAAAGCGAGTTACCGCGCCAATATCGAAGCCAAGAATTTAAGCCGCGCCGCACTGCTGCCCCAAGTTACTGCGCAAGCGTTTTACCAAGACACTGAAAGTGAATCACAGCGAAAAGGCATCACCACCTCAAACTTTGGCCCCGCTACGATCATCGATCAACAATCATCGACTGAGGTCATCGATCAAAAATCATCGACTGACAGCGAAACCGAGTCCTATTCTGTGTCACTAAGTCAGGCAATTTTCGATTTGCCCGCATGGTTTACTTTTCAGGCTGGCAAAAAAATCTCAGAGCAAGCCGAAGCCCAGTTAGCCTATGACCAACAGCAACTGATCGTGCGCACCGCAGAGGCCTATTTCAATGTCCTGCGCGGCCGTGAAAACCTAGACGCCTCCAAAGCGGAAGAGCGCGCTGCAAAACGCCAACTTGAACAGACCCAACAGCGCTTTGATGTGGGGCTGATTGCCATTACCGACGTTCATGAAGCCCGCGCCGTTTTCGACGGCACAGTGGCTCAGCGTCTAGGTTTTGAAGGAACGCTGGCTATCGCGAGGGAAAATCTAAGCAACTTAACCGGCCAAGTACACAATAATCTGTGGTCCTTAAAATCCGACTTCCCTATTGTGATGCCCGAACCGGCGGACCGAGCCAAATGGGTAGATTTTGCTCTGGCCAATAACAAGCTGCTGCAAGTTTCAAACGCCGGTGCAAGCTCAGCCTACCAGTCAGCACAGTCCAAAAAAATGGAGCACCTACCTAAAATAGTCGGTAGCTTTACCGCCAACAAAGATAATCTAGACGGCACGACACGCTTCAATCCTAGCAGCACCTTCGCGCTACCACCTGACGCCAACAGTGAATCTGAGGCGCTTCGCATCACCTTAACAATGCCTCTATTTACCGGTGGCGGTATCAGCGCAGGCCGTCGTCAGGCTTATGAGCAATACAATGCGGCCACCTACAATGCCCAGGCCACCCAGCGCCAAGTCATTACCGACACTCGCGCGCAGCACATCGCCGTCTACACAGATGTTCAAATCGTCAAGGCGCGCAGCCAAAACATTATCTCGACCAGAAGCGCACTGGATGCCACCAAGGCTGGCTATGAAGTAGGAACACGAAATATTGTGGACGTGCTGGAAGCCCAACGTCGTTTATATGGAGCAATACGCGACTACACTAACGCGCGTTATGACTACGTTCTTGATGTATTGAAGTTGAAATTGAATGCCGGCACGCTCAGTCCAAGTGACATCATTGGCCTCAACAAGTCACTAAAACGACCTAAGCCGGTGTCATTAAGCAATAATAGCTAAGCGCAGAATAACCCCAGCACAGGCCTTAAACGGTCTCGCACTCTAACAGCGCTTGTTTGATTACAGCAAGCAAGCGCTGCAAAGCTCCCCGATTATTATCCACCACCTGCTTTGCCGCTGCCCCTTGCTGTTGCGCGCAGTCTGCACTGGCAAACAGCCGCTGCAACTCAACTGCCAGCGCCTCGCGATCGGCAACCTTCCTCAAACCGCCCGCAGCCTCTAACAAGGCACTAATCTCTGCAAAGTTAAAATCGCTAGGCCCACTTAGCACTGGCAGGCCCCACGCCGCTGGTTCTAAGGCATTGTGACCGCCATGCTCGATAAGACTACCGCCAACAAAGGCAATATCCGCACAACCGAGCAATAGCAGTAACTCACCCATGGTATCGCCCAAAATCACCTGGGTATTGCCAGCGCAAATACCATCTTGATAATCACTGCGACGTTGGAAATTGAAGTCGTTTACGGCTATCAGCTCGGCAACCTTGCCGAAGCGCTCAGGATGCCTTGGCACTAATAGCAATAGCGCACTGGGCTCCTGCAGCAATAAGCTGCGGTGCGCCGCCAGTAATATTTCATCCTCACCAGCATGGGTGCTAGCCGCTATCCACACCGGCCGAGATCCAAGCCACTGCTCACGCAATGTGCTAGCTTGGTCACGAAGTGATCGGGAAATAGCTAAGTCAAACTTAATACTGCCGGAGACCGTCATTTTTTCAGCCGCCACCCCAAGGCTCACAAATCGCGCACCATCATCGGCTGACTGCGCCACCACCTGAGAAAACCGCGAAAAGACCGACTGCGTTAATGATGATAATCGCGAATAACCGCGCGCGGAGCGGGCCGATAGACGCGCATTCGCCAATATTACCGGAATACCCTTGGCCGCCGTCTGGCAGACCATATTAGGCCAAATCTCAGTTTCCATAATAACGGCCACGCTGGGCCGCACCCGCTTGAGAAATCGCTCAACCGCATCGGGTAAATCATAGGGCGCATAAACATGGAACACTCGGTCGCCAAACATCGCCCTCACACGCTCAGAGCCAGTTGGAGTCATGGTGGTTACCACCACGGGCAAATTCGGATGTGTAGCCAAAAAATGCTCAATGACTGGTGCGGCAGCGATACTCTCACCGACGGAAACCGCGTGCACCCAAAGACCATTTTTTTGGGTAGGAGCCTTAAAAAAACCGAAGCGCTCAGCAATACGACGTCGATAAGCCGGCGCCTGCCGGCCACGCCAAAGTAGGCGCAGCACCACCAACGGCAAGATCAGATAAAAAAAGACACTGTATAAAAATCGAGGCATATCGGAGAGGCATTCCCATGCTCAAGCAAATGCGGCAAGCATAACGGCCAGCGCATCAACAGACCAGCCGCAAACTAAAAACCCCACATTAAAGACCGAGCAAACCGCTAATTTTGGTTTTCCATGCCGCCAATGCGAGGCTTAAACCGGCGGAGAGAGCGCGCTTTTTCGCGCTCCAATACCATACCCAGCTAGCACATCTGCGCTAAGCCATATTTAGCACTTCACGCACACAGCGATTAATACCTTTAGCGGCTTCGGCAATGCTAGCCGCCAACATATACGCGGGGGTTGTGACCAACTTCATTTTCTCGTCAATACATACCTCATCGACTGCGCACGCCTGATGAAGTCCACCCATACTGGTGATTGCCGCGGCGACATCAGCGTCATTACCCACCGTACATTTTACCCCGTCGCCAAAAATTCGCGCCGCCATGGTGGGTGCAATACATATCAAACCGGTAGGCTTACCGGCTTTGTGCATGGCCTGAATAAACTGCAACACATCTTCTTGCACGCTCATAGCCGCGCCATTAACTGCAAAATCTGACAAGTTCTTAGCCGCACCAAAACCACCGGGAACAATAACTGCATCAAAATCCGCTGCCTGCGCGTCCGCCAAGTCTTTTACCTCGCCGCGCGCCAACCGCGCCGATTCAACCAGTACATTGCGACTCTCACCCTCGGCCACCTCACCCACTAAGTGGTTAATAACGTGAAGTTGCTCCACATTCGGCGCAAAGCACTGGTAGCTGGCGCCATGATTCTCTAAGGACAACATTGTAAGTACCGACTCATAAATTTCAGAGCCATCGTAAACCCCACAACCAGATAATATCAGTGCGACTTTTTTCATTATTGCTGCCCCCCTTGCTGACATTTTAGCCCGCTTTTAGCGAGCCGATTTTCGATGATACCCTCACGCAGTCCGCGTTGCGAAACTAGCATGGTATCAATATTTAAAACCTCAAACAGCGCCAAAACAATAGCAACTCCCGAGGCAAAAATAGACCGCCGATCTTCTGCTAAGCCCGGATAATGGACTTCTTCTACTGAGTTAAAAAACGATAAATCGGCCGCCAGGGTCCGTAATTCCATTAAGCGAATACTCGCGCTTTGCGGATACTCTGGCTGCGCCATCAGCACCTGCTCCACTGCCAATGCAGTGCCGGAACAGGCAATCACCTGAGGTGGCGACGCGGCAAATGACGCTGGAAAGTCAGCAAGCGCATGGCGGAAGCTTTTTGCGGCAGCGTCGCGGGCCGCAGCAAAATACTGCCGTTGCAACTCACCACCGGGAAAATAGCGTAAATAACGTAAGCAGCCAACGTCAACACTGACTCCCCCATGCATCTGCGTCGCAGAACCCCAGGCAAGTTCGGTGCTGCCACCACCAATATCCACAACCAAGTATTGGCCATCATTAGGAGATAGCAAGCCCGCGGTCACACCACGGAAAACCAGCTCGGCCTCTCGCTTACCACTAATAATAATGGGGCGCACTCCCAACTCGCCTTCAACTGCAGATAAAAAAGGCTCGGCATTACTTACGTCGCGCAGAGACGCCGTAGCCACGGCGTGTAATTCAGAAATACCGTAGCGAGCGATGATTTCTTTATAATCACGCAAGCACTGCAGTGCGCGGTGCTGAGCCTCAGATTGCAGGCGGCCCATGTCGCTACCTGCCGCCAGCTGCACCCGACGCTCTTCGGTATAAATAACTCGCCAACCATCAAACTCGAGCTGTACGATCAGCAAATGAAAGCTATTCGAGCCCATGTCGATAGCCGCTAAATACGAGCCAACGGCCAAATTCACATTGTTACCCCTTTTCACATCCCGTTAATTCCTGTGTTATCATCGCACGTTCTATATTTTGTGATTTTCTTATTCGGAGAACTAAACATGAGCGACAACATCGTTCACGTCACCGACAGCAGCTTTGACGAAGACGTGCTTAAGTCTGATTTGCCTGTACTGGTCGATTTCTGGGCTGAGTGGTGTGGCCCATGTAAAATGATAGCCCCCATTCTTGATGAGATTTCCGGCGAGTTTGCTGGGAAATTGAAAATCTGCAAAATCGATGTTGATGCCAACAGTGATACGCCAGCTAAGTTCAGCGTTCGCGGCATCCCAACACTGATGATTTTCAAAGGTGGCAATGCAGAGGCGACTAAAGTTGGCGCTCTGTCTAAAACACAGCTGCTAGATTTCGTAAACTCAGCACTGTAGTGCTATCGCAGCCTGTACAAATTTAACTGTACGGGCTTACTCTAAAAGCTGGACGACCTGTCTTTTCAGTGCTAGAGTGCGCGAGATTCTTCAAACAATACCCAATAAATAACCTTATATTCGCTTCAGCTTAACTCGTCGAGTGCGTCCCGGCATAGCAGTTTTTGTCGTTCCCACGTCTCGCTCATATCCTGTCTAATTGATACCACTAACCCATATACCTATGAATCTGACCGATCTAAAAACAAAATCAGCCCAAGAATTACTCGATATTGCCAAAGAAAGCGGCCTAGAAAATGTTGCCCGCTCTCGTAAACAAGACATTATCTTCTCCATCCTCAAACGCCACGCCAAAAGTGGTGAAGATATTCATGGCGATGGCGTCTTGGAAATCTTGCAGGACGGCTTCGGCTTCTTGCGATCTGCGGACTGCTCCTACTTAGCAGGCCCAGACGATATTTACGTATCTCCTAGCCAGATCAGACGCTTTAATCTGCGCACTGGCGATAGCATAGCCGGCAAGATCCGCCCGCCCAAAGAAGGCGAACGCTACTTTGCATTATTAAAAGTCGACGAAGTTAACTTCACCCGTCCAGAACAATCTAAAAACAAAATTCTATTCGAAAACCTTACTCCGTTATTCGCAAATGAGCGCCTGACATTAGAATTAGGTACTGGCTCAACCGAGGATTTAACCGGTCGCATCATCGACTTGGCTGCCCCCATCGGTAAGGGGCAACGCGGTTTGATAGTCGCGCCGCCAAAAGCGGGTAAGACATTGATGTTGCAGAACATTGCAGCGAGCATAATCCGCAACAACCCAGAGTGTTATGTCATCGTTTTGCTGATCGACGAACGCCCAGAGGAAGTTACCGAGATGCAACGCTCGGTAGGTGTTCGTGGCGCCGAAGTTGTTGCGTCTACCTTTGACGAGCCACCAGCCCGTCACGTCCAAGTAGCCGAAATGGTTATTGAAAAAGCCAAGCGTCTGGTAGAACACAAACGCGACGTGGTAATTCTGCTGGATTCGATCACCCGTCTCGCCCGAGCCTACAACACCATCGTTCCCAGCTCTGGCAAAGTACTAACCGGCGGTGTTGACGCCCACGCCCTAGAGCGTCCAAAGCGTTTCTTCGGCGCTGCACGTAACGTTGAAGAAGGCGGTAGCTTATCCATAATCGCGACGGCTTTGATCGATACCGGCTCGAAAATGGACGAAGTTATTTACGAAGAATTTAAAGGCACAGGTAATAACGAGCTACATCTCGACCGCAAAATCGCCGAGAAACGCGTCTACCCAGCTATCAATATTCGTCGTTCAGGCACCCGTCGCGAAGAACTGCTGACTGGTGAAGAAGAATTAGCAAGAATGTGGATACTGCGTAAATTATTGCACAGCATGGAAGACACCGCTGCCATTGAGTTCTTAATCGACAAACTCAAAGACACCAAGACTAATGCAGAATTCTTCGATTCAATGAAACGGAAGTAAATAAATTCCTGTGCGGTGAGGCCAATCGATCGATCGAGCCGTACAAACTTACTGACTCTCCATATCCACCAACCACGTCGAGCTTATGTATAAAGATCTCAGAGAATTTATTCGGCATTTAGAGAAGCAGGGTGAGCTGAAACGCATCAGCTATCCTGTTGATCCAAATCTGGAAATGACCGAGATCTGCGACCGCGTGCTGCGTGCCGGCGGTCCAGCCCTGTTATTTGAAAACCCTATTGGCTACAGCATTCCGGTTCTAGCAAATTTATTTGGCACCGACAAGCGTGTAGCCATGGGCATGGGTAAGGACGATGTTAAGGCCTTGCATGAAGTAGGTGAGTTACTCGCTTTTTTGCGCCAGCCCGATCCCCCTACAGGATTGCGCGACGCCTGGAGCAAGCTACCGATATTCAAGCAAGTTTTGAATATGGGTCAAAAAATGGTGAGTAATGCCGCCTGCCAGGAATGCGTCATTGAAGGCGATGCTGTTGATCTAAACACCCTGCCCATCCAAACCTGCTGGCCAGACGACGCCGCGCCGCTTATTACCTGGCCTCTTGTCATTACTCGCGGCCCTAATAAAGAACGGCAAAATCTCGGCATTTATCGCATGCAATTGATCGGCAAGAATAAGCTGATTATGCGCTGGCTATCTCATCGCGGTGGTGCCTTAGACTTCCAAGAATTTAAAGAGACTCATCCCGGCGAACGGTTTCCAGTATCGGTCGCACTGGGTGCAGACCCCGCTACCACCCTCGGCGCGGTCACACCGGTACCAGACACCTTGAGCGAATACGCATTCGCGGGCTTGTTAAGGGGCAGTAAAACCGAAATCACCGAGTGTCTAAGTAATAATTTACAGGTGCCGGCAAGCGCCGAATTTATTCTTGAAGGCTATATCGACCCCCAAGAAATGGCGGACGAGGGTCCCTATGGAGACCATACCGGCTACTACAACGAAGTAGATAGCTTTCCGGTATTCACTGTCACCCATATCAGCCATCGCAAGCAGCCGATTTATCACAGCACGTATACCGGTCGGCCACCCGATGAGCCGGCTGTACTCGGTGTTGCCCTAAACGAAGTCTTGGTACCGCTACTACAGCGCCAGTTTCCAGAAATTGTCGATTTTTATCTGCCACCGGAAGGCTGCTCATACCGCATGGCGGTGGTGACCATCAAAAAACAATACCCCGGTCATGCCAAGCGCGTCATGTTTGGTGTGTGGTCGTTCTTACGCCAGTTTATGTACACTAAATTCGTTATTATTTGCGACGACGATATAAACGCCCGCGACTGGAACGATGTTATTTGGGCGATTACCACCCGTATGGACCCCGCACGCGATACCGTACTGGTTGAAAATACACCTATCGATTATCTCGATTTTGCCTCACCAGTCTCGGGCCTAGGCTCCAAAATGGGAATGGACGCCACCAACAAAATGGGTGGCGAAACTACCCGCGAATGGGGCCGACCGATTGTAAAAGATCCTGTTATCATCCAAAAGATAGATGATATTTGGGACAAATTGGGGCTGAGCTAAGCTCACCGTTCTGCACGGCCAATTAGCAAATCCCAAGCTTGAAGATCATTCTATATAATATTGTTAGGGCTTTCTTCTAGCCTTCGTTTCGCCATCGCTGGGCGACTTACTTTCTTTTTGCGTAAAAAGAAGTAAGTAGGAAATTCATCCGCTATCACTCGCCCTTCGGGTACCCGCCACTCGCAAAAATCCAATGGGATCGCTGCAAAACACGCCTTCGGCTCAGACAATCCTCGCTAAAAACATCGCTTTAATTTCTGCGGTGCTCGTTGAATTCAAAAGTGGGGTTTAGGATGGTGCCACCTTCTGACATTAGACAAATAATTTCATATCACCTCGATACTCGCAGCTTACCCCAATCCCCTTCAGCACCGCTGAGCACTCCAGCAAGTACGGGATTAAGCGGGAAACTGTTTGAGCCGAAGGCGAGTTATTTCCGGGGCACGATGGAGGCGCCGTTACTTATGAAGCGCGCAAGACAAAACGGCAGGATTGCCGTTTTGAACGCCCGTAGAGGCGGCCTTTAGCCCGAGGGGGCAGGATGCTCCGAGTTACATCGATGGCGCTTTTCGCCATCGACAGTGATCCACGGGTGTGCCGTTCCTCTGCTTACTTTATTTTTGGGCCAAGCAAAAAGAAAGTACGTCGCCCAACGAGGACAAGACCAAGGCTTGCAGCAAGCCTACAAAACCCATCGAATACCAATCAGGCCATTATTAACTGCGCTAGAAGGTAAAAACAGCTCGCTTAATAATGCTAAACTTGGCGCCCGCAGCAGGCCAGCACAAGTAAAGTCAGGCTATGAAAAATTACACATTATCTACCCTGAGCACCGGATCAAGCCTACTGAGAGCGGTGCCCTTATCGCTATATATCCACATTCCCTGGTGTGTGCGCAAATGCCCCTACTGCGACTTTAATTCCCACGAACAAAAGGGGGAACTCCCCGAGCAGGCCTATATTGACGCCATGCTCGAGGATCTCGATCAGGATCTGGATTTTATTCAGGGCCGCGAACTGCAAAGCATTTTCATTGGCGGCGGCACACCCAGTTTATTTAGCCCTCAAGCTTACCAAACACTGTTTGCCAAATTGCGTGCGCGCATAGATTTTGCCCGTGATATCGAGATTACCTTAGAAGCCAACCCCGGCACCGTGGAGCAAGCCCGCTTTGACGGTTATCGCCATGCAGGTGTCAACCGACTCTCAATTGGCGTACAGAGTTTTGAACCCAGCCAGCTCCAAAAACTCGGCAGAATACACAATAGTGACGACGCCCTGCGTGCCATTCACTGTGCCCAAAAAGCCGGCTTCGATAATTTTAATGTCGATCTTATGCACGGCCTTAATGACCAAACCCAGAGCGATGCCTTGCGTGATTTACAAATAGCTATCGATGCCGGTGCGCCGCACATTAGCTGGTATCAACTTACCATTGAGCCCAATACTGAATTTTTTAAACGTCCGCCAAGCTTGCCGGTGGAAACCGAGATGCACCGCATTCAAGGTGCCGGTGTTAACTCGTTGTCTTATTCCGGTTTTCAGCGCTATGAAGTGTCTGCGTTTGCAACGGCGGGACATGAGTCACGTCACAACCTCAACTACTGGCGGTTTGGCGATTATCTGGCGATAGGTGCTGGCGCGCACGGAAAAATCACGCAGGCCAACGGCGATATTATTCGCTATCAAAAAACCCGCAAGCCTGAAGATTACCTGCAGCGCAGTCCGTCGCGCAGTAGCAAGACCGCTAAGATAGCAAACGCTGATCTGCCATTAGAGTTCATGATGAATGCATTGCGCTTACAGCAGGGATTTTCAAGCGAATTGTTTGAGCAGCGCAGCGGCTTACCTTGGTCACATATTGCCAGCACCATAGATGCGTTAATGTCATCTGGCCTACTCCAAAAGGCCGACGGTGAATATAAGCCAAGCCCGCGAGGCTATGACATGCTCGATAGCGTGTTAGCGGAGTTCTTACCCGAGTGACTTTTCTGAGCAAGGCCGCTGAATCTTATACATAACGCACGGCGCCGCCATCAATACGAATATTCTGTCCGTTGATAAATCCGGCTAGATCGCTACAAATAAAGGTCACCAAATCAGCTACTTCCTGACGTTCAGCGATACGGCCAGATGGGTTTGGATACTCAGTTTCAACAATTTTTTTGACAATCTCACTCCAATCATCGCCCCAGCCTTTTTTCTCCGCCCGACGACGAAAGCCAGCTTCCAACTCTGCAGTACGAATATAACCTGGCGAGATGGTATTCACGGTGATACCGGTATTACTAAGCTCTTTGGTCAAACTCACACTCATGGTCGCCAAAGCGCCTTTAGATGCATAATAATGCGGCATAATATTATTGGGCTGATGGCTACCGATGGTGCCTAACTGCACAATTCGACCCCAGCCTTGGGCGGTCATTGCAGGCGTTAAACCTTGGATTAAACGCGCCGCTGACAAGACATTCTTCTGATACATATCCAGCCAATCATCTGTCGCACTCACCGCCCACTTTCCCGCCGTCGCCGTGCCATAGTTATTAACCAGAATATCGATATCACCTACGGCATTTTTAGTTTGCGCCAACACCTGCTCACAGCCAGCCGCCGTGGCAATATCGCCCCACACCGAGTGAGCAAACTGCGTTGCGGCCGCCAGCTCAAGCGCAGCGCCTTTTTCATTGCTATGAAAGACCACAATCGCGCCTTCTCTTGCTAAGGTCTGGGCGATCACTTCCCCCGTGCCGCGATTACTTCCGGTCACTAAGGCAGTCTTATTTTGTAATTTCAGATCCATACCAACTCACTATTTGTTTCTATTGTGGACACTACTTTAGCCGTAAACATGGGCGCACACTGCCTGTCTGTGGCAAAATCTCTAGCCTAAAGATCTTACACGACAATAACGACAAGGCCACACCATGAATTTCTGCCCCAAATGCGCAAACCCCATTGCCGAAATTTTAATAGATAATGAAATCCGCAAGGGCTGCCCCGATACCCGCTGTGGATTCGTGCTCTGGAACAACCCGGTGCCCGTGGTGGCCATGATTGTTGAAGTGGAAGGTGGCGTGGTGATGGCGCATAACGTGAGCTGGCCAAAAACCTTTTACTCTATTATTACTGGATTTTTAGAGGCCGGTGAAGACCCTGAAGAGTGCGCCCGCCGCGAAACCATGGAAGAGCTTAATCTCCACGCTCTAGAAACGTCACTCGTTGGCGTATATCCCTTCGCACAGCAAAATCAGGTGATTATTGCCTATCACGTAAAAGCGGCTGGTGAAGTAAAACTTAATCACGAGTTAGACGATTACAAAATTGTGCCTGTACAAGATATTAAACCTTGGCCGATGGGCACAGGGCTGGCATTAAGCGATTGGATAAAAACGCAAATTAACTAATGATTTGAATAACTTGATTGTAAAATCGAGAGTGTAAGCGCCATCTTTATCACGCTGATACTGGTTCATTATTTTTACTCACGCAGCTTGATAGCTGGCGACATATCAATACTGCCATCTTCTTCTAGAATGTCTATTTTTTCATCGGCGGAGTCAATCACCACTAACACGAATTCTTGGAATAATGGCCTGCGGATAAAATGAAGCCGCCAGTCATAGCTTTCTAACCGCCTCAATAACAAACGTTGTCATTTATTAAGCATTTTTTTCGCATTATGCGGTACTCGGTCTTCACCTCTGTGTTTGTTGTGATCCATCGCATCCGCCCTACGTTGCTATAGTTCTTGAAATCACACTTTCGCCAACCCAAAACACCCTCCAAAACGCAAGCATAATCGCGAAACCGCTGCAGCGTTACTTATAGCAGGGGCCACTACATCCTAGTCTATTTTTTGATATTTTTTTCCTCATTACTGTCATCAAGGTCGCTATCATCCTTGGCGTGGCGATCTTTTGCTGCATCTACCTTGGCATTGTCTCGTGCCTGCTCAAGCTCTTCGCTCAGGATTGATAGCTCTTCTTTTACTGCGTCCCTATCAAGCTCTTCGGCCCCCTCTTCAGGCTCAGTTTTCAATTTTTCCTTTAATTTTTTGATTTTCCCTTCTAAATTTTCAACTGCGCTAGCAACCTCGGCCTTGCTAAAGAGAATCTCTTCGGCATGACCACTTTTATCTTCCTCTGGATACATCACCTTTTTGCGCTTGGGAATAAATTTTAACTCAGGTGGCAAGGGTCGCTGATTCATAAAGGAAGGCGACACAATCTCAACACCGGCATCATGCAAGGCGTCGATCATTTTACCGCGCAGGCGAGAGCGCGCGCTGACTAATAGACCCGCTTCCTTAAGCCAGCCACTGGCCCGGTAATTAACGGAAAAATCGCCCAAATTACGGATTTGGACAAAGCCATCGCCAAGTTCTGCAGCTTCAATAGCTTTTAGCAAGGCCGTTTCAATGTCACGGCGATCGACGTCATAACCCAGCGACACTTCCGCTGACACCACCGTCCCGGACGATCGCACTACATTGTAGGGTTCTTGCACTAACAATAGATTCGGCACGGTAACCAGCTCACTGGTTTCGTTCTGAAATTCCACATGAAGCAAACCACGCTGCGAAACGCGTCCGAGTTCGTTGCGAAACTCAATATAGTCGCCAGCGCGAAAGCTATTCACCGTCCGCAGCATGAATCCCGCCATTAAATTACCCATCACCGATGTTGAAGACAGGGCGATTGCCGCGCTCATTAGCAAGCCAACCAGGCTCAGCAATTGACCGCGCAGTTCGCTATCCATAGGAAAAGTGGTAATGCCCAACAACACCCCGCTCAAGCGAAAGACCAGCTTAGTGCCCTGCTCCCTATAACGAATGTCTGCGCCGTGATCCTTTTGTACCGCAAAGATTTTGCGGGTAAAAAGCCATACAGCGAATAACAACACCATGAGTACCGCAAATGGGCCCCACTCACCAAGCCAATCCGGTGCGACGCTGCTTACTGCGCCTAAGGCTTCATCCATTATTTAACTCCAAGGGTGGTAGGTCTTTTATTAGATAAGCTAGATCATTATCAGAATTGACCAATTTTCAAGCAAGGTAGATTATCGGCTAACTATCATCAGATTAACGCATAAGCGACGCAAACACCCTGTGTTTGACACTATGCGGCGGCAGCCCGCGCTGTGTTAAACTGCCGCGCTTTATACTAGATGCACGCCAAGGCTTGACGACCGCCTACGAGGATTATTTATGCCTGTTTATCGTTCAAAAACCACCACCGCCGGCCGCAATATGGCGGGCGCCCGCGCTCTGTGGCGCGCTACTGGCATGACCGACGGCGATTTTGATAAGCCTATTATTGCGGTGGTTAACTCCTTTACGCAATTCGTCCCCGGCCACGTCCACCTCAAAGATATGGGCCAATTAGTTGCCCGTGAAATCGAAGCCGCTGGTGGCGTTGCCAAAGAGTTCAATACCATAGCGGTGGATGACGGTATCGCCATGGGTCATGACGGCATGCTTTACAGCCTGCCTAGCCGCGATATCATCGCCGACTCAGTGGAATACATGGTCAATGCCCACTGCGCCGATGCCATGGTGTGTATCTCTAATTGCGACAAAATCACCCCAGGTATGTTGATGGCTGCGCTTCGCCTAAATATCCCCGTGGTATTCGTGTCTGGCGGCCCCATGGAGGCAGGCAAAACCAAACTGTCTGAACATAAGCTCGACTTGGTCGATGCCATGGTCATTGCGGTAGACGACACGGCCTCTGACGAGAAAGTCGCTGAGTACGAACGTTCTGCCTGCCCAACCTGTGGCTCTTGCTCTGGTATGTTCACTGCTAACTCGATGAACTGTCTAACCGAAGCACTCGGTCTGTCGCTGCCTGGCAATGGCTCTATGCTGGCCACACATGCCGACCGCAAGAAGTTATTCTTGGAAGCTGGTCGCCGCATTGTCGAGATTACCAAACGCTACTATGAAGAAGATGACGAGACGATGCTGCCACGCAACATTGCCTCCTACGGCGCTTTTAAAAACGCGATGACACTGGATATCGCCATGGGCGGGTCCACCAATACTATCTTGCATTTATTAGCCGCCGCACAAGAGGCCGAGCTGGACTTCACCCTTAAAGATATCGACGAGCTATCCCGTGAAGTACCTCAGCTTTGCAAGGTCGCGCCGAATACCCCGCTCTACCACATGGAAGACGTGCATAGAGCAGGTGGTGTCTTCGCTATTCTTGGCGAGCTTGACCGCGCCGGCTTAATCGATGTCAGTCTACCCACGGTTCACGCCAGCACGATCGGCGCGGCACTGGCGCAGTGGGATATTATGACCACCGACAACGAGGCAGTGAAAAACTTCTTCAAGGCTGGCCCAGCAGGCATTCCAACCCAAACGGCCTTTAGTCAGGACACTCGCTGGACGTCCCTAGATGCCGACCGCGACAATGGCTGTATCCGCAACCTAGCGCATGCCTTTTCTACCGAGGGTGGTTTGGCGGTCTTGCATGGCAATATTGCCGAAGACGGTTGTGTGGTTAAAACCTCGGGCGTTGATGAAAGCATACTGGTCTTTGAAGGCCCCGCGCATATTTGCGAGAGCCAGGAAGGTGCGGTTGACGACATTCTCAACGACCGTGTTAAAGCGGGCGATGTGGTTATTATTCGTTACGAAGGCCCCAAAGGCGGCCCCGGTATGCAAGAGATGCTCTACCCTACGAGCTATATTAAATCTAAGGATTTAGGCAAAGTATGCGCTCTGCTCACTGATGGTCGTTTCTCTGGCGGCACATCTGGCTTATCTATCGGTCACGCCTCACCAGAAGCCGCAGCCGGCGGTGCAATTGGCCTAGTAGTACAAGGCGATATCATTCGTATCGACATCCCCAATCGCAGTATTAATGTGCTGATAGACGAAAGCGAACTAAATAAGCGCAGGAAGGCGATGGACGCCAAAGGCGCCGAGGGTTGGAAGCCGGTAAAAGAGCGGCCACGAAAAGTGTCAGCGGCGCTAAAAGCCTATGCCAAAATGGCCACCAGTGCCGATAAAGGCGCGGTGCGGGATATAAGCCAATTGTAATCGTTTTTTAGCCATAAAAAAGGGGCCGCGAGGCCCCAAAAAATCAGTCGTATCTTCACGCAACAGAAGACCAGACCTGTCCCATCATCTTTTAACAAAGCTCATTGTCGAAAAGACGACAACTTTCAATATAGCGCAAGCATTTGCGCTTTTTGATAGGCAATTACCCCTAGTATTTTTCATGATATCTATCTAACCACTACCGTGTGAACACGCGCTACTCACTCACTATTTCCGGCGAGGCCTCACCGCACTGCCAGCAATAATCGAAGCTCGACGCATTCTCTTCGTCACAAGCCGAACACGTCCATACCGACTCCGACTGGCTGCGCATCTGTATCAATACTACGTCTGCCCGCGCCACGCTCTGTGCATCAATCCACAGCTCCGGCCAAACATCGGTAAACGCCAAGCTACCAGAAGCACCGCCAGCATAGACATTTCTCAACTCAGCAGACACGCCAGCGGTCGCCAATAAATTTTGCACATGCACAACCATCATCAAATTTTGGTCGGTAAATATCTTCTTCACTTACTGCCCCAATGACTTTGGCCGAACGGGTCGCACATCCACATTATTCAACTGAGCATCAAAGGCATCCGTCAGTAAACAGTCATAGCGGCGCTCATCATACTCGGCCAAGCGCGCGGCCTGCTCCTCACTGAACAAGTCTTGGCTAACCCCTAGCTGTAATTTTTCAGCCATGGTCTCCCCGGGTAAACGGCCATGATGCTCATATTCAAGAAAGTCGTTATAGTCCTTGTCAATTTCCGTTAACAATTGAAAAGCGCAATGAATACGCCCTTGCGCATCCTGGTCGTCGGTACTCATATATACCGCCTCAGCGAACATGCTACGCACCGCGTTAGGCTTCATTATAATCTCGCCCAAACCGCGAATATCATTATCTGACACCTCAAAATTCGGCAGACCCCAAGGGAAAAATACTGTTTGTAATACCCGCCCCATCCAGCGCTGCGGCATGTTCCGATAAAAACCTAACAAGGCCTTGTTCAAGTCGGAAAAGCTGCGTTTTAAGGCATATTCTGCGTGCAATGTATTTGCTTCGCTAGGGGCTTGATGATCGTGGAACTTCAAAATAGCGCAGGCGATAACAAGTTGGCTGTGGACATCACCTAAGCGCGCAGAGAGCAGTTCTCGACGTTTGAGATCACCGCCAAGCAGCAGTAAGGCAAAGTCAGCCGTGGCGGCAAAAACTGCGCTGTAGCGATCAATCTTTGGATACC